>JAZJXP010000051.1:19780-31635 GCA_040390835.1 Pseudomonadota bacterium
GGCCAACCACTGGCCTCAAAATGATGATGAATGGGGGCAATTTTGAAGATTTTTATGTTACCGGCGTAAAAGCCAATGGTGAAGAATTTCCTATAGAAGCCTCGATTTCGAGTCAGATAGAAAACGGAAAACGTTTTTATACCGTCATCTTCCGTGATATCACAGAACGCAAAGTCGCCAAGGAAAAAATGGCGCTTTACCACGATGAATTGACGCAGCTATCTGCCGCCTTGCAAAGCATACGCGAAGAAGAACGCAAGCATATTGCACGCGAACTACATGACGACCTCGGTCAGTTGCTGGCCGCCCTGCGTATGGACTTATCGTTGTTGCAAAGAGATAGCGTACTGACGGGAAAAACCCAGCAAACCTTGAATAGTATGGACCAGTTGATACTGACCTCCATCACCACTTTGCGACGCATTGCCACAGACCTCAGGCCACGTGCTCTGGATGAAGGAGGCTTGTATTTCGCCCTGCAAACACTGCAAAAAGACTTTTCTCAACGACATGGCATAACTTGTGACCTGGAAGCAAATGAAGAACAACTGACACTCGACGATGCACGCAGCACGGCCATCTTCCGCATCATTCAGGAATCACTGACCAACGTGGTCAGGCATGCAGATGCCACGGAAGTGCAAATTGCATTCGAGCGCAGCCCCACCACATTGAGCTTCAGTGTCACTGACAATGGCAAAGGGATAGAGGCTGATGAAATGCGCAAATCACGTTCTTTTGGTCTGGTAGGCATGCGCGAACGCGTCAAGGCCATGCAGGGTGAGTTTCTGGTTGCCAGTCAGCCTGGCGAGGGAACCAGGCTGAAAATTAATTTGCCACTAAGTTAAGTAGAACTCATTTCATAAATAGGGTGAGATGCGTTTGTCTCATAACGTGGGCTGGCAAGGCGGACGAGACAGTCAATAGCGGTGCTATTGATAACGAGTCCAACGTAGTCCAGCGCGCGTTATGAGACAAACCCTCCGGGAACTGACGATTTGGGCGCATTGCAGCGTTGTGCCTCTCGCTAAGGCACCAGCCTTAGCTTCGCGTCACGCCTTGCACTGCATCCCAAATCGTCTTGTTCGCACTCATCCTATTTATGAAATGAGTTCTAAATAAATCAAGCAAATAAGCTAAGCAAATTGAATAGCCGTGCAAACTTATCCGTTCCGGTATAAGCTTTCATTAAATCACCTTGTAATCACATCGTATTTGGAGTATTTCATGTCAGTTTCAGCGCTTAACAGTGGCCTGTCAGGACTCAAGGCTTACACTCGTGCGCTGGACAGTTCTGGCCACAATGTGGCGAATGCCAGCACCTCAGGTTTCGTCCCGCAGCAAGTCAGTTTTCAAGAACAGCCTGCAGGTGGTGTGATTGCCAATATCAGCCGGGAAGGTAGCAGCCTGGCTTCGCAAGAGCTGAGCGGCACTGATCTGACCAGCGAAATCGTGCAATCCATACAATTTAAAACAGGTTTTGATCTATCTGCAAAAATCATCAAGACTGCAGATGAATTACTTGGCACGCTGATCGATATCAAGGCTTGATGCCGAACTTGATACTAGTTATGCTACCTGCCGCCAGCTAGGCAGTTGGCACAAGACATAAGAAGGATGGCATATCCTTCATATCAAAATACCAAAGCCCTAAAGCACCTACCCCTATCAAAATTGCTGCTCCCAGATAGCGCAAGCCGCGCATGAGCTTTTTACTTCGAGCTTGTTGCATGATTGCCTGAGTCAGTAATAAATGCGGTAATGCAAACACGCCAAAGATCAGCATCAGCAAAGCACCTGACCAGGCATCGCCCGACAATAAGGCAAATGGCGCTACACCAAACAAAAGGCCGCAAGGCAGACAGCCCCAGCTCATCCCCAATAAAAATGGATATTTTGCTGCCTGTTGCAGCGGTGGCAGCTTCCTGGTCAATCCCGCATGTAATTTCGCCAAAAAACTTTGCAAAAAAGGGAATTGCGGCGACAGCCCCAATACGCGCAAACCAAGAAGTATCAGCATCAGATTGCCGATGACAAACAGAATTTGCTGAACTGGCAAATAAGGTTTGAACAACATGCCAGCCGTTCCAAGACCGCCAAGAATAGCGCCAGCAATTACATAGGTAAAGATGCGACCGCTTTGCAATAAGCCTTGATAAAACAACCTCGCTTGCAGGCTGACTGCTGTTTGCTCAGCCCCGCCCTGAGCTGCTATGGCAATCGGAATGATTTTTCTGGCAGGTGTGTCACGCTTCTGCCCTGCCTGCGTCAACAACATGGAAATACCGCCACACATACCAACACAATGGACACCACCTATGGCACCAGCAGTCATTGCGGCAAATACCAAAGGAAGGGTCAGCATATCAAATCAATTTGGAATACCGGGCACCTGATTGCTGCGACAGATAGCGATCAAATACCATCGCCAATGCACGTACAAACAAACGTCCTTTGGCAGGAATACTGATACTGGCATCATCAATGCAGACTATGCCTTCTTTTGCATAGTCTTGCAGTTTCAGCAGTTCAGCAGAAAAATAATCGGAGAAAGAAATGCCATATTGCACTGCAAGAAATTTGAAATTCAGAGTATTACTGCACATCAGGCTCATGATGACTTGTCTGCGCAAGATATCATCGGCATCAAGATCGTAACCTTTCTCGACAGGTAATATCCCCTTGTCCAGGCTGGCATAGTATTCATCCAGCGTGCGCAGGTTCTGGCCATAAGAAGCGCCGACCTTGCCTATCGCCGACAAGCCCAGGGCAATAAGATCGCAATCTGCCCGCGTGGTGTAACCCTGAAAATTCCTGTGCAGGCTGCCATCCAGCGTTGCCAGTGCCAGACTGTCATCCGGCTTGGCAAAATGATCCAGGCCTATATAGACATAGCCCTCAGCCAGCAAGCGCTTGATCGACATCAAGAAAATCTGCAGGCGCTGCTCAGCAGACGGTAAATCTGCTTCGGCAATACGGCGTTGAGACTTGAAACGGGTCGGCAGGTGTGCGTAGTTATACAGCGCAATGCGGGCTGGCGACAAGGCTATAACCTGATCCAGGGTTTGCGAAAAACTGTCCAGGTTCTGCTTGGGCAGACCATAGATCAAATCAAAATTGATGGATTGAAAACCACAGGCGCGACTATCAGCCACCGTTTGTGCCACCATTTCATAAGGCTGGATGCGGTGTACTGCCTTTTGCACATCAGCATTGAAGTCTTGCACACCCAGACTGGTGCGGTTGAAGCCCAGTTCTGCCAGCAATTGCAAGGTCTCGGTCGTGACGGTACGTGGATCTATTTCTATGGAGATTTCAGCATCATCAGAAAAGTCAAAGTGCTCGCGTAGCAAGTGTATCAACTGGCGCAGTTCAGCATGGCTGAGAAAGGTAGGTGTACCACCACCCAGATGCAACTGACTCAGGGTTTCCCTGTCATGTAAATGCCCCGTGACCAGTTTCAATTCCTTGGCCAGATATTCCAGGTATTTGGCGGAGCGACCGTGGTCTTTGGTAATGACTTTATTACATGCGCAGTAATAACACAGCGAAGCACAAAACGGGATGTGTATGTACAGGGATAATGGCGGCTTGTTCAATAAGCGGCTGCGCTCTTCCAGGTAGAGTATGTAAGACTCTGCCGTAAAACCTTCAAGGAACCTGTCTGCCGTAGGATAAGACGTGTACCTTGGCCCCAAGCTGTCGAAACGGCGTATCAAGCCTTCTGGGATTTCTATTGCTGGAAATGCAGCAGGTTCGTTCATTTTCATGATGCGATTCTCTATTTCTAGTGCGCTTTTTGCGCAAGCAAGGCCGTCAAACCACTAGACAGAATTCCCAGCAACCAGAAGGCAAAAAAACCTACTGTATAAACACCGGTTTCATGCATTTGCAGGCGATGATCCAGCACAATCAATTCCATAGGATCAACCAGGCTGAAAAACAAGCCTGTTGCCGCACAAGCCATCAAAAATGCAGGCCACAAGACGATCATTAACATGGAGCGCAACTGTGGTTTGCGTGCTGTGATAGTGCTATGTTCCAAATCCTGTCCCCTTCTAGTGGTTATCCAGCCTCAGGTCAGTAAGCTTTCAGGGATTACCCTCATTTTGCTGCATTCAGTTGCACCGATTTTTGTTCTGGATCAAACCAGTCACCTGTCAAACGCCAGTCTGTGGTCTCCAGTTTGATGTGGAACAGTTTTACTGCTCCTTCACCCGTCTTGGGCATCAATTTCAAGTCGCCTTCATATTGTCCCGGTGAGGTCTGTTTCATGGGTAGCCTGCGGATGACTTCACTGACAGAATTACTCCCAACCGCCGCATTGGCCATGCTGAGTTGTATGCTTTCTGGTAAATTACCCGTGCCACTCAATTGCAGCCTGATCTTGCCATTGGCAAAGTCAGCATTGATGTAGGCATTCAGTTGCAATTCCCTGGCCCTGGCATCGCGCTGTATATCTTTGTTGATCATCAAGCCTTGCTTGTAATAATCTTCGGCGACGACCTTGTCAGCGCCGCGCATGGCAATGTAGCCAGTGTAAATACTTGCGCAAACCACAAATGCAGGACCACCGGCCACCAGCAACAGCCATGGTTCTTTGTACCAGGTATCTCGCCTGGATTTTGGGGGCATCAAACTGGCTTCCATTTTCTTCTCCTATCGTGGAACGATGAACACGGCTTTTTCAGTTACCGTCACTTCTGGCGAGTCCAGATCCTTGACAATAAAACGTATGCGGCTGGAACCTTTGTCCAACACATTTGCTGGCACCCTGACCCTGATCGGGAAGGCTTTTGCTGTTGCAGACCCAACTTCAAGATTAGCTGGATTCACAATAACTGCACCGGCTGCCCCCTGCACTTCCACACTGTAATGGCGGGCTGACTCCTGGGTGTTCATCACTTGCAAGCGGTAGACATTTTCTATTGCACCAGTCTCAGTGACTTTAGGCATGCCACGGTCTTTGATGACATCAACCTTTAATGGTGTATGCATGGCCAGAGAAACTGCTGCCAGTAAAATAATCAAACCCAGCAAGCCACCATAGATCAGGGTGCGCATGCGGAACACACGCTTCCACATGGCTTTGTCATCCAGCTTTGTTGTCAGTGCATGTTCAGTGGTATAGCGTATCAGGCCACGCTCATAGCCCATCTTGTCCATCACCTGATCACAACCATCAATGCAGGCACCGCAGGCGATACATTCATATTGCAAGCCATCACGGATATCGATGCCGGTAGGACAGACCTGTACGCAAATGCCACAATCAACACAGTCGCCCAGGCCCTGAGACTTGTAATCGACTTTCTTGTTTCTCGAACCACGTGGCTCGCCACGCGCCGTATCGTAAGTAACGATCAGCGTGTCCTTGTCAAACATGGCACTCTGAAAGCGCGCATAAGGACACATGTATTTACAGACTTGCTCGCGCATCCAGCCAGCATTACCGTAAGTGGCAAAACCGTAGAACAGGAACCAGAATGTCTCCCATGGGCCTAGCGTAAAACTACCCACTTCTATTGCCAGTTCACGTATAGGCGTGAAATAACCAACAAAGGTAAAACCCGTCCACAAGGCCAGAATTATCCAGATGAAATGCTTGATGAACTTGAGAGAAAACTTGTGCACCGACATCGGCGAAGCGTCCAGCTTGACTCTTGCATTACGCTCACCTTCTATCTTTGCTTCTATCCATAAAAAAATTTCCGTGTACACGGTTTGTGGACAGGCATAACCACAAAACACTCTGCCAGCAATGGCGGTAAACAAAAACAGACTCAAGGCTGAAATGACCAGCAATACCGCCAGATAAATAAAATCCTGGGGCCATAAAACCAGGCCAAAAATATAAAATTTACGTGCTACCAGATCAAACAATACAGCCTGTCTGTCGTTCCAGTTCAGCCAGGCAGTGCCATAAAACAAAGCCTGGGTAAAAAATACCAGCACCCAACGCCAGGAAGAAAACCAGCCTGTTTGTGTGCGTGGATAGATCTTCCTGCGCTCTTCAAAAAGCGCCATTTCGGCTTCTTCTATCGGCACCTGGATGATGGGTATGTGCTTCATCGTGATTCTGTTTTTCTTAATAAGACAAGGTGGCAAGGCCAATCAATGCAGGCGGAGCATGCTGTATGATCATTTCCCCTCCCCGCATATCATTGGCGCAATCATGGTTTTCAAAGACTACTTGCTGGATACGGCTTCTGATGCACTAGCAGCAATTTGCTTCATCGCACTGACATCCGCATCAGTAATCTGGGCCGCCGCAGAATTATTGGACAAGCCCCAGACGTAAGCCGCCAGTAAATGCAGTTTGCCATCAGTCAAAATGGTTTTGTGCGCTGGCATTTGATTGTTTCGACCCTTGTTGATGGTTTCCATCACGTTTTCAATGCCACCGCCATACAGCCATACTTTATCTGCCAGATTCGGTGCACCCAGTGCCTGATTACCCTTGCCATCACCGCCATGGCAGGCTGCACAGGCAGCAAACTTGGATTTGCCTATTGCGGCCTTAATCGGATCGTGTGCAGAATCCGACAGACTCAAGACATAATTGGCAACGTTACGGACATCATCATCGGTACCCAGAGCAGCACCCATAGGTGGCATCTGGCCATGGCGACCTTCACGTATGGTAGCCAGAATAGTCTGAGGATCACCGCCATATAGCCAGTCATTGTCGGCCAGGTTAGGATAACCCTTGCCGCCTTGCGCGTCAGAGCCATGGCATTGTGAGCAAGTGTTCAGGAACAGCCGCTGGCCAATTTCATGGGCTTGCGCATCTTTGGCAACTGCCTTGATATCCATAGCCAGAAATTTATTAAAGATAGGGCCGTATTGCGCTTCGCCATCTTTCATTTCTTTTTCATATTCCCCTTTTTGACTCCAGCCAAACGTGCCCTGCCATTTGCCAAAACCAGGGTACACAATCAGGTAACCGACGCTGTACACCACAGTCAGATAAAACAGCCACATCCACCATTTAGGCAGGGGATTATTTTGCTCCATCAAGTCGCCATCCCAGACATGCCCAGTGGTTTCTGCAGGCAAGGGTTTGCCGTCGCTGCCGACTCTGACCTTGACCTTGGATTGCGACCACAGCAGTAAAACGCAAGCCAGCATGGACAAGGCCGTGGCGATGGCGATGCCGATACCCCACCATTCATTAAAAAAATCTGCCATGGCTATTTTCCATTCTCATTATCAATTGGCAAGCGCGCCATCTTTTCGAACTTTTCTTTATTACCGGCACTGAATGCCCAGTAAATAATTCCAAGGAATACGATGAGGCTGATGACCGTCACGATGCTGCTTATTATTGTGAAATTCATTTCATTTCTCCCCTGAGGGCTGGGTCACTCAAGACCCGGCTATTCCTCTATCAGTTCTTGTTCTTGATCGCAGTGCCCAACACTTGCAGATAAGCGATCACCGCATCCAGTTCAGTCTTGTTAGCCAGCTCAGATGAGCCCGCCTTGATCTGTTCTTCGGTATAAGGCACGCCCAGAGTTTTCATGGCCTTGAGCTTGGGAGTAATTTCCTCAGGGACGAGCTGGGTTTTGGCTAGCCATGGATAAGCAGGCATATTCGATTCCACCACGACCGAACGCGGGTCATTCAAATGGTCTTTATGCCAGCTATCGCTGTAGCGTCCACCGACACGCGCCAGATCAGGGCCAGTACGCTTGCTACCCCATTGAAAGGGATGGTCATACACAGACTCTCCAGCAACGGAATAATGGCCATAGCGTTCAGTCTCGGCGCGGAAGGGACGTATCATTTGTGAGTGGCAGCCATAGCAGCCTTCCCTCAGATAAATGTCACGGCCAGCCAATTGCAAGGCGGAATAAGGCAGCATGCCCTGCACTGGTTGGGTGGTAGATTTTTGAAAGAACAAAGGAACGATCTCGACCAGGCCGCCGACACTGATGGTCAGGATCACCAGCACCAGCAACAGGCCCACATTCCGCTCAATCAAGTCATGAGTAAAATTACGCATTCAATTTCTCCTTTGATTTATGCATGTGCTGCAGTTGCAGGCAAAGCCGGAATCGCATTATTCACGGGCTTGGCAGCCATGATGGTTTTTGTGACGTTGTACGCCATCACCAGCATGCCACTCAGGTACAGGAGACCGCCCAGCATACGTATTACATAGTAGGGATATGTCGCCTTGACGCTCTCGACAAAGGAGTAAGTCAGCGTGCCATCCTCATTCACCGCACGCCACATCAGACCCTGCATGACACCGGCTATCCACATGGAAGCGATGTACAACACGACGCCAATTGTCGCCACCCAGAAATGCACTTCAATGAGGCTCTTGCTATGCATTTGTGTCTGCCCAAACAGGCGCGGGATCAGGTAATACAAGCTGCCTATGGTGATGAAACCAACCCAGCCCAAAGCACCGGAGTGAACGTGACCAACGGTCCAGTCTGTGTAGTGCGACAAGGCATTCACGGTTTTGATCGCCATCATCGGACCTTCAAAGGTCGACATGCCATAGAAAGACAGCGAGACAATCAGGAAACGCAAGATAGGGTCAGAACGCAGCTTGCTCCAGGCACCGGACAAGGTCATGATGCCGTTGACCATGCCACCCCAGGAAGGAGCCAGCAAAATCAGCGAAAACACCATGCCTATGGATTGTGCCCAGTCAGGCAAGGCGGTGTAATGCAGGTGATGCGGACCCGCCCACATGTAGGTGAAGATCAATGCCCAGAAGTGGACGATGGACAAGCGATAAGAGTAAACCGGACGCTCGATTTGCTTGGGGATGAAGTAATACATCATGCCCAAAAAGCCAGCCGTCAAAAAGAAGCCGACGGCATTATGGCCATACCACCATTGCACCATCGCATCCTGCACGCCAGAATAGGCGGAATAGGATTTCATGAACGACACCGGGATGGCAGCGCTGTTGACGATATGCAAAACTGCCACTGCAATGATGAAGGCACCATAAAACCAGTTGGCAACGTAAATGTGTTCCACCTTCCGCTTCACCAGCGTGCCAAAAAACACTACGGCATAGGACACCCAGACCACGGCGATCAACAGATCGATAGGCCATTCCAGCTCTGCATATTCTTTACCCTGGGTAAAGCCCATGGGCAAACTGATTGCAGCAGCGACGATCACCAGTTGCCAGCCCCAGAATGTGAATTCAGCAAGACCTTCTGCAAACAGCCTGACATTGGACGTGCGCTGGACGACATAATAGGAAGTACCAAACAAGGCACATCCACCAAAGGCAAAGATCACAGCATTGGTATGCAAAGGACGCAAACGGCCATAACTTAGCCACGGTATGCCCCCTAGAAATTCTGGCCAGGCAAGCTGAGTTGCAATCACCACACCCACAAGCATGCCGACGATTCCCCAAACCACTGCCATGACAGAAAATTGCCGTACAACCCGATAGTTGTATGTGTTTTCTTTAGTTATTGTCATGATCTCACTCTGTTGTAAAAGTACACCGCCAGAATAACAATCAGCTTGCCCAGCTACATTGATGCAAATCAAATGCAGCCAGATTCAAATTCAATTACTGTCGAAAGACAACATACGCATAAATCTAAAGAATCAATTTTTCAAAAACACAAAAAAAAAGACATCCAGAGGATGTCTTTTTTAACAGCAAGGTGCAGCTAAATTATGGTGCGGCAGTTACCGGTGCTGTCACTGCTGCTTTATTGACAGTCACTTTGGCTTTATGCTTCAGCAACTCAATATAAGAATACAGATTTTGAGCAGACTGCATACTCGTCAATTGTTGCGCCTCTGAAGCACGACGCGCCACGTCAGGTGTACCGGCAGTGACTTTACCTATGCGGAAAATAACATAACCAGCATTGCCCAGATGCGTGCCCACAAAGGCAGGCAACTTCTGGGTATCAGCACGCATCACATCAACCAGAGCTGCGCTAGGGATATCCTGATTCTTCAAACGCGAGATCATTTTAGGCTCAGTAAAACCAGCAGTCGAATCAGCTGCTTTCAACGCAGCCAGTTTCGCTAGACCTTCTTTTTCTGCCAGGGCTGCGGCTTCAGTAGCAGTTACCTGCGCCTGAATTGATGCCTTCACCTCTTCAAATGGACGCTTGGACGCAGGTTTGTATTCAACGATACGGCCAGCAATCAACGTATTCGGGGCAACTTCAATTGCTTCTGTATTGTGTTTTTTCTTGACCACATCATCAGAGAAAATCGCCTTCAGGAATTTAGGATTATTGGTCTCTACCGTTGCTGGCAAACCTGGCTTGCTATTACGCGATAAACCATTCACTGTTTGTATTTTCAACTTCAGCTTTTCTGCTGCAGGCTTGAGACTATCACCTTGCTCGTACAAGACATTGGTTAAAGTTTCAGCAGCTTCGGTATAAGCTTTGCCCGCTTTTTGCTTTTTGATATCAGCAGCAATTTGCGCTTTGACTTCATCCAGCGTTTTGACGCCAGCAGGTTTGATCCCTGTCACAGTGATGATGTGAAAGCCATATTCAGACTGCACCAGTTCACTGATGTCGCCTTGTTTAAGCTTGAATACACTTTCATCAAACTGTGGAACCATCGCACCTTTAGCAAAGAAATCCAGATCACCACTCTTTTCCCTGGAACCTGGGTCATCAGAATTTTCTTTCGCCAGCCTGGCAAAATCTTCTGGCTTCTTGCGCAATTGAGCGAGAATATCTGCGGCCTTGGCTTTTGCCTTGGCTTTGTCGGCATCACTGCTGTCTTTGCCTGCTGCAATCAGAATATGGCTGGCACGACGCTGCTCTTCTGTCGTATAGGCTTTTTCATTAGCCTTGTAATAGGTCTGGACATCGGTATCAGACACAGTCGTTTGCTCAGCCAGTACTTCATTATTCAAAACTACGTACTCAGCATTAATTTGCTCAGGAATTTCAAACTGCGCCGTATTTTTTTCATAATAGGCTTTCAGCATTTCATCCGTAACTTTGACACGTGAGGCGAAATCACCGGGTTTGTACATCAGCATCTGTACTTCACGCTCTTGCTCATTGATAGCAGAAAGACGCTCGGTCACAGTTTTTGAAACAAAAGCACTTGCCTGAACTGGTCCCAGCAATTGCTGCAGCACCATGTCCTGACGCAGACGCTGCTCAAACATTGGTGGCGTCATGCCTTGCTGTGCCAGCAGGCGGGCATATTCGGCATTGTCGAAATGACCGTCAGCCTTCACCAGACCTGGCGTCTTGGTAATGTTGTCTTGCAATGTTGCATCTGCAATTGCCAATTTTTTGACGGCAATCTCACCAGCCATTGCCTTGCGGGCAATCAACTCGTCCAGAATGCCCTGTCTTGCTTCAGCAGTATTGAGCATTTTTGCATCAAACTGCGGGCCATACATCTGGCGCATACGATCCAGCTGATCGCGCAAGGCCTGATCAAACTCACCTTGGGTAATGGGGGCTCCAGCAACAGTTGCGATACCTGCTTCTTTGCCTATGGAACGCAAAGCGTCAGTATTACCGAACAAAACAAATGACGGCAAGATAAGAACAGCTAACAAAATTTGCATTAAGCGCTGATGGGTACGAATAAATTCAAACATGTTCAACCAATCACGTGGCTAAGTATCACAATAACAATTTGACGAATACAAAAAAAGGCGAACTTTCGTTCGCCTTTTCGATTTTCTGGCGGAGCGGACGGGGCTCGAACCCGCGACCCCCGGCGTGACAGGCCGGTATTCTAACCAACTGAACTACCGCTCCAACAAAACACTGGGTACTACCTTTTTACAACCTGCAAAACTGGTGGGCGGTGAGAGGCTCGAACTCCCGACCTAAGCCTTGTAAGGGCTCCGCTCTACCAACTGA
>JAZJXP010000052.1:0-40865 GCA_040390835.1 Pseudomonadota bacterium
CGGACTGTTAATCCGCAGGTCCCTGGTTCGAGTCCAGGTCGGGGAGCCAAATTTATAAAGACAGAGTTACTTGCTTAAGCTAGTAACTCTTTTTTTTCCACCGGAGTTGTCCGGTAAAGTATGAAAAGCAAAATCCTGAAAGGGTTTTGCAGCAAGAGATTGAAGTGAGCAGTGAACTTGACCATAATCACTGCCGAAAAATAGTTCTACAAGTTTAATGAAGATCATCACATCTTCTATTCCCTGATAGCTCAGTTGGTAGAGCGACGGACTGTTAATCCGCAGGTCCCTGGTTCGAGTCCAGGTCGGGGAGCCAAATTTAGAAAAGAGTTACTTGCCAAGGCCAGTAACTCTTTTTTTTCCGCCCTGCCCTTATCAGGCTTGGCAAACAAGTAGTACAGAGTTTCAAGGGCCTGGCTTTTTATGTACGCGGCGTAAATAGTGGCTAGTAGCAGCTCAGATGAACAAATACCGGTTGACGTACTATCCCGGGCAAAGAAAATCGTACAAGTATTTCCCCTCTCCTGCAGCCTCCCACAACGATCAATTCAAAAGAGCTTGGACAGCACTGACTGCATTAGGTATTAATCGACATCACCCGGCTCTGGCACTGCCTTATTGCCGGAAATCATCGCCTTGGCAAGATTCTCATGATGCTGCCAACTGGTGAATACCACACCCAGCACATGCAAGCCTATCAAGACCACCATGGCCCAGGCAATAGTCACGTGCACCAGTACTGGCCATGCATAACCCCACAGCAAATCCGTGCCCATGGCCCAGCCTGTCAAGACCAGTAAAGCCACGCAAATCAGAAGTGCAGCAGCCATCCAGCCGCCCAGGGGATTGTGGCCGACATAACGTGGTGCTTTGGAATTGATGACGAGGCGTAAATAAGCGAATGTGGCCGCCGGCGACTTAAGGAATTGAGTGAAACGTGCGTAGCGATTGCCGACACAACTCCACATCAAGCGCACGAGGACCAACAAGCCTGCGCCATAGCCCACATACTCATGAACTGACCCTATCTGGCCGCTGGTGATCCAGGCGGCCACGATAGCGACAACCTGCGCCCAATGGATGAGGCGCACGGGCAAGTCCCAGACTGGATGATTATTCTTCAACGCGTTCGAATGTGACCGGGTTAAAGAAGGCTTCTACGCGCTTGCCTTTAGGGTCTTTGGCATACACTTCATAGCAACTATTGGTTTTTTCCATACGGCGGATTTGCCAGCCTTCCTTGATCAGTTTTTCTTGCAATTCGGTATGTGGACGCCATTTTTCTTTTGGCTCGTTGGTGCATTTGACGTCACCATGAGCCCAGGCGCTGCCGGATGACATGGCAAATACCAATGGAACGAGTGCGACAAAAATGGATCGTTTGATTACTGTCATGAATGACTCCTGATAAGTTAAAACAAATTCAAGTAATAGCCCAGCGGCGCAATAAATTATGATAAATGCCCGTGAGCCTTAAGAGTGCGGTATTTTGCGCATCGACCAGTGGAGTCAGTTTCTGGATGGCCTGATCAAGATCGTACAGCATGGCACGCTCAGTGTCGTCACTGACCATGCTTTCTATCCAGAAAAACGAAGCTACCCTCGCACCTGCCGTCACGGGCGCGACCCTGTGCAAACTGGATGAGGGATAGAGCACCATGTCACCAGCTTCAAGCTTGACAGTTTGTGCACCAAAATCAGTTTCAATTTCCAGCTCTCCGCCATCATACTCTTCAGGTTCAGCCAGGAATAAGGTCGCGGAGATATCGCTGCGCAAGTTTTGGCGGGTGCCGGGCATCATCATTACAGCACTGTCTACATGCAGGCCATATCCACCACCATCCTGATAGCGGTTGAATTTTGGCGGGTAGATTTTTTGCGGTAAGGCCGCCGAAATAAAGACAGGATGCTCGCCAAGTTTGCGCAGGATGTGATTACCCAACTGGATCGCCAAATCTGAATTATCATCTATCTGCAAATTATTTTTGACTTGCAGTGCGAGTGTGCCTGCCGTGCGTGCACCGCTCTGCCAGTCAGCCTGGTCCAGATGGGCACGAAACTGTCGTACTTCATCCTTGCTCAAGACACCTTCAATCACATTTAGCATAAGCCTGCCCCGTCTTCCTTCAATTCATTCGTGGCGCAGCAAAGCACCGCTATCAATATCGTCCAGCGTAGCGCATCCAGCCTGGGCCATGCATATTTCCAGCTCTTCACGCAACAACTTGATCATATGTGCTACGCCCAAGGCACCAGCAACACTGAGCGCATACATTTGCAAGCGCCCGACCAGAACAGCATCAGCCCCTAGCGCCAAGGCCTTGAAAATATCGTTGCCTGAACGTATGCCCCCATCGAGCAACAAGGGGAAATCGTCCCCTACCGCAGCACGGATGGCAGGCAACACTGACAAACTGGCGGGTGCGCCATCCAGACTGCGACCACCATGATTGGATACAACGATACCAGCAACACCAGCCGCCTTAAGGGCCAATGCATCATCGGGATGCAATACACCTTTTACCCATATGGGCAAACTGGTCTCTGCCATTAACCAGGCAAAATCGGGCCAGGTGGGTGCAGCATGCATAAGCCCTTGAAAAATACGACTGTCGTCAGCGGCAAGTTCAACAGGCGCACCCGCATTTGTCGTTTGCAGATTAACGGCCACACAATCAGCAGGCATGCGGAAGCCTGCTTCCATGGCACGGGCACTGGCTACTTGTATTGATGCGTCCAGCGTCAATACAATAGCGCTGTAGCCAGCCACCTCTGCGCGCGCCAGCAAAGCACGGGTATCATCGCGCTTAGTTTGAAAATACAGTTGGAACCATTTATGCGGGCCAGCAGCTTGTGCTACATCTTCGAGAAAACTGGAAGACAGAGTGCTGCATATCATGCAGCTATCCGTGGCGTGCGCGGCCCGTGCAGTGTCTATTTCGCCAGCCGGATGTGCCAGCTTTTGAAAAGCAACTGGTGCCAACAGAATGGGATGAAGAAAGGTTTTCCTGGCTAGCGTCACACGTGTATGACCACCACTTACATCGCGCAATACACGTGAATAGACTGACCATTGCGAGAAAGCTGCCAGGTTGGCAGCGACAGTCAGGTCGCGTCCACTGCCACCTGCCACATAGGCGTAGCTTGGTGCTGCCATACTACGCTGCGCCGCAAGCTCATAGTCCTGGGCACAACGTATTCCTGGCGGAATGACGGGGGTAGCAGGGGTTTTCATCAATGAAAATTACTCATAAAGAACCCGTATTTTAGCTGAATCACAAGAACTCACTTTTATAAATAAAATGATCTCTTGTTCCCCGTCAAATAATTACATTTCGTAGTTTAAAGTGACGCGTACCGCACGTGCATCACCTTTGTACATGAACGAACCTGAACGATAGACAGCAGTGAAGTAGTCCTTGTTCGTGACGTTCTGTACGTTCACACGTACGTCAAAGCGGCGTGAGAAGCGATATGCGGCAAATACGTCATATGCAGTGAATGAAGGCACTGGTTGTGAGCAAAGGCCAGTTGCCGTATAGCCAGCTGCCGTGTCAGGCTGCCCGCCGCAACGGTCACTTTCGTGACGTGCTGCACCACCAAACGAGAATGCATTGGTCAGTTGGTATTTGGCTTGCGCAGAGAAAGTCTGTTTGGCAAAGTTACTCAAAGGATTACCGACATTGGCTACTGTGGAAGATGCCAATACTTTGGACTCCATGAATGCTGCGCCAAACTGTACAGACAAGTCTTCTGTCAGGTTACCGCTCAAGCCCAGCTCCAGGCCTTGCACACGGTTTTTACCTGTATTGAATGTGCCGACTGTATCGTAGTTGGCACCTTCCATGACGTCAGATTTCTTGGTCTGGAACAATGCTGCTGTTGCCAGCAATTTGTCATCCATCAAATTCCATTTCAGACCCAATTCGTAGTTGACAGAGGTTTCTGGCTTGGCACCTGCGATCTGGTTTTGATACAGGACCGCACCACCATAACCGCTGCTGGTACCGGCATCTGCTTCGCCGCCATTGATATCTTGCGCACTGGCGACAGAACCGTAGACGATCAGTTTAGGTGTGATCTTGTAGCTCAGGCCAAAATGACCATTCAGCAGTGTGTCTTTATAAGAGTAATCGCCTGTAATGACACCAGTAGTGTTATTGCGACGCGTCAGGCTCAGGTCAAACGAGTCAGCACGGACACCGCCAAAAGCAGTAAATTTGTCGGTCAGGTCAACCGTATCCATCAGCGTCAGAGCCAGCGCCTTGATATGCCAATCCTGGTTCCAACTCAGGCGTGTGGAATTGCGGCCAGCCAGGCTACTCAGGTTGGCGACAGGTGTACCATTGCTGTCAGTAAAGCAGAAACCATTGTTGGCACCAACGCCAGCAGTAGTTTTGCAGTTGAATGTACCTGAGTTTGTGATGCCATAAGTACCGGATACGACTTTGTGGTCAGCATATTCAGCACCGAAGATGAACTCGTGCTTCATGCCAGCAATTTGCTTATCCCAGCGCAGATTACTTTGATGTGCAAAGTAATCGATATCTTGCCAGCCAGTGTGGCCGCCATCGAGGACACCAGTAGTATATGCCACGCCTGTTGTGCCGTTATAACGGGTTGCCGAGGATGCACCTGTCGTCACATAGCCATTGCTGGATTTACCATAGCGCGTCAGGCTGGTGAGTTTCATGTCAGGAGCCAGCGTCCAATTGACGCGTGCGGTGACAGTATCAACATCCGACTTGAGGAAATCATTGGTTTGACCATAAACAGGTACATTGGTCGCAGGCACGCGGTTTGGTACTGTGCCAACCAGGTAGTAACCCAGATCTGGCGAAGTGTCCTTGGTGCGCAGGCCGTAGTAGTCAAGCGTCACAGACAGGTCTTTGCTGACTTCATACAGGCCAGACAAAGCGATACCTTTACGTGAGCGGCTAGCTCGTGAACGCTTAGGGACATCTTCATCGCCGTACAGCAAATTGGTACGCAGTGCAAAGTTATCGCCAAAACCTTTGTTGATATCAGCAGTTACGCGTTTTTGCGAATCAGTGCCAACACCCACAGAAACACGCTCAAAGTCATGGTCCAGAGTAGCTTGTTTGGTGATCGCATTGATCGCGCCGCCAGCAGTACCACGACCGGCAAAGCTGGAATTTGGGCCTTTGGAAATCTCTACCTGTTCAACGGCGAAACTTTCACGCGTTGACATACCTGGGTCACGCAAGCCGTCAACAAAAACGTCACTACGCGCTTCCTGACCACGGATGATATAACGGTCGCCGAAGGCATTGCCGTTTTCACCAGTTCCCAGTGTGATGCCAGGCTGTGCGCCCAGCACTTGTTTTAAATCTGTCAAGCCAGAATCATCCAGCGCAGCGCGGGTCAGCACAGAAATTGTCTGTGGAGTTTCTGCCAGTGGGCGGGTATGGCGAGAATCAGCAGATGTTTTAGCTTTGTATGGAGAACCGACTTCTGCATTTGGATTGGACTCTACTCGCTTACCAAGGATTTCCACTTCTGGCAATTTTTCTTTTTGTGTCTTGACAGCTGGCGGAGTTGCATCCTGCGCCATGGCAAGCATAGGCATGAACATTGCGCTGGATATCCCTAGGGCCAATGTAGTCTTCTTCATCGAAGTGAATACCAAGTCGTCGGCATCACGTAGGCTTTTTGGCTTTTGAGCTTGCGAGTGTTTCATGTAAGTTCCTGATTGCGTAAAGCAAAATGTTATAGATAAGATATTAATTATGTAGCTTATGACCGACTAATACGAATGATATATATATTGACAATGAGAATCAATATCATTCAGATTCCAAATGTTAAACATCTATACTTAATGAAGTTCGCTTTCAGAATCCAGGGCTTGCCCAACTGAGGGATGCTGCTTTCTTGAATACGAGATTCCGCAGGAGTCAGGCATGAATTACTAATAGGACTTTGCAAAATTGTTCCAGCAAGGCATCAGCGAGGACGACAGTACTTTAAGTACGGCGAGGAGCTCGCAACGCAGCTTGGGCGGTTTTGCGTAAGTCCAGACTAATTTGAATTCCATCATTCACACTCAGCGTCCAAACCTACTATCTGCATTAAGTCAACGAAGGTGTGGACAATGTGGCATCCATGCATCAGATTAAATCAGGAAAGTTTTTTTGCTTGCGGATACAATGAGCGCCTTCCACTCAAAAACTCTTTTCTGATTTTGTTTACCATCCGCACTTGGCATAGGGCCGTTTTTTGTTTGTTCGCCACACTCAGCTCTGGTTTTTGCAATGCAGAGACAGCAGATGCCTGTCCCGCCAACCCTGCCCCAATCAGATTTTTGTTGAGCTTTGATGATGGCCCCAGCGCTGTACAGCCTGATAATCCGACAGAAAAAGTATTAAAGGTTTTGCAAACCAATCCTTATCAAGCAGATATCAAGGCGATCTTTTTTACGCAGACAAGAGCGGTAAATGGTGGCGGGACAGAATTTGGCAGAAGCCTGTTGAAGAAAGAAGTAGAGGCCGGGCACCTGCTAGCTTTTCATACGGCAACTCCGCGTCATTCAAATCATCGCTATCTGAACGAACAAGAATTGATCGCCTCGCTGGAGTTGGGTATTGCAGATTTAACTGACATTACCGGTACGCCACCTAAACTGGTGCGCCCACCCTTCTGGAACTTTGATGCGCGCACACTGGGTATTTATCATAGTCATGGCTTACGCATGCTATTGACCGATTTGAGTGCGAATGACGGCATCATTTATGGCATCAACTTTAGCCTGACCAAGCGTAAAAACATGCGCAAACTCTTGCTGGCCTTACGGTCAGACTGGTGCGAGAACGCCATGCCAGTAGTAGATGGTGTCACGCCCATCGTCGTCACCTTCCACGATATCAATCCTTACACAGCCAATCACCTGGAAGAATATCTGGACATATTGCTGGATGTGGCCAGGGAGCTTGAGATGCCGACCAGCAGCAAGGCATTTTACGATGATAGGGCAGAAATCGAGCGCGCCGCGCTGGCACGTGCAGTGAATGATGCCGGTAGCAAGCCTCACTTACCTGGCATCTGGGAATGGTTCTGGGGTTTATTTCGCTGACAAACTGCTTGGCAAAAATTGTGGCTGAGACGTAAACCGCTTGTCACTACATAGCGTAATCGACAATTCAGGATGAGGAAAGTGCATGCATTGCGCACTTGCTACATTGAGTTTGATCTGTGCTTCTTTTGCGGTCCATAGCTGATAAAAATCACACGCGCGATTGTCAGCATCCTGTTGCGCTAACCAGGCGTTTTCATTTGCATTAAATGCCTGTAATGCCAGTGCAGAAAAGTCGCGGTCTGGATTCAACAGCTCAATATCCAGACCCAGTTTGCTAGTGGCACTGACTGCACACGCTACCCACGAACCACTATGCGAGAGACTGAATCCTGCATGAGTTAATTCTGGATTATTCAAGCGAGGTGCATTACCGGGTTGCTCTATCAATTCAAGTTCTGTGGCAGGCAAGCCCAGTAAACTGGACAACGCCTGCCTTAAGAGAATGCGGCCAGCCACGAATTGCCGCTGGCGCTCAGGACGAATAAAGCGCTGATAGCGCTGCACTTCACTGCTACTGAGCCAGGGCAAAAAACCAGACAGATCGGCGTCACTCAAGGCACGCAAACTGAGCAGATAAATACTGGCTTCATCAGACTGAGTTTTCATACCATGCACCGATCTGGCTGCGGCATATCTATGGCTTAACGCAAAGCCTTGTCGTCAGCACCAGTTGGGCCGCCAACAGCAGTACTGTAATTACCAATCACATATCCACTGGCAAGATTGGCGACACGAGTCAACATCAAATTATCATGTACACCAAACACAAAACCCGCCGCCATTGCACCAGCACGCTGGAAAAATTCTGGCCTGGCAATAGCATTACCATTGTTATCCGTGGCATTCAAACGTAACAAGACACCGGAACTACCCGCGAGAGGTCCCAGCAAAACCCGTTTGGCTCCATGCTGGAACTGTATTTCTTCAATCACTGGCTGGATTTCCAAAGTGCGGCCATTGGCTGGACGCTTGTTCCACTCTTCCAGGTAACTGGCTAAATCTTTTTGGATATTGTCATTGATTTTGATGAGTCCGGAAATGTCACCACTGTAGCCCTGTCTGAACACAGCAGGTTTGACTATGATACGACCAAAGGCGGAAAACGCTTCTTTTGGCGCGGGGTTCTGTGTCGCATTTGCTTTTACAGAAGTAGCGCAACCTTGCAACAAGGCCAGAGCAAACAATACGGATACCAGCAAACCACGCTTCAATACGACATTCATACAATTCCTTTGGTTATAAGACAAAGGGATATGATGGTCATATCCCTTCTTCCCTCATTATTCAGCAGATCGTAACTAATCTGCCAGTGCTACAGCACGTTTCTATATTTTTTACTTACTACCGATTCTGACGAAATCGCCCTTGAGTGCGACACCGGCCATGATGCCCCCGGCGTGACATTCAAATTCAGCTTCACTTGCATATTCAACGTTATCGTAATTACTCACAATATTAACGACCGCATTGGCACCCAGTTCTTTTGCGCGCTTCTGCAATTGCAGCATGGCTGACAAAAATACCCAGTTACAAGCCTTTTCATCTGACTTGCCAAATGCATTGGTTTTTTGACTGGTTTTATCACTGGCCAGTTTTTCAAGGACTACTGGACCTGGCTGTTTGCCAAAATAAAATTTCACTGAATCACCGAGACGGCTCTGTGCATCATTTGCATTCATCGCGCCAGAAATAGGCAACATGACCTTTCTGTCTGCTGCCTGAACGCTAGCCGCACATGTCATCATCGTCGCCACTACAACTGCTGCTGAAATTAATTTTTTCATTCTGGTTTTCCTTATTTAAGAAGTATGGCCCGCAGCTATGCTTAGCGGTATTTTTTAAAAATCAGCGAAGTATTTATTCCGCCAAATGCGAAATTATTCGACATCACATATTCACAATCTATCGCCCTGCCCTCGTCCCTGATGTAATCAAGTTCTGCGCATTGCGGGTCCAGCTCCTGCAAATTGATCGTGGGGGCAAACCATCCCTCATTCATCATTTCTATACTGATCCAGGCTTCCAGTGCACCGCAGGCACCCAGAGTATGTCCCATATAACTTTTCAGTGAACTGATGGGCATGGCATTGCCAAATACCTGCGCTGTGGCCTGGCTTTCGGCGATATCACCCTGCTGGGTACCTGTGCCGTGGGCATTTACATAGCCAATATCGGATGCCTGCAACTCTGCGTCTTCCAGCGCCAGTTGCATGGCGATTTTCATGGTCTCGGCATTTGGTTGCGTGACATGGCAGCCATCGCTATTGGTGCCAAAGCCCACCAGTTCGGCGTGTATGGTGGCACCACGTGCGATTGCATGTTCCAGCTCTTCCAGTATCAGGCAACCTGCGCCTTCGCCTATGACCAGGCCATCGCGGCCAGCGTCAAAAGGACGTGGCGTGATCTCTGGTGTATCGTTGCGCACACTGGTAGCGAACAGGGTATCAAACACTGCCGCTTCTGTCGCACATAATTCTTCAGCGCCACCGGCAATCATGGCGACTTGTTTGCCGCCACGTATCGCTTCATAGGCATAACCTATACCCTGGCTACCAGAGGTACAAGCAGACGATGTCGTGATGACGCGCCCGGTCAGGCCAAAGAACACACCTATGTTGACAGGTGCAGTATGCGCCATCATCTTGATATAGGTAGTGGCATTGATACCCTTGGTGGTGCGCTCTTCCATCATACGGCCAAAGTCGCCAATGGCACTGGGTGTACCGGCAGAAGAGCCAAAGGAGATGCCCATTTTCCCACTGGTGACGACAGGATCATTCAGCAAACCCGCATGCTCCAGCGCCATTTCACTGGCCCGTGTTGCCATCAATGCGACCCTGCCCATACTGCGGGTGGCCTTGCGGTGGTAGCGCTCGTTCAATTCAAAAGCTGCCGCGGGTGCTCCCAATTGCGTGTTCAGGCCATCGTAGTCGCTCCATTCATCCATGCGCTTGATGGCGTTTTTGTATTCGCCCAATTGCTTGCGTATGCTGGTCCAGTCATTGCCCAGAGGGCTGATGCCAGCCATGCCAGTCACCACGACGCGAGGTTTAACATTGTTCATACTCATGCCATACCCCCGTTCACAGAAATGACCTGACGCGTGACATAAGCCGCATCAGGTTGCATGAGAAAGCTGACAACGGCAGCCACTTCTTCCGGCTTACCAACGCGCTTGGCAGGTATCATTTTCAAGGCTTCTTCCATCGGCACATCTTCTATCATGTCTGTTTCTATTAAACCTGGGGCCACGCAATTAACCGTGATTGCCCGTTTTGCCAATTCAATTGCCAGAGCCTTGGTGGCACCAATAATGCCTGCCTTGGCAGCACTGTAATTAACCTGACCACGATTACCGATCAGGCCGGATACCGATGCCATCGTGACGATGCGACCAGGTTTGCGGCGCTGCACCAAGGGCATGACCAGAGGATTTAGCACATTATAAAAACCATCGAGATTGGTACTCAGAACGATATCCCAGTCCTCACCTGACATGGCAGGAAAAGCATTATCACGTGCCACACCAGCATTGCACACAACACCATAATAGCAGCCATGCTGCCCAATATCGGCGGTCAGTATGGCAGCGGCCTGCTCGCGCTCGCTGATATCAAATTGCAGGACGCGCACCTGACGGCCCATGGCAGCAATTTCACGCGCAACAGTTTCTGCCTCTTCACGCTGACTGCGACAATGCAAGACGATATCGTAACCATCACTGGCCAGGCGCAAAGCGATTGCCTTACCTATGCCGCGCGACGATCCAGTCACCAACACACTCATACTCATTACTAACTCCGTTGCAGAAAATCTTTGACATTAGCGGGCTGAAACACCGTAATTGTCGCATTTGCCAATGATGCGCCATTCGCGCTATCCCTGATTTGGCATTCAAAAGCACCCAGGCCATTGTCACCTTGCAGGGCCTTATGTACATGGATGTGCAACACACTCCCTAGCGCAAATGCTGGCTGGTTGCAATCATAGCGCCTTGAACCCAACAAAAACCCCACTTTAACAGGCTCGCCACGCAATTGCGCCAGATAACCCGCATGTGCAGCGATAGCTTGCGCCATATATTCGATACCAACCCAGGCACCTACACCGGATGCTTCACAGAACAGGGTTTCTGGCCTGATGCTGACTTCGGCACATAAATTCTCATCGTCAGCGCTCAGTACCCTGTCCAGCAAAACCATTTCACCATCATGCGGCACCAGGTCGCGAACCGGGGGCAAATCTTTTTCATTCAGCATGCTCATCCTCTCCCCAGTATCAAGGCTGCGTTGGAACCGCCAAAGGCAAAGGAATTGCTCAGTGCATAACGTATTGGCCGGTCAAGTTGCTGATCATGGGCAACCACATTCAGTGCTGGCAATTGCGGGTCAGCGACAGCATCCCACAAATGGGGGGGCAATCTGCCTTGCACATTATCACTCTGCATCGTCAACCAGCACAATGCGGCTTCTACCGCAGCAGCGGCACCCAATGTATGTCCGGTAAATGGCTTGGTAGAACTGACTGGCACAGCGTCGCCAAACAAATCATGAACTACGCGTGATTCCATCGCATCATTTTGCGGGGTGGCCGTGCCATGCAGATTGATGTAATCGATGTCCGAAGCAGAAATACCGGCACGTTGCAAAGCTTGGCTAATCGCCAGGCGTGCACCGCCACCTGCAGGATCAGGTGCCGACATATGATGGCCGTCGGACGATTCACCCCAGCCACACAAAGCCACGCCAGAACTTGTGCTATCAGCTTCAGCACTCATCAGGAACAGAGCTGCTCCCTCGCCTATATTGATACCGTGACGATTGGCACTCAAGGGACTGCACAAGCTGTCGCTGACCGATTCCAGTGCTGAAAATCCAGCCACGGTAAAAGCACATAATGTATCGACGCCGCCCGTCAGAACAACATCGCAAAGTCCCATCTTGATCAAGCGTGCAGCGCTGGCCATGGCCTTGGCGCTGGAAGAACAGGCACTGGAATGCACATAGGCCGGGCCAGTGATACCCGCAACATGGGCCAGGAAATCTGCAGGCGAAGCCATCTCTTGCTGACCATAATGAAACTCTGCAGGCAGTGAAGCATCCGCGTTGAATTGGCGCAAGGCAGCTTCGGTACTGGCGATGCCTGAAGTACTGGTGCCTATCACCACGCCAACGCGGTCCGCACCAAAGCGTGCTATGGCAGCATCCAGTGCTGGCCGTATCTGTGTCAGTGCAGCCAGTGCCAACTGGTTATTGCGGCTGCGCATGCTCAAGGGCATGGCGCTGATATCCGGCAATGCACTGGTGACTTGCCCGAGTGGTAGTGTGCGACCGCTTGACCAGGCATCAGTGGGCAAGACGCCAGTCTCAGCCTCATCCAGCAAACGATGCAGGATGTCCTGATGATTGTCGCCTAATGCGCAGACGATGCCGCAGTGATGTAAATACAGCTTCATAATGATATCTAGGTGCTCAAGGTGCTGACTGTATGGTCAGACGATAGTGGTAACGCAAATTATTCAACACAACCGTACCGCTCCAGCGCGGCATGCCACTGTAGTCAACCGTAACGACCAGCTTGTCATCCAGGTAAAGCGAACGGTGCAAACCCTGCTCTTCTATGCGCCAGCCAGCAGGCAAAGCTTGTGCGATGACATTCACCGGCCACAGGCTGAGTTGCATGTCTTCCAGCACATCTTCTGCCCTGACCTGCGCAGGCAGCATGACATGTCGCCAGGACTTTAATTGCTTGCCGTCATAACTGAGGCTCAGGACGCGCTGCCCAAAGGCCAGGCCGACGAGTTCGAGATGGGCAGGTTCAACTTCCAGCGCTGCATCGAGCTCGTCTATGCGACCATTTCTTTCCACAATCAAATGCTGTTGCACGCTGAAAGAAGCATCCAGCGCAGCAGGAGCCAGCATCAGGCCCAGGCGCGCTTCAGGTTGTACAGGTTTGCTGGCGCAAGCACTCAGCAGTGCAGCTGTAGTGACCAACATGAGCCATGATTTAAGTTTGAGCGACATGCACACTTTCTGTAGTAGAAGTAAAACAGGGAACAATCAGCCACACCAGCGCTGTTCCTATCAGCATCGTCAAACCAAAGGCTTGCAATGCCGGTGTGCGGCTCAATCCCAATAAACCGAAGGACAGCAAAGTATTGGCAGCCGACAAACCCACGGCCAGCCAGGGCGTGGCATTGCGCCTGTCAGGATGCTCCTGCATAAAGATACCGTAATCAACACCCACACCCAGCAATAACATCAGCGCCAGGACATGGAATAACTGCAGGCTTTGCCCGGCCAGACCCAGCAAACCCAGAGTCACCAGGCTGGCGCACAAAGTAGGTGCCAGCACGCGCCAGGCGTTGCGACGATAACGTGGAAACAACAGGGCAAACACCACCAGATAAGCCGCAGACACTACCCAGCCCATATAGACCCGATAGCGCCCCAGCACCGAGGATATCTCGTTGACTTTATCTACCCATTGCACACCTTCCAGACCCTGCCCTGCGTGTTGCAAAGTCGCCAGGCCATTATTGGCATAACTGAGGCCGCGCAAGGCGACGATGCTGGCATATTCATTACCGATCTTCCCCAGCCACAAATGCCGCCATGGTTCGCCGGCAGATGTCTTCAAAAATTCATCGATAGTGGTGCTGGCTGTCAGTGTCAGCAAATGCTTGCGTATGGTAGCGGCCCAGGTGGTATCTTCCTCCACCTTACTGGCCAATAAACTCAAAGCCCCGCCTTCTGCCAAGAGTTTTTCATCTATCAGTTGATGACGTTGTTTTTGTAATTCAGCAGACGGTATCCAGTTCGACAGAGCCTGATAACCAGAAATAGCATGACGCTCTATCAGGGGATCAAGTTTGCGCTTCAGTGCTTCTTCACGCTGCAAGACAATTTCAGCACTGCCACCGCGCACCAGGAAATACTGGACTGGCGTAGGCGCATCCAGCAATTTGCCGAGTTTGATTTGATCAGCAATCAGATGTTTGGGAGAATTTTGCAGTAGACGAATATCATCATTGGCACCCAGTCGTGAACAGCCTATCACCGTGGCTATCAAAAAAATAGCCAGGACAACAAGGCTGCGCGGATTCAAGCCCAGGCGTGGCCAGTGCATCAGAGCAGCCGAATAACGCGCCACCAGCTTACCACTTCTCAGGCTGCCAGCGCTGATCAGTTGCGGGAACCAGCAAATCACTGTCAGCCACGCAAACACCAGGCCCAATGCAGAAAATACTGCCATATGACGCAAACCAGGGAAAGGTGTCAGCCCCAGGCCCAGATAACCAATAACCGCCGCCAGCAAAGTCAGGCTCAGGCCAGGCAGCAAGCGTTTCAATAAAGTGGGCGAATCAATACTGGCATCAGCACTCAGGCGATTGCACAGAAAATAAATACCATAATCCTGCGCCACACCGATCAGGCTGGCACCAAATACCAGGGTCAGCAAATGTATGCCGCCAAACAGCATCCAGCACACTGACAAGGCACCAAGAAAACCTACGCCTATGGAAAGCAAAATCAAAGTGATGGGTTTCAGGGAACGAAAGCTTAGCCACATCAGCAAGATGATGCCAATTAATGAGCCCAAGCCTATGGTGGACACTTCGCCGCCCGCCTGTTGCCCGGCTGCAGCTGCATGCAGAACAACACCAGCGCTGATGATCTCTACCGAAGGAGTGGCGAGCAAAGCTGCTTCCGCCGCCTTGCCCAGCAAAGGTACAACCGCTTCTTGCGCAGTCAGGGAAAATGCCGATGGTTTCAGGTTCAGGGGCAATAGTACATATTGTTTGTCCTTGTCTGCCACGAACAGATAACCATCGCGCGGGCGCACCGGTGTTTCTTGCGCCCTTTCCTGTACCCAGCCAGAAAACAAATTAAAAGGGTCATCTTGAAAGCTACCCAGTTTGGGGCCTGAGAAGGCGCTGTACATTTTTGCCAGCGCCAGATCAGTCCAGTATTGCGCTGGTTCTGTACGCAATTGTTGTTCTTGTTTCGCAGTCAGCAAACCCAGGCTTTGTTTTTGGAATACCGCCAGCCAGTCACTCTGTGCCTGGTCGCTGATATTGGTTGCCGTCAACAAATCCGTGCGGCTTGCCAGCACTTTTTGATAAGCAGCGGCGGCATGCCTGGCTTGTTCCCAGTCATTCGCGCCGATCAGTACCACCACCCTTTGCTGGGCAGTGTCCACCATGTGGGCGAAGGATTGCTGCAAGACCGGGTCACGTTCTTGCACAGGCAGCAGGGCAAGGATATCGGTATCAGGCGCGATACGCTTGCCCAGCCACAGATAGGCATGATGAGCCAGCAACAGGCAAACCACGATTGCCCACGTGATTGCCAGCCCTTTAGTCCATCCATGCTGTTTTTTCATACCGTCGCTCATGAGTTTGCTTTTCTCTTATTGAGCAAACAAGGCCAGCTCTTCAGCCGTCATGGCTGTTTCACCAGTTTTGATATCTGAAAAAATGATGGTGGTACGGTCACCACTGGATTCATCGATATGGATATTTTTTACGTAGGCTCCACCATCCAGCGAGATCGCACCTATCGCTTTTGCCAATGCTGCTTCACGCGCTTTGAGTGCCACCTTCCAGCTATTGGCTTCAGCGCTGCCTTCGACTTCAAACAGGGTTTCCAGCTTGCCCAGGTCACCAGACAGCAAGGAAAACAGCACGCTGTTGATCATGCGTACCGTAGGTTCTTTTTGCGCGTCCAGGCGCATTGCTACGCGTTCACCTTGCAGGTGTACGATCTCATCGCGTGTCAGGCGCAAGGTGTTGGGGAATGGTTGCAGCGTGCGCCACAAGATGCCCTTGCCATTGACAACACAAAAACGGCCATTGGATGCGAGTGGCTTTTTCATGCCCTGCAATTGCTTGGTCTGGTCAAACCTGCCGCACAGCACTGGCGGCTTGGCGAGCATGTTCTGGATTTTGCTGATAGGGGCGGCAGCAATACTGCTGTCTGTCCAACACAGACCCAACAATAGTATGCAGATAATAGATAGCAAACGCAACATGGACATCATGGAATGGGCACTCCCAATTTTTCAAACAAGATGGCAGGAGAAACAAAACACATTTCTCCATTGGTAATTTCAACGGCAACCTGGGTCGTGCTGGCACGGTTCAGGCGTTTTCCTGTGGCTGTGTCAGTGATCAGGTAATTTATCTTCAAACGATTTTCCCATTCGACAATCTCGGCACGTAATGTCAGCTTCTGGCCAAAACTGGCTGGCGCAATATAGCGCAACTGCATGTCAATGACAGGCCAGGCATAGCCAGACTCTTTCATTTGCACGTAGTTGTAATTAATATGATCCAGCAAGGCACAGCGCGCTACTTCCAGATATTTGACGTAGTTGCCATGCCAGACGATTTCCATAGGATCAAGGTCAAAGAACTGGACTTGCATCTCAACTTCAGCAGCCCACCGACTGGGCGTATTCTTTTTACGCATAGAGCTTCCATTCCTTCTGGCGGATACGTTCCAGCATCAGGCGCAGGTCAGGCTCGAGGCGGCGATCTTCCTGCACAGGCGCTACATCGCCAGCCAGTGCATCCATCATTTGTGTCAAAGCCGGAGACAATTGTAAATCCTGGTTCACGCGGGAACGCAGCCATATGCCCTGCCTTACTGTGATGAGCAAGGCTGCCACTACCTGCTCAGTCAATTCCAGCACACGCAGGCAATCACGAGCAGCGATGGTACCCATGCTGACCTTGTCCTGGTTATGGCATTCGGTAGAACGTGAAAAGACCGAGGCAGGCATGGTCAGCTTCAATGCCTCTGCTGTCCAGGCTGAAGCACTGATTTGCAAGGCTTTCAGGCCATGGTTGATTGCCGCACGCGGCCCTTCCATACCAGACAGATTGGCCGGCAAGCCATGGTTATATCGGCTATCGACCATCAGAGCCATTTGCCTGTCCAGCAAATCCGCCAGATTGGCGACGGCGTTCTTCATGCCATCCATGGCGAAGGCGATATGCCCACCATAGAAATGGCCGCCATGCAGTACTCGCTCATTGTCGCCGTCAATAATCGGATTATCGTTGGCGCTATTCAATTCATTTTCTATGGATTGACGAAAGAAAGGCATGGCATCGGCCAGCACACCTATCACGTGCGGGGCGCAGCGTATGGAATAACGGTCTTGCAGGCGTTTGCCATTGCGTTCAACTTGCCCTGCTGGCAAATCCTGCCGCAACCATGCTGCCACATCCTGCATGCCGGGATGTGGTTTTACTGAAAACAATACTTCATCAAAATGGTGCGCATTGCCATCCAGGGTCACTGATGCCATCGCTGTAATGCGCGAGCTCAGCCTGACGAGGTAATCAGCACGATCATAGGCCATGCAGGCCAGCGCTGTCATGACGGCTGTGCCATTCATGATGGCCAGGCCTTCTTTCGGACGCAGGCGCAGAGGTGTGATCCCGGCTTCACGCAGAGCCTGCGCCGCAGGTACTTGTACGCCATCACGCCAGACTTCACGCTCACCACACAAGACTGCAACCAGATAAGACAAAGGCGTCAGGTCACCACTGGCACCAACAGAACCTTCACTTGGTATCAGTGGCAAAAGACCCGCTTCCAGCAAACGACTGATTTGTTCCAATAGTTCTACGCTAACACCAGAAAATCCTTTGGACAAAGATGCCAGACGTGTAGCCATGACAGCACGGGTTTGTGCTGGTGAAAGATATTCACCCAGACCGCAGCCGTGATAGGTATACAAATGGTGCGGCAATTCTGCTACCAGATCTGGCGGTACGGTGACGGTACAGGAATCACCATAGCCAGTCGTGACGCCATAGATGGTGCCGTCTTCACGCAACAGGCGATCCAGGAAATCTGCGCCACGGGCTATTGCTGCGCGAAATTCAGGATCAGCAGACAACGCCGCGTTGGCACGGCCATGGGCGATATCGACGATATCTTCTATGCTCAATCTGTTACGGTCGAATTGTACGGTGCGCAGCTTGGTGTTCTGATCAGCGGATTGCATCTTGTTTTTCCAATTCGGGTAAATGCCAAAAATCATAAAAATTAAACCATTGCAGCGGTGCCCGCACTGCATAATATTCGAGGCGGGCGGCATACTCAGCGACTACGCTGCGCAAGATTTCATCACGCCCTTTGCGTGGTAGCCTGATAGTCTCACGCAAAAGTTCAAAGCAGACTTGCGGCATACCATCCATTTGCAGGGAAAATAGCAAATAGACCGGGCATTGCAAGACACTGGCCAGCACATAAGGACCAACCGGGAACGCCGCATCTTGCCCCAGAAAGCTGGCCACTGCCACCCTGGGCTGCGGCGCTACCGGTACGCGATCTCCAGCAATCACGACAAAACCACCCTCAGCAATTTTGTCCGCTAATAACATGGCGGTGGCAGGTGTCATTTCTGTCACCTGCAATAAATTCATCTGGCTGTCAGGATCAAGCCTGGCCAGCATGCGGTTAAATGCCTGCGCATGTTTGGTATGTACCAGCACCGTCAATTTCACGTCTGGAAAACGGCGCGACAACACGCGGCACATTTCCAGGTTGCCAAGATGGGAGCATACGATCAGGCCACCACGTTTTTGGGCGACCTGAACATGCATTTCCTCTTGCCCGGCATACTTGACCTTGGTCTCGTCAAACAAGCCACCCCATAACAGCATCTTGTCGAGGATGTTTTCTGCAAAGGCGGCAAAATGCTGCAACACACCAGTCCACCCCTGCGCAACTTTGGTATAAGCATTCATGCGTTGCAGATACGCCATTGATGCACGGCGTGGTGCTGGCTTGGTCAGGACATACCAAGCGAGTACCGGATACAAAAATGTACGGAATGGCCAACGTCCGCAGACCTTGAATACCCAAAACAGAAAGCGCATGCCAGCCACAAAGCTGACTTCATTGATGCTGGCCCAATGCCAGGCAGAGCCTGTATGTTGCGTATGCTGTTTCATTTGCCCGCCTCAGGCTCACTACGCCAGTGACGCGCCAGCAGATTAGGAATACGCAACAACATGCCAAAGAATAACTTGGTATGCATGACGGTAATCAGCGCATTGTCACGCCAGACGCGAAAATGAGAAACACCATCCGTGGGATAAGCAACACGGGTGGGCAGGTTGATTACTGCCGCGCCATCCCAGTACAACCTGACCAGGATGTCGGTATCAAAATTCATGCGTCGGCCTATGTCTTGCCTGGCCATCAGCGCTATCACAGCAGCTACAGGATATACACGGAAACCGCACATGGAATCGCGTATGGCCAGCGACAAGGTGTTAATCCATACCCAGACATGGGTCAGGTAACGCGCATACAAGCGTATGGCAGGCACGGATTCATCATAGACCGGGTAACCAGCAATCACCGCTTGCGGATGTGCCTTTGCCTGTGCCAGGAATTGCGGTACATCGGCCACGCAATGCTGACCATCTGCATCAATCTGCAAGAGATGGGTATATGTAGCTTGCGCTGCATAGCGAAAACCTGTCAGTACGGCTGCACCCTTGCCTTGATTGACATCGTGACGCAACAAAGTCACACGATCTGGTATTGCTGCCTGCAAACCCTGCAACACCTGTGCACATTCTGCCGAGCTGCCATCATCCACCAGCACACAGTCCACCTCATGCGCCAGCACAGCCTGCACTACGACAGCTATCGCATGTTCATGGTTATAGACGGGGATGAGGACGCAGGGTTTGAACACTTTACTTCTCCACCCTCGCAAAACGCAACAGGGAGTGGCAATAGCCAATATCGTCGCGGGTCGTGATCAAGTGCAAGCCAGCGGCTTCTGCCAGGCGCACATAATCACCACTTTCATAAATCTTGCTGTTGCCACTTGCCATGGCGGTGAAATACGGTGAAGTATTGATGAGGCAGAATGCAGCGATATCGTAACGCTGCCTGTCCCAGAAAGTATCCATGATCAGCAATTGCCCGTTGGGGGCGAGTGCTTTGGCAGCGCGTTGCAAGATACTGGCAATGGCAGGCTCTGAAAAGCAACTGAGGAACTGGCTCATCCAGATCATGTCCATGCCAGCAGGCAAGGCAGCTTCATTGTCCAGCAAATCAATGGAATGGAAATGGGCACGTTCATGCACGCCAGCGGTTTTCAGATTTTCTTCAGCGACTGACAACTGGCGTGGCAAATCGACCAGGTGCATTTCTACAGCAGGATTGTAGGCCAACGCTGCGCAGCTGAATTTGCCAGTATTGGCACCGATGTCCATCAGTTTGCGTGGTGCTGTTGCAAATACATCAGGCAAGATGCTGGGGAAGGATGTGTCAGAATAATGATGATCAAAAGCAAACCAGCTGGTCTTCGCCGGTTCCGGCAATTGCGACAAACCCTGATACAGCGTAGGCCAGTTACCCAGCGCGCTCAGCCCTAAAGGTTTTTCATTATCGAGAGACTCGTCGAGCTTGAACAAGCCTTCGTAACAGACATCATGATTGAAATCGAGATTGACCTGGGTGATGGAATCAGTCAACACACAATAACCCGCCTTGTCCAGTACATAGGAACCGGCGCTTAAATACACCACGCCAGATGAAAGGCAGGTTTCCAGCACAACCTTCAATACATATTCCGTCCACTTACCTGTGGCTGCCATGTCTGCAATCGTCAGCCCCGCGCCTCCGGCATCGGCAAGCGTCTGTAACATGCCGCGCTTCCAGGCATAACGTACGCATTGAAAAACGACGGGGCCAAAGGCAATTTTTTGCGCTTCAAAACGGGCGGCAAAAGCGGATTGACGTTCAGGAGAAAATTTCTTATCTAGCATGCGGGCTTTTCATTAGCGAAAATAATACGACCACCGGCATGTTGCCCGGTCTCAGAAAAATAACGGAATTGCAGACTGTCTTTTACTACGTCATGTATCAACTCCAGCATGACTGGTACTTCAGGGTGAATCACGTGCTGGAACTTCAGCGCATGAACAGACTTGAATATGGGCGGCAATGCAAAATACTCACGGGCATATTTGATGACCCAATCGAGTTGCACTACTCCAGGCAGCACAGGGGCCACTGAAAAATGTCCATCAAAATAGAACAGTGTTGCTGGAACGATCAGCTCAAACAATATTTTCTCTGGTGCTTGTTCCAGCAGACGTATTTGTGGCAAACGCGGGCGAGCGTCACCTGCTTCATCCAGCAAGGCATGCAATTGTGCGAGTGTAGTTTTTCCCTGAGCATTGACTGGCATTTGATCCAGATAACGCCAGCGACGTGGCAAGGCAATCGCCTCCACCAGCTCGCTCAATATTGTTCGCATACGCAGGTTGAATGCCCTCTTACCCTCAAGCGCGAGTCGCTGACGACCTTGTTCAGACGCCACAATAAAGGCAGACAGTTTTTGTCTTTGCCCAGGCACTTCATGATCCGCGATCACCCTGGCTTCACTGACCAGATCAGAGGCCAATAAAGCCTGCTCGATGGCATCCAGTGAAATACGTTTTTCTTCGATTTTAACGATGCGGTCACTACGCCCCTGCAATAGCAAACGACCATTGTCTGTCAGTTGAGCCTTGTCTGCCAGGCGTAGCCAGTCTGTTTGACCCAGGTGTGGCGAACGCACCTCCAGCAAATCATCTTCTGCTATGCGCAAATCGACTCTTGGTAAAGCCTCCCAGCTTTCTATTGCCCCAACTTGGCGCTGGCGCCAGGCGATGCCGCCGGTTTCAGAACTGCCATACACTTCATAAGGTATATGCCCCAGCATATCGCCAACGGCATATGCAGTCTCTGCAGCCAGTGGGCCGCCAGATGAAAAAATGGCACGCAATCTTTGTTTGCCAGCTTGCCAGTCCAGGTGTTCAGGCAGTCGTTTCAGATGAGCGGGACTGGCAATCAGGGCACAATCACGCTGCGCCAATATTTGCACCAGTTGTTCGGGGAAATTCACGCTTAAGGCATGAATGGCACGCCCAGCCGACAATGGCCACAAGACCTTGAACAGCAAGCCATAAATATGTTGATGAGATACGGTAGCGACTATCTCAGCATCACCGAGACGCTGGCCAAATACTTGCTCCAGACTGCCGACCTCGCTCATCAGTTGCGAGAGTTTTTTGGGTATCGCCTGCGGCTGTCCTGTACTACCTGAAGTATGCACGACCAGACCTGTGAAATTAGGGTCCAGCGCTTTCAATATCGCAGGCGCGGCAGTAACTGCCGCTTTTACCGGTTGATATTCTTCAGGAAATTCACCAAAAAAAGAATCCACAGATTTGGACAATGCAAGACATGTGGCAGGCAAGGTATCGGCTGTCAGCCAGACAGTTTTGTTTTGTAGCCAGGCTGCCAGCAAGGCGGCAGAAAATTCCAGGCTATCTTCCAGATACAAGGCCAGTTGTGTTCCTGTCGTATTACTTATCGCAGCACTCCATGCACCTATACGTTGCAAGAAATCGCTATGCAATACTGGACCCGTGGCATTCCAGCCTATGATGGCGTGGCCGGGACGAACTGCCAGCGCAAGGCAAGGATCGGGAGAAAAATCAGACATGATGAATTCGTTTAAATCGCAGGCGCACCAGATATTCGATGGCGAATAACAAGCCCATGAGGATATAGGCAATCACGCCGGTATACAGTGACCAGATAGCTGGTGAAGCCCACATTGCCGTGGCAAAAGCGATAGTCCCGTTGATGACGAAAAACACGCACCATACTTGCGTTACACGGCGTGTGTAGGCGATCGCGACATCAGGCAACTCAGGCTCGCGCAGGCGTGCAAATCGCTCCACCATGGATGGTGGCACTGCCAGGCTGTAAGAAAAAACAGCCAGCAATACGCCATTCACCAATACCGGATACAATTTAAGAGGTAATAATGCGTTCGCCCATACTGCACAAGCGGCCAGAAGTAAGGCGCAGAACATCGACCAGCGTGCGACCCGGCTGACCTTGAACGTTGGCAATCTGGTTGCCGCAGCCAATAGCAATAAGGCGGCCAGCCAGCGTGGTTCCACTTGCCCCTGGCCAAACCAGATGACGAGTGGATAAAGCACTGTAAGTATGACCGCAACAACGGTCAGGATCGCGCGAACTATGTTGACTGCTCCGCCTGCAGATTGAGCAGGGCATCAATCACGTCACCAATGGTGCGTATCTTTTTAAATACTTCGGGTTGCAGACGCATGCCTGTCATTTGCTTGAGCTTGACTGCCAGATCGACTGCATCAATACTGTCGATGTCCAAATCTGCATACAGATTGGATTCCATCGTCAAAGCCGATTTATCCAGCTCAAACATTTCGGCCAGCAGGTCCACCACCCAAACATAGAGCTCGTCTCTGCTCATTTCACTTACCACTACCATTACAGACTCCTTACTTCTTTCTATTTGCAGCAATTAATGCAGCCAATGCGTTCACCGATGCAAAATGGCGACGCGTATCTTCGGAATCAGCTGACAAAGAAATGCCATAGCGCTTTTGCAAGGCCACACCCAGTTCAAGTGCATCGATAGAATCCAGACCCAGGCCTTCAACAAACAAGGGCGCATCGCTATCAATGTCAGCAGCCGTGATATCTTCCAGCTGCAACACTTCAATGATCAGTTCTTTTACTTCTTGCTCAAGCATGACGTTGATTTTCCTCGGTAAAATAATGCTGCAGATGATCCGTCAAATGACGGGCTGCCATGACATCCGACTGACCAGCACCAATAAAATGCTGGATCGGAATATCTTCTTTAACTTCTATCCTGAACTGCGCAAAACGTTCTGGTACATGCCACCACTTTTCACCCTTGCCCAAAGTTGGCGGGTCGCAACGTATCACTACCGGAGTTACTGAACAAAATCCACGCACCGCGATATTTGCTGCGCCGCGCTTCATGCAAATCACACCATCAGCGGGAGTACGCGTCCCTTCGGGAAACACAATCAAATTATTGCCTGTCTGCAAGGAAGCTATACAAGCTTCCAGTAATTCTGTGCCTTGCTCATTACTGATATAGCCAGCTGCTCTTACCGGGCCACGGGTAAACGGGTTATTCCACAAATGGCTTTTGACGATGCAATCTGCATTCTTGACAAAAGCCATCAAAAAAACCGTATCAATCAGGGTAGGATGATTTGCCAATATCAGCAAGCCACCACGCTCCAGTCTATCAAGCCCAGTAATCTCATAACGCAAGACCCCAAGCAATCGCATCAAGCCGACAAAGCCACGAAACGCCAGGCGTATGATGTGACGCGCTGCCTTGGTACGCTTTTGCTGTTGCCATACCAGCACATACAGGGCCGGAAACACAAACACCCGCAACAGCAAGCCGCCTATGCCAAAAGTCAGAAAACTGATGCCTGTTGCCAAGACCCGCCAGCAACGGTCAAACTTGTCAAACATGGCGTGACCAAAGCCAGCGCCGCTTGCCTACTATACGCTGCATCTGAGCTTGTTCTCCGATTTGAAAGCGCAACACTTCCAGGCCACCAGACATGTCATTGACGCTTGATTCTTGTGCTTCAACTTCATCCCAATTCAGATGAATGGCATCTTCCCGCGCTGGCACCATCAACCAGGCCCAGGCATAAGGCTGCTCATCACAATCCTGAAATGATGCAAAAACAGATGGCAAAGCGTTATCATAAGCCACCAGCATCACCATGGGAGCACCATCGGCCAATAAACCACATGCCTCAATGACGGCATGTTCCACCGTGTTTTTTCCACCAGCCAGGGCGATATGATTGGCTTGATCCTTGCGCGCGATTGAGAACAAGCCTGCGCTGGCATTGTGTACGGCCAGACCAAAACCAGTCGGTGACACTGATGCATCCTGCATCAATTCTGTCAATAAATCGACAGCACGCGCCACTTCACCATGACGGGAACAGAATACCGTGGAAACATTAGTTTGCCCATTCAGGCACTGATAGGCAACTTCCAGTGCCATTTTCCCAAGAAAACCAGCACGTCTGCGCAACATCGCTGGCATAGATGCAACACCAGGTTCAGCATCACCAGTCAGGGGAAATGGCGCTACAGCCCATTCCTTCCATGCATCCATGCTTGCGACACCAGGAGCCCAGGTAGCAAAATTATCAATTGAGAAACGAACACCATTAACACGCATTATTATATTTTTCATCCATTTTTAGCATGTCACGGGTTATATAAGTGTTGCCCTATACAATTTGTAACAAATGAGGGACGCATTATAGCAAAGCATGAATAGAGTCCACAATCTGATATATCGCTGGATTGATTATTTGTCTTTTTTGATTCAAGCCTTTGTTTCTCAAAGGAAAAGTGCTATCAAATAATAATGGCGATGGCTATTGATTTGGAAAAATGATTGTCATTGCCAACGTGTAAACGATAAAAACCCCCGCAACACTTTTTATGTTGCGGGGGTTCTTATTCTGACTTACTTTCTACAAGCTCACTACATAGCAAAACGAATTCTATAAACTTTGATGAGCATCCGTTGTAAGCTGGTTTGCAGATTTGCCAGATAATTTGCGCCTGATTTTGCCGAGCAAATGCTCAAAGTCATCAATATAAGTAAACACAGCTGGCACCACCAACAAGCTCAACAAAGTTGAAGTAATCAAACCACCGATGACCGCAATCGCCATTGGCGAACGGAAGCTGGGGTCAGCGCCCCAACCCAGCGCCAAAGGCATCATGCCTGCACCCATGGCAATCGTGGTCATGATGATGGGGCGACTGCGCTTGTGGCAGGCATCAACCAGGGCATCAAATCGAGTCATACCCGCCTCTCTTGCCAACACTGCGTAGTCAACCAGCAAGATCGAGTTCTTGGTCACAATACCCATGAGCATGATCAGACCTATCATGGATGGCATGGACAAGGCGCGGCCAGTCACCAACAAGGCTACGAATGCACCGCCGATACTCAAAGGCAAGGCTGCCAGGATAGTCACAGGTTGCAAGAAATCCTTGAACAGCAAAACCAGCACGCCGTAAATACACAGCACACCAATCATTATGGCAATACCAAAGCTGGCGAACAGGGCTTGCATCTCCTGCGCATCACCAAGCTCTGCAATGCTGACTGACGGTGGCAGGTTTTTCATACTTGGCAAGGCGCGTGCCTCTTCATTGACTTCACCCAACTGACGGTTGCCGAGTTCCACATCCAGCGTCACATTACGTTTGCGATTCAAACGATCTATCTGCGCCGGGCCGGATTCCATAGTAACACTGGCAACACTGCCCAGCATGACGGGGCCATTCTTGCCGGGCACAGTCAGGCGCTCTATCTCGGCCAGATCAGCTCGGAAGCTATCAGGTAATTTGACGCGGATAGGCACCTGGCGTTGCGACAGATTCAGCTTGGGCAAGGCCTGGTCATAATCACCAGCCGTTGCCACCCTCACGGTTTCACCTATGGCAGATGCAGTCACACCGAGGTCAGCAGCCCTTGCTGAATCGGGACGCACAATGATTTCAGGACGTACCAGAGAAGCACTGGAGCTGACATTGCCCACCCCTTTGAGTGTACGCAATTCCCTCTCGACTTTTTGTGCAGCTTCAAGCAAAGCCAGTGGGTCTTCACTTTGCAAAACCAACTGCATTTTGACACCAGTATCCGGTGGGCCTACGTTGAACCTGGCACCGGAAATATCTGCCACCTCAGCACGGATTTTGGCATCAATATCGGCAATCGAATCCTTGCGCTTATTTCTGTGTACTGCTGTCACGGTCAACACTGCACGCCTGGCTTCTGCTGCCGCACCTGGGGCAAAGGCATCACCACTGGAACCACCACCGATAGAACTGAAGACATTGATAATCTCCTTGTTCTTCATGATGGCGACCCTGGCCTGCTCGGCTACTACGCGGGTTTCTGCCAGCGTACTGCCTGGTGGCAGTTCGATATTGACCTGTGTTTGCGCACGGTCAGCCGAAGGCACAAAACCCGTTGGCAATAAAAACACCAAGCCGATCGAGGAAAAGAAAAATATAGTCGCAGCTATCATGGTGATCAGGCGATGGTGCAGACACCATTGCATGGTTTTCATATAATGCGTCATGATCCAGCCATCTTTCTGGCCATGCACACCATCAAGCTCACCAGATTTGCCAGGCTTGGGTGACTTCATGATGTAAGCCGCCATCATTGGTGTCAACAAACGTGCCACCACCAGAGAAGCCAGAATCGCAATCACTGCTGTCCAACCAAACTGCTTGAAGAACAGACCCGGCACACCACCCATGAAGGCAGTTGGCAAAAACACGGCAACCAGGGCAAAAGTGGTGGCGATAACAGCCATACCAATTTCATCCGCTGCTTCCATGGCTGCCTGCATAGGTGTTTTACCCATGTGCAAATGGCGGGCGATGTTTTCAATTTCCACAATCGCATCATCAACCAATACACCGACCACGAGGGCAAGTGACAGCAAGGTCACGGTGTTGAGGGTATAACCAAAATACTTGAGACCAAGGAAAGTAGGTATCACGGACAAAGGCAAAGCTGCCGCCGCCACGAGCGTTGCACGCCAGTCACGCAAGAACCACCACACCACCAGGATGGCCAGCAAGGCACCTTCGTACAGCAGGTCCATGGAACCATCGAAGTTTTCTTCTACCGGCTGGGCATTGTCTATGGCCTGGTGGAACTTCATGTTCGGATGAGCAGCCTGCAATTCGTCCACCGCGGCATGTGAACCTTTGGCTACATCAACTTCACTGGCGCCCTTGGTGCGAAAGACTTCAAAACCGACTACAGCTTTACCATCCAGCGTAGCCACAGAACGTGGTTCGCTGACGGTATCGAGCACACGTGCCACCTGATCAAGGCGTATATGCCTGCCATCTGGCAATGGGATATCGAGGATTGCCAGTTCAGCAGCTGTCTTGACAGTGGCAATAGTACGGACAGATTGCTCGGCACCACTGACGTCACCGCGGCCACCCGGTGCTTCTTGCTGCACCAGCTTCAGGCGGCGGGATACATCAACAGCAGCAACATTGAGTGCTGCCATTTTTTCGGTATCAAGTTCAACCCGCACTTCGCGGCTGACACCGCCCATGCGCCTGACGGCACCAACGCCGGGCACAGCACGCAAGCGTTTCGCCACGGTGTTATCGACAAACCAGCTAAGCTCTTGTGCATCTGGCTTACTGCTTTCGCCAGCAACGACCTTACTGTCTTTGCCATCTTCTGCAGCTTCTACCGTATACGTCATGATGACGCGGCCCGCAGTGGATGCCTTGGTCACGGTAGGGTCACGCATTTCGCTGGGCAGATCGGCGCGCACGGTTGCGACTGCATCACGCACTTCATTGACTGCGTCCGAGATTACTTTTTCCAGGACGAATTCGACCGTGACTTCAACATCACCATCCAGCACTTTGGTGTAAACGTTTTTTACACCTTGCAGTGAAGCGACGGCATCTTCTATCTTGCGGGCGACTTCGGTTTCCAGCTGTGCCGGGGCGGCACCAGACAAAGGGGCACTGACGGTGACGATGGGTAATTCAATATCTGGGAAATCCTGGACTATGGTAGAGCGAAACGACAATATCCCCGCCAGCGTCAGCAAGATAAACAGCATGATCGCCGGTATGGGATTTTTAATGGAGAGGGAAGAGAAATTCACATGAACCCCTTAATTTTTTGCAGCAACCGGGGTAGCCGGGGTCGCTGGAGTGACGACTGCAGCATTGGCGGGCTTTGCTACTGCGGCCACAACTTTTACCGTGTCGCCATCATTGAGGAAGCCTGCACCGCTGGAAACGATGGTGCTGTCTGCATTCAAACCTGAGACCACTTCCACCAGATCACCCTGCGCATTGGATACGCGGCGGCCAGTCTGTAATTTGATTTGCGTCACGCGACCATCAGCATTAAGGCGGAAGGCATAGCTGAAGCCATCCCTGACGACCACGGCCTGCTGCGGTATGGTCAAGGCTTGTGAGCTACCCATGACGAATTCGCCCTTGGCATACATGCCTGGTTTGAATGCCAGTGAGGCCGTAGCTGCTTGAGGTTTGGCCGCTGCAGTTGCTGTGATAGGTGCTGCGGCTGTTGTATCTGGTACCAGATCAACATACACCAGACCCATTCTGGTTTGTGCATCTACCGTAGGTGATACTACCCTGACCTTGCCCTTCCATTGCGTGCCACCTGGTGCAGTAACAATGGCTTCAGTACCTGGCATTATTTTCGCCATTTCACTGGCTGTCACTTCAGCACGCCATTCCAGACGGCCCTGACGTATCATGCGGAACAATTCTGCACCGTTACCGACGACTGAACCCAGGGTGGCTGCACGTGCAGTAATGATGCCGCTGTCAGGTGCAAGAACACGGGTATGGCGCATACGCAATTGCTGAGCTTCAACGCTGGCCTTGGCAGATGCAACCCTGGCCTTGGCGGTTTGCTCTGCAGTCAGGTATTGTCCAACTTGCTGGGCACTGAGTGCACCGCTGGTTTGCAGAGCACGGGTGCGTTCGGCATTGGCCGCAGCATCAGCCAGGTTGGCCTGCGCCTCAGCCAGGCTGGCTTGTGCCAGCGTCAGATCGGCTTTGACGGTTTCACTGGCGAAGCTGACCAGTAACTGGCCACGCTGCACCACATCACCAATATTGGCATGCAACTCCTGTATACGCAGGCCGGTTGCCTCTGAGCCTATCAAGGCTTCTTGCCAGGCTGCGACACTGCCGTTGGCGGCCAACTTGATGACGAGATTACCGCTACTGGCTTTGGTCGTGGTAACCGTCAAGGCTGGCTTGACCTTGGCCGCAGTTGCAGAGGCACTGGCTGCCTTGGCCGGTTCATCCGCAGCATTGGATGCCGCTGACAGCCAGATGCCACCTGCGCCAACAGCGATCATGCCAGCCAGACTCAGGGATAATGGTTTGCGTGAAATGAGTTTCATCATGTCTGATACGCTTTCTGTTTAATTTTTAAATTCAGGAATTGACTTGTGGCTGGGTGGCAGCTTGCGCGCTCAAGTCCCAGCCACCGCCCAGCGCACGATATAGCGCGATCCAGGCACGATTTCTTTCTAGCTGCAATGCGATCAGGGCAGACTGGGAAGCAAAGGCCGTGCGCCGCGTATCTTCCAGTTCCAGCAAGCTGGCCATGCCCTTGTTGTAACGCTGGGCAGTCGCCTGCAAAACCTGATCATAGCCCTTTGCTGAGATTTCAGAATCAAAGCGACGGGCATCCGTGCTATTCAGATTGACCAGTGCTTCTTCAACTTCGCGCACTGCTTGCCTGACCTTGCCGTGATAATTGCTGCTGGCATTCAGGTAACGTGCTTTGGCAGCTTCAATATTAGCGGTGGTCTGGCCGCCATTGAATATAGGCAGTGTCAAGGCCAGTGGGCCAACTGACCAGGTATCCATCCTGCTCGTACTACCGGCAACGTCATAGCGCATGGTACCTATGGAACCGCTGAGTGTCAGGCGCGGATAACGTCGCGCCTCTGCGGCACCGACCTGAGCACTGGCGGTCGCCACCTCTTTCTCAGCCGCATACACGTCTGGCCTTTGTGCCAGCAATTGTGCTGGCAAGGTGGTGACAGCCAAAGGCAACAGGTTTTTGAAACTGACCTGGGCAATTGTCAATAGTTGCCTGAGTTCTGGTTCTGGCTTCGCTGTCAATGCGACCAGGGCCTTCACATCCAGATCACATAATGCGGCCTGTTGTATGGCACGGCTATTACCTTCTGCAGCGCTGGCGCGTGCCAGTGCTGATGTTGCACTGGAGGACATGCCAGCCTGGGCGCTGAGTTCAGTCAGCCTGGCAGTTTCTGCGCGTGACTTGGCATCTTGCCAGGTCAGGTCGGCAGTTTGCTGGCAACTGATGACCGAGAAATACAGCTGTGCCACTTCAGCCGCGACTGATATCCTGGCATCATGCCAAAGTGCCTGAGTACCTTCCAGTTCTGCCTGGGCAGCCTGGTTCGCGGCACGGTTTGCGCCAAACACATCAATTTCCCATGCTGTCTGCAAACCTGCCTGCGATGTGGTGGCAACAGGCACACCTGGCTGGTTTTTTGCCCGGGCTGCGCTGGCAACAACATCCAGCGAAGGCAAGAGTGCAGCACCACTAGCCACCCTCGCGGCCCTGGCAGTTTCTATGCGTGACCAGGCTTGGGAAATGGAAGGGCTGACCTTTTGTGCAGACTCAATCAATTCCAGCAAACTGGCATCGCCATTGGTTTGCCACCAGTTGCGCAATTCAGTATTTTTTTCCACAGAGGGCAATACTGCCTGCCATTGTGCAGGTACGCTACCGCTGCTGGATGTCACAGGGCTGCTAGTCGAACATGCTGCCAGCAAGACGGCAGTGGCCGGCATAAGAATGAAATGTCGTATAGTCATATCGCTGTCAAAGATTTGGTTTATCAGAACTTGTTAAAAGCCGACGTCGTTTTTCGTCTTCACACATGGCGATGGCATAGTCCACCAGGCGCGAAGCATAGGCATCAATTGCCTTGGGTTTGGCGATCAACGCTGGTCTGGTCGCCTGTATCACGTCACCGCTGATCAGCAGTGAAATCGCCAGGCCAGTAATTGAAATAGCCAGCCTGTGCACATCATCATCTGCCTTGGCGATGCCAAGATAACGGCACAAGAGTCTGACAAAACCCTGGTGCGAAGGTTTGATGACAGTGTCAATTTCTTCCATCCACAGGCCTGTGGGCTCCAGCATTTCACGGAAGTGCAGCTTCATGCAGGTTTCCATGATTTCGCCCTGCTTCAGCGAATCGGTAAAAGTGCAGATCAGTTTCAGCAAAACAGCACGCATGTCTGCAACGTCCGCTTCAAATATCTCAGGATCGACATTTGGATTGGTGCGCGGGTCATTGAACACTGCATGGTACAAACCGGCTTTATCAGAAAAATAATAACTGATGGCAGAAATATTGACGTCGGCAGCCTTGGCAATTTCACGTATCGAGGTTTTGGCAAAGCCTTTTTCGGCGAACAAGATCAGGGCCGTGTCCAGCAGACGCGTACGCGCCTCTATCCCATCGACACGTAAGATTTTTCCATCGGGTGTAGCTACCTGTTGGTCTGGCTGAGTTTGCCGTACTACGGCTTTTTTCTGGCTGGATGTTTTCATGCGATGCATACTAGCATATAAATCAAACGTTTGATTTAACTATTCCATTCCAGGACCGGATAGACAAACCCCTTCCATTCACAAGGATGTTGCCTGCTGTCACTGCATAGTCACATTGACCGTTTAGGCTTCGCACTATCTGCTTTCACAAACTCATTTGGTATCTCAAAATGACCCTGCTGACCTCTCCCGCCATCCGCCTGCTACGCAACTTTAAAATTGCCCACAAGCTCAGTTTTGTCGCTCTTGCTTTTGCAATTCCCTTGCTTGTAGTGCTGGCCTTGCTATTTCAAAACTTGCGTGAAGATGTATTGCAAACCCAGGCAAAGCAAGTTGCCATCAAAAGCATCGCTGCAAAAAATGATCTGCGCTTGTCGATACAAAAACAGCGTGCCTTGCAGCACATGCGACTGCTTGGCAACAAACAACTGGCAGCCAGCATCGCCGAAAATCAGGACAGGATAGAGAAATTGTTAAAGCAGACTGATCAGACCAGTCCTGTCAAAAATCTGTGGCCTGCGCTACTGGCGAAACAGACGGTGCTCAAGGCAGCGGAAAGTTTTATTGAACACAGCAAGCTACTGGATGCCATCGAACTTGAGATTACAGAAATTGCCAATAGTTCAAAATTGGCTCTGGATAGCGACTTAAAAACCCATCAACTCGTCACTATCTACATCAACACCCTGCCGCACATAGAAGAGAAATTATCCATCATTGCTGGTCGTGGTGCGGCTTATATTGATACCGGTTTATTCGAAGCCGGTGAAGATGTGATGCTGAATTCTCTGCACATGCTGGCAAAGCTGAATTTATCTGAGTTGGCGTCTAACATGCAAAACCTGGGAGCATATGGGAAAGAATACGCAGTAGCAAATACCGATATGCAGGCCAGCATCGCCGATGCAAAAAAATTCATGGAGCGCTCACAAGATGAAGTGCTTGCATCGGTCAATCAAAGTAACGGTGACGCATTCCTGCAGGCGGGTACAGACAATTTGAATAAACTCGCCGCTACAAAAATGGCAATCGCCAGCCTTATCGCAAATAATCTTGCGCACGAAATTGACAAGGCCAATCTGTATGCATGGCAAATGTCTGCAGGCATTATCTTGCTCTTGCTGATCGCCAGCTACCTTCTGGTAGCGATCTATCAGGCATTAAGTACGGATCTCAACACATTGACAAAAGCGATAGCCGAAACTGCAGCGGGCAATTTACAAAACCGCGTCAGCAGCCGTGGTAAAGATGAACTGGCGCAGCTGATTAATGCTGTCGGCACGATGAATATGGAATTAAGTAATCTGGTCGCCAATATCCGCCTTAGCGCACAAACGGTGGATATCATCGCCAGGGAAATTCACGATGAAAACACCGACCTCGCCAGTCGTACAGAAAGCCAGGCAACTTCCTTGCAGCAGACAGCTACAGCAATTGATGAACTGACCGCCACAATTACCGAGAACGCTGGCAACCTGGCACAGGCAAACAGCCTCATGCATAGCTCGGCTGAACGCGTGCAACAGGGTCTGGAAGTCATGGAGAGCAGTATTTTGTCCATGCAAACCGTCAGCGCAAGCTCCAAAAAAATTACCGAAATCATAGGCGTCATGGATGGCATCGCCTTCCAGACCAATATCCTGGCCTTGAACGCTGCAGTAGAGGCGGCCAGAGCAGGCCAGGAAGGTCGTGGCTTTGCCGTAGTGGCTGCAGAGGTACGTAACCTGGCGCAACGCAGCGCGAATGCCGCCAAAGAGATTAAAGGCCTGATCGCCTCTTCAGCCCAGGCAGTGGAAGCCGGTAGCAAAATGATTAACACGGCAGGCCAGACCATGCGCAATATTGCCGACAACGTGGAGGTGGTCACTGAACTCATCAAACAGATTGCCAAGGCCAGCCAGGAACAAAGCATAGGGATTTCTGACGTGAACCAGGCGATAGGTGATATTGATCAAATCACGCAAGACAATACCCGTTTGGTTGAAATGGCGAGTGCATCCACCGCCAAGCTGGAAGAACAGGCGGCCTCGCTGGGTGCTGCAGTCAGCGTCTTTAAAACTCAGGCCCTCACTACAGAAGCGCAGCACCTGCATCTGGCCAGCAGTTCAAACGACAGCTTTACACTGATGGCACCAGAGAAGAAAAAACTGGCTGCATAAAGTGATCCGGCAACGATTCGTCGACAACTCGCAAGCATGAAAAAAGCCACCAGACAAATGCGTTTGGTGGCTTTTCTTGGAAGTACTGTTTGTTTTGCAGGTTTTTTCTACAGGCTTTATTTTAAACCTTCAGCAAACCCAGTATGGATTGCAATTCATCCCTGATCTGGTGCAAATTCACAGGTTCATCGACCGGCTCATGGGATGCCGACTCCACAGGGTGGCCATTGACGTTGAGTTTGTTTCTCGCGCCATTGATGGTAAAGCCCTGCTCATATAATAATTCGCGGATACGGCGTATCAGCAAAACTTCATGATGCTGATAATAACGACGGTTACCGCGACGCTTGACTGGCTTGAGTTGAGTAAATTCCTGCTCCCAATAACGCAGAACATGCGGTTTGACGCCACACAATTCACCAACTTCGCCTATCGTAAAATACCGCTTGGCCGGAATAGGCGGCAGTACAAAAGACTCAATCTTGATTTCAGTCATGGAAAATATCAGGCAGCATGGGCAAGAGGTTGATTACCGACATCGTCGACCATGCCTTTGAGTTTCTGGCTGGCATGGAAAGTGACGACACGACGTGCAGTAATAGGAATTTCTTCACCGGTTTTAGGATTGCGACCAGGGCGTTGCGGTTTGTCACGCAACTGGAAATTGCCAAAGCCAGACAACTTGACGGCCTCGCCTCTTTCCAGTGCATCACGGATTTCATCAAAAAAAGTTTCTACCATGTCCTTGGCTTCGCGCTTGTTCAAACCTACATGTTCAAACAAAAGCTCGGCCAATTCTGCCTTGGTTAAGGTAGGCAATTCCTTTTCCGCCTGTGACCGCGCCCTGGCTTCTTGCATTGCGCGATTCAAATCAGCATCCAGCACTGACTGGAACTCAGCGGAAATTACATCATTCATTTCGAAACTCTTCTCAATTAATACTAACAATTACAGACAAGATCAACGCAGTTTGGCAGCAAATTGCTGACTTGCGGCTTGCACCAGGGCTTGCATCGCTGCCTCCACTTTATCGTCTTGCAGAGTACTTTGAGTATCTTGCAAGCTAAAGCGGAAAGCAAGACTTTTCTCATCTGCTTCCAGACCTTTTCCACGATATTCATCAAACAAAACAAAGCCTTGCACGATTTTACAGACTTCGTTTTGCTGCGTTTCCTGTTTGAAAACATCCAGCAGATTTTGCACTACAACTGTCTGTTTGACAACTAGCGCCAAATCGCGAGTGACTGCCTGGAACTTGGATATTTCTTGATATGAGGGCACCTGCACTTGTTGCAAGGCTGTCACGTCAACTTCAAATACCACTGGCGCCAAAGGCAGATCATATTTTTGCTGCAGGCGTGGGTGCAATTCGCCAATAAAGCCGATGACTTTACCATCAAATTCTATATTTGCGCTGCGGCCAGGATGCAGGGCGACATGTTCATTCTTTACGAAACGCAGGGAGCCAGGTGCAAACAGCGCCTCCAGGTCAGCCTTGATATCAAAGAAATCGACATTACGGGTATCTTGCCCCCACTGCTCTTCTGCAACCGGGCCATATGCCAATGCTGCCAGACGCTTGGACTGATTGTAACCAGCCACTTCCAGCGGTCCATCTTGCACACTAGCATCTTGCAAGTACACTGCACCGATTTCAAAAATGCGCACGCGGTTCAGTTTGCGGTTCAGGTTATAACGGGTATTCGCCACCAGACTACCTATCATACTGGTACGCATGACACTCATCTGGCTGGCAATAGGATTGAGCAATTTGACTGGCGTATCATTGCCGGCAAAATCTTTTTCCCATGCTTCTTCAACGAAGCTGTAATTCACGACTTCCTGATAATCCTGGTCAGCCACGAGGCGACGCACGGCAAACAGCGAACGCTGGTTTTCTGGTGCGATCAACATGGCATTTGCAGCTACTGGCGGCAATGCAGGAATATTCTCAAAACCATACACGCGCGCGACTTCTTCAATCAGATCTTCTTCGATTTCTATATCGAAGCGATAAGACGGTGGCGTCACCAGGAATTCACCTGGCTGCTGTGTGAATTGCAAACCCAGACGGGTGAAAATATCGGCAATCCTGGCATCATCCAGCGCCACACCGATAACTTTCACAGCACGTGCTGTACGCAGTTTGACTGGCAGACGTTGTGGCAGATTGACGATCTGGTCATCCACCGGACCCAGCTTGATTTGCTCACTACCGCCACAAATTTCTACAATCAGGGCACTGATGCGCTCTATGTGCTCAACGATGGATGCAAAGTCCACACCGCGCTCAAAGCGATGCGCTGCATCGGTAGAGAAATTGAAGCGACGGGCACGGCCCTGTATCGCTTGCGGCCACCAGAAAGCGGCTTCCAGATAAATGTTTTGCGTATCCAGTGTCACAGATGTGGAATCGCCACCCATAATGCCAGCCAGGGATTCGATCTCTTTATCATCAGAAATAACGCCAACCCAGTCATCCACTTCAACCGTATTGCCATTCAAAAGCTTCAACGATTCACCTGCCTTACCCCAGCGCACTTCCAGTCCACCGTGAATCTTGTCCAGATCAAACACATGGGAAGGACGACCCAATTCCAGCATGACATAGTTGGAGATATCGACCAATGCAGAAATCGGACGCTGACCACTGCGCTCCAGTCTTTGCTTCATCCAATCTGGCGTTGCGGCACGGGCATTGACGCCACGGATAACGCGGCCAGCAAAACGGCCACACAGGTCAGGCGCACTGACTTTAACAGGCAAAGTTTCTTGCAAAGTCACAGGCAGCACGACTACTTCCGGCAAGTGCATGGCTGTGCCAGTCAAGGCAGATACTTCACGCGCCACGCCGAGTACCGACAGGCAATCTGCCTTGTTCGGTGTCAGCTTGATGGTGAACTTAAGGTCATTGAGTTGATAGTAATCGCGGAAGTTTTGTCCTACTGGCGCATCGGATGGCAAATCCATCAAACCACCGTGGTCTTCCGATAATTTCAATTCACGGGCTGAGCACAGCATGCCGTAGGACTCTACACCGCGCAGCTTGCCTATCTTGATTTCAAATGGTTTGCCGTCTGCGCCAGGCGGCAGGATGGCATCCACCATGGCGCATGGCACTTTCATGCCTACGCGTACATTCGGTGCGCCGCAGACGATGTTCAAGAGACTGCCAGTACCTACATCGACCTGGCAGATATTGAGTTTGTCAGCATCAGGATGCTTGGCAATTTCGCGGATTTCCGCGACAACGACATTATTAAATGGAGGAGCAACCGGCTCCACCTCTTCGACTTCCAATCCCGACATGGTGAGCAGATGGGACAACTCATCCGAAGTCATCTTCGGATCGACCATGGTACGTAGCCAGTTTTCAGAAAATTGCATAATTCAGCCGTCTAATGTTGGATGCAGGGCGCGATGCGCCACTCAAAAATTCAGGGATGCGCTGTGTAATTCTTTTAGTTGAATTGCTTCAGGAAGCGCAAATCGCCTTCGTAGAACAGGCGCAAATCGTTGACGCCATAACGCAGCATGGCCAGGCGCTCAAGACCAGAACCAAAGGCGAAGCCTATGTATTTTTCCGGGTCCAGACCCATATTGCGTACCACGTTAGGATGTACCTGGCCAGAGCCGGATACTTCCAGCCAGCGGCCTTTCAAAGGGCCACTACCAAAGGCGATATCGATCTCGGCAGATGGTTCCGTGAACGGGAAATACGATGGGCGGAAGCGCACTTGCAAATCATCAGTCTCAAAGAAAGCTTTGACGAAATTCAGGTACACGCCTTTGAGATCAGCAAAGCTGATGTCTTCAGCAATCCACAAGCCCTCAACCTGATGGAACATCGGGGAGTGCGTAGCATCACTATCGACGCGGTATGTGCGACCAGGTGCGATGACCTTGATCGGTGGTTTATTCATGCGTGCGTAACGCACCTGCATGGGACTGGTATGCGTGCGCAGCAATAATTGTTTGCCCTGGCTATCTTTGCCATCGACATAAAAGGTGTCCTGCATGGAGCGTGCAGGATGATTTTCCGGGCTGTTCAGGGCCGTAAAATTGGTCCAGTCCGTTTCGATTTCGGGGCCGTCTGCCACGTCAAAACCGATGGAACGGAAAATTTCCTCAACACGCTGCCAGGTACGCATGACAGGGTGGATACCGCCAACGCCACGGCCACGGCCAGGCAAGCTGACATCGATCGCTTCTGCATTCAGGCGCGTCTGCATTTGCGCATTCGCCAGGGCATCACGTCTTTCAGTCAGGGCTTCTTCTATCTGTACTTTGGCGGCATTGATCACTGCGCCCTGTACTTTTTTTTCCTCTGGTGGCAATTTACCCAGACTTTTCATCTGTTCAGTAATCTGACCACTCTTACCAAGGTAAAGCGCTTTCGCGTTCTCTAATGCTGCAGCATCGCTTGCTGCCAGAAAATCAGCACGTGCCTGGCTGACGATTTGATCTAAAGGGTTCATGCCTTGTTCCCGCTTACTGTGAAGCTGAAATAATGATCTGAAAACAAAACGGGGCATAGGATTCAACCTCTGCCCCGCTTGATATTTGCAACTGGCTTTCACCAGTCACTACGACTCACTGATTGCGATCACTAATGTGATTAGGCAGCCAGGTTAGCTTTGACTTGATTAACAATCGCAGCGAATGCTGGTTTGTCAGTCACAGCCATGTCAGCCAGTACTTTACGGTCGAGTTCAATTGCGGCTTTTTTCAGGCCGTTCATAAACACGCTGTAAGTCAGGCCATGCTGGCGAGCCGCTGCATTGATACGTGTGATCCACAAAGCGCGGAATACACGTTTCTTGTTGCGGCGATCACGGTATGCATATTGACCAGCGCGCATAACTGCTTGCTTGGCAATACGGAATACCTTACTACGACGACCACGGTAACCTTTGGCAAGGTTGAGAACTTTCTTATGACGGGCACGAGCTGTAACCCCACGTTTTACTCTAGGCATAATAACTCCTTAAATAATGAGTATGAGGTTAAGCTGTTGGCATCATGCGCATGACAGATACCATGTTGGTGTCATGAACACCTACGGAACCGCGCAATTGACGTTTGTTCTTGGTAGTTTTCTTGGTCAGAATGTGACGTTTGAAAGCTTGACCGCGTTTAACGGTACCACCTGGACGGACGCGGAAGCGCTTCTTGGCGCTGCTTTTCGTCTTCATTTTTGGCATAGTACTATCTGTCTTTTAAGACAGCTCCACTTTTATATGATGGTAGGTGGCAGCAACAATCGCTACTCTTGGATGCCTACTTCTCACTTATTGTGACCCACCTTGAGGGTGGGTCTTTCGTAATGCGCGCAATGCGTGCCTCACAAACTCACTCAAGAAACAAACAAAAAATAAGCAAAAACTTATTTTCTGTTATTTCTCATTATTTCTTTTTCTTAGGTGCCAGAATCATGATCATCTGACGGCCTTCCATCTTTGGAAACTGTTCAACCTGGCCATACGGTTCCAGATCAAGCTTCAAACGCTCCAACATGCGCATGCCGATTTCCTGATGCGCCATTTCACGACCACGGAAACGCAATGTGATCTTGGTCTTGTCGCCATCATCCAGGAACTTGGTCAGATTACGCAATTTAATATTGTAATCACCATCATCTGTACCCGGACGGAATTTGACTTCCTTGACCAGAATGACTTTTTGCTTCAGCTTGGCTTCGTGAGCTTTCTTCTGCTCCTGGTATTTGAACTTGCCGTAATCCATCAAACGGCAAACTGGTGGCTGCGCCGTCGGCGCTATTTCCACCAAATCAACATTGGCCTCTTCCGCTAAACGGAAGGCTTCACCCAGTTTTACGATGCCCAGAGGCTCGTTCTCAACGCCGGATAAGCGCACTTCTGGCGCTGTAATTTCACCGTTGATGCGATGTGACTTGTCAGTAGCTATTGCAGTTTCCTTCGAAAATAATAATAAAAAGCTATGCAGCCCTGTTTAAAACAGGGTCGCTGCTAATCTGTTAAACCTTGGTTTCAACTTCGTTTTTTAAACGAGCTATAAAGGCGTCCAGAGGCATTACCCCCAGATCCAGATTGCCACGCGTACGCACAGCCACTGTATTGGCATCCCTCTCTTTATCGCCTATCACGAGGATATATGGCAGTTTTTGAATGGAATGCTCGCGTATTTTAAAGGTAATCTTCTCATTACGCAAATCAGTTTTAACTCTAAACCCTTGTTTCTTCAGGATTTCTGCAACAGATTGTGAATACTCCGCCTGCGATTCCGAGATATTCAGGACAGAAACCTGCACTGGCGCCAACCAGACAGGCAAGGCAGCAGCATGATTTTCTATCAAGATGCCGATGAAACGTTCCATTGAGCCGACGATGGCCCTGTGCAACATGATAGGCACTTTACGACTGTTGTCATCTGCTACATATTCTGCACCCAGGCGGCCAGGCATGAAGAAATCGACCTGCATGGTACCAACCTGCCATGGGCGACCCAGGCTATCTTTCAGGTGATATTCAATTTTA
>JAZJXP010000052.1:40875-54657 GCA_040390835.1 Pseudomonadota bacterium
TTCATTCGTATTGCTGATATATTCCAATTCAAATCGTTCTGGTAATTGGAAATCTAATTGCACCGTTGCCGTCTGCCATTCTCGGTCTAATGAATCTTTAACAATAAAGTCAATTTTAGGACCATAGAAAGCACCCTCGCCCGGCAGCTCTTCCCATTCAACGCCACAAGAACTCAAGGCTGTGCGCAGGGTAGCTTCTGCCTTATCCCAGATTTCGTCGCTGCCTATGCGGTTTTCCGGGCGCAAAGCCAGTTTGATGAAGATTTTTTCAAAGCCAAAGTCTTCATACACTTTCATCGCTTGTGGATGGAAGGCCATGACCTCATCCTGAATTTGTTCTTCAGTACAGAAAATATGACCATCATCCTGGGTAAAACCACGCACGCGCATAATGCCATGCAGCGCACCAGACGGCTCATTGCGGTGGCATTGACCAAATTCACCAAAGCGCAAAGGCAGATCACGGTAGCTTTTCATGCCAGAATTAAAAATCTGTACATGGCCAGGGCAATTCATCGGCTTCAAGGCATATTCACGGTTTTCGGATTCAGTGACAAACATATTGTCTTTATAGTTCTCCCAGTGACCGGTCTTGCCCCACAGGCTTTTATCCAGTATCTGCGGACCTTTAACCTCTTGATAACCACAGTCCTGATACACCTTGCGCATGTATTGCTCTACCTGCTGCCAGATAGTCCAGCCTTTGGCATGCCAGAACACCAGGCCAGGTGCTTCGTCCTGGAAGTGGAACAGGTCAAGTGCCTTGCCCAGCTTGCGGTGATCGCGCTTTTCTGCCTCTTCCAGCATATGCAGATAAGCTTCCTGATCTTCTTTCTTGGCAAAGGCGGTACCGTAGACACGTTGCAGCATCTCGTTTTTAGAGTCGCCACGCCAGTAGGCACCAGCCAGCTTCATGAGCTTGAATACTTTCAGCTTGCCAGTCGATGGCACGTGCGGGCCACGGCACAGGTCAGTGAAACTGCCTTCTGTGTACAGCGACACATCCTGGTCAGCAGGAATCGATTCTATGATCTCGGCCTTATAGGCTTCGCCTATGGATTTGAAATAGGCAACCGCCTCATCGCGCGGCAAGACCTTGCGTGTGACTGGCTCGTCTTTTTTCGCCAGCTCAGCCATTTTCTTTTCTATCGCCACCAGATCGTCTGGTGTAAATGGGCGCTTGTATGAAAAGTCATAGTAAAAGCCATTTTCGATGACCGGACCGATAGTGACTTGCGCATCTGGATACAACTCCTTGACGGCATAGGCCAGCAAGTGAGCAGTAGAGTGACGTATCACTTCCAGGCCATCCGCATCCTTGTCGGTGACGATGGCCAGATCCGCATCAGCATCAATCAGATGCGAGGTATCAACCAGCTTGCCATTGACGCGACCAGCCAGAGCAGCTTTTGCCAGGCCAGCACCGATGCTGGCAGCAACTTGTGCCACCGTTACCGGCGCATCGAATTGTCGTTGCGAACCATCAGGAAGTTTTACTGAAACCATGTCACTCTCCAAAGCGGAAAAAATACAAAAATAATTGAGATAAAAGATGAGTCTAAAAAACGCAGACGAAAAAAAAGCACGGCTAGCCGTGCTTTTTCAGTTTGTTTCAAACGAAAAGTATCCTCGACTAGAGTCGCTCCCAAACCAGTTTAGTGGTAGTTCGCGGTGTCATAACCAGGGATGCCTTTCTCGCTCTTAACTATAATGTTTTAATAATTTTAAAATCTTTGGTAGGCACGATTGGACTCGAACCAACGACCCCTACCATGTCAAGGTAGTGCTCTAACCAGCTGAGCTACGCGCCTAAGAAACAAGAGTATAGCAGAGACTTGCAGAAAATTGCTAGTCCCTTCGGGCAAATTATTTCCACACGCTCTATGAGCCTGTAATTTCCTCGTCCCTGCAAAGCAATTTCAACGCAGGAGATTTCCATAGGCATATATATATGGGAGCGCCTTCGGCTACACTAATGCCATGTTTATCACGCAGCATATTTTCCATGACCTACCATACTCCCCACCAGAACAGCGATCATCTGCACGACCACCGACGTGGCGATGCAGAGCACAGGCATTATTTCGAAAACCGCAGCCAGAAAATCCTTGCCTGGGCCCTAAGCCTGACCCTGGGCTTTGCTGGCGTCGAAGTCGCATTTGGTTTTCTATCAAATTCCCTGGCACTGATCTCCGATGCTGGGCACATGGTGACTGATGCTGCCGCCCTGGGCCTCGCCCTGCTGGCGCAAATCATCGCCAAGCGTCCACCTACGGCAAAAAATTCTTTTGGTTTTGGCCGCGCAGAAGCACTTGCCGCCTTTGTCAACGGCCTGGTGATGCTGGGCGTGATTATCTGGATATGCAAAGAAGCGATACAACGTTTCTCTGCGCCTGAAGCCGTACAAGGCGGCACCGTCATGCTGGTAGCTGGCATAGGCCTGGCAATCAATATCGTGGTTGCCTGGGTACTGTCACATGACAAGGAAAGCGTGAACACCAAGGCCGCCCTGGTGCATGTCATGGGGGATTTACTGGGCTCAGTCGCTGCGATTGTTTCTGGTGCTGTGATTTACAAAACTGGCTGGATGCAAATCGACCCGCTACTATCGATTTTTGTTTCCTTGCTGATTTTGAAATCCACATTTTCAGTATTGAAGGAGTCTTACCACTTCCTGATGGAGGGCGTACCCCATCATATAGACTACGTACAAATTGGCACCGACCTGGAAGACATCAATGGCGTACTGTCAGTACATGACTTGCATGTATGGGAAATGTCACCCGGCTACCCTGCCCTGATCGGCCATCTGGAAATCGAAGACCTCAGCGCCTGGCCGCGCATACTGGAAAGCGTGAAGGCCATGCTGCTCAGCAAACACAAGATCGATCATATTACGCTGCAGGCAGAAGTCAGCGAAGAGGAAGAGTGATCCGGCTTTGCCGCCTTTTAAAATTATGGCTGTCGCTCAAGGTGCGCACTCAACACAGGGTAGCGCTCAGCCAGGGTCACATCAAGCTGACGCAAATAACTGCTGCCAAATTGACCGGACTCAAGACCACTCGTCAATGATGCTGGAATATCAGCAATATATTCTGGCGCCAATGAAGCAAGCCCCATGGCAATCGCCGCAACACTGTCGACATCACCGCCAAAATTGACACAATCAAGCAAGAGATTTGACATGCGGCGATTAGCCTGCAAGGCTGTATTAACAGCATGCAAGGTTTGTAGCGCATCACACTCAACTTCATCGAGCCAATCATCCCGCAATGCAAAACCTGTCATTTTCAATATGAGATCAGGTAATTCGGCCAGCTTTGCCTTGTCATATAAAAGTGCATGCGACATAAGCGCGACAACATGTGAAGACAAAATACCTTCAGCCGTATTGTGAGTCACCATAGCTTGCTCACGCGCAGCTTGCGCCAACAAATTTTTATCCGCAATCAAGCCCAATGGAACCGAGCGCATTGCGGCACCATTGCGACGGCTCTCTGGTGAAATTCGCTGTCTGAGATCAGTTCCAGTCCCGCACAAATCCAGCAAACTCTGCAAGCCTTTGGCATATCCCTGTCGCTGGTCGCGCTTATAAGATCTGACATAAGCGTCAGCAAAAACAATAGCCGAGTACTCACTACCAGATAGCAAGACCTCAGCAACTGCAATGCTCATCTGCGTATCATCTGTATAGCAACCAGCCTGAATACCCAACTCATGTGGCACGTATTTTTCAAGTGTATTGCTGAGCATGATTTTTTCACGCCCGCAAAACTCAAACCCAGCCCCATAGGCATCGCCTACCGCTATCTCTAACAGCATTTATTTCTCCATCAGCCTAAATACCTGCTGGCTTATATGCTTGAAATTCAATTCCTGCGCACTTCCAGCACGCCACTGACTTCATGCAAAACATGCAGCGCCTTTTGCAATTGAGTAGTGCCACCAATTTCCACAGTAAATGACATGCGCGCTTGCGATTTCGCACTCTGGGTATTTACGCCTATCACATTGATTTTTTCGCGGGAAAACACTTCAGAAATATCACGCAACAAACCCTGACGGTCTTGCGCCAGCACGAAGATATCGACGGGATAAACCGTGTCCCTGCCGTGATCACCCCAGGTGGTTTGTATGACGCGCTCTGGAGCTTTGTTGCGCATCTCGGCAAAATTCTTGCAACTCAGACGGTGAATAGATACACCCTTGCCACGCGTGACAAAACCGACAATATCATCCGGCGGTGCTGGCTTGCAGCAGCGCGCCAGTTGCGTCATCAAACCTTCAGTACCGACCACAAGCACACCGGATTTGGCACCTTGCGTAACACTGGAAGCACGGCTCTTGTTGGTGAAACTGAGTTCATCCGGCTCTACTTCGGGTACATTTTCCCGCAAGACTGTTTCGATTTGTCTGAGGCTGAATTCATCTTTGCCAACGGACAGGAAAAGATCATTCACATCGGCAAAACCCAGCTTGTGCGCCAGTTCTTCAAGATTAACTGCGGTCTTGCCTTCGCGCTGCAAAGTCTTTTCAACCAGGGCGCGACCATTCGACAGGGTTTCTTCTTGATCGATAGCATTGAACCAGGCACGGATTTTGGTACGCGTGCGGGTACTGGCAGAATAATCTGGCGAGAGCCAGTCGCGCGATGGACCAGCCTGCGAAGACCCCACCTTGAGAGTGATGATTTCTACTGTCTGCCCATTTTGCAAGGGCGTATTCAGCGGCACCATGACATTGTCAACCCGCGCACCACGGCAGCGATGTCCAACATCGGTATGCAGGTGATAAGCAAAATCCACAGGAGTTGAATTGCAGGGTAATTCTATGACGCGGGCTTGCGGGGTCAGCACATAAATTCTGTCGTCCAGGCTGGCTGCCTTGAGTTTTTCTACCCATTCGCGCTGCAACTCTTCTTGTTCGACGACGACATCAGTGACATCGGTTTTCCAGGCCAGCAATTGCCTTAACCAAGCAATTTTTTCATCATATTCTTGTGCTGAAAAGTTCGAGCCGCCCGACTCTTTATAGCGCCAGTGTGCCGCCACGCCATATTCAGCAAACTGGTGCATTTCACGCGTGCGTATCTGCACTTCCAGCGGCCTGCCATCTTCCACCACAACGACAGTGTGCAGAGATTTATAACCATTCGGTTTGGGGCGGGAAATATAGTCGTCGAACTCTTTTGGTATCGGTGTCCAGGCATTGTGAACCATGCCCAGGACGGTGTAACAATCCTTGATGTCATCGACGATGACGCGGAAGGCACGCACGTCATACAACTCATCAAAGTTGACTGACTTGCCTTTCATTTTTTTCCAGATACTATAGATATGCTTTGGTCGCCCCGATACTTCAGCCTTGACACCTGCTATCTGCAATTCCTTGTTCAGTCTTTCTATCGCATTGACAACAAAGCTCTCACGCTCCAGACGCTTTTCTTCCAGCATCTTGGCAATGCGCTTGTATTGTTGCGGCTCCAGGAAACGGAAGGACAGGTCTTCCAGCTCCCATTTAAGTTGCCAGACGCCGAGGCGGTTTGCCAGCGGCGCATACAAGTCCATGGTTTCGCTGGCATATTGCTGGGCCGCGCCATCTTCGCGCTTGCATTCAGCAAAATAACGCAAGGTAGTTACCCGGGATGCCAGGCGCACCAGGACCACGCGCATGTCGGTGGCCATGGCCAACACCATCTTGCGCAGGGTTTCCATCTGGCTAGCGGCTTTTTCAGCAGCGTCTTTGCCACGACCTACATCATGCTGTGTCAAAGCAGCTTCACGCAACTTCATCAGACGGCGTATGCCTGTAACCAGATCAGCGATTTCCTTGCCAAAGCGGATTTCTATCTGCTCTGCTGCAATCGGGTTCAGTTCTGGTAATTCAAACAGGATGGCTGCGATACGGGTATCAACATCGGTACGCAACATGGCCAGCGTCGCCACCACGCCATTGATAAACTGCAAGGCATTTTGCTCTGTAATGACGCACTTGTTCGCGTACAAGGGGGTGACATATTCCAGCGCCGCGATGACGCGCTCGGCGTCGGCTTCGGACAAGCCTTCCAGCAGAGCCGCTTCTGTTGCTGTGGTCGAGATTGATACCATATGATTTATATCTGTGCAGCTGTTACAACGACCTCTATGAGCCAGGCCGGATTAGCCAGTTTAGCTTCTACCGTGGCACGTGGCGGCGTATTACCCTGGGCAACCCAGGTATCCCATACCTGATTCATGCCACCTATCAAACCAATGTCAGACAAGAATATCTGGCAACTGAGTATACGCGACTTGTCGCTACCAGCTTCGGCCAGCAAGCGGTCGATATGGGCCAGCACTTGTGCAGTTTGCCCGGCAATATCCTGACCGGCATCATCAGGAATTTGTCCGGCCAAATAAACAACTTTGTTAAAAATGGCTGTTTCGGATAAACGCGGACCTACGTGAAATCTTTGGATACTCATTTTTTGACTCTATTTTTTAACTTATTCTTGGTTCAATAAAAAATCAACTGCCACCGCTATTTGCTCAGGCTGGACAAACGTTGGGGCATGCCCGACACCAGCAAATTCCACCAGCCTTGCGCACGGGCCACGCTGTGTCATCGCTTGCGCAGATTCAGCAGTCAGTAAATCTGATTCTGCCCCACGTACCAGCAAAGTCGGGCACTGTATAGCATCATACGCTGCCCACAACATGGTCTGGGCAATTGCCGCCAATTCTGGCGTGCTGGCCTTGATCGGCTGGGCCAGGCCAAGGTCATAGTGTCGCACCCATTGCCCTTGTTCATTTTGACGCAAAACATCCCGCGCCAATTTTTCCCACTGAGCCTGGCTGTGCGGTCCAAAGGAAATCGAGATCGCCTTGATATAGGCTTGCGCCTCATCAAAGCTGTCAAAGCGCACATCCTGCCCTATATAGTCACCAATTCTGGCCAGAGCATCCGGATTGAGCACAGGCCCCACATCATTCAATACCAGCTTCTTGATAGGGTTATCTGGCAAACTCGCAAGACTCATGCCTATCAAACCGCCCATGGAAGTACCAAACCAGTGCACGGTTTCTGCATCTAGCCGTGCCAGCAGGCTGACCATGTCGCTGACATATTGCGGTATCTGATAATGCATGGGATTGCGCAAACGGCCTGAATAACCGCGCCCGACCACGTCCGGGCACACGACGCGGTATTCCTGACACAAGGCGACAGCCAGGGAATCAAAGTCCTCAGCCACGCGTGTTACTCCGTGAACACAGACTAAAACCTTGGGATTAAGCGGGTCGCCCCACTCTTTATATGACATGGCGTGCAAGCCGGTAGGCGAGATACATTGCACTGATTTGCGTCTGGCCTGCATGGATTATCCTCGTGAACAGTATTTTTACTAGCGTATATGACCGACATTTTACCGTTCGTTGCGCTTAAAATCATTGTTAACTGTTGGCATGCATGTTTTTTAGACAAAAAGAGCTTGCAGCAACTGCTATCCGCACTTACCCCCTTACTAAAAACTACACTACAGGAGACAGCATGTCAGTATCTTCGCTTAAAAGTAAAACCGCACTGGTTACCGGGTCAACCTCTGGCATAGGATTGGGCATAGCCCGCTCCCTGGCTGCTGAAGGCGCAAATATCGTGTTCAATGGCTTTGGCGACAGACAAGAAATACAGGGTATTCAAACTGTGGTGGAAAGCGAATTTGGTGTGAAGACTGCTTATCACAATGCGGATATGAGCAAAGCTGCCGAAATCGAAGCCATGATGACATTCGCCAGCAGCAATTTTGGTGGCGTTGATATCCTGGTCAATAACGCAGGCATACAGCATGTTGCCAATATTGAAGATTTCCCGGTGGAAAAATGGGATGCCATCATTGCCATCAACCTGACTTCCAGCTTTCACACTACCCGTCTGGCCCTGCCGTACATGAAGCAAAAGAACTGGGGTCGTATCATCAACCTGGCATCCGTCCATGGCCTGGTTGCTTCAGCGCAAAAGTCTGCCTATGTGGCAGCCAAGCATGGCCTGGTTGGCTTTACCAAGACCACAGCACTGGAAACCGCCCAGACTGGCATTACCTGCAATGCCATCTGCCCAGGTTGGGTATTGACACCTCTGGTGCAAAAACAGGTAGATGCCCGTGCAGAAAAAGACGGTGTCGACAATGAAACGGCAAAAAAACGCTTGCTGGCTGAAAAACAGCCTTCAGGTGAATTTGTCACGCCTGAACAACTGGGTGCACTTGCGGTATTTTTTTGCAGCGCTGCAGCCGATCAGATCCGTGGCGTAGCCTGGAATATGGATGGTGGCTGGGTAGCCCAATAAGCCACAAAACAGAGCTAAGGTACGTCAAAGTATTTGGTTTCACTGGCAGTGCCCCCAAATTCAGATGTATAGTTTCATCACACATTTGAATAGGGAGCACCCATGCAAACTGCTATGCGTATCGCCCTGGCTTCTGCAATCTTACTGAACGCTGCCACCTGCGCTGCGGCTGACAAGATGAAGCCAGGCCTGTGGGAAATGACGACCAAGTCAGATGCCATGAAGGCCATGCCCAAGATCCCGCCTGAGCAATTAGAAAAAATGAAGCAGATGGGCATCAAAATGCCTGATATGCAAAACGGTGCGATGGTGAGTAAGGTCTGCCTCACCAAGGAAATGGTTGACCAGGATAAGCCACCAGCCAGTAGCCGTGAACAGCACTGTCAAAACAAGAGTTTTAACCGCTCTGGCAACAACTACACGGCCGAAATGGTCTGCGACAGCCCGGACATGAAAGGCACGGGTATCGTCAAGGGCAGCATGACTCCGGATACCGTGAATTCGGTCTATGATTTTAACGGCACCTCACGTGGCAAGCCGATTAACCATCATATGGAATCCACCGGCAAATGGCTGGGTAGTGACTGCGGTGATACCAAACCCTTCCCTATGCCTCAAAAGAAATAAATCCAGTAGAATTTCAATTGCCTTCAATAGCAAAAAGGCCGGTGCATACACACCGGCCTTTGCTTTCTTAAGCATCATCCAGATATCAGGCTACAGCACTGACATCCAGCGTTGCTTCCGTCTTGGCAATGATTTCCTCCTTGCTGACACCCGTCGCCAATTCCACCAGCTTCAAGCCCGCTGGCGTAACATCAATCACGCCGAGGTCGGTGATGATGCGGTTCACCACGGCCACACCAGTCAAAGGCAGGTTACAGGCCTTCAGGATTTTATGGGCATCGCCCTTGGCCACATGTTCCATCAAGACCACGACGCGGCCTACGCCCGCCACCAGATCCATGGCACCGCCCATACCCTTGACCATCTTGCCAGGGATCATCCAGTTAGCCAGGTCGCCTTGCTCACTGACCTGCATTGCACCCAGAATAGCCAGGTTGATCTTGCCACCACGTATCATGGCGAACGAGTCAGCCGAGCTGAATATGGATGAGCCAGGCAAGGTAGTTACCGTTTGCTTGCCTGCATTGATCATGTCTGGATCAACTTCCTCTTCAGTCGGGAAAGGGCCTATGCCCAACAAGCCATTTTCTGATTGCAGCCAGACTTCCATGCCTTGCGGCACATGGTTTGCGACCATAGTCGGCAAGCCTATACCCAGATTGACGTAAAAGCCGTCTTGCAATTCTTGTGCTGCACGCGCAGCCATTTCATCACGATTCCATGCCATGTCTTGTCTCCTGCTGTCTTATTTCGATGGGCGTACGGTACGCTGTTCTATACGTTTTTCTGGATTGGCATTGACGACGATGCGCTGTACGAAAATACCTGGTGTGTGGACTTCATCCGGGTCCAGCTCACCAATTTCCACCAACACCTCGACTTCTGCCACGGTAAATTTACCGGCCATCGCCACATTGGGGTTGAAGTTGCGTGCAGTTTTGCGATAGACCAGATTACCGGCCTTGTCGGCCTTCCAGGCTTTGACCAGGGACACGTCAGATACCAGCGAACGTTCCATCACATATTTTTGACCATCGAATTCGCGGATTTCCTTGCCATCGGCAACAATGGTACCTACGCCAGTCTTGGTGAAAAAGGCCGGGATACCAGCACCGCCAGCACGCAGTTTTTCTGCCAGCGTACCTTGCGGGGTGAATTCCAGTTCCAGTTCACCAGCCAAATACTGACGTTCAAATTCCTTGTTTTCACCGACATAGGATGAAATCATTTTCTTGATCTGGCGCGTCGTCAGCAACTGGCCCAGGCCAAAACCATCAACACCGGCATTATTTGAAATGGCGGTCAGTTCTTTGACACCAGAATCACGCAAGGCAGCAATCAGTGCCTCAGGTATGCCACACAGACCAAAACCGCCTACAGCAATGGTCTGACCATCCTTGATAATGCCAGCCAGCGCACTGGCTGCGTCAGGATAAACTTTGTCCATAATGTCCCCTCTCCAGGTTTTAAATCGATATTTCTTTTATCAAATGGCTGCTTACAAAATACAGTAAGAGTCACGCAAATCATTAGTCTTACAGGATATGATGCTGCGTTATACTGCGCAATACCGTAAAAATACGCCTTTGTCACATCAATTGCATCAATATCAGCGGATCCTGGAAATGAATGTCGTACAGCCCATCGATTTTGAATCCATATTTCAACATGCACCTGTTGGCATGTGCGTGTCGCAAAACCGCATTATCCATGCCTGCAATGATGATCTGGCTAACATGTTTGGCTATCAAAAAGATGAATTGCTGGGTAAATCTTTTTTGGTACTTTACCCTAGTCCTGACGAGTTTGAACGTACCGGTGCACGCATCACGCCCATCATGAATGCCAAGGGCTATTATTCTGATGAGCGCATCATGAAACGGGCGAACCAGGAACTGTTCTGGTGCCACGTATCAGGCCGTGGCTTGAACAAGGATAATCCACACGCCGCCGGTATCTGGACTTTTGAAGACCTGAGTGCGAAACGCCCGGTAACCGCCGAATTGACACCCCGTGAACGTGAAATCGCGGCACTGCTGGTAGAAGGCAAAACCAGCAAGCTGATCGCCCGCCAAATCAACCTCAGCCCACGAACCGTCGAAATGCACAGAGCAAAACTGATGCGCAAATTCAATTCAGCGACATCCAGCGAATTGGTGCATAAACTGCTGGGCATCATGCGCTGAACGGCCAACTTCATCAGAATGCCTGAAACGGCATCTGGCTTGCGCATCATGAACGCAAATTCAACCTCAAATTCAAACCTTCACCGCTTTACTTTTACGTTTTGCGACTTTTATTTCACTCAGCTTTTGCTTGATTGCTTCGGGCAAAGCCTCGGATTTGCCTGTCTCAGCCGATACCCAGACTACCTTGGCACCACCCTCTGCATACAGGGCATAACCATCACCGACTGAACGCATTTCCTGCATGGTTTCAAAGCTGCTGCGGCCTGCCGCACCGATATAAGTACACACTTCAACCTGCCCAGGATATTTCAGGGGCTTCTTGAAGGTGCAATAGGCATTGACGATGACGGGACCATTGCCCGCCTCATCCGGCAGGCAACCCATCATGCTCAGCCACTCAATACGCGCCTGCTCCATATAGCGAAAATATACGGTATTGTTGACATGGCCCATGGCATCCATATCGCCCCACCGGATAGGAATGGTGACGGTATAGACCAGCTTCTTTTCCGTAACCTTATTCTCTATCATTGCACGCTCATACCATCATCTGCAGTGACTATGGCACCATTAAGGAAACGTGATTCTTCTGCCGCCAGCAAGAGCAACAGGCCATCCAGGTCTTCCGGTGCACCTACACGCTTTCTTGGCAGCATGTCGACCAGTTTTTGGCCCGCATCTGTAGAAAAATAATCTGAATTGATTTCAGTCGATATATAACCCGGGCAAATCGCATTCACATTGATGCCATACTTGCCCCACTCCACTGCCATGGCCTTGGTCATATGTACGACTGCGGCCTTGCTCATGCAGTAAATGCCTATCTGTGGCAAGACACGCAAGCCAGCGACCGAAGCGATATTGATGATGCGGTGTTGCTTTTTAGGATCACCCTTATGGCGGGCAATCATGCGCTTGGCAGCTTCTTGCGCCACAAAAAAAGCACCACGCTGGTTGGTATCCATGACATAGGCATAATCGTCTGGTGTCACGTCAACCAGGCGTTGCGTCGTTGATACACCAGAATTATTGATCAGGATATCGATAGGGCCGGCCTCGGTCTCGGCATGGGCAATCGCTGATTTGATGCTGCCATAATCCGTCACGTCCAGAGCAACCACATGGGCGGCACCACCTTCAGATTCGATTTCAGCACGCAATTCTTTGAGCCTGTCTATACGGCGCGATGCCAGCACGACTTGCGCACCTGCCTGTGCCAGGATTTTGGCAAATCGCGCGCCAAGACCACTGGAAGCACCGGTGACCAGTGCAATCTTGCCTTCGAAATTGACTTCTATGCCCATCTGATTCTCCGCAAATATTTGGAATAAATTCACTATTCTATAAGACTCTATGATGACATACTGATTATGCTTGTGTTGTATGGATTTGAATTACTTGAAGATTTTTACAGAAATTTTCCTGCTATTTCGCATGATCTTGATGCATACCAATGTTGGCTCTGCGATAATTCTGAGTATTTTGCGAACCTACAACAATAATAATTCGAGCATACCCTCGCTTGCGAAATGTATAGGTAGCAGATAACATGCTGACAGCAAATAAGCACGCTCGTTCGAAAATCTTCAGAAAGTGAAAATAGCCATGACACAAAGCATACTTGAACAGTACGGTCCCCGCGACGCAATGGAATATGACGTCGTTGTCGTCGGTGGCGGACCAGCTGGCTTGTCGGCAGCCATCAAGCTGAAGCAACTGGCCGCAGAAAAAGGCACGGAAGTATCAGTCTGCGTACTCGAAAAAGGTGGCGAGCCTGGTGCCCACATACTGTCTGGTGCGGTCATGGACCCCAAGGCCCTGACCGAACTCTTTCCTAACTGGAAGGAAATGGGCGCACCCCTGAATACTGAAGTAACGGAAGACCGTGTGCTGGTACTGACAGAGAAAAGTGCATACCGCACCCCTAACTGGATGCTACCAGCCTGTTTCGAGAATCATGGCAACTACATCGTTTCACTCGCCAATGTCACCCGCTGGTTGGGTCAGCAAGCTGAAGTTTTAGGTGTGGAAGTGTTCCCCGGCTTTGCCGCAGCAGAGGTCTTGTATAACGAAGATGGCTCAGTCAAAGGCGTTGCCACCGGCAATATGGGTGTAGACCGCCATGGTCAGCCAACCTCCTCTTTCCAGCTCGGCATGGAATTGCATGCGAAGTACACCCTGTTTGCCGAAGGCGCACGCGGCCACCTGGGCAAGCAAGTGATTGCCAAATACGATTTGAGCAAGGGTAAAGATCCGCAATCCTATGGCATAGGCATCAAGGAATTGTGGGAAATCGATCCCAAGCAGCACAAGCCGGGCCTGGTCGTGCACACGACCGGCTGGCCTTTGATGGATCAGTACAGCGGTTCCTTCCTGTACCACCTGGAAGACAATCTGGTGGCAGTTGGCTATGTCGTTGGCCTGGCTTATGAAAACCCTTATCTGTCGCCGTACGAAGAATTCCAGCGCTTCAAGACCCACCCTTCTATCCGTACTTTCTTTGAAGGCGGCAAGCGTATTTCTTATGGTGCGCGGGCGATCACTGCCGGTGGCTTGCAATCCCTGCCCAAGCTGGTGTTCCCTGGTGGTGCATTGATAGGTTGTGATGCCGGCTTCCTGAACATGAGCCGCATCAAGGGTAGCC
>JAZJXP010000052.1:54667-71440 GCA_040390835.1 Pseudomonadota bacterium
AAGACCGGCATGCTGGCAGCAACGGCAGCCTTTGAAGCGGTATCTGCCAGCCGCCAACATGATGAACTGAGCGCTTATTCAGCTGCGTTTGAACAATCCTGGCTGCATGAAGAATTGTACACCGCGCGCAATGTCAAACCCCTGCTCAAACGTGGCACTTATGGTTCCCCTCTGGTATGGCTGGACCAGGTGGTCTTGCGCGGCAAGGCACCATGGACGCTGCATCACAGCAAAGCTGACCATGAATGCCTGCGCCCAGCATCAGAATTTACACCTATCGTTTACCCCAAGCCGGATGGCAAGCTGACTTTTGACCGCTTGTCCTCAGTATTCATCTCGAATACCAACCATGCGGAAGACCAGCCCATCCATCTGACCTTGAAAAATGCTGACGTGCCGGTGTCTATTAACCTCGCCAAATTCGCAGGCCCTGAAGCGCGTTATTGCCCGGCTGGTGTGTATGAGTTCGTAAAGACCGAAGAAGGCGCGGACCGCCTGCAAATCAATGCGCAGAACTGCGTGCATTGTAAAACCTGCGATATCAAGGACCCGACGCAGAATATCGTCTGGGTGACGCCTGAGGGTGGGGGAGGACCCAATTATCCAAACATGTAGTCGAAATCCTGATTAAGCTACTGCGCAGTGCGATTTTGAGCCAGCGATGCTCGTCGTACGTATGTACGACTGCGCTTCTTAACTCAAACTAGCCCTGCTCGCTACGCTTACTCAGGACTTCTTGAAATGCGGACAGCATTTCCCTTTTTGGATGAGTTTCAATGCAAAAAGCCGCTGATCAGCGGCTTTTTCGTTTTCAAAACTTTTTGCAATTCCGGCCTGCAATCACCACTTACCCGCCAGGATCTTCTCCAGCCAGAATGTACCTATGACGGTTTTTACGTCGGTGATGTGCCCGGATTTGATCCAGTCGAGCATCTCTGGCAGTGTAGCGGTGAATACTTCGAGGAATTCTTCTTCATCCAGGGCTGCTTGCCCTGCCGTCAGGCCTTTGGCCAGGTAGATGTCGAGATGTTCATCTGAATACGCGATGGCGTTATGTATGGTGCAGACAAAAGACCAGTCGCTTGCGGTATAGCCGGTTTCTTCGCGCAACTCGCGCTGGGCACAGAGCAAGGGGTCTTCGCCAGCATCTATCTTGCCAGCCGGGAATTCTATGAACACCTGATGCAAGGGATAGCGGAACTGTTTTTCCAGCAGGATGCGCCCATCATCGAACAAGGGGATGATAACGACGGCTCCGGGGTGACGTATGTATTCGCGGGTAGCAGTCTGTCCATCAGGCAAGGACACGATGTCTTTGTCGACCTTGAGAAAACTACCCTCATACACCAGCTCACTGCTGATCTTGTTTTCTTGCAGATCCAGCTTGCTGGTGATTTTCTCAGCCATGATTGCGCTTCAAATAACGATACACAAAACCGGGGAAAGCCAGCACCAAAAACAGACAGGCATTGATGCCATAGAATTCCCATCCTTGTGGGAAGCGATTGCCTGCTGCAGACTCAAGGGCAAAGGCAATGCCACCGACACAGAAATACAGGATGATGAGTTCAAGAAGGCGCAACCACAATGACTTGACCTGAACCGTATTCAATTCTGGCACATCAGAATATGCAGGCGTAGTGCGCACAGGCACATCATTGGTGGTGATCGGTGCCGCATTGTCATCTTCATCTACAGGATGGGTAACTACCAAATCGACTGCAGATGAAGAAACTGATCTCCAAAAGAAAATAGATTTGAAAAATGCGAAGTGCTGCAAGCCAATGATAGCAAAGCAGCGCTCATTCAAGAAAGGCAGGTTGGCAGCGAGAACTGCCAACACGATGATCAGCCAGGTAGATGCAGAATTACCCACTGCTGGCCGTATCAGTATTTAAGCGTATTGGAAATGGCGTTCACGCAAGCTGTCATCAGCGAGCCTGGCATGATACCCAGGACCAGGACGATCAGGCCATTCACGCTCAATACCATGCGCATGTCGGCGCTGGCAACGATAGGACTATGATCCAGCGGATCATCAAAGTACATGAGTTTGACGATACGCAGGTAATAGAAAGTACCAATCAGCGAGAATGCCACGGCAACCAGTGCCAGCCACAATTTACCTGTAGACAAGACAGCCTGCAAGACTGACAGCTTGGCGTAGAAACCCATCATAGGCGGGATACCAGCCAGCGAGAACATCAGCAACAGCATGACCAGGGCAAACCATGGATTGCGCTTGTTAAGGCCTTTCAGGTCTTCCAGGTTTTCTGCTTCAAAGCCTGAACGTGCCAGCAACATGATGACACCGAAAGTACCCAGCGTCGTCAATACATAGGTGATGCTGTAGAACATGGAAGAGCTGTAGGCATCCACTGCCAGATCAGAATTGCCATTTGCCACGCCGGACAACAAGCCCAGCAACATGAAACCCATTTGCGAAATGGTGGAGTAAGCCAACATACGCTTCAAATTGGTTTGTGCAATCGCGGTCAGATTACCTATCGCCATCGACAAGACTGCCAGCACCACCAGCATTTGTTGCCAGTCAACCGCCAGCGGAAACAGCCCTTCTACCAGCAAACGGAAGGTAATCGCAAACGCTGCCAGTTTAGGTGCGCCGCCCAGGAGTAAAGTCACTGCAGTCGGTGCGCCCTGATAGACGTCCGGTACCCACATATGGAAAGGAACCACGCCCAGTTTAAATGCCAGACCCGCAACCAGGAAAACGATACCGAACACCAGGATAGTTTTATTCGCTGTTGCAGTTGCAGTGACTTTAACGACTTCATTCAACTGCAAAGAACCAGTAGCACCGTACAACATGGAAATACCGTACAACATGAAACCGGAAGCCAGTGCACCCAGGATGAAATACTTCATCGCGGCTTCAGTAGACACAGTGTGGTCACGACGCAAAGCAACCAGGGCATACAGCGACAAGGACATCAATTCAAGACCAAGGTAAATCACCAGGAAGTTATTACCGGAAATCATCACCATCTGGCCCAGCAAGGCAAACAGCGCCAGCACATAGTATTCACCGCCGAGGTGAGTATTGGTCATCGCACGGTCGCTGACGTATTGACGTGAATAGATCAGAGTCACGCCTACTGCGATATAAGAAAACAGTTTCAGCAGCACGGCCATGGGGTCAGAAACAAACATATTATTACTGACGTATTCCGACTTCACCGGATCAGCGAATGCCACAGTCAGGACACCACAGATCGTCAATGCCAGTATGCTGAGTGCATAAGTCACATTGCGTTTGCTGTCGGGCAAAAACATATCGATCAGCAAGATGGCGCAAATCGCCAGCAGCAAAAAGATTTCAGGATAAAGTGGTATCAGGTTCATATTATTCAATTTTTACTAGCATTGATCTGCTGCCACGACTGCCTGATGCAGACTGCCGTGGCTTGCGTATCCAAATTCCCGGTCAGGGTGTCAGCTTAGGAACTGACACATGTTGCAACAGATCAGCTACCGAGACCTGCATTGCATCTGTAAATGGCGCTGGATACAAACCCATTACCAGCACTGCTATTGCCAACACACCCAGCATGAAGAATTCACGTTTATTCAGGTCGCTCAGGTGGGCTACATGTTCATTCGTGATATTACCGAAGACGACGCGCTTGACCATCCACAAAGAGTAGGCTGCACCAAAAATCAGGGCTGTTGCTGCCAGCATGCCTATCCAGAAATTGAACTGCACCGCGCCCAGGATCACCATGAATTCGCCAACAAAACCGGAAGTTGCCGGCAAGCCGCAGTTAGCCATAGAGAACAGCACGAACAAGGCAGCAAATTTAGGCATGGTGTTGACCACACCACCGTAGTCAGCGATTTCGCGGGAGTGTACGCGGTCATACAAGACACCGATACACAGGAACATCGCGCCGGAGATAAAGCCGTGAGAAATCATTTGCACGATAGCGCCCTGCACTGACATGTCGTTAAACATGAAGAAGCCCAGTGTCACGAAACCCATGTGCGCAATTGAAGAATACGCGACCAGCTTTTTCATATCTTTTTGCACCAGTGCTACCAGACCGATATAAATAACGGCGATCAGCGACAGCGTGATCATGAAACCTGCCATGTAATGGCTGGCATCAGGAGCGATAGGCAAAGAGAAACGCAGGAAGCCATAGGCACCCAGTTTCAACATGATGGCAGCCAGCACGACGGAACCACCAGTAGGCGCTTCAACGTGGGCATCTGGCAGCCATGTATGTACTGGCCACATTGGTACCTTGACTGCAAACGCCATCAGGAAGGCGCAGAAAATCATGATCTGGGTAGTCAGCGGCAACGGCAGTTTATGCCATACCAGGATGTCAAATGAATGACCGGCTTTCAGGTACAGGTAAATGATGGCAAGCAACGTCAGCAAGGAACCCATCAAGGTGTACAAGAAGAACTTGAATGCCGCATACACACGGTTCGGGCCACCCCAGACACCAACGATGATGTACATGGGGATCAGCGTCGCTTCAAAGAAGACATAAAACAACATGCCGTCTGTCGCGCAGAACACACCTATCATCAAGCCTGACAAAATCAGGAAGGCACCCATGTACTGGGAGACTTGTTTTTCTATGACTTCCCAGGCGGCGATCACCACTATCACAGTGATAAAGGCTGTCAAAGGTATCAGCCACAAAGAGATGCCGTCTATACCCAGTGCATAGAACACATTGAAGCGTTCTATCCAACTGTGTTTTTCAACAAACTGCATGCCATGCGCAGTATTGTCAAAAAGCTTGATCAAAGGCAGTGTGACGATAAAACTGCAAATCGAACCGATCAGCGCAACACCGCGCACCAGCGCAGGATTGTTATCGCGACCAAAGGCCAGTATGAAGATACCGAAGGCAATCGGTAACCAGATCGAAAGGCTAAGTAGAGTAGAAGTTGACTGCATAATAATTATCTTTTTATAGCCGTGGTCACTTATTTAGCAAAGGGAAACAGCACTGTATAAGCCAGGAAACCCATCACGCCGAGTATCATCACAAATGCATAGTGATAGATATAACCACTCTGCAAATGACGTATCAGTTTGGAGACCCAGCCAACCAGTTTCGCGCTGCCGTTAACTACCAGGCCATCGATGAGGCCCTTGTCACCAATATTCCACAAGCCCCCGCCGAGCATACGTGCGCCACCGGCGAACACGATTTCGTTAAAGCGGTCCATGTAGTATTTGTTGTCCAACAATGTGTACAGCGGACCAACCGCTTTTTTGATCGCCGCTGGAATTTCCGGTTTGACCATGTAGAACACATAGGCAGTCACCACACCCGCCAGTGCCAGCCAGAATGGTGGCGTCATGAAGGAATGCAGACCCATCGCAGCAGCGCCGTGGAATTCGTGGTGCAGTTCTTCCATTGCATGATGTGCTTCATTAACAAAGATCACATTCTTGAAGAAGCCACCAAACAACATCGGCTCAATTGCAATCGCACCAATAAACAGCGAAGGAATTGCCAACAGAACCAAAGGCAACCAGACAACTAACGGTGACTCATGCGGTTTTTGACCAGGAGCCAGACCATGGTGGTGGTCGTCATGATGATCGTCGGCAGCATGGTGGTCGTCTTTGTGTGCATCTTTGTGCGCATTTTTGTGATCATCGTGATGATCATGCGCATGTGCCTTGCCAAAGTTTTCCTTGCCATGGAAGACCAGGAAATACATACGGAAGGAATAGAATGCCGTCACAAATACACCTGCCAGCACAGCAAACTGCGCAAAGCCGGCGCCAGGCAAATGGCTGGCCTGCACTGCTTCGATAATGCTGTCCTTGGAATAGAAACCGGACAGAAAAGGCGTACCTATCAATGCCAGCGAACCAGCCAGAGATGTCAGCCAGGTGATAGGCATGTACTTCCTCAAGCCACCCATGTTACGGATATCCTGATCATGATGCATGCCGATAATCACAGAACCGGCACCAAGGAACAGCAACGCTTTAAAGAAAGCGTGCGTCATCAGATGGAATACTGCAACCGAGTAAGCAGAAGCACCCAGTGCCACTGTCATATAACCCAGTTGTGACAGCGTGGAATAAGCTACCACGCGTTTGATATCGTTCTGGATGATGCCCATGAAACCCATGAACAGCGCGGTAATCGCACCTATCACCAGGATGAAAGACAAGGCAGTGTCAGACAATTCAAACAATGGTGACATGCGTGACACCATGAAGATACCTGCGGTAACCATGGTCGCCGCGTGGATCAGTGCAGAAATCGGGGTCGGGCCTTCCATGGAATCCGGCAACCAGACGTGTAGAGGGAATTGTGCAGACTTACCCATGGCACCGATGAACAGGCAGATACAGGCAACGGTAATCAGCATCCAGTCTGTATGCGGCAACAGCATTGCTGCCAATTCATTTTTCTTGGCAAATACTTCGAGATAGTTCATGGAACCGGTATTTGCGACCAGCAAGCCTATGCCCAGGATGAAACCAAAGTCACCGACACGGTTGACCAGAAAGGCTTTCATGTTGGCGTAAATGGCCGTCGGTTTGGTGTACCAGAAACCGATGAGCAAATAAGACACCAGGCCCACAGCTTCCCAGCCAAAGAACAATTGCAGGAAGTTGTTACTCATCACCAGCATCAGCATGGCGAAGGTGAACAAGGAGATATATGAGAAGAAGCGGTTATAGCCCTCGTCTTCTGCCATATAGCCTATGGTGTAGATATGCACCATCAGCGACACAAAGGTCACGACGCACATCATCATGGCTGTCAGGCTGTCTACCATGAAGCCGACTTCCAGCTTCATGTTACCGACCTTCATCCATTGATACAGGGTCTCGTTATAAGTTGCGCCATCCATCACGGCAGACAAGGTCATGCAGGAGATGATCAATGCAATCAGTACACCAAGTATGGTGACTGTATGCGATACCTTGCGGCCAACCACATTGCCGAAAAACTTCGTTCCTAGCAGACCTGCAATAGCAGACCCGACCAGGGGCGCCAGTGGTACTGCCAATAATAATTGTGGGTTAAGTTGCCCCGCCATGATGACCCTTTGTTAGCTTTATTACTTTTCTAAATCGCCAGCGTATACCGGACTACCGGACTGCCGCAGCAGGCGACAATCCGCACCATTAACCTGATTAACCTTTTAATGCATCCAGATCTTCGACGTTGATGGTGTCCAGATTACGGAACAAGACCACCAGGATCGCCAGACCTATCGCTGACTCAGCAGCAGCAACGGTAAGTATGAAGAACACAAATACCTGCCCTGCTGCATCACCCAGATAATGGGAGAATGCGATGAAATTGATATTCACCGCCAGCAACATCAATTCAATTGCCATCAGCAAGACGATGATGTTTTTACGGTTGAGGAAAATACCGACAATGGAAATCGCAAACAGGATTGCGCCCAAAATCAGGTAGTGCGTCAAACTCAAAGTCAAAGCCATTTACGCCTCCGGATTCACAGTAGCTGCCGCAGCAGTGGCATTATTCTCAGCGCGCTCGGATTCAGCTTTCATGCTGACGATACGGATACGGTCCTTGGCTTTCACTTTAACCGCCGCAGCAGGATCAAAATACTTGCTGTCTTTACGACGGCGCAAAGTCAGGGCAACCGCAGCAACGATAGCCAGCAACAGAATGGCTGCGGCAACCTCAAAAGCGAACTGGTAATGCGTGAAAATTTCTATACCCAGGTACTTGGTATTACCTATCTTGTCGGATGCTGCCGGGGTATGGTTGTCAGGGCGCAAAAAGCCACGCAACAAAACTGCCGACATTTCGAGCACGATGATGACGCCAACTGCCGCAGCCAATGGAAAATGACTCCAGAAACCTTCTCTCAGTTTGTCGAGGTTGATGTCCAGCATCATCACCACAAACAGGAACAGCACCATGACCGCGCCAACATACACCAGCACCAGCACGATGGCCAGGAACTCAGCCTTCAGCAACATCCAGATACCGGCCGCATTGAAGAAGGTTAATACCAGGAACAAGGCAGCATGCACAGGGTTGCGTGCAGAAATCACCTGGATCGCAGCGACTATCATGATCGCAGCGAAAACATAAAATAAAACGGTAGTAAATTCCATATCGAACCAGGTCCAGTTAGCGGTATGTGGCATCAGCGGCACGCGCTGCTGCAATTTGTGTCTCGTAACGATCACCTACAGCCAGCAACATCTCTTTGGTGAAATACAGATCGCCGCGTTTTTCACCGTGATATTCCAGTACATGGGTCTCAACGATGGAGTCGACCGGGCATGATTCTTCGCAAAAACCGCAGAAAATACATTTGGTCAGGTCGATGTCATAACGGGTAGTACGACGGCTACCGTCAGCACGTTGTTCAGACTCGATCGTAATTGCCATTGCAGGGCAAACTGCTTCACACAATTTACAGGCGATGCAGCGCTCTTCCCCATTCGGGTAGCGGCGCAAGGCATGCAGACCACGAAAACGTGGGGACTGCGGTGTTTTTTCCTCTGGAAATTGCACCGTGATCTTGCGGGCGAACATATAGCGGCCTGTCAGGGCCAGGCCCTTGATCAGTTCGCGCAGCATCAGGCTGCCAAAAAAATCCTTGATAGCTTCCATTTTTTTAGCCTCTTACTTCCAAATATTCCATGGAGTTTGCATCCATGCTGCGACGATAACCAGGTACACCAGAGTCAGCGGGATAAATACTTTCCAGCCCAGACGCATGATCTGGTCATAGCGATAGCGTGGGAAAGATGCGCGTGCCCAGATGAACATGGAAACCACAACAAAAGTCTTGATACCGAGCCAGATCCAGCCAGGAATGAAATCCAGGAAGCTGAACGGTGCTGACCAACCGCCGAGGAACATCAAAGATGCCATGGCAGAGATCAAAATCATGTTGGCGTATTCAGCCAGGAAGAACATGGCGAAAGACATACCGGAGTATTCAACCATGTGACCGGCAACGATCTCGGACTCACCCTCGACCACGTCAAACGGGTGACGGTTGGTTTCCGCAATACCGGAAATCACATACACCACGAACATAGGCAACAATGGCAACCAGTTCCATGAGAACAGGTTGAAACCATAGCTGGCTGCAAAACCTTTGGTCTGGGCGTTGACGATATCGGTCATGTTCAGGCTGCCGGACACCATCAGCACGATAACCAGTACGAAGCCCATGGCAATTTCATACGAGACCATCTGTGCAGAAGCACGCATGGCACCAAGGAAAGCATACTTGGAGTTGGATGCCCAACCGGCGATGATGATGCCGTAGACTTCCATCGAGGTGATTGCCATGATCAGCAACAAGCCTGCATTGACGTTCGCCAGTACAGTTTCAGGACCGAAAGGAATCACCGACCAGGCTGCCAGCGCAGGCATGATGGTCATGATAGGTGCCAGCACGAACAGGATTTTGTTTGCTTTTGCCGGGATGATGATCTCTTTGAGCAGTAACTTCAACGCATCAGCGATAGGCTGCAGCAAACCAGCGGGGCCTACACGATTCGGGCCAAGACGGATGTGCATCCAGCCTATCATCTTGCGTTCCCACAAGGTCAGGTAGGCAACGCAGCCCATGACTGGCAAAGTGATGCAGACGATCTTGATCAGTGTCCACAAAGGCAACCACAAGGCACCAAGATAGTGCTGACCCAATTCCTGGATAGAGAGCAGCAAATTCATTATGCACGCTCCAGTTTGATGGCACCGAACATGCCGTCCAGATTGGCTGTCAGGGCGTGACCCGCAGCAATTCTGACTACATTGTCAGGCAAGGATTTATCGATTCCCACAGGGATCAGGGTAGAACCGGTTTTGCTCAGCCTCACCATGTCGCCTTCGGCTATGCCCAGCTTGCTGGCATCAGTCTGGCTGATCCATGCTTGCGGTGCACGGGCATCGGCTGTCAGTTGCAGGGATTCGGCACGGCGCACGATAGCGTCTGTGCTGTAGATGCCAACATCAGCAATGCGTTCCATGCCTGCAACAGCGTTAGCAGTAACTGTAGGAGCCAATTTGGCCAGGTTATTCAATTGCGTCGTCAGGTCAACTTGCGTCAATACTGTCGCACGCACTGCTTCTGCTGTCTCGAAATCAAAGTTTTCCAGGCCCAGCAAATTGCCAAGTACGCGCAAGACTTTCCATGCAGGACGGGTATCGCCCAAAGGCTTGACCACACCATGGAAGCTTTGTGCGCGGCCTTCGCAGTTCACAAAAGTACCAGATGTTTCTGTGTAAGGAGAAACTGGCAGCAAGACGTCTGCATATTCTGCACCATGCTTGAATGGCGACATGACAACGACCATTTCAGCATTATCCAAAGCGGCTTTGGCTTGTACCGGATATGCGCTGTCAAGCAAAGGCTCGGCATGCAAAACGATGTAGGCTTTTTTGGCTTCAGTGAATACTGGCTTGGCATTATTGGCAGGGATGGCATTTGCCAGGTAACCGCCAACTGTGTTTGCTGCTTCTGTCAGGTAACCAAATTCCGTACCTGCGTTTTCTGCAATCCATTGTGCCAGCGCATGCAGTTGCGATGCTTCTGGATGGTAAGACGCTGTGTTACCCAAGAATACGCCTGCATTGCCAGCCAACAGACTGGCCGCAATCGCTTCTGCTTTGGCAGATGCCTGCACCGCTTCGAAACCAGCAGGTTTGGCGATTTCTTTTTTAGCTGCGACAGCAACTGCAACTTCAGCCAGGAAAGCTGTCCACAGCGAAGGTGCGACTACTGCATTGTTTGCCAGCTTGATGAGCAATTCATCATTCGTCGCATGCAGGATGCTGAGTTTGGCACCCATTTTTACTGACTGACGCAGACGCGCTGCCAGCAAAGGATGGTCTTTACGCAGGAAGGAGCCGATAACAAAAACGTTTTTCAACTGACCAAACCTGGCGATGCTGGTACCCAACCAGGGCTTGACGGAAGAATTCAACGCAAAGTCAGACTGACGCAGGCGGAAATCAATATTGTCTGACCCCAGGCCGCGGACTACGCGTTGCAACAGTGTCAGTTCTTCCAGAGTAGAACTAGGGGCAGCGACAGCGGCGATAGCATCAGCGCCATGCTCATGCTTGACGTTACGCAGGCCGTGCGCGACATATTCGAGTGCAGTTTGCCAGTCAGTTTCTTGCCATAGCCCGCCCTGCTTGATCATGGGCTTGGTCAGGCGTTCTGTGCTGTTCAGTGCTTCATAAGAGAAACGGTCTTTGTCAGAAATCCAGCATTCATTGATTTCTTCATTTTCCAGCGGGACCACACGCATGACCTTGTTGTTCTTGACCTGAACAATCAGGTTGGAACCCAGACCATCATGGCCGCTCACTGATTTACGTCGTGACAATTCCCAGGTACGGGCAGAGTAACGGAAAGGCTTGGATGTCAGTGCGCCGACTGGACACAAATCGATCATGTTGCCGGACAATTCAGAATCAACTGTCTTACCGACGAAGGAAGTGATTTCAGAATGCTCGCCACGGTTGAGCATGCCCAGTTCCATGACGCCAGCGATTTCCTGGCCAAAACGAACGCAGCGCGTACAGTGTATGCAACGGCTCATTTCTTCCATGGAAACCAGAGGACCTACGTCCTTGTGGAATACCACGCGTTTTTCTTCATCGTAACGGGATGCAGTACCGCCGTAACCAACAGCCAGATCCTGCAATTGGCATTCACCGCCCTGGTCGCAGATAGGGCAATCCAGCGGATGGTTGATGAGCAGGAATTCCATCACTGCTTTTTGTGCTTTTACTGCCTTGTCGCTGGAAGAACGGACGATCATGCCCGGCGTAACAGGTGTTGCGCAGGCAGGCAAAGGCTTCGGTGCTTTTTCAACCTCAACCAGACACATGCGGCAGTTAGCCGCAATAGATAATTTTTTGTGATAGCAAAAGTGCGGGATGTAGGTGCCAAGCTTATTGGCAGCGTCCATCACCATACTGCCCTCTTGGACTTCGACTTTTTTGCCGTCTATTTCGATTTCAACCATGGTCTACTCTAAGTGTGCTAACCGAAGCTGGCTTACATGTAAGTGGGCACCAAGCAATGCTTATGCTCGATGTGATATTCAAATTCTTCGCGGAAATTCTTGATCATGGCGCGTACTGGCATCGCCGCTGCATCGCCGAGGGCGCAAATTGTCTTGCCCTGGATATTGTCAGCGATGGAATTCAGCATATCCAGATCATCCGGACGGCCATGGCCATGCTCTATCCTATGCACCATGCGATACAACCAACCCGTACCTTCACGGCATGGTGTGCACTGACCGCAGGATTCTTCAAAATAGAAATAAGACAGGCGCAACAGTGATTTCACCATGCAGCGTGTTTCATCCATGACGATGACCGCACCAGAGCCCAGCATGGAGCCAGCCTTGGCGATGGAGTCATAGTCCATGTCAGTCGCCATCATCACATCACCAGTCAATACCGGCATGGATGAACCACCTGGGATAACTGCCTTGATCTTTTTACCATCGCGCATGCCACCAGCCAGTTCAAGCAAGGTGGCAAACGGTGTGCCCATGGGCACTTCGTAATTGCCTGGCTTTGCTACGTCGCCAGACATGGAGAAAATCTTGGTACCGCCATTATTTGGCTTGCCCAGTGCAGCGTATTTTTCACCGCCCATGGCAAACACGAAAGGCACAGCCGCAAATGTCTCTGTGTTATTGATCGTGGTTGGCTTGCCATACAAACCAAAGCTGGCAGGGAAAGGCGGCTTGAAGCGTGGCTGCCCTTTCTTGCCTTCCAGCGATTCCAGCAAGGCTGTTTCTTCGCCACAGATATAGGCGCCGTAACCATGGAAAGCATGCAACTGGAAGTTGAAGTCTGAACCAGCAATCTTGTCGCCCAGCATATTGGCGGCACGTGCTTCTTCCAGCGCCTCTTCGAAACGGTCGTAGTCAGCAAAAATTTCGCCGTGGATGTAGTTATAACCTACCGTAATACCCATGGCGTAGGCACCTATGGCCATGCCTTCAATCAGGGCATGCGGGTTATAACGGATGATGTCACGGTCCTTGAATGTACCAGGCTCGCCCTCATCTGTATTACAGACCAGGTATTTTTGACCTGGGAACTGACGTGGCATGAAACTCCACTTCAAGCCCGTAGGGAAACCCGCGCCACCACGACCACGCAAAGAAGAAGCCTTCAACTCAGCAATCACTTGCTCAGGAGGGATTTTTTCATTCAGGATACGCTTCAAGGATTCATAGCCACCACGTGCTACGTAATCTTGCAGATGCCAGTTTTTACCATCCAGGCCAGCCAGTATCAAAGGCTTAATATGGCGATTATGCAGACTCGTCATTATTTACCCGCCTCTTTCAATTCATTGACCAGACCGTCAATTTTTTCATTCGACATGAAACTGCACATGCGTTTGTTATTGACCAGCATCACAGGTGCATCACCGCAGGCACCCATGCATTCGCCTTCAACCAGGGTGAACTGGCCATCGGCCGTGGTTTCCCTGTAATCGATACCGAGTCTTTGCTTCAGGTGATGTGCTGCACGTTCGCCACCGGACAATGCGCAAGGCAGGTTGGTACAGACCGAAATTTTGAACTTGCCCACCGGCTTGGTGTTGTACATATTGTAGAAAGTCGCGACTTCCTGCACTGCTACTGCGGGCATGCCGATGTAGTCAGCCAAAGTCTGCATGACTTCCGGAGATACCCAGCCAGTTTCATCCTGGGCAATAGCCAATGCGGCCATCACAGCGGACTGGCGCTGGTCAGCCGGGAACTTTGCAAGTTCACGATCAATTTTTTTAAATGCCTGCTCTGATAACACCATAGCTAATGCCTCGATTCGACGCCCTCAGGACGCCGCTTTATCTGTCAATCTCACCAAACACAATATCCTGAGTACCGATGATCGTTACCGCATCAGCAATCATGTGACCTTTTGCCATCTCATCCAAACCCTGTAAATGCGCGAAACCTGGCGCACGGATTTTCAGACGATACGGCTTGTTAGCACCATCGGACATCAAGTAAATACCAAACTCGCCTTTTGGATGTTCAACTGCGGCATAGGCTTCGCCAGCAGGAACATGGAAACCTTCGGTGAACAGTTTGAAGTGATGGATGAGCTCCTCCATATTCGACTTCATGTTCACGCGATGTGGTGGCGCAACCTTGTGGTTATCAGTAATCACCGGACCCTGGTTATTTCTCAGCCACTCAACGCATTGTTTGATGATGCGGTTGGACTGGCGCATTTCTTCTACGCGCACCAGATAACGGTCATAACTGTCGCCATTCACGCCGACTGGAATATCAAAATCCAGCAAGTCATAGACTTCATATGGCTGCTTCTTGCGCAAATCCCATTCAATACCAGAACCACGCAACATAGGGCCGGTAAAGCCCATGGCCTTGGCACGCTCTGGTGACACTACACCGATACCAACCAGACGCTGCTTCCAGATACGGTTGTCGGTCAACAGTGTTTCGTATTCATCGACATATTTCGGGAAACGGTTGGTGAAGTCTTCAATGAAATCCAGCAGGGAACCCTGACGGTTTTCATTCAACAGACGCATCGCTTTTTCATTCTTCAAGGCCGATACCGTGAATTGCGGCATTTGATCCGGCAAGTCACGATACACACCACCCGGACGATAGTAAGCCGCATGCAAACGCGCACCTGAGACTGCTTCGTAGCAATCCATCAGGTCTTCACGCTCACGGAAGGCGTACAGGAACACAGCCATCGCCCCTACGTCCAGCGCATGCGCGCCTATCCACAGCAAATGGTTCAACAAACGCGTGATTTCATCAAACATGACGCGGATGTACTGCGCCCGCAAAGGCACTTCCAGACCCAGCATCTTTTCTATGGCCATGACATAGGCATGCTCATTGGCCATCATGGATACATAGTCCAGCCTATCCATGTAAGGCACGGATTGCAGGAAAGTTTTTTGCTCAGCCAATTTTTCAGTCGCACGATGCAAGAGACCAATGTGCGGATCGGCACGTTGTATCACTTCACCATCAAGCTCCAGCACCAGGCGCAACACACCGTGCGCAGCAGGATGCTGAGGACCAAAGTTCAGGGTGTAATTCTTAATCTCAGCCATTATTTCATCCCGTAATTTTCTTCACGAATCACACGCGGCACATTTTCGCGTGGCTCTATCGTGACAGGCTGGTAAACGACGCGTTTTTGATCTGCGTCATAACGCATTTCAACATAGCCGGAAACTGGAAAGTCTTTACGGAATGGATGACCGATGAAACCATAGTCGGTCAAAATACGACGCAAGTCATTGTGACCATCAAACAAGATACCGTACAGATCAAATGCTTCGCGCTCATACCAGTTGGCAGCATTCCAGATATCGATCAGCGAAGGTACGACTGGCATTTCATCATCCGGCGCAAACACGCGTACACGCAAACGCCAGTTATGCTTAATCGACAGCAAATGCGAAATGGCGGCAAAACGCGCACCCTCCCACAAGCCATCGCCATAGGCAGAATAATCGACACCGCAAAGGTCAATCAATTCTTCAAAACTGGTTTCTGCATGATCGCGCAAAGTGCGCATGACATCCAGATAAGCAGTTGCAGAAACCACGATCGTGATTTCACCCAGCGCATTCTTCAAGTCCAGAATACGCTCACCCAGGACATTTTTTACTGCTGCCTCAAGGTTTTCCAGTTTGGTAGTCATAATTTAATATTGCCCCAGCGATCGCGCGATTAACGAGCAATGGTATTGGTACGTTTGATCTTATTTTGCAACTGTATGATGCCGTACATCAGTGCTTCTGCGGTTGGCGGGCAACCTGGCACATAAATATCAACTGGCACAATACGGTCACAACCACGTACTACTGAATACGAATAATGGTAGTAACCACCACCATTGGCGCAAGAACCCATGGAAATAACCCAGCGCGGCTCGGCCATCTGGTCATACACTTTACGTAAAGCAGGTGCCATCTTATTGCACAACGTACCGGCAACGATCATGACATCAGACTGACGCGGAGAAGGACGAAACACCACACCAAAGCGATCCAGATCATAGCGGGAAGCACCGGCATGCATCATTTCAACCGCGCAGCAGGCCAGACCAAAGGTCATTGGCCACATGGAACCGGTACGCGTCCAGTTGATCAGCTTATCGGCTGTTGTCGTAACAAAGCCTTCGTTCAATACACCTTCAATTGACATAATCCATCACTCCCAATCCAGAGCGCCTTTTTTCCAGATGTACCAAAATCCAACGCCGAACTCCAGCACGAAGCCGAGCATAATCAGAAAACCTGTCCAGCCCAGATCACGCATTGCCACACCCCAAGGGAAGAAGAATGCCGTTTCCAGATCGAACAAAATAAACAGAATCGCCACCAGGTAGTAGCGCACATCAAATTTCATGCGCGCGTCTTCGAATGCCTCAAAACCGCATTCGTAAGCAGAATTTTTTTGTGAATCCGGTTTATATGGAGCAAGAACACGCCCCAGGATTTGCGGCACCACACCTACAGCGATACCAACCAGAATAAAGAGAAGAACTGGGAAATAATTTTCGAGGTTCACGTTAGGCTACCTGTAATTGAATGCCAGATTGAAGCAAGTCAGTTCTTAAGATCAAACCACAAGAAATGACTGCTTCCTCGACCGGGTCAGCAAAGAAAACTGACCTTATTTTTTTGGTGCCGACGACGAGACTCGAACTCGTACAGCTTTCGCCACTACCCCCTCAAGATAGCGTGTCTACCAATTTCACCACGTCG
>JAZJXP010000053.1:0-29602 GCA_040390835.1 Pseudomonadota bacterium
CTGACCACCAGACGACCATCGCCATATAACACTGCACTGGCGCGTGCAAAAAATTGCATGGCATCCCATATGCCGGTAGCCATGCCATAACCGATAAGTTCACTCCCATTCCGCATGGAGCGTGGCTCCAGGGGCCGGTTTTTCCAGCCAAAGCGGGCGGCACCCTGTTGGTAGCAGGCGCGCAATTCCTTGCTCGAATATGGCAGGCTAGTGGAGGGATCAATATCGGCATAATTTTTCAGGCGGAATGCCAGCGGGTCCATGCGTAGCTGGTAAGCCAGTTCATCCATCGCCACTTCCAGTGCATGGATGCCCTGCGCTGCACCAGGTGCGCGCATATTCATGGGGCTGGATTGATCCAGACTGACCAGCTCATAAGCAAGTTTGATGTTGTCGCATGCGTAAAGCTGTCCAGACCAGTTGACGATGGTTTCTACATATTCTTCAAAACGGGATGTAGTCGTGATGGCTTTGTGAATGATTGCCTTCAGCGTGCCATCTTGGTCGGCAGCTAGCTTAACAGTCTGCACGGTTTCGGGTCTGTGGCCTATGCCAAACATTTGCTGGCGTGTCATGACGACTTTGACTGAGCGTTTCAATTTCAAGGCAGCCATCACCGCCAGAGGCAACTGGTATTGTGGCCGCAAGCCAGCACCGAAGGCACCACCCACATAGGGATTTCTAACCGTGACTTTATCACTGGAGAGACCGAACACACGGCTGATATACCAGCGGCTGTTTTGTGAACTCTGGGTCTTGTCATAGATCGTCAGATGGCCATCACCATCACGTATGACCGTAGTGGCAAACAATTCCATGGGATTGTGATGTTCGGCAGCGCTGTCATATTGAGCTTTAATTCCGGCTCCAATTTTAAATGCAGCTTGCGCATAAGCCTCGTCAGCATTGCCTTTTTCTCTGGGTGGTGGTGAACCACCGCGCGTATTTCCCGGCCCCCGGCTATGCTGCAAGTTGCTCTTCAGGTCGGTTTCATATTCTTCAATATCGGCATGAAGTTCAACCAGCGAAGCAGCGTGGCGCGCGGCCTCAAACGTCTGTGCCAGTACCAATGCCACTGGCTGTCCGCTATACAAAATCTTGTCATCGTACAGAGGGCGAAATGGTGATCCGCCGGGTGCAGTCATGTCTTTATAGAACAGATCAAAAGAGCGTATTTTTGGACGATTTGTGTGGGTGATGATATCGACCACACCTGGCACGGATAAGGCTGGGTCCAGCACAAAATCGGTGATGTGCCCTTTGCAGATATTGCTATTCACCACTACCCCATACAGCATATCTGCATCTTCCATGTCGGCAGCATAATGCGCCTGACCACTAACCTTGTCACGGCCATCAATACGGGAGACCGGCATGCCTGTAGTGACGAAACCTGTTCCCTCATCGGCAACTGGGCTGCTCAATGCGCTGATCAGGTCTGTCATGTTGCCACCTCTGTAGCGTCAGGGTTCTGCTCAGGAGAAGCGGCAGCCGTTTCCAGGGCGCGTACAACTGCGCGATGTGCCATGCTGAGCTTAAAGTTATTACCGCCCTGCCCCTGTGCATCTTTCAACAAATAATCTGCAGCCCTGACAAACGCTGCGCTTGTTGGTAGTTCTCCTGTCAACAACGCTTCGGCCTGAGGCAAGCGCCATGGCTTGTGGGCGACACCGCCAAGGGCAATACGTGCCTCATGTATACTGCCATCGTCTGCGATATCGAGCGCGACAGCTACTGACACCAGTGCAAAGGCATACGATGCGCGGTCACGCAATTTCAGATAGGTGTAGTGATTTGCAAATTGCTGCGCAGGTGGCAATTCAATATGCGTAATCAGTTCGCCATCAGCCAGGCTGGTATCGATGTCGGGTCTGTCACCTGGCAGACGATGAAAATCGGTGAATGCAATCTGCCTTGATCCATCTGAAGACCGGACATGGACGATTGCCTGCAAGGCAGCCAGGGCCACGCACATGTCAGAAGGATGGGTAGCAATACACTTATCGCTAGCGCCAAGTATGGCGTGTTGACGGCTAAGGCCACCAATGGCAGGACAGCCGCTGCCGGGCCGGCGCTTATTGCATGGTACGGCTACATCATAGAAATACACGCAGCGCGTTCTTTGTAATAAGTTTCCGCCATTACTGGCCATATTGCGAATTTGAGCTGACGCCCCCGCTAGTATGGCCTGAGACAACAAGGGGTAATGCTGCCTGACCAAGGGGTGATAGGCGGTGTCGGCATTACGGACCATTGCACCGATCAGCAAGCCACCAATGGGGCTGGGCTCGATAAGCGCAAAGGGTAAGTGATTGATATCAACGAGACTACCGGGCGTTTCTACATGCTCCTTCATCAAGTCAATCAAATTGGTGCCACCTGCAATGAATTTTGTTTTTCCTGGAACTCCCATGCCTGCTTGCTGCAAAGCCGCAGCAACATCAACAGGGGCAGAGAATGTAAAGGGATTCATTTTTCTACCGCCCCAGGCACTACATCCTCCCCAGTCTTGTTTCCTGGCCTAGTCAGGCCCATGACTTCTGTAATAGCTGCCACGATTTGAGGATAAGCGCCGCAGCGGCATAAATTGCCACTCATCAACTCACGGACATCGTCTGCAGTTCTGACCTCGCCTTCTGCCATCATGCCTATTGCCGAACATAACTGGCCAGGTGTGCAATATCCGCATTGCAGGGCATCATGTTGTATGAATGCTTGTTGCAAAGGGCTCAGCAAGCGGCCTTCTGCCAGGCCTTCTACTGTAATGATGTCAGCATTATTCTGCATGACAGCGAGCGTCAGGCAGGCATTGATGCGTTTGCCATTCACCAGCACGGTACAGGCACCGCACTGGCCATGATCACAGCCTTTCTTTGTGCCGCTTAATTTGAATTTTTCGCGCAACAGGTCAAGCAAGGTAACCCAGACCTCGACCTCGGTTTTTCTCACATGCCCATTGATTGTGAATTGCACAGGGTAGCATTGAACGATGGGTGTCGGAGGAGTGAGCTGATTCGCAGTGTCGACAGCAGTATTCATCACTATCTTTCTTGGCTGGCATTACTTGATTTTAAAGGCATACGATATTAATAACTGTACGTTTGCGTACATACACCCTTCCCTCCAGAACCAAGCTGATCAGGCATCATATGGCTTACCTCATCTGACATGGATAGTGCGCGTTCTCCTACGCTAGTCCTACTCCCTCTAAAAAGTATTGCAACTATGATGCCCTTACTGATTGCAACTGATCAGTGAAATGCGACCGCGGCATTCAGCGGAAAACTTTAAGGAGTTAAGTATGCCTAATCAAGCAAACAACAACCAACCTCAAAAATCTGGTAATACTCAAGGCGGCACTCATGAGCAACATGTGAAAGCCGGTCAGCAAAGCCACAAAAATGATGCTCAAGGCCCCGGCCAGGGCTCAAAATCTGTCAGCGGCAATAATGCTGGCAACTCCCAACGTAACGATTCCAAATCCGCTCCTGATTCCAAAAATCGTTAACTCCTTATTGCTATTCAAACTGGATAGCTTGGTTATGTGATTGTGTGAGTAATTGCAATAACCGATAAGGAAAGAACAGGTTTGGAAATTTGTAGCTAATGTAGACCTCACAGTTTGCTTCATGGCTTTATTATTTCCAAGCCTGTTAAAGCGTTTCAATCCTGATGAGCCACACTCCTACCCTGACATATCAAAAGCTCTGACAGTTCGCTGTGCAGTTCTGTTTTATCGTGATACTCAATCTAAAATCAATAGCTTGAGACATGACATCCTCAACAATCGCAAACCGACATCCTGCTGTAAACTCTGGTAACAAGAGGCAGCAAACTGTTTCATTAATGAAAAGCGATGTGCAATTTGCTGCCAAAAAAGCAGGCTTGTCTTACGTCAGCGATCAAACGCCAGGAATACGACGCTACCCTGTCAACAGACGTGGGAAAACAGCTTTCAGATACCTCACTCCGCAAGGGAAACCCTTGAAGAACGAGCAAACATTGGCACGGATCAAATCCCTTGCCATTCCTCCGGCGTGGACTGATGTATGGATTTGTACGCAAGAAGACGGGCATATCCAGGTCACAGCAAGGGATGCGCGGCTTCGCAAACAATATCGTTACCACAAAGACTGGCGTAGCATCAGAGATGAGGCGAAGTACGGCAACATGCTGCCGTTTGCATCAGCTCTACCGCTTATACGAAAACAGGTAAGCAAGGCACTGGCAATGAAGGGATTGCCGCGTGAGAAAGTCATCGCTACGGTAGTAGCTCTGATTGAAGATACCAGCATGCGCATAGGTAATGATGAATATGCGCGCACCAATCATTCCTACGGCATTACGACGCTCAGAGGAAAACACGTGCATCTGGCTGGCTCTCATCTTCAGTTTGATTTTCGCGGCAAAAGCGGTGTGCAACATACCATCAACCTGCGGGTACCAAAACTATGCCGTATCATCAAGTCCATGCTGGATCTTCCTGGACAGACACTCTTTCAATATCTGGACGAGGACGGCCAGACCCACGCAATTAATTCCATCGACGTTAATGATTACATACGCAGTGCTGCCAATGGCGACTTTACGGCCAAAGACTTCAGGACCTGGGCAGGAACAACATTCGCTGTGCAAGCCTTGCTGGAAATCGGCGATGCAGAAACACAGGCAATAGCCAGTAACAACCTGGCCGAAGCCATCCGCAAGGTTGCCAGGAAACTGGGTAATACTCAGGCAGTCTGTCGTAAGTGCTATATCCATCCACAAGTCGCCATTTCATATATGGATGGTACCTTGGCAAAGGAATGGCATGCATGCGAACGCGCGGCAAAGAAAGGGAAATCCACATTGAAAAAAGATGAAGCCATCATGCTAAGACTTTTGCAGAAATGGCAAAAATAATCTATCAGCTATAAAGCAATACTGCCTTAAGGATGATACCGGTACAAGCCATATTCATCTGAGATAGCCTGATAATGCCATGCCATATTGATCTTGCTGCCGTTATGAATGGCTAAATCCGCATCCAGCAAGCCAAATGGAGTCAGGCTGGCAGCGAACAGGCGTAAAGCTCTGTGACGCAGGGCGACACCAAAGTTGAGGAACGCCTTGCGGCAACTGATCAGTTCAAATTCATTAAACGATGTGTCCGTGATCAGACTGAATTGGGACCAGATGATGTTTTTTTGCAGATGATCAGTTAGTATCAGATTACCGTTTTTTTTCTGAAAGTAGTCGGCCAGCCTGCCGTGCCCGCCGCTCGAAAAATAATTTTTTTCATACTCTGGGAACTTCCCAATAGAGAACCCTGTACTCGCCATTTCTTGCAAAAGTGTTTCGTTTGAGCAGGTTATATAGATTGCTGCTTTTTCGTATACTTGCTCTTCCTGGAGCAAGATAACGAGGGTGTAAATTTCCTCAATGCTGGAACAATCTGCCATCCATATCCGGGTATGCGAATGTGACCGCAGCCACGGCGATAATTGGCTGCGCAAGAACTGCAGTCGCTGCGGGTCACCAAACAACGGAAATGGGCATAAGAGAAGACCACGCAATAATGCATCCCACTGCGTATTGTCATGCAATATGCAGTCTTGCAATGCTGAATAGGTTTTGATCGAATTTTGCTTCATCAAGGCATTGAGTTTTTCCATCAATACCAGACGATCAAAACCGCGGAAGTCATCACCGCGATAGCGGTAAATGGCTTCCAGCAGCATATCGAGTTCAATATCCTCGACTTTTAATGCGTTCATCAGATACCCGCTTATTCCGCCAGCCAGACACGCATCAGTGACAGCAACTGCGCGCTATCGACAGGCTTGGTAATATAATCTGATGCCCCCGCCTCAAAGCACTTGTCCCTGTCACCTTTCATGGCCTTGGCCGTCAGCGTGATGATGGGCATGCTTTTGAACTTGGGTATTTTCCTGATGGCACGCATGGTGTCGTAGCCGTCCATCTCAGGCATCATGATATCCATCAAGACAATCTCAATATCCGGGTCCTGTTCCAGCAGTTCTATGCCATCCCTGCCATTTTCCGCAAAGACAACCTTCATGTCCTGCCTTTCCAATACTGTCGTCAGGGCAAAGATGTTACGCAAATCATCATCAACAACAAGTACTTTGCGCCCAGCCAGTGTGCCATCGGACGCATGCATGTCTTCCAGCATGCGCCTTTGCAATTCAGGCAAATCAGCTGGAGAGCGATGCAGGAAGAGTGCTGTCTCATCAAGCAGGCGCTCTGGCGAACGGGCATCTTTGACGACGATGGTTTTGGCGACCTTGCGTATCTTGGTGACTTCCTTGCGCGACAATTCCTTGGCTGTATAAATAATCACCGGCAAGTCCCTGAGCTTTTTATCCTTGCTGATGGTTTCCAGTAATTCAAAACCATCGATATCTGGCAAAGTGAGATCCAGTACCATGCAGTCAAAATGCGTACTTCTCAGCGCTTCCAGCGCTTTCTGACCACTTTCTACGGCAGTGATTTGTACATCATGCTCCCCTATCAGATCTACAATGCGGGCACGTTGCAAGTCTTCATCTTCCACTACCAGCAAACTGCGTTTCCCTCTGATCAGGAATTGCTGTATGCGGTTAAATTCTTCTTCCAGCCTCTCTCGCTTGATTGGCTTGGTCAGATAAGAAATGGCACCATGCTGCAGGCCGCGCTCGCGCTCATTCGAGTTGGACATGATATGTACAGGAATGTGTCGCGTGCCCGGGTCGCGTTTCAACCGGTCAAGCACGGTAAAGCCATCGCAGTCTGGCAGGTCTATATCGAGCAGGATAGCGGTCGGGCAGTAATCGCGTGCCAGTGTCAGCGCTGCATCACCGCTTTGGCTGACGATGCCCTTAAAGCCCTTTTCCCTCGCGAAAGCGAGCAAAATGGCGGAAAACCTGGCATCATCCTCGACAATCAGCAAGGAAGGGTCGCCACTGGCGATCATATTCCTGTCATCGAATGAAGCTTCACCCTCAGCATAGTTGAGGCTCATCGTCGCAGCTTCGCTCGGGATAATGCGCGCTAATCCATCAGAAGTAATCATGGGCGCCTCCAGCACTCTGGTAAGTGTTGGAGGTGCTGAAGTTGCATTTTGTTGCGGCATCTGGCTAATCAGCCCGCCGCCGCTATACGGTAAGAACAGTGTAAATGTACTGCCTTGTCCAACTATGCTGGTCACACGGATTTCCCCACCCAGCAAGCGCGCCAGTTCGCGGCTAATGGAAAGTCCCAGTCCTGTACCACCATATTTACGTGCGGTACTGCCATCTGCCTGCTGGAATGCTTCAAAAATCAATTGCAGCTTGTCACTGGCAATCCCGACACCTGTATCAGCTACCGAGAATGCCAGTACAGCATCAGCATGACTTAACTGTGGCAGGTCGGGCGTCCAGCCCGACTGTACGACACCAATGCTAAGCCGCACTTCCCCACGTGAAGTAAATTTGAAGGCATTGGACAACAGGTTTTTGAGGATCTGCTGCAGACGTGTTGTATCTGTTTTTATTGCAGCAGGCAAACCTTGGTCGAGAGTGATAGAAAAATTGATATTCTTGGCTTCTGCCATATGGCGGAAGGTACGCTCCACATAAGACGCCAGTATCGACAAACGCGATTCGCTCAGTTCCAGCGTGACGGTACCGGATTCTATTTTTGACAAATCAAGAATATCGTTAATCAGCGTCAACAAATCACTGCCGGAACCAAAAATGGTCTTGGCGTATTCCACCTGGTTGCCAGACAGATTACCCTGAGGATTGTCACTCAGTTGCTGGGCAAGGATCAACAAGCTGTTCAGTGGTGTACGCAATTCATGCGACATATTGGCCAGGAATTCAGACTTGTACTTGGATGACAAGGCCAACTGCGTTGCTTTTTCTTCCAGTGCCAGTTTGGCTTGCTCTACCTCGCGATTCTTACGTTCTACCTCAATATTCTGGTCGGACAGCAGACTGGCTTTTTCTGCCAGTTCCTGATTGGTCTGTTGCAGTTTTTGTGCCAGTGACTGGGATTGTGTCAGCAGGCTTTCAGTACGACTATTCGCTTCGATGGTATGCAAAACGACACCGATGGATTCCATCAACTGATCCAGGAAACCCATATGCGTTTGCGTGAATTTGTCGAGTGAGGCAATCTCGATTACCGCCTTGACCTGCTGTTCAAAAAGGATAGGCAAGACCACGATATTGGTAGGCGGCGCAGACCCAAGGCCGGACGATACCTTAATATAGTCGCGCGGCACATTGGTCAGCCACACCCGGTTTTTCTCCAGTGCGCACTGCCCTACCAGGCCTTCGCCAGGCAGGAAGGATGTGGGCAATTTGCTACTGGAACGGTAACCATAACTGGCGATCATTTCCAGCAAGGGAGCATCGTTATTCGAGTCCATCATGTAAAACACCCCATGATGGGCAGATACCAGTGGCGCAAGTTCAGACAGGATCAGCTTGGTGACCGTGCTCAAATCACGCTGGCCTTGCAGCAAACGGGTAAAGCGTGCCAGATTGGTCTTGAGCCAATCCTGTTCAGCATTCTTTTGTGTCGTTTCTTTCAGGTTACGGATCATCTCATTGATATTGTCCTTGAGATCTGACACCTCACCACGCGCCTTGACCTGAATGGAACGGGACAAATCACCACGCGTGACCGCCGTTGCCACTTCTGCAATCGCACGTACCTGAGTAGACAAATTGGCGGCAAGCTGGTTGACGTTTTCAGTCAAGTCTTTCCAGGTACCGGATGCACCCGGCACACTGGCCTGTCCACCGAGCTTACCTTCGACACCCACCTCACGTGCAACGGTTGTTACCTGGTCAGCAAACACCGCCAGCGTGTCCGTCATCTCATTGATGGTATTGGCCAGCGATGCAATTTCACCCTGGGCAGCCACGGTCAGTTTCTTTTTAAGATCACCTTTGGCTACAGCTGTTACCACACCGGCAATACCGCGTACCTGCGCCGTGAGATTGGCCGCCATGAAATTAACGTTTTCTGTCAAATCTTTCCAGGTACCACCAACACCTTTTACTTGCGCCTGGCCACCAAGCTTGCCTTCGGTGCCTACTTCACGTGCCACCCGTGTCACTTCTGAGGCAAATGAGCTGAGCTGATCCACCATGACATTGATGGTGTCTTTTAATTCCAGAATTTCGCCTTTGACGTCTACCGTAATTTTCTTGGACAAATCGCCATTCGCCACCGCCGTCGTCACATCCGCGATGTTACGTACCTGCCCGGTCAGGTTGGATGCCATGAAATTCACGTTATCAGTCAGATCTTTCCATGTACCAGAGGCGCCGGGCACATTCGCCTGGCCACCCAAACGACCCTCAGTACCAACTTCACGCGCCACCCGGGTTACTTCAGAGGCAAAGGAATTGAGTTGATCCACCATGGTGTTAATGGTGTCTTTCAACTGCAAAATCTCGCCGCGCACGTCCACCGTGATTTTCTTGGACAAGTCACCATTCGCCACCGCCGTCGTCACGTCTGCAATATTACGCACCTGTGAAGTCAGGTTACCCGCCATCGAATTCACAGAATCCGTCAAATCCTTCCAGGTACCTGCCACACCGGGCACATTCGCCTGACCGCCGAGCTTACCTTCGGTACCGACTTCACGCGCTACCCGCGTCACTTCTGACGCAAATGAGCTGAGCTGATCCACCATGACGTTGATGGTGTTTTTTAATTGAAGAATTTCACCCTTGACGTCAGCCGTGATTTTCTTGGACAAGTCACCATTCGCCACCGCCGTCGTTACCTCAGCGATATTACGCACCTGGCCGGTCAGGTTGGAGGCCATGAAGTTGACGTTATCAGTCAAATCTTTCCAGGTACCACCCACCCCTTTCACAAACGCCTGACCACCAAGCTTGCCTTCAGTGCCCACTTCACGTGCCACCCTGGTTACTTCAGATGCAAATGAGCTGAGCTGATCCACCATGACATTGATCGTGTTCTTCAATTCCAGAATCTCGCCTTTAACGTCCACCGTGATTTTTTTGGACAAGTCGCCTTTCGCCACCGCCGTCGTCACATCCGCGATGTTACGTACCTGCCCTGTCAAGTTGGATGCCATGAAGTTGACGTTATCGGTCAAATCCTTCCAGGTACCAGCAACACCGGGCACATTAGCCTGACCGCCCAGCACACCTTCAGTACCGACCTCACGTGCAACACGTGTCACTTCGGACGCGAACGAGCTAAGCTGATCCACCATGACGTTGATGGTGTTTTTCAGTTCCAGAATTTCGCCTTTGGCATCCGCCGTAATCTTCTTCGACAAGTCACCATTGGCCACCGCCGTGGTCACGTCAGCAATATTCCTCACCTGCCCCGTCAAATTACCCGCCATGGAATTCACAGAATCTGTCAAATCCTTCCAGGTACCAGCCACACCAGGTACATTCGCCTGCCCGCCCAGTTCTCCCTCGGTGCCCACTTCACGCGCCACCCGGGTCACTTCAGACGCAAACGAGCTGAGCTGATCCACCATCACGTTGATGGTGTTTTTGAGTTCCAGAATCTCGCCTTTGGCATCCGCCGTAATCTTCTTCGACAAGTCACCATTCGCCACCGCTGTCGTCACATCAGCAATATTCCTCACCTGCCCCGTCAAGTTACCTGCCATGGAATTGACCGAGTCAGTCAGATCCTTCCAGGTACCGGCCACACCAGGCACGTTGGCCTGCCCGCCCAACTTGCCCTCGGTACCTACTTCACGTGCCACGCGGGTTACTTCTGACGCAAATGAGTTCAATTGATCCACCATCACGTTGATGGTGTTTTTCAGTTCCAGAATTTCGCCCTTAACGTCCACCGTGATTTTCTTGGACAAGTCACCATTCGCCACAGCAGTTGTCACTTCGGCGATATTACGCACCTGTCCTGTCAGGTTGCCCGCCATGGAGTTCACTGAATCAGTCAAGTCTTTCCAGGTACCGCCTACACCTGGTACATAAGCCTGGCCACCGAGTTTGCCCTCGGTACCCACTTCACGCGCCACCCGGGTTACCTCGGATGCAAAGGACCGCAACTGATCGACCATGGTGTTGATAGTGTCTTTCAGTTGCAGGATCTCGCCGCGGACGTCAACCGTGATTTTCTTGGATAAGTCGCCGTTCGCCACGGCCGTGGTCACTTCGGCGATATTGCGCACCTGTGAAGTCAGATTACCCGCCATGGAGTTAACTGAGTCAGTCAGGTCTTTCCAGATTCCTGCCACGCTAGGCACATTCGCCTGGCCACCGAGTTTGCCCTCGGTACCGACTTCCCGCGCCACCCGGGTTACTTCTGATGCAAAAGAGCTGAGCTGGCTCACCATCGTGTTAGCCGTAGTCGCCGCGCTCAAGAATTGCCCTTGCAAGGCGCGGCCATCCACTTCCAGCGCCATGCTTTGAGAAAGATCACCTTTTGCCACAGCACCAATCACCCTTGCCATTTCAGTCGTGGGACGTACCAGATCGTCGATCAGTGAATTGACGGAATTGACGATGGTTCCCCAATCCCCTTCAGCCCGTACGGAAGAAGCACGCTGCAGCAAGCGTCCTTCCTGGCCTACCAGTTGACTGACGTTGAGAATGCCCTGCGTCATATGCGAGCTATTTTCTATGATCTCGTTTAAGGTATCAGCGATCTTGCCATTGAGGCCAGTCAGGTCAGATGGCATTTTTACTGAGAAATCACCCTTCTTGAGCGCCGTCAGTGCAGCGAGCAAGAGCTTGGGATCGAGTGTTTCCGAAATGTCAGTGAGCGTGTTCATTCTGGCCCTTTAAGCGATAAGATTGATAGCAAATGTTGCAAAAACATAGTCTCGCTTTTTTTGCAAAAAGCATGACTGGAAGTGATGTAGCGCTCATCAGGCTGGATCAAAATAAGGCATATATTTTGCGGTGCAATAAGAGTGAAGGCAGCATTCAAGCCCTGCAAACAACTTTTCAGTGGCATTCAAGTATTTTTTCTTTCCGTCAAATGGGATACGGTGACATAATTTACTTCAAATTTAAGGATTTGTGACAATTCGATATTTGTATAATGATAAAAATGTCTCCAACTGGAAACGGTACAGGCGAGGAAACCAGTGCAAGCAAAATATAAACCCAAGATCCTTGTAGTCAATGATGATACGGCGAGTTTGTTTGCCTTAAGCGGGTTGCTCACGACTTGGGCAGACGAAAACCAATGTTCAGTGGTCACTGCCAAATCTGGCGAGGATGCGCTACGTCATGTATTGCAAGATGACTTTGCCGTGATACTGCTCGATGTCAACATGCCAGGCATGGATGGATTTGAAACAGCTGAAGCCATACATAAACGCGCTCGCTCCTCTTCCATACCGATTATTTTCATTACTGCTTTCCTGGCCGACGACCTGAATAAGTTAAGGGCTTACCAGCAAGGCGCCGTTGATTATCTTTTCACCCCCATCATTCCCCAGGTATTGCAAGCCAAGGTGTCGGTGTTTGTCACGCTGGCAAAAAAAAATCTGGAACTGAAAGCACAAACAGAGGCTCTTGGTCTGCGTACGCAGGATTTACAGGCGGTAAATGACAAACTTCAGCGCGAAATAAAAGAAAGAAAAATTGCTGTTGAACAGAATGAGGCGAAGGATAAATTTCTGGCCATGCTTGGTCATGAGTTGCGCAATCCCTTAAGTGCCATCACCAGTGCGGCATCCATCATAGGGTTTCCGGGCGCAAAAACAGATAGCGTAGAGCGCGCTAAAAAAATACTCTCAAGACAATCCCAGCATTTGACGCGCATAGTCGATGATTTGCTGGATCTGGGCAGAGTGATGTCAGGAAAAATCGTGCTCGACAAAACTGCGGTCAGTCTTGGTGAAGTTGTCATGTCCTGCCTGGATAGCCTGAGAGCCAGCCGCCCTGTTGATAGTTACCAATGGAGTATTGACCCTATCGACACATGGATAGACGCAGATCCCACTCGTGTAGAACAAATCGTTACTAACTTGCTGGACAATGCCATCAAATATACCCCCACTGGCGGAACCATTACAGTCAGAAATGCACTTTCAGAAGGCAAAGTAAGCCTGATGATTGCCGACTCTGGAATAGGTATTACAAAAGACTTGTTACCACGGATTTTTAATGTTTTCGTTCAAGGTGAACACTCCCTGGATCGTGCCAAGGGTGGTCTGGGTATCGGACTTGCCCTGGTTAAGCAATTAGTCGAATTGCATGGAGGCGACATCTTCGCCCACAGCGAAGGTGAAAATCTTGGCAGCACTTTTTCTATCGTTTTGCCTCAGGCTATACAGAGCAAGCCTTCACCCGAGCATAATGAGCTTCGAAAACTGGAAACGACCAGAAAGCTGCTGCTGATTGAAGACAATGAAGACGCCCGCGAAATGACTACACAGTTACTTAAAGCGCACGGGTTTGAAGTACTTGAAGCGGCAACTGGTGCGGAAGGAATCATGCTGGCGAAGAGCGGAAAACCTTGCATTGCCCTTATTGATATAGGCTTACCAGGTATGGATGGTTATGAAGTGGCGCGGCGCTTACGCGGCGACAAGGAAACTAGCGGCATGTACTTGATCGCATTGACCGGTTATGGACTCAGAGAAGATCAGAGGCTGACGTCGGAAGCCGGCTTTGATTCCCACTTTGTAAAACCTTTGAAGCTCCAGCAACTCATACTTACCATAGAGTCTCTGCAAGTTGCCTGAAACCAGCCAGTGTCTTTGTCTGAAGCCCAGGGTTGACTGATATAGATTCATAAAGCAGTGCTACATAAACAGTACGTACAATCAAGAAGCAGGCCTCAGTCTGAACTTCAAGATCAAATTGATGGCAAATTATTTACTATCCTCAAGGGTCAATATGCATGACGAAATTACCCACCTCTCATTAAAACCTTTTTATGCATCATTCACAATAGATGCTTTCCTCATTGCGATTACGCAGTAAATCCATCCAGTAGCTTTTGTATCTGGCTCAGTTCATAAGGCTTGGTCAACATATGACAAGGAAAATTAACGTAAGAATGTATATGGGCACCATGACCAGATGAAAAAATAATATGCATATCAGGGGCGTCAAGCACGGCTTGCTTTCCCAATGCTATACCAGACATCTTGGGCAAGTTGATATCTGTCAGCAATACATCAAAACGCTCTTGCTGCAATAATTCTAAAGCTCTCTCACCAGTTGCTGCCGGGGTGGGCATATGACCTATCATATCCAGCATTTCACATAACATCTCCAGCAAATCCTGATTATCTTCAACAACCAGAATACGCAAGCCTGCACCTGCCTGACCACCAGACTCATTGGTGAGGGAAGTCTCGTTCCCATTCTCGGGGATAGTATTTATCATAGTTACCTATCTGGACTAAAGACTGCCCCGCCTGGACGGTACAGGCAGGATCATATGCATTTAATTTATCTGACGTGAATGATTTTTTTCATTGTTTTGATCAGCTAAAATCGTGGTTACCTTCAAATTTGCAATCAGTTGTAGTTTGCGTGTTCAAATGCTTTTCCCTACTTCCATACTTTGCAAAATTGATCAAAACGTATTTAAAAGAATATACTTGGAATCCTAAGTCCAAACAGTCTTAACCCCTAGCAATTTAATCCCAAAATCACGTAAGGCAATTCCTACAAACAGGCTCGCACGTCTTTCGTGCCTGGTATTATTGAAGCTGATTTTTACTACCCCACAATGTCTGCAAGCCAGCTTATCTTCCTTCAATAATAAGTTTCTGCAAATAGTCCAGCTCGACAGGCTTGATCATATGCGCATTAAATCCAGCATTCTGGCTGCGGTCCTTATCATGTTGTTGTCCATAACCGGTCAAGGCTATCAACCGAATATTGGCACCACCGGGCAGATCCCGTATGGCGTTCGCAAGTTCATAACCATCCATGCCGGGCAAGCCTATATCAAGAATGGCAAGCTCAGGCATCGATCGCTGCACTTCTTTCAGTGCATGTACCGGGTCATAGACTGCTTTGACATCATGCCCCAGGCCCGAGAGCAATTCAAACAATGAATCGGCAGCATCACGATTATCATCCACGATAAGGATGCGTGTTTTTACACTGAGTGACATATGTACTTGTTCTTTTTGTTTTTCTGCCTCTACGACAGCCAACTTATGCGGCAAGGTAATGGTAAAACGACTTCCCAAGCCTTCGCCGGGACTCTCTGCGTGCACACTACCGTGGTGCAATTGAACCAGATTTGCCACCAGGGCAAGGCCTATGCCCATACCACCATCCGACCTGTCTACGCTTCGCCCGCCCTGCACAAAAAGATCAAAGATATTCGGCATGAGACTGTCGGAAATACCAACACCGTTATCACTGACGCATATCTTGACCTGATCATCTTCGTGATAGCTCACCAGTGAAATTTCTCCGCCATCAGGCGTATATTTTGCGGCGTTCGTCAACAGGTTTGCGACCACCTGAGCCAGACGTGCGGGATCACCCACCCAGGTGATAGGTGCGATATCCACGGTCAGGTGATGATTTTTTTTCTCCAGCAGGTGACTGGCCATTTCCACTGCCTTACTCATCACATCTCGCAAATTGGCAGCGACTATCCTGAGTTGAACCTTACCACTGGTAATCCTTGAGACATCCATGAGGTCGTCAACCAGTCGTACCAGGTGATCAACCTGGCGCTGGATAACTGCCTGCTCCCTGCTGATCGTGGGGTTACGCATTTTCATCAATTCCAGAGCAGTCACTATGGGCGCCAGAGGATTGCGTAATTCATGTCCCAGCATGGCCAAAAAATCGTCCTTTGCGCGGGAAGTGACATTCAGGTTGTCATTCAGTCGTTCAATCTCGGTTCGCGCCAACACTTGCGCCGTGATATCTATGCCTATAGCCATCAAGCCATAAACCTGGCCATCTACACGCCGTATCGGGGCCAAATTGTAAATATAATAGCGATCCTCAGGTTCACCACCATGCAGACTGAGACGTATCACGGTTTCGTCAGAAACAAAGGACGTGCCTCCCCGGAAAACCTGCCTGAAAGTTGCGCGTACTGGTGAATCCAGCAATTCTGGAAAAACCTCGTCAAAACTACGCCCCAGCACCTGACTTTCCAGACGGCCAATCATTTTGCAATAGATGGGATTGGCTAGCTGATAAACCAGATCCTCCCCAAGCATGATCGCGGTTCCTACCGGGGCATCGAACAACAGACGGTCTCTTTCTGCAGCGGCAAAGTCGCGCGCCAGCACACTTTCCAGATGGGTGAGTGCACGACAGACTATAGCGGTAAATTCATGCAGGAATTCCCTGTAAGCAGCATCAAACGGCAAGCGTTGCGAGATTTCGAATGTCAGTGAACAATCATGATGAAAATGGAGTTCAATTGCATGGATACTAAAATGAGTATCCTTGTTCAGGCTGGCGGCATCTTCATGATTGACGGAAACAGCCAGAATATCTGCAGTATTTTCAGCAGCGACAGCACTGACGGTCATAAAAATTTCTTCGCGGCTTTTACAAAGCATCAATCGCTGTGTCAGGGACGACAAGGTGCCTTGCCTGCGTTCTGCCAGGATACGCGATGTTGTTTCGGTACACACCACCAGCGTGCCAGCGATGCGGTCATCGTCACCAAATACAGGTGTATAGGTATATGTCCAGTACACATCTTCGATACGTGAATTTCGCCAGATGGGAACCAGATTATCCTCATACCATAGTGCAGCGCCACCAGTCATGACATGCTCTATCTGCGGCCAGATGACAGGCCAGATTTCTTGCCAGCATTCCGCCCCCTCCTGACCTAGTGCTGCAGGATGTTTACCAGCACCAAAACTGGGTACATAGGCGTCGTTGTATATCTGGATCAGCTTTGGTCCCCACCATAGAAACATGGGGTGTGCAGAATTCATGACAATTCCCACGGTCACCTTCAAGGCTGGCGGCCAGTTGCTGATGGGCCCAAGCTCTGTTGCAGACCAGTCAAAATTCCTGACTGCGTCACGCATAGGTGTCCCGCTACCTATGAATGCCCATCCCGGCGCGGGAGCCGGAATGGCTGATGCGCCAGCATTATCGTTTTGTATCGGGGACATACTTGGTCCTGAAAATGGGTAAGCAACCCCACGAGGTTGCATGGGTCAATATACCGGATGATGCCTCACCCAAATGACAATAGCAGGCAAGCGCATACGCCCAACATATTTTGAATGCAAGGTTAACGTCATTTTGCAGGATTAGCAACAATTCAGGGTGAATGGACTTTTGCACCTATACTGACTTTGCGTGTAGAGAACTTAATATCAAGGGAAATTAAGAGCGGCGGGATTGGCAATATGTATCCAACTCCAGTTATCAGACAAAATCAAAGTTGCCGCGACAATTTTATCTGACTGGCTTGCTGCGGCTTATACATCCTGCTGTTTTCAATGCTGCCAGTATTCAGGTGTTTTACTTTCTGTACAGGATCAGAAAATGAGATATCCCTTTGCAGTAATTCCTTCATGATCTTTAAATTAACAGCCTGCTGCGTATCCATATACAGGCCATAATCCGGCTTCAGTACAAAGTAAATTACTTCAAATTCTATAGAGTTGCGGTCGAATAATTTGAGATGGGCACGGTCAAAACGTACTTCTGGCTGTTCTTCTACAATTTTTTGTAACATAGGTGGAACCTGCTCCACAACATCGGGCGGGGTATCCGAAGCGACTTTGACCGACAACTGCACGCGCCTGTCTTTCATGCGCTTGTAATTGCGTATGGTGTTCTTCAATAAGTCAGCATTAGCGATAACGATCTGCTCACCGCTATCAGCGCGAAGGCGCGTGGTCTTCAGGCCCACATGTTCGACAGTACCTGTTATGCCATTGATATTGATGGCATCTCCTACTTCAAAAGGCTTGTCTACGGCAATCGCCAGCGAGGCAAATAAGTCGCCCAACACATTCTGCACTGCCAGTGCAATCGCAATCCCCCCTATACCAAGACTGGCAATGAAAGCCGATACATTGATACCTACGTTTGACAACATCGCCAGGAGAAAAACCACCCACAATACAAACTGCAATGCCCAAACAATAATGGTATGTGAAACCCGGCTGACCGGCGCGCCATCAGTGGTCACCGAAGCAAGGTAACGTTCGCTTGATACCTTGATGGTTTTGTTGATCCAAAGCGCCAATTGAAAGCCAAATGCGAGGAACCACAAATGATTGACACGGCCACTCCAGCGCGCTGGCAAATCCAGTACGGTAATACCGATCAGGATTGAAGTGATAATCAGAGTGATATTACTGGTACTGCCCAGAATTTGCGGTACCAGTCTTGCAACATGCGCAGCGCCTGGTTCGCGATCAGCGATCAGTTTACGTTTAAAAAATCCGATTACCGCATGCATGACAAAATAAGTAACTACAGCAACGCAACATGCTGTGATCCAGCTAGTTGGTGAGATGTCGAGAAAGTTGCCGTTGATTATCGAATGAAAATCCATAATTATTTCCGAATCTCTTTTTAATTTAGTCCATGACGGTTACTGTCATGGATAAACCTAAAGGTATGTACGTCTGGACAGGATACAAAGAAAAGCGGACTGCTCTAAGAAGTTGAGCAATCCGCTTTTAAGGTGTCTGTATTCTCTTACTAAAGTAAAGATCTAAGACACACTGGCTTCAGATGTTGACTTGATATCTTCTGCGCCAGCTTTTGTATAAATGTCTTTTGCAATTCCAGCCTGATCAGAATTATCGCTATGGACCGAGATAAGGACGTTGCCGCCGCGAATTTTTCCGTCATACAATTTTGCTTCATATTCAGGAATCCCCATGCCGACCAGGCCGCCTATTATGCCACCGGCCGCGCCCACCAATGCAGCACCACTCAATGCAGCCATGATAGGTCCAGCGGCAATGAACGGGCCAACACCAGGAATTGCCAGCGTGCCTATGCCTGTCAACCAGCCCAGTATTGCGCCTACCCCCATACCAGCAGCTCCGCCAGTGGCTGCCCCTTCAGGCAATTTGGTGTTTTGTTCGTGCGCAAAATCCCGTGTGCCAGTCTGGTCAGGAAACAAGACTGAGATGTCGCCACTTGGAAATCCTGCAAGTTTCAAATTATCGACTATGGTTTCTGCCTGAACACGATTTGTTGCGATACAGTAGATTGCGGTTTTCATATGTACTCCTTTGGTGAATTAAATTGCCTGCCATATTTGCCTACTTATTTGCTTGTCATACTTGCCCACGTTCAATTGGTTTTTACATCCAGTGAATTATTAATGGAACTCACGCCTTTGACAGCTTGTACAATTTTTTCGACTTTCAATTTTTCATCATCAGTTTTTACCGGGCCGCGTAAAGTAACCTTACCCGTATCCACCATAATTTTGATGTTATGCGCCATCACCGACAGCGACTTATCATGGACGACTGATCGCCTGACTGCGGCAAGAAGATTGCGGTCTTCTTTTGTATTGAATTGATCTTCTGGCGTGATATTCCCGGCATATTTGTCACGGTTATTGATCGCCGTATTATCAACGTTGGATGCACTCTTCCCCTCTGTAACAACGGGGGGGACCGGATCTGCAGCAAATCCTGTACCTGGCAATGCAGCAAAGCACAGTAGTGAGGCAACGCCAACATGATTTAATATTCGTCCCATTTATCTCTCCCGATTAAGTCCGTTGCGGACAGGTAGCGTTAGATTAAAAACATTAATCAACTCCATCTGTACGGTAAGTCACACGCGATCTGAAATAGACAACGGGAATATGGGGCTAAACTGAAAGGTCTCTTGCCGGGCTTACTAAAGCAGATAGTGTTACTTGATAGCGGAATAGCGAAAAGCATCCTGGTTCAGGGTTGATTTCAGCATTGCGCATGGGCGTATCGAGATATTTTTAAACTGAGAAAGTTTTAGATCGACCTAAAATTTTGCATGGATTGAATGTCGGCGCGTCGTAAGATTTTTCCTACAAATCAGGTCGCTGTTGTCCTGTATTTAATATGCAGGATTCTCATTATCATGACGGTTCTATCGCAGTGTAGTTGTCATAACCACCCGGCATTTCTTATGCTGATGCGCTAGCGAAAGTACATTGTCAATCTATTTTTTTCAGAGGAGTCATCATGAGGAATTTTCTCGGTTTCCATTTTTTAACTAAAAATCAAAACCTTTCTGCGCTTAACGATCAGCAAGTTGCTCCTGGCATCACTGCAACAGACATTAACAGCGCTGAAAAACCGAAAAATTTGCCTCCTGCAAAACAGCATATGCATTTGAAGAAAATGGAAGAGCGCAGTCGACATCTGCGAACCATGTATTTTTCAAGCTAAATTGCATCGACCCAATAAAATGCCTGGCAATGGCATCTATGGATTCAGAAAATAGAAATTTCAACGAAGCACTTTAGACGAAGGATCATGTGATAAAGCTGGAAATATATTTTTCTTTGTTCGCTTTTGCTCATGTAATTAGTCAATGCCAGGCTTATATTTATAGACAGGAATGATCATGACAAAAAAAGTCACCGAAAATTCAAACAATCCACACCGTAGCTCAGGTTCAGATTTTAAAGAAGAACTTGATAAATTGATCAGCCGGCTGCCTTCGATGTCAGATATTGAAATAAGTGCTGCCAAGGACCAGTTTTTGCGGAAAATCGAAATCGCCATAGCTAATCAATCTGCATAACACTAAAATTACTAAAACTGCCTCGTTCTCAATGTGAGTATTGGCAGTATTCGCCATCTGAGTGCATAGAATGACATTCCACCTTCCTTGTAGGTTTTTAATTCAGGTGCAAACTCCAGCGTCTGTCTCGGCTATTTGAGATATGTGTGGTCTAACGTACAGATTTATCCTTTGCATAACTCCACTATCATGACATGCGTCTCGCTTTATTGACGTAAATCCCCATACTGGCACATCTCGCCGCAGGCCTTCAATTGACAGGCATGGGATACCCTCAAGGTCTACCATGATGCACGAATTTTTGATCGCCCATTATGACGTTTTCTGCTGATTGCCATTAGCAATCACCGACCTGACCTTACGTGCCAGCGTTTCTCGGCTATACGGTTTGCTTAATAATTCCACGCCTGCGTCAAGCCGCCCTCCGTGTACGATGGCATTTTGTGTATAGCCTGAAGTAAACAATACTGCCAGGTCCGGCAAACGCTCGCGTGCTTTGCGCGCCATTTCTGGGCTACGCAATGGCCCAGGCATGACGACATCAGTAAATAGTAAGTCAATTTTGGCACCGGCTTCAATGATAGACAGTGCACTCTCTGCGTCAGCAGCATGTAATACGGTATACCCCAATGCGCTTAGTATCTCGATTGCAGTAGTACGAACTTGCTCATCGTCTTCTGCGACCAAAATAGTTTCACTCCCCCCAACAATCTCTTCCATCGTCTGCATCGCCAACCGGCCTTCCTGTTCCGTAGAGCGGGGAAGATAGAGTTTAACGGTAGTGCCATAGCCAAGTTCACTATATATATTGACGTGACCACCTGACTGCTTGACAAAGCCATACACCATGGATAAACCCAATCCTGTTCCTTTGCCCTCGGCTTTGGTCGAGAAAAAGGGTTCAAATGCCTGGGTCGCAACTTCTGGCGACATCCCTGAACCAACATCGGACACTGCCAGCATCACATATTCACCGGCACTGACTTCTACATGAGTACGGGCATAATTTTCGTCCAAAACAGCATTACTAATTTCTATGGTGAGCTTGCCGACTGACTCCATGGCATCACGAGCATTGACTGCAAGGTTAAGTAAAGCATTTTCGACTTGAGCAACATCGACAAAGGTATTCCACAAATCATCAGCCAGAATAGTTTCGACTTCGATAGTCTCACCCAGGCTGCGTTGCAGCATATCTTCCATATCGATCACAAAACGTCCAATGTTGACGACTTTGGGATCAAGCGCCTGACGTCGTCCAAAAGACAATAAATAACTGGCCAGTTTGGCACCGCGCCGGACACCAGCCAAGGCATTGGTGACGCGCCTCTCTGCATACTGATTACCTGCAATCTCGGCGGACAGTAGTTGAAGATTACCTGAAATTACCTGTAGCAGGTTATTGAAATCATGGGCTATGCCACCTGTCAATTTACCTATTGTTTCCATCTTTTGCGCCTGCTGCAAGGCTTGCTCGGTTTTTTTTAGTGCGATTGCAGCTTCATGTTTTTCAGTAATGTCCTTGGTAATCTTGGCATAACCAACAAATTCATTGAATGCATTGTAAATAGGGTCAATCACGACGTGGGCCCGGAATTGGCTTCCATCCTTCCTCACGCGCCAGCCTTCCTGTTCAAAACGACCTTCGGTCCTGGCGGTCAATAACGCGCGCTGCGGCACCCCGCTATGCTGATCTTCCTGTGTATAGAAACGGGAAAAATGCGTACCGATAACCTCTTCCTGCCGATAGCCTTTGATACGTTGCGCACCGGCATTCCAGTTGCTGACATAACCGTCTTTGTCCAGCATATAGATTGCATAGTCAGTCACACCTTGCACCAGCAAACGAAATTGCTGCTCACTCTGGCGCAGCGCTTCTTCCGCTTTCCTGCGGTCAGTGATGTCACGGGTAATTTTAGCAAAGCCAAGTAATCGGCCATCTTCCCGGATAGCGTCTATGATGACACTTGCCCAAAAATAAGATCCGTCTTTGCGTACGCGCCAGCCTTCGGTCTCATAGCGCCCCTCGGCTTCAGCAATCTGAAGTGCTAAAGCAGGAGTACCAGCTTTCTGGTCTTCATACGTAAGGAATTGGGAAAAATGCTGGCCAATGATCTCTTCCGAGGTATAGCCCTTGAATTTCTGCGCACCTGCATTCCAACTCACCACGCGACCATCAAGGTCTAGCATATAGATTGCATAGTCAGTAATCGCGTTAACCAGAAGCTGAAAGCGCTGGAGGTCAATCAAGTTTTTATCTTCGGGTAAATTTCGGCTGGTCATCGCTTAATTCTACGGTAACAAAACTTTGTTAACTTGCGCGCATCAACCGTATCTACCTACGACGGATAAGACAATGGATATAGTACTTCCATGACGCGTTAAACCGGGCGATATTTAATTATTGCATTATCATCCGCATAATATTCTATTTTGAAGCTAATGCAACTATAAGCCTTAGAGACGACCTTACTTGTGCGGTAGCGTACAGAGAATATATTGTGGACCTGTGAACGCATTGGGGTAGAAAATTAGTGTGTAATTTTTTGCTTCAATTTTCCGATATTTACTAACTAGTTACTAGAACTCATTTCATAAATAGGGAGAGATGCGTTTGCCTCATAACGTGGACTGGCAAGGGTAAAGCAGGGATTTCGTGCAGCATGCTGGACGCCTGCGTACGATGTGCGCTTACCAGCGCCCTGCAAGCGGACAAGGCAGTCAATAGCGGTGCTATTGATAACGAGTCGAATTGTCAACACCTGCAGTCCAGCACGCGTTATGAGGCAAACCCTCCGGGAACTGACGATTTGGGCGCATTGCAGCGTGCAATTTGTTACCTTGCGCTCGCTAAGGCACCAGCCTTAGCTTCGCGTCACGCCTTGCACTGCATCCCAAACCGTCCTGTTCGCACTCATCCTATTTATGAAATGAGTTCTAATCAATTATCAACCAAATTTATACAAAAAAACAACGCGCAAAGCCATTCGTCGCTCGCCGCTAGCATGTCGGTTGAGTGCGATGTAAGCTGATGCTATCCCATTCAATTTGATAGGAGATGCCATGAAATCTTACGTAATTGCCAGCCTGGCCACCATGTTACTGGCCTCTGCGCTGCCTGTCCTCGCGCAGACTGCCAGCAAGGCTGAAGCCATCGCCCTGGTGGACAAGGCAGTAGCGACCATCCAAAAAAAAGGCATTGATGAGGCATGCAAGGACTTTGCTGATCCTAAGGGGGACTTTATCCATGGCGACCTGTATGTATTCGTCCAGGATGCGCAAATGATGATGGTCTGCCACGCCGTAACGCCCAAGATGAACGGCAAAGACATGTCGCAGCTTAAGGATGCCAACGGGAAGGCCTTCGTGCAAGAAATGCGGGATGTGGCACAGTCTAAGAAACCGGGCTGGGTAGATTATGTCTGGGTCAATCCTGCCACCAAGGCACTGGAAAATAAAACATCCTATATCCGCCTGGCCGAAGGTAAGTACACGATCGGCGCCGGGATATACAAGCCCAAATAAGCACTTACGGAGCAGGCAATGGCGATAAGGCTTGCCAGCTTATAGCTACTCTCAACAGCCGCCGCTGTCCGAATTGTGGAAGATACTCCTGGATCGAGTTGGCTTGTTGCTGCCTTAGCGCAGGCGTATTCGAACCTTAACGGGACACTTCCAGGTTGTTGACATGGACGGATATGCTGCCTAGCTACACTTGGCTGCTAGTTCAGTTGCCATCCATTTCAGGAATTGGCGGGAGTTCCTTTAGTTTCCGGTATCATCCTGTCGCTCAGCAAGTTTTTCAGTTCTGCCATCATTATTTGCTGCGCATCGATCTTGGCCTTTGCACCGGCCAACTCCAATTCTACTCCATGCATTTGCTCATTGCATTCGCTGTCCCTGATTGAAAATTCCATCAAACGGGCTTTTAACTCTGTAATTAAATCGTCTTTTTGGGTCAACTGTGATTCTAACAATTTGGCGCGCTGTTCTACTACGCGTAATGCATCTATCTGGCTGTTTAGCTTGCGATAATTCGTTTGCTCTTCGTAGATCGTTTTTTGTGCTTGCGTTATTTCTGCCACCCAGCGAGCACCGTCCTGGTTGAGCCGCGTTATTTCATTCTGTTTGTTGATCAGACCTTGTTGTAGTTGACGCAGTTCTGCTTGCAGTTGCTGAACTTGCTGCTCGTGGCGTCGGATGTCCTGATCACGTTGTTCTTTTACGGATGTGCGGTAGTGTTCGAGCGCATCCCGGGCATGCTGATGCTTTTCTTCCAGTGACTGCCGGTGAGCATCATTTTCTGCCAGGCGCTCCCTTAGATCGACGACTTGCTGGGCCAGGGTATGGTGCGCCATGGACTCATTTTGCAGAGCCTCTTTCGTTTCTTCATGCGATGCCATTTCCTGCTTGATGGCAGCTATTGTCAAATCAAGCTTTTCTTTTGTCTGCACATTTTTTTCTGTGAGCTCTTCAATTTCTGCTGCATGTGAACGGTCATTTTCGCTGCATTGTGCTGCCATTTCAGCGATACGACTATTTGCTTCAGTTTCCAGTTGTGCAGCTAGTTGCGCCACCAGGTTTTGCAGTGCTTCACTAATGGAGGTTTTGCCAACTGTGCGGCCACCGCCCTCCTCTTCCAGCTCTTTAAGGTATTTATGTATGGTGGTCTTGGAGCCGGTATTGCCCAGGGCAACTCTTACCGCATCCACTGACGGATGGCGTCCCTGCGCTATCAGAGTATTGCGCGCTTTTTCGACTTCAGACTTATACAAACCGGTTCTGGCCATGACTTACCTTTTCAAATATCGTAATGTATTACGTACCATGTAATTACATACTACTTAATAAGTAATTTCAAGTAAAATTACTCATTTATATAACACTGGATAAAGTAGTATTATCCTGCGTTAATGCAAGTAGCTGTTAAAATTAGCCCATATTCGATGCAGAACCAAATTAGACGATGGCAAAAACAGGATCAGCAGCCTCATGAGCAAAATCGATCATTACCTGCATGCCGGCACGCGTGACAATACCCGTATCGCTTATCAATCTGCAGTCAGGCACTATGAAATCGAATGGGGCGGGTTCTTGCCTGCGACCAGTGAAAACATCGCCCAATATCTGGTTGATCATGCAGAATCGCTGGCAATGAACACGCTACGCCAACGCCTTGCTGCGCTGGCGCAATGGCATGTAGAGCAAGGCTTCGCAGATCCCACTAAAGCACCGCTCATCAAAAAAATACTTCGAGGTATACAGCGAGAACATCCCGTCCAGGAAAAACAGGCCAAGCCATTTCAACTTGAGCAACTTGCTTTGGTTGATCGCTGGCTAGAAAAAGCAATAGCGTCCGCAAATGCATCTGGCGACCGTGCCGCAGAACTACGGCACACCAGAAACCGAGCCTTACTACTACTTGGTTTTTGGAGAGGTTTTCGCGGTGATGAACTGGCACGGCTACAGATTGAATGCATAGAAGTCATTCCGGGCCAAGGCATGAGTTTTTTCTTGCCCTATACAAAAAGTGACCGCCAAAATAAAGGGACGACTTTTAAGGCCCCCGCGCTAAAACAGTTCTGCCCGGTTGCTGCTTATACCGCCTGGAAGGAATTGGCCGGGCTTGTATCCGGGCCGGTATTCAGGTCGGTAAACCGTTGGGGACAAATCGGGGATGAAGGGCTACATATGGACAGCCTGATACCCCTGCTCCGCACAATCTTCCGGGATGCTGGTGTTATCAACGCCGACGATTACTCAGCACATTCACTCAGACGTGGATTTGCCAACTGGGCAACGGGCAATGGCTGGGATTTAAAAACGCTGATGGAGTATGTAGGCTGGAAAAGTGTGCAAAGCGCGATGCGCTATGTAGATGCGGTTGATCCTTTCGCGCAGCACAGGATGGAATCAAGTTTAGCGCTACCGCAAGACACCACTGAAACAATTACCCGCTAATTCCACACGCTCATTTGTGACCATCAAATGGGTTTGACCAAACCCGGCTAATCTGCGACTCCAGCTCGTTCAATTATTTCAATGAAGAAAATAACTAAAAATCTTATGGCGTGCAAAAACTATAAATTTTCATATTCAGTGCCTATAAAAAGCGCGTCAATTTGAAAAATTTGCAATAGAATCAATAATTCCGTACCTTAATCAATTGAGTATATTTAATGCCATGAATACACCTCCATTCTTCGCAGTACAAAAACAAACACTTAATGGCGTAAGTACGATACTTGCCGTTGAATATACTCTTGACCCCGCAGACCTCGATCCCACGAGTGATCTGCATTTATATGTAGACACACTGACCGTGCCTGGTCAAACCTTTAGCCTTCCCGGTAAAAATATTGTTATTACAGCCCGCCAAATCAATTGCGCATCAGGTGCCGCATTTGATAGCAGCGGCAAAAGTTATGATCAGCCTGTCGTCCCAATTAATCCCCCCAAGGCTGCCAGCGGCAGTGCGCCTGATAAAGGTGGTGTCGATGGTGCCAGCGGTGGCGTGGCATCGGGTGCGGTTGCAAGTAAAGGTGACAGTGCAGGCGGCATCAATGGCCAATTGAGCCTGAGCGCCAAAGGCGGCAATGGCCAACAAGGGCAAAATGGCCAGGCAGGTGGTGATGGTTTGACGGGCGACAATGGCAACGACGCCATCATTAACCGCGTGCAACATGATCCACAGCATCCTGATGGCTGGTCGGTCACGCAAGCCACCGCTGGCGGCGATGGCGGTCGTGCAGGTAACGGTGGCAATGCCGGTGCCAGTGGGAATGGTGGCGATGGCGGCCTTGTGACTGTGCACACTATGACTGCACTGGCGACTGGTCAAGTAACTGTTGCCAACGCAGGCGGCAATCCAGGTGCGGCGAGCATTCCGGGCAAATGTGGTGGATTTGGTGTTGCGGGTATCGGTGGCCGCATTGCCGTTGAGCATGAACAAGGTGGGCACTTCAATACAAAAGTGTGGGAATTGAGTGATGACCGTCAAGGCGGAGCGCAAGATGGTGCGGCCGGCACAGATGGCAAGACAGCAACACCTGCAGTAAAGGGCAAGGATGCCGCAACTGACCTCAGTCAGCAACCCATTATCACTAAATTGTTCACACCAGATTTGACTACCGTGAACCTGGTCCAGTTAACTCTTGATTACGCCGAAGTTGCCTATCTTGGTAACAACCTATCCCAGGCACTGAACTATTACCAATGGCTGGAGCAACTGACCAGCGGCGACAGTGGTGATGCTGGTTTGAATACCGAGATGGCCGGATTGAATCAGCGTTGCAAGATCTTGCAAAAACAAATCGGACAAGGGCTGGATTATTTTAGTAACCCCATCAATTACGTACCAATAGTGACGCTCGATTTATATACGCAAATGCTGGATGGTATGTTGAGTACAGGTGGGCAAGTAGAAAGTACTTATAACCAGTACACCGCTTATCTGAACGGCCAAAGTCATGAGTTTAGCGGCATGAACGACGCCATTGCCAATGCACAGACCGCCATCACTAACTATGTACAGGCACAAAAGGACTACTACACAAAAATCAATACTACTGGTGCCACGATCATACAATTGACCAACGCCCTGGTAGCTCAGCACAATGTATTGACCGCTGCTGATGACAGCTTCAAAAAAGCAGTAGAAGCCAAAGGACAATCCTGCTCCTTTGCCAGCTTTTTAGCACTTCTTAAAACCATCCTCACTGTCGGTGTCGATGTCTATTCCGCCTTTAGTGACCCCACCGCACGCACTGTCAGCACGGCAGTCAAAGATTTTGCTGACATTGGCATCGGCATTGAAAATGGCAACCTGGTAACCAATCCAGTGCCAAGCAAGGCTGATCCGGCCAGTATCAGCAAGATATGGGAGCAAATCAGTACCGGTGGCAGTGACGTGGATGATTCCAGCAAGCTGATTACAGAGCAAAATGATTTTGATAAAAGCTTGCAACCCTATCTGGATATGCCAGAGGCGCAGAACTATAAAAAACAGGTGCATGACTATATAGGCATAGCACAAAGCCGCAACAGCAAATTACTTGAATACACCAACGACTGCATTCAATATATCGCGCTTACAGGCTTGATCAACCAAAAACAAGCAGAAGTGAACCGGATTAAAGCCCAGATAGCCACCGCTTTGATGCGCCCATAACTGCGAATAAATGGCTGTGCCTGAAATACCTTTACCAGGAGAATCGCGCCTATGATTATTGGAGCCAGCAGGATAATCCCTTCACGATCAGCGATAACTCATTTGTTGGGCTGGGTATTTTTCATAATAATCTCAAGGCACAGATTATCAACAGCATCAATAATTACAGCCAGCCTAGTCAGCCATTGACCAATATTGAAATTTTGCTGGATCCAACAACCCGGCCCGAACAATTTGCCAGCTTCCAACAAAATGGCTTGTTCAACTTTCAAATTACCCTGGATGAAAGCAACTTCCTTGGCTGGTCTAATGTATTGCTCACGAATTTTAAAATTTACATTCAAGGCGTCACAGCGCCAGCGGGTGGAAATGTGTATGTACAATTTCTGCACCAGGGGCGTGTGGTCTTGATAGACCAGCATGGCGCAGCCACCAACTACACGCATAATCAAGTACTGAGTGTTTATGAATACACCCTGCAAAACGGGCAGCCGGTTACCATCGCTGGCGGCTCACTGGGTGGTGACGGCACAGGTGGCAACCAAAAACGCATTGCCTTGAGCCCTTATGCAAGCTTTGGTATTACGCTACCAGCGAAATTCAATCCTGGTGTCGACTTCTCCAAAGCGACTGGTATAGAAATACATTTTTCAGGCTACGCCGTTCCACGTTTGAACATGAAGGTGCATGGCTGATCATGCGGCTGAATGGACGGTTACCCTGACAGTGACCGACCGGCCGCATTACCTAC
>JAZJXP010000054.1:0-12815 GCA_040390835.1 Pseudomonadota bacterium
CTTACGGTGCGATCAACCTGGCTGGTGCACAACTGTCCAACATCGAAAACATCACGGCCAACTCTGCTGTTGTGATTACTGCTTCCCAGTATGCTGCATTAATCGCTGCGCGTGCTGCCATGGGTTTGACTGGACCGGTAATTACCTTTATTGGTAATACTGCTCATCAACTGACGATCGTGGATGATATTGCTGGCGCATACCAGATTGATCTGAGCAAAATTGCAGTGCTGGACGGCAGTCTGATTTTTGATACAACATCATCAGCGGCAAATAACGCTACTAACGACAATACTTCAGCAGGTGCCATTCAACTCTTTGGTAACGCTACGGCGAATACTGGTACCGTTGGCAATAGCCCATTCAATGGCGGTATTGGAACTATCACGCCACCAAACAATAGTGCAAATGAAATCGTCACGGTAAATAATGTTGTCAGCACAACGGTGATGGATACACTTAACCTTGCTGCAAATACCACGACTGCAGGCAGGATTGTTATTACTGGGAATAAAGATATCACTATTGCTTCCAGCAGCATGGTTGTCAACCAGGGTAGTATGGTCGAGTCAGTGAATTATCAAGGCGGTATCGCACAGGCTGGTGGCCGCCTGGCGAGTCTTGATGCTTCTGCATTTACAGGCAATCTGACTATTAATCTGGGTAATGGAATTTTCAGTACGGTAAAGGCTAATTCTGCCAATGTGCCACAGGATGTGTCCATCATTGGCGGCAAGGGACACGATACCTTCATTCTGGCCGACACGATAGAAGCGGGTGACAGCCTCACTGGTGGTGATGGTACAGATACCCTCATCGTCGTCAATGGTGGTAATCTGACGGCGGTTTCCAGCATCTTGACTAAAGTAGAAGCCCTGCAAGTGTTGTTGAACAATGCCGCTTCTGTTGTTGACTTCACCAAACTGCCAGATGTCACAGGCGTATTGGTCCGCAACGTCTCCAACACCAACGTTGCAGCACCAGCCAACTCAGCACCAGTTGCTGGTACAGACGTGTTCACACTGAACAACTTGAACGTTGCTCAAGCTGCTGCCATCACGATCCGTCATAGCGACACAGGTTCCAACGGTATTGCTCAATCCACGATCAACGCCAATCTGGCCGTTGCTACTGGCACATCCGACACAGTTGCTGTCACTATCGCTGAAGGCTTGAACGTTGACCCACGTTTCAACTTCGTTCTGAACACGAACGCAGTAGAAAACATCATTCTGGTTGATGCTGATACAGAATCTAACACAGTTGCTCTGGCCAACGTTGCTGCCCACACAGGCACCATCACTATCGGTACAGCAGCAGGTGCAGGTTCCGCAACAACATTCCTGAACCTCGATACAACAGTCGCTGGTAACGGTGGTTTGTACCGTATCGACACCACTGGCGGCGCAGCAGCGAACATTGCTGGCATACAGGATTTGTCTGCGACTGCGGGCCAGATCAAGCTTGTAGCTGCTAGTGTGGATGCCTCACTTGAGCAGGCGAATGTGATTGTTCGTGTTTCCAGCAGTAGTGCAGGCAACGGTGCCCAAAACATTCGCATGGGTTCAGGAAATGATACTGTCATTTTCGATAATATCCAGGATACCCGTGCTGGCCTCACTAGCGCCGATACGGTGGCTGGTGGCAACGGTACTGGCGACACACTTGTGATTGATGGCGATCTCGCTGGTGCCAATCTAGGTGACACTATCGCTTTGGTTGCATCTGAATGGACTAATGTTTCTGGTTTTGAAACGATCCGTCTGGTAGGCACATCAAGCAACGCGGGTGTTACAGGTGCTGGCAACTATAGACTTACACTGACAGATGCCCTCATCACCGCCAACAACAATGCAGGTGTTTTAGCCATTGTCAATGATGACGATACTGCCAATGACACTTCCAATGCTGGTGATACTGTAGGTACTGGTGTCGAAAGTGCCGCCACCATAGATGCACGTAGCCTGAGTAGTTTGAGTCGCTTTAGCTATAATGGCGAAGAAGGCGTCAGCCGTACGGCGGACCGGTTTATTTTTACTGACACCAACTTCAATGGAACTCATGCCATCAATGGCGGTGCGGTTGATAATAACGTAGCCAACAATAGCCAGAAAAATGATGACGTGATTGAATTGCGTAATGCATCAAACGCATCTACCGGTGATTTCAACGGCATCAGCAACGTTGGCAATATTGAACTGACTAACGATACTGCTGTCACGCAAGTATCGCAAATCCAGCTCAACGATACCATCGTCGATGCACTGGTTGACAGCTATCAGGCATCCAATAATACCAGCCACATAGAGCGTCTGACCATCCGTGCTATTGACAGTGCCGTACTTACTGCGGCGACGATAGGCTTGTCTCTGAGTGCATCTGGCTTGACGGACAAATCCGCACTCGATGTTACGCTGGGGCGCGGCACAAACTTCATCGCTACAGGCGCCGCCGCTGACCGTGTTGTATTGCTGGGTAACTATGTTGCCGGTACATATAATGCCACGGAAAATGGTGTGGGGCTGAATGCGCAATCCACCGCAACTGATCTGGCGCGTATTGTGACTGACACCATCAATCTGGGTTCGGGTAATGATACGCTGGTTACTTATGGCGCAATCAATCTGGCAGGAGCAGCATTGGCCGGTGTTGAAAATATTACTGCAAATTCTGCCGTAGTAATCAATGCGTCTCAATACTTGGCATTGATCGCCGCTCGCGCCGTTCTGAGCTTGTCCGGCCCCACGCTGACTTTTGCAGGTGCGGGACCACATCAGTTGACGATTGTGGATGATATTGCCGGTGTTAATAATATCGACTTGTCTTATATTTCTGTGACAGGAGGTTCGCTGGTATATGACCTCACGTCAGCATCGAATGCAAGCGGGGGCAATGTCAATAACATGACGACATCCAATACCGTCAGCATAGCTGGTGGGATAGCTGCATCTGCAGGCGCAGTTGGCGTCACCCCATCCAATGCGGGGAGCCCTGCACCTGTCGCTTTGACAGCAGCAGGTAGTTTCAATGGCAGCGCAGGCGTGACAGATAATTTTACTGGTTTGCTCGCCACATTAAATGGTACTGCCATCAATGGTAACAGCGGCGATATAGATACCATCACGATAAGCGATTCAGCAATGGTACAAATCGGTAATGGCGCTGCTGGTGCAACGATTACCAATATCAAGATATTAAATCTGGCCAACGCCACTAACAGCATTACTTTTGCCAATGCTACTACTGGCATCGCCACCATCAATGGCGGTACGGGTAATGATACGGTGAATCTTGCCAACACTGGTTCGAGCCTCCTGACGGGTAATATTAACCTGGGGGCTGGTAACAACACACTGATATTGGAAGCAGCTAAAACCTACTCAGGCACATACAGTGCAAGCACGGGTACAGATACGCTGGTCTTGAGTGCAGCCGATAATATTGCTGCTGCGAGCATCTCAGGTTTCGAGAATATGACATTGAGCAGCGCCGGCACGTACACAATGACTGCCGCGCAATATAACGCCTTTACCGGCACTGTAACTGCGGGCAATACAGAAACCATCGCTTTGACTACATCTGGGACAGTCGTTGCCAATGCATTGGTCGAAGGTTTTATGCTGGCGAACGGTAGCAACACCTTTACTGCTGGCAGCAACACTGCGAGCGTTGTTGGCGGCACAGGTGCAGATACATTCAACTATACCGCTGCTCAAATTGCCATTGCCACTACACTGGACGGTGGGGCTGGTGCCGACGTTCTGAACATTGCTGCAATTGGCGCTCATTTGAATATCGGTGCACTGGTTACCGGAATTGAAACAATCAATGTGACAGGCTCAGCGGCAACGGGTTACATCTTCACCAATGAAAATGGCGCAGGTGTGGTGCTGAACTACGCCAAAGGTATGGCGTGGGACGAGATTGTTTTGGGTACTGGCGGTCAGACTCTTAACCTTTCAGGAGCCGCAACTACTGCAATATCAGTCACCGGTGGAGCAGGTGTGGACACCATAAACCTCTCAACGACTGCCACCGGGGCTGAAACTGTCAATGCGGGTTCGGTAATGGCAAATATCGATACGGTGGCTAATTTCAAAGTTGCTGGTGCCGATGTATTCAAAACAGGGACTAATGCAACAACGTTGACCGCACTGAGTATTGCAACTGCCGATGTTTCTACTCTGGCAGCAGTCATTACCTCTGCAGCGACCGTTGCCGGTGCTACACTGGCAGCCAATACTCAGGCTTACATCGTCACTGTTGCTGCAGGTACGGCTGCAGGCACTTATGCCTTCCAAAACATTGGTGACACTGTTGGTGCAGTCGATGCGACTGACTTTATCGTCAAAATCATCGCTGCGGGTTCCATTGTTGTGGGAGATTTCGTCGCATAAACCAGTCATTTCAGTATCTTGTCTGTCAGTGAGTAATCTCTTCTGGTAACAGCAAGCCCGGCATTGTAAAGTGCCGGGCTTGCTGTTTTTTACAGGTACTTGCTAGGTTGATTCATGTCTTATAGTCGAGATATTCCCTCGAAAAAGGTAAAATGCCGGTATTCCGTCACTGCGAGCTACCATGACAGCCTCTACTTCCAGCATTTCTCCGCAACAATTCACTATTACTCGCCCGGACGACTGGCATCTGCATGTGCGTGATGGTGCCGCCCTGGCCAGTGTGTTGCCGCATACCGCAGCGCAGTTTGCCCGCGCCATCATCATGCCCAACCTCAAGCCACCAGTTACGACGACTGAACAGGCTGCCGCTTATCGTGAGCGCATACTTGCTGCTCTGCCCGCGGGCATGAGCTTCGAACCGCTGATGACCCTGTATTTGACGAATAACACGCCACCAGATGAAATTCGTCGCGCTAAAGACAGTGGATTCGTGCATGCCGTGAAACTGTATCCAGCCGGTGCCACCACCAATTCAGATGCCGGTGTGACAGACCTGAAAAATTGCTACAAGACTCTGGAAACCATGCAGGAAGTTGGCATGCCCTTCCTGGTACATGGTGAAGTGACAGACCCAGAGATTGATTTGTTTGACCGCGAAGCCGTGTTCATCGACCGCGTCATGCAACCGCTGCGCAAAGACATGCCGGAACTGAAAGTGGTATTTGAGCATATCACCACCAGTGATGCCGCTGCCTATGTAGCAGAATCCGGTGGTCCGATTGCCGCGACAATTACTGCCCATCACCTGTTGTACAACCGTAATGAAATTTTCAAAGGCGGCATACGCCCGCATTATTACTGCCTGCCAGTGCTGAAGCGTGAAACGCATAGACTAGCACTGGTCAAAGCCGCCATCTCCGGCAGCAAACGCTTCTTTCTGGGTACGGATTCTGCACCGCACGCCAAGGGTTTGAAAGAACATGCCTGCGGTTGTGCCGGTTGCTATACAGCTTTACATGCGATGGAGTTGTATGCCCAGGCTTTTGAACAAGCGGGTGCACTTGATCAACTGGAAGCATTTGCCAGCTTCAATGGTCCTGACTTTTATCAATTGCCACGCAATAGCGGCAGCATCACCCTGGTGCGTGAGGACTGGCAAATGCCGGCAGAATTGCCGTTCGCCGATAGCAGCATCGTGCCATTGAACAGTGGTGAAACCCTGCACTGGAAAATGCAAACAGCGTAAATCTGGTCTGCATTTCATGACAAAACGTTTTTTTGATGACATAGACTGGTCGCAAGCCTGGTTTTCCGCAGTAAGACCAGCGGTACAAGGCTTGCTGGCCGCAGACGACTGGCGTGCGCAACTCAATCAGTTTGCTGTGCACGCTGGTCTGACAAATCATCTTGAGCTGCCGCTACGCTTTATCACGCAGGAAGAACTGCCTGAGGGCGCGGCTTATGAAGCGCATATCAGCGCCACTGGCCTGGTGCCCACGCGTGAGAATCTGCATGATTTTTTCAATGCCCTGGTATGGCTGACTTTTCCGGCCATCAAGCGGCAGTTGAATGCCTTGCAGGCTGCACAAATCGCTGCTTTGGGCATAGGGAAATCACGCGGTCCGGCACGTGATGCTGCAACCATTTTTGATGAGAATGCCGCCTTGCTGGTTCTTGCTGATACGACTGAAGGTGCAGACCTGATCGCAGCCTTGCGCGCCCATGCATGGCAGGATGCCTTCGTTATGCAGGCAGATAAATTCGGTCGCTGTGCCGAAGTCTGGTGCTTCGGCCATGCCCTGATGGAAAAGCTGGTCCAGCCTTATAAGGCGATCACTGCTCACACCTGGGTAGTGATGGTGGAGCCAGCTTATTTCACATTGGATGCAATCGCCAGACGTGCGCATATTGACGGCGTGGTGGCAAAGCAACTTGCCAGCCAGGCTCTGACAACCGCAGATTACACGCCGTTGCCTGTGCTTGGCTTACCGGGCTGGTGGCCCCAGCAGGACGCTGCTTTTTATGAAGACCAGCAAGTTTTCAGGGCAAAACGCCAGAACTGAATCCAGCGTGTTTCAAAACCTCCTGGACTAGATTGATCAGGCCGCAGCACTGGTCTGCAAGATATGGAATAACTGATCTTTCAGACTGAGGCGTATTTTCTTCAAACCCTCCAGTGCGACATCTCCCAAGTGCTCTGCGCCGTTTTCTGCACGATTGACGGCCTTGTCTGCCTCATCATACTCAGTAAACAGCTTGGCGAAATGGGCATTGTCAGCCTTTAGTTCATGTATGGCTTGTTTGAATTCAGGGAATTCAGTGGAAAGAGGATGGTGGTCTACTTGCATGGATACTCCTTTGACGATTGAGGAAAAGATTTTCCTTGTCTTCATGTTAAGCTTATAAAGTTCACCATCCTTGATCTACATCAAGGCAGGTCGAGAAAGACTGCTTGCCGGTTTTTCAGATTTGCCACAGTGAAATGCTAATCAAGAAAGGTGTAGTCAATTTCAGGTAGAATATTTGTGCAACGCGGAGTCCCTTCAGGTATATACCATTGAGACTCCGGCTGCTGCTTCACTTGCAAATCAATCAGGTCTGGATCCATGGTCTGGACAAATTCTGCCGTTATGGCTTTAGGCTAACACCGGAACTGGCTGCAACGATGTTCAGCAAGTACTCACATCCTTCAGTACCATCAGGCCCGCAGACAGGGGGGCGTTCAGCTACTTTGTCCTTGCGTAGGGCCATCGTACTGGGCATAGGCCTGGGTATCCTGATCCCCGCCGTCTTGCTTGGCACGGTGCTGGCCAGGGATAGTTATGAGCGCGAATATGAGGTCCGCGTACGCGGCCCCCTCAAGCAATATGCCAGCATGCTGGAGCAAACCATGCCTGTGCCCTTATGGCAAGTTGATGCCACCAGCGCCCAAAGCTTTGTTAATTCCGTCATGCTCAATCCTGATGTGGTTCGCATCGTGGTCGAAGATGCTGCATTGGGGCGTTTTGTCCATGCCGAACAGAGCATCCAGCAAAAGCAGGGTTTGATCAGTGAAACCCGCAATATCCGCAAAGATGGCACCGTCATAGGCCGGGTCACGATAGAAATGAGCAGTTACTGGATGGAGCAGGAATTTCTCAAAAAATTCCTCAAGGGTGGTGCTGCCATCCTGGTGCAATTGCTGATTTCCTTTTTCCTGTTATGGCTGCTGTTTCAAAAGCGCATGATGCGTCCCTTGCAGCAATTGCAGCGCGATGTAGATCGCCTCGGTGAAGGGCATCTGGAAGAAATCGTCAGCGCCGCCCGGCCCGATGAACTGGGCAGCCTGGCCTTGGGGGTGGATTCCATGCGCCTGCGTCTGGGCGAGTTAATGAACGAGCAAGCCAGCCACAATGCCACGCTGGAGCAACGGGTGACAGACCGCACCAGGGAATTACATGCATCAAACCAGGAATTGCGCACTGCCCTCAATGACTTGAATAGCGCCCATGCCGAAATCCAGCGCAGTGACAGAATGGCCGCCCTGGGCTCGCTGGTCGCAGGTGTTGCACACGAACTCAATACACCTATAGGCAATTCAGTGACGGTGGCCAGCACCATCCATGACCTGAGTCGCGAATTCAATAAGAAAATGACACAGGGCGTCACTCGCGCGGCCCTGCAAAATTATGTCGATAACAATCTGCAGGCCAGCGATATCCTCTTACGTAATTTGCATAGTGCTGCAGATCTGATAGGCAGCTTCAAGCGCGTGGCGGTGGACAGGACCAGCGCCCAGCGCCGGGTATTTTTTCTTGATGAAGTTCTCAGGGAAACCATGCTCACCATGGGTGCCAGTATCAGGCACCATGTCCATGACGTGCGCATAGATATCCCGGTCGGGATACGCATGGATGCCTACCCGGGTCTATTGGGGCAGATTATCAGCAACCTCATCAATAATGCGATTTTGCATGGATTTGAAGGAAGGGAAAACGGCATCATTGACATTAGGGCGCATTTGCTGGGCACTGAACCTGCTGCAGTGGAATTGAGCGTCAATGACAACGGTGTGGGTATCGCCGACGCCAATCTGGGGCGTATCTTTGACCCCTTCTTCACCACCAAACTGGGGCAGGGTGGCAGTGGTCTGGGCTTGAATATCGTCTACAACCTGGTTTGCGATGTGCTGGGTGGCAGCATACGGGTAGAAAGCGAGCCAGGAAAAGGCTGCAGCTTTATCATGCAACTGCCTTTGTGTGCTCCGGGTCATGGCGATAAAGCAGAATAAATCAGCGGTGAAATTTAGTGATTGGCTTTGGCCACGTCAGACCAGCCTTGCGGGCAATTAACCTGGGAAGACAGCTTTTGATATTCGCCGGAGGCACGCAGTTTTTTCAAGCCATTATTAAAAGCCGCGACCCTGCCGGCACTGGTGGGCAGGCCACGCGACATCATCAGGTGAGTGGTAAAACTGTCCGTCATCAATTTTGGGTGTGCAGATAATTGTGCCGCATCGGCGGGTGAAAAATTCCGTGCCAATAAATCACAGGCGGTGTTTCTTTCCATAGGGGCGATATCTACCCGCTTTAACAACAGCAGCTTCAATGCCGCCACATCATTCGGCAGTTTTTCCATTTTCAGATCACCCTTATTGGCCATGGCCCAGATTTCTGGTGTATAGGTGTAGTCTTGTATCATGGCGATACGGTAAGGGCGCAGATCGTCCAGTTGCTTCCATTTGAAATCAAGGGCATTGCGATAGACGAACACCCATTGCTCTGTGATGACATTGTCGCTCAGGAAAAAGCTGGCATCATGCTCAGGCTTATGCCCCCAGTAGGCAGTGCCATCCCATTTGCCAGCGCGGCTTTCTGCCAGTGCCCGTGACCAGGGCAGGAAAGTAAATTCAACCTGATAACCTTCCAGCTCAAAGGCGCGCCGCACGATGCTCAGGGCGATGCCTTTGTCAGGGCGGCTTTCAGTGGCATAGGGTGGCAATTCGCCAGTAGCGATTTTAAGCAGTTGGGCTTGTGCCCATGAGATACCAGGCAGTAGCGGTAGCAGCAGAGCAACAGCACACCAGAATGACCATGCTTTTTTCATGACACCGCCTTCATCAAAAGGGACTCAGGGGTTCATCATCTGCCTTATTGCTGCTTCTGGCAAGTCGCTGGCTTGCAACAGTATATAAACGGTATTAACGTAAATTCATCAGTTGCAAACAACAACGGGAGCCTGAGCTCCCGTTGTCATTATCTCATCTGATCATACAGACTTACTGCTCGCGCAACCAAGTCTGTGTGCGTCCAAACATGGGTGCACCTATATAGCCGCGTACATTCAGTTTCTTGTTGTTTTCTATGATGCTGAGCTTGCTGCTGTACAGCTTGCCATTACCTGGGTCGAGGATTTTACCGCCGGTGTATTCATCACCGTCTTTTTTCAGGCCAGACAAAATCGTCATGCCGACGATGGGTTGGTCTTTGTTAGCACCTTCACATTTGTCGCATTTCGGGTTCTTTTCGGGAGCATCGGCTTCCAGAAACAGTTTTTCTATCTTGCCCTGCAATTCACCAGCAGTTTCGGTAATGCGTATCAGCGCCTTGGGTTTGCCTGATTTGTCATCAATGCTCTTCCACAGGCCGACCGGGCTTTCATCAGCCTGTGCCAGCAACGGCAGTCCAGCGAATGCGATGAATGCGGATAATACGAATGGAACTGTTTTTTTCATGCTGTCTCCAAAAGAAAAAACCTAGATCTCTAAATTATTAAAAACGATTGTACGTGGCAAAATTTTTACCACGTACAATATTTTTAGAGTACCTACTTTAACCCACGGTATTGCCAGCTTAGTGACGCTACTTTACGCTGGTGGCAATTTAGCCAATTGTTCAAGCAGTTTTTGCAAAGTGGCTTTGAAATTTGCCAGGCGTTCTTTCTCAACCGCGATTACCTGTGCAGGTGCCTTGGCGACAAAGCCTTCGTTACCCAGCTTGGTCTCTAGCTTGGTAATTTCACCTTCCAAACGGGCGACTTCCTTGCTGATACGTGCACGTTCTGCTGCCACGTCGATTTCCACCTTCAGCATCAGCTTGGATTCGCCAACGATGGATACCGGTGCCGGTGAATCAGGCAGGGCATCAACGACAGATACCTCAGACAGTTTCGCCAGTGCTTGCAGGTAAGGTGCAAAAGATTGCAGACGTGCCTTGTCTTCTGCATTCGCCGCCTGCAACAACAGTGGCACGCGCAGCGCAGGGGACAATTGCATTTCACCGCGCAGGTTACGGCAGGCGTCGGTCATGCCTTTCAGTGCCTGCATCCATGCTTCTGCTGCAGTATCGACGTTGGCAGCCATGAATTGCGGATAAGGCTGGATCATGATGCTGTCACCAGTCGGGTTCAAAGTCTTGCCAGCTAGTGGAGCCACGGTTTGCCACAGGGCTTCGGTGACGAAAGGAATGATAGGGTGGGCCAGGCGCAAGATCACTTCCAGCACGCGCAAGAGTGTGCGGCGGGTCGCGCGTTGCTGCGCTTCATTACCTTGTTGTACCTGTACCTTGGCCACTTCCAGATACCAGTCGCAATATTCATCCCAGACAAATTTGTAGATGGCAGAAGCGATATTGTCGAAACGATAGTCAGCAAAACCTTTTTCTACTTCTGCCTCTGCGTGTTGCAGAGTAGAGATGATCCATTTGTCAGCTTGCGAGTATTCGAGGTCGGCATCGGTAACACCAGCACCAAAGCCACAGTCCTTGTCTTCGGTATTCATCAGGACAAAGCGGGTCGCGTTCCACAATTTATTGCAGAAGTTGCGATAGCCCTCACAACGACCCAGGTCGAAATTGATATTGCGGCCCAGTGACGCATAGCTAGCCATGGTGAAGCGCAAAGCATCTGTGCCATAGGCTGGTATGCCATCGGCAAATTCCTTGCGCGTGGCTTTTTCTATGCTGGCTGCCTGCTTAGGGTTCATCAGACCAGCAGTGCGTTTCGCTACCAGCTCATCCACAGTGATGCCGTCGATCAGGTCGATAGGGTCCAGGGTATTACCCTTGGACTTGGACATCTTCTGGCCGCTGGAATCGCGCACCAGACCATGTACATAGACGGTATTGAACGGCACCTTGCCGGTGAAGTGCGTGGTCATCATGACCATGCGCGCTACCCAGAAGAAGATAATGTCAAAGCCAGTCACCAGCACGGAGGATGGCAGGAACTGTTTGATGTCCGGTGTTTCTTCCGGCCAGCCCATGGTGGAGAAAGGCACCAGCGCTGACGAGAACCATGTATCCAGCACGTCATCATCACGCTTTAATGCACCAGTGTAGCCAGCGGCAGCAGCCTTGGCTTGTGCACCAGCTTCATCATGGGCAACAAAGATTTCACCATTGTCGCCATACCAGGCCGGGATTTGATGGCCCCACCACAATTGACGCGAGATACACCAGTCCTGGATATTGTTCAGCCACTGGTTGTAAGTCGTCGTCCAGTTTTCCGGGATGAATTTGATTTCACCGTCAGCGACTTTTTCCAGCGCCACTTCAGCGATGGATTTACCAGGGAAGTGCGTGCCTTCTGGTGCCGGTTTGCTCATGGCCATGAACCACTGGTCAGTCAGCATCGGCTCAATAACCACATTGGTACGGTCGCCACGTGGCACCATCAGTTTGTGTGGTTTTACCGAGTCCAGCAAACCTTGCGCATCAAGATCCGCAACGATTTGTTTGCGGGCGACAAAGCGGTCCATGCCTTGATACACGGCAGGGGCGTTTTCATTGATCTTGGCATCCAGAGTGAAAATGCAAATCATGTCCAGTTTGTGACGCTGGCCAACTGCGTAATCGTTCATGTCATGCGCAGGAGTAATCTTCACGCAGCCAGTACCAAACTCCTTGTCAACATAGCTGTCAGCAATCACCGGGATTTCGCGGTCTGTCAGCGGCAGCTTGAGCATCTTGCCAACCAGGTGGATATAACGCTCATCCGTTGGGTCAACTGCCACCGCCACGTCACCCAGCAGGGTTTCAGGGCGGGTAGTTGCTACCGTCAGATGGCCTGAGCCATCCGCAAACGGGTAGCGGATATGCCACATCGAGCCATCTTCTTCTTCCGATACCACTTCCAGGTCGGACACCGCGGTACCGAGGACAGGGTCCCAGTTGACCAGGCGCTTGCCGCGGTAGATCAGGCCTTGCTCTACCAGTTTGACGAAGACATCGGTCACGCTCTTCGAGCGTTCGGCATCCATGGTGAAATATTCACGGTCCCAGTCGGCAGACGCACCCATGCGGCGCATTTGGCCGGTGATGGTGGAGCCGGATTTTTCTTTCCATTCCCAGACTTTTTCCAGGAATTTTTCACGACCCAGATCATGGCGCGAAATCTTTTGTGCATCCAGCTGGCGTTCCACCACGATCTGGGTGGCAATAC
>JAZJXP010000054.1:12839-77345 GCA_040390835.1 Pseudomonadota bacterium
GTAGTAACGCGTCAGTCCATCCATGATGGTCTGGTTGAAGGCGTGGCCCATGTGCAACGTACCTGTCACATTTGGCGGCGGCAGTTGTATCGAGAATGAAGGTTTGCCTTCATCCATGGTGGCGGCAAAATATCCACGTTTTTCCCACTCGCCACGCCAGGATTGTTCGATTTCTGCGGGCTCAAAAGACTTGGCTAATTCCATAATATGATCTGCGGTGATTGCTAAACCTTTGATTATAAATGAGGTAAGTGCATAAGTCGGGTTTTACTGCGGATGGCATTTAATTAATTGCCTTAAAGGTAATAAATATTTTAAATCTTGTCACTTGTGCGCAGCAAAGCGACAAATGGGGTGTTGCCCTGATGCATCTGGCTTTTGTTGCCAGAGGGATTGGATTACTATGCTTATAAACCCCAGGGGACATGATGAGACGCCTTATCAATACGCTACGCACCCTGAATTTTGCCTTGCTGCTGATAGCCCTGCCTCAGTTTGCCAGGGCAGATGAGCCGAGCAATGAAGAGGACCTGGCCCTGGTATATGGTGATAAATCTGTCATCAGTGTTGCCACAGGTTCAGCTCTGCCTTTGCGCCGCGCCCCAGCAGTTGCTACCGTGATTACAGCCGCTGATATAGAAGCGACAGGTGCTACCAGTCTTGATGCCGTGATGGAAACCGTACCGGGCTTGCATGTAGGACGCTCCACCGTATTGAATATGGCTATTTACACCATACGTGGGGTGCGCAGTGCGCTCAGTAATCCACAAGTACTGGTTCTTATCAACGGCACACCGGTTACCAATGCCTATAGCGGTGACCGGGGATTTCTCTCTGCTGACATGCCGCTGGAAAATATCGCCAGGATAGAAGTCATCCGCGGCCCTGGTTCTGCCCTGTATGGTGCCGATGCTTTTTCAGGCGTGATCAATATCGTCACCAAAACTGCCAAAGAACAGGAGGGTACGCGCTTTGGTATCAGACTGGGCTCCTTCAACAGCCGTGACACCTGGGTTTTGCATGGGGGCAAATGGGGTGGCATTGACGTTGCAGCTTCTTTGCAGCATAGCCGCACTGCCGGGCCGCGCGCCCTGGTTGAACGCGATGCGCAAAGCGGGTTTGACCAGTTATTTGGCACCCATGCTTCCCTGGCTCCAGGTTATGAAAATTTTAGTCGTGCCGCTACTGATGGCAATCTGGAACTCGCTTACGAAAAGTGGAATCTGCATCTGGGTTTCATGCACAGGGAAAACATAGGCGCAGGCACTGGCATAGCCCAGGCACTGGACCCAAGCGGCTGGGGTAGCAGTCGTCGTTTTACCAGCGATTTGAAATACAAAGACCCGGATTTTGCCAAGGACTGGGGGCTGGAGTTGAATGGTAGTTTTACTTATTACAATGAAAATTCCAGTATCGTGATTTTTCCAGCAGGTGCTTTTGGCGGTGCCTTCAAGGATGGTTTTATCGGTAGCCCTTATCGCTGGGAAAGGCATGAAAGACTAAATTCTACCCTGCATTACAGTGGTTTTGTCCAGCATCATCTGCGCTTGGGGATAGGAGTATCAAAGGAAGATTTGTACAAGATACGCGAAACCAAAAATTTCAACCCTGATAATTCACCGATCAATGTTGGCGCTTTTTCTGACCTGGTAGATGTCACTGACACGGTTCCGTATATACGGCCACACAGCCGCTTGTTGAAGTATGTATATGTGCAGGATGAATGGCAATTTGCCAAGGACTGGACTTTGACTGCAGGCGTGCGGCGTGACCAGTATTCCGATTTTGGCAATACGACCAATCCCAGGCTGGCTCTGGTATGGGAAGTTGATTACAACCTGACCGCCAAGCTCTTGTACGGCAGTGCTTTTCGCGCCCCCGCTTTTGAAGAACTGTATGTGATCAACAATCCTGTCGTGAATGGTAACCCGGCGCTAAAGGCCGAAAGAATGCGCACCACTGAATTGGCGTTGAGCTGGCAAGCGCAACCCGGCTTGCAACTGGGTTTGAATCTGTTTCGTTATCAGATGTCCGACATCATTCGTATCAATAATAATTTTTTGAATGAAAATGGCGGCAGCCAGAGCGGCCGGGGCTTTGAACTGGAAGCCAGTTGGGATGCGCGCAAGAATTTGCGTCTGGCAGGCAATATTGCTTGTCAGCGCGCCATTGACGATATGACACAAAAAGATCCGGGTTTGACGCCGCGACGCCACGCCTATGTGCGGGCAGACTGGCAGCCTGCCGCAGGATGGCGGGTAAATGCGCAAGTCAATTATGTGGCAGACCGCCAGCGTGAACCTGGTGATACCCGCCCGAATGTCAGGGATTACACCACCGTGGATTTGACACTGGGGACGAATAAAAAATATGCAGGCTGGGACTGGACTTTGGCAGTGCGTAATCTCTTGAATGCCGATGTGCGCGAACCTAGTCCCTATAGCACGCCATTTGTGAACATGCCAAATGATATACCCATGGGAGGGCGTTCAATATTTTTGCAATTTGGCTATAAGTTGTAAAAATAACAGACGTATTTTACAAAGAATGGCAACCGCTTATCGGACGGACTGCACAGCTTCAAGAATTTCGATATAGGTGCGTGAGTAAATCTGTTAATGTTGATGGTTCAGTTGAAATACTGATGACGGCGGCGTAATAATTTTTTTTAAAAATAACATGCGCTGTATTCGCTGCACTTGCGATATGTATTTAATAAGGATGAGTTGATCCTGTTAGTGAAAACCAGAGAAGGTATGAAACTTTAGATGCTGGAAAACAGCGCCCTTTATTTTTTTGATATCCATGCTCCCAGTGCCAGTAAAAAAACTGACAGGAAGCCAGGGCTGTTTCAGCACGTCTGGTGGTTTTTCAATATCGCTTTTGGCATCATGGTTATATTTGCTAATCCAGTCAGCGCAGAACAACCCGCGTTGATGCCAGACTTGGCGATGTTGCAAAACCAGATGCCGCAAGTGCATACGCCGGCACTGGCTCAGGATTTACGCATGGGGCGTCGCTATGGCGAGCATCTGGTATTTGCCGATGCGGCAAGCCAGGGACGACGCCAGGATGTCATCACGGGCGGCAGCCTGGCCGTACTGTATCCGGATATGGGCGAGCCTTACCGCAGTATTTTTGCCAAGATCATCGAAGGCATAGAGAGCAAGTCGCGCATGCCGGTGATAAGTATGCCGATAGGGCCCAAGCTGGAAACCGGGGATTTGAATGCGCAATTGAAACGCAATGGTGTCAAGGTCGTCATTGCCCTTGGCCGTCAGGGTGTCAAGCTGGCCAGTAGCCTTGACCGTGAGATTGCCGTGGTGGTTGGCGGGGTTTTGAATATCCCGGAGAGTGAAAGCCGCAGCATGACTGGTGTCAGCCTGATGCCTGACCCGGCACTGCTATTTTCACGCCTGAAAAGCCTGCTGCCAGGTGTCAAAAGAGTCATCGTCGTCTACGACCCCAAAAATAATGAATGGCTGATCAAGCTGGCCCGTGAAGCTGCCAAGCAACAGGGCCTGGAACTGGTGACGTATGAAGCCAGAGACCTGGCTGGCGCGGCCCATCAGTATGAAGTGGCCTTTGCCAATGCCGACAAGCGTGACGCTTTATGGTTGCCGCAAGATTCTACGACAGTTGAAGAGGGCAGTATCTTGCCGTTGGTGTTGCGTGAGTCATGGAACCGTGGTGTCCCCTTCTTTTCCAGCAGTTTTCTGCATGCCAAAAAAGGGGCCTTGTTTGCTCTTTATCCAAATAATCTGGAATTAGGGCAGAGTCTGGCCATGGCTGCACAAAGCGCTGTGAGTGGTGATGGCCGCAAGTCCGGTGTGTCGCTATTGCGCGAAGTATTGGTGGCAGTGAATTTGCGTACTGCCAGCCACATAGGTTTGAATATTGATTATCAAAGCCAGAGAAGTTTTGATTCGATTTTCCCCGAGCCCTGAATGAAACTGCGCAGGTGGGTATTGTCATGAACCTGCATGATGGAAAAGAAAGAAGAGAAGTGAACGAGCCAAGCATGTCATGCATTGATAAGGGTGCTGGCATGATCTTGAATATTCCGGGACATAGTGCTGTTCACCAATGCAGCTTGCGGGTGAGTGGCCATAAGTAATTTGGTTCAAGTATGAAGTTTTTCAGTAACTACTTTCGCCGCACAGGTTTCAGTCTCCAGCTAACGGTCATCATCACGGCCGCCATTCTGGTGCTGGCGCTTTTTTCTTCCATCATGAATTCATGGCAGGCCAGCCATCGCATGCGTGCCTATTTTGTCGTACAAGGCCAGCAAGTTGCAGAAAATCTGGCCCGCCAAAGCCGCCTGGCGCTGCTATACCACTCCGCAGACAACGCCAGGGAAGTTGTGGCGACGACCCTGGCTTTTCCTGATGTCCTGCAGGTAGAAATTGCCAATGCCGATCACAAGGTCTTGCTTTCACAAAGCAAGCCAGGTGTGGTTTTGCCACCCTTGAAAACTCATCCGGCCGGGCCATTGTCGAGTGCCAGGCTGGAACAGGAAAGTGATCAGGACTGGCGTTTCAGTGCCCCGGTGTTTGCCGGTGAAAGTGAAGCTTCCCCTTTTGAAGTACAGGAAAGCAAACCGCAATTGCTGGGCTATGTGCATGTGGTGGTCGGCAAGACAACGCTCGATAGACTGGTGTCATCTTTGTTGTTGGGCAACCTTGGCATTAGCTTTTCATTCGCCCTGATATTGCTGGCCGTAATACGCCTGATGTCGCGGCAAATGATACGTCCGCTGAATCAGTTGTCTGCCCTCATGGGCCGGGCAGAGGCAGGTGAATCCGGCATGCGTGCCACGCCGGACGGGTCAAAAGACATCATAGAAATGTCGCATGCCTTTAACCAGATGATGGCGGTACTGGAAGACCGTGAGGCTGAACTCAAGCAATCACGTGATCAGGCCCTGCATGCAGCTGTCATGAAGGCGCAATTTGCTGCCACCGTCAGTCACGAAGTGCGTACCCCTTTGAATGGCGTGGTGGGCATGCTCGACATGCTGAAAGAAATGCGCCTCACCAAAAGCCAGCGTGAATGTGTGGATGTGGCCTGGAATTCCTCTCAGGCCTTGATAGAACTGATCAATGACATCCTCGATTTTTCCAAGATGGAAGCAGGCAAGGTTGAAGTTGAAGAAATCGAATTTGACCTCAATAAACTAGTGGCCGAAGTACTGGAATTATTATCCAAATCGGCCCAGCAAAAAGGCCTGGAACTGGCTTATCTGGTCGCTGATGATGTGCCCTTGCGCGTCAAGAGCGACCCACTGCGCTTACGCCAGATACTCATCAACCTGATTGGCAACGCGGTCAAGTTCACCGAACATGGTGAGATAGCAGTGCGCGTGGTGATGAGCCAGTACCATGATCAGGCCGACCCGTCTTCCACGATGATGTTGCGCTTTGAAGTCAGTGATACCGGTATCGGCATGTCGGCAGATGCCGTCGCCAATGTGTTTGAATCTTTCGCCCAGGCAGACCGCTCAACTACCCGCAAATATGGCGGCACCGGCCTGGGGCTGGCAATCTGCAAGCAACTGGTGGCACTCTTGCATGGGGAAATCGGTGTCAGCAGCATGCCGGATCAGGGCAGTAATTTTTACTTCAGCATGCAATGTCATGCCAGCAGTACAGAAAAACCTGCGCTGAACAGTGCCAGTGCTGATTTGCAGGATGAACGCATACTCATCGTTGACCCGAGTGAAGTAGTCCGCAGTTTCCTGCTGCAACAACTTTCCCGTCACGGCATGTCTTGCCATGCGGTTGCCAGTGGCGTGCAGGCTTTGGCTTTGCTGGATCAGGCTGCGAAAGATGGAGCGCCACATTCCCTGGTCATCATGGATGTTAGCAGCATGGATGACAATGGTGAAGAACTGGCACGCCGCCTGGGCAATGATCATCGCTACAGCGGCATCCGCACTCTGGCGCTGGATCGGAATGGTTGTGTTGGTGAGGTTAATTCCTCCACTGCTGAAATTTGTCTGAGCAAGCCTGTACACATCGAAAAACTGCTGGAAGCCTTGCGTCATTTACTGCTGACCACAGCCCATGTGCAGACATCCGCTGCTGTAACTGCAACAGCAGTGACAACGACCGCGAGGGCACCTGCACACATGCCCGTCAGGAGTATGGAAGTGACACGTCATCCATCCAATGGTGGTCATGTTGAATGGCGTGTACTGGTGGTCGAAGATAATCGCACCAATCAAATGGTGGCAGCAGGCATGCTCTCGCTTTCTGCCTGCCATTGCGAATTTGCAGGTAATGGCAAGGAAGCTGTTGAAGCCGCCCGCCGTAACCGCTATGACCTGATACTCATGGATTGCAGCATGCCAGAAATGGATGGCTATGAAGCTACCGTCAGGATACGCAGTTATGAAGATGGCCTGGGCAGGCGCACGCCTATCGTGGCGATGACCGCCAATACCCAGCGCGGCGATGCCGAAAAATGCCTGGCGATAGGCATGGATGATTATCTGGCCAAACCCATCACGCTGGTGGAATTGCGCCAGAAGCTGGAGCGCTGGCTCACCCATGGCGGCGCAGCAGGACGCGCACTGCCTTCAGACGGGCAATTGCAGCCACTCGACAATAGCCCGCTGGACCGTGCGGTGTTTGATAAATTGCGCGATATCCTTGGCCCAGGTTTACAACAGACCGTATCCCTGTTCCTGGAAGACACACCTGTCTATCTGGAGCAATTAAATCAGGGCTTGCAGCAAGGCGATGCTGAAATGGTGCGCGCCATGGCGCATTCCATCAAAGGCAGCAGTGGCAATCTGGGTGCCACTAATCTTTTGCAGTTCGCCAAAGAAGTTGAACAACTGGCGCTGGAACGGCATTTGTCAGAAATCACACCTTTACTGAGCAGCCTGCATCAAGCTTATGAAGCAGTGGCTTCTGAATTGGGCAATGAAGTATTCCTGGAAGACCATGATGTCGTCAGCCACAGCCGCCATGTCGCTAAAGTGCTGGTGGTCGACGATGACCGCAGCACCCGCAGCACACTGCGTCATACCCTGCAAAGAGATGGCTTCAAAGTCGAGGAAGCTGCAGATGGTTCGCAAGCCTTGCTGATGCTCAAGCGCATGCGGCCTGATGTCATCCTCATGGATGCAGTCATGCCTGTCATGGATGGTTTTACCGCCTGCAGCCTGATACAGGAAATGCCACGTGGCCGCAGCATACCGGTGTTGATGATCACCGCACTGGAAGACAATAGTTCGGTAGAAAGAGCCTTTGCTGCCGGTGCCTCCGACTATATCCCCAAGCCTATCCATTTCGCCGTACTGTCGCAGCGCGTGCGCCGCATCATAGAAGCGAATCAGGCGGAGAAACGCATACGCCATCTGGCCTTCAATGATGTGCTGACGGGATTGCCGAACCGTACGCAATTCCTCGATCAACTGGGGCGTCGGTTGACCATGGCCAAGGAGAATGTTGAATCAGTGGCTGTGCTTTTCCTGGACCTGGACAGATTCAAGAACGTCAATGACACTCTCGGCCATGATGTTGGTGACCGCCTGTTGATCGCAGTCGCCCAGCGCATACGTCGCAGCGTACGTAATGCCGATTGCGTGGCACGACTGGGTGGCGATGAATTTACCGTGGTGCTGAGTGAGCTGGCTGACCCGGCTGCTGCGGCATCGGCTGCGCAAAATATCTGCCGCACCCTGGCCAAGCCTTTCCAGATAGATAGCCATGATATTTTCGTGACCGCCAGCATAGGTATTTCTGTTTATCCCAGTGATGGCATGGATGTAGGCACCCTGGTCAAACATGCAGATACCGCCATGTACCGCGCCAAGAAAACCAATACCGACTTTCAGTTTTTTGAAGCGGCGATGGAACATTCCATCTCTGAGCGGGTGCGACTGGAAAATGATTTACGCCGTGCATTGGAGCGTAATGAACTGGCAGTTTTCTATCAGCCCCAGGCACGCATGGACACTGGTGAGATCATCGGTACAGAGGCGTTGGTACGCTGGTTCCATCCTACCCGTGGCATGGTGTCACCGCTGGAATTCATCCCCATGGCAGAAGAAACCGGTCTGATTATTGCACTCGGTGAATGGGTATTGCGCACGGCCTGCGCCCAGATGCGCAACTGGATGGATAAGGGCATGTCACATCTGCGGGTTGCCGTGAACTTGTCTGTCAGCCAGTTATTGCAAAAGGATTTTGCCAACACGGTAGAACAAGTCTTGTTCGACACTGGCCTGCCAGCAAAAATGCTGGAACTGGAAATTACTGAAAGCACGCTGATGGAGCATGCGCAAGATACCCTGGCCATACTGGACCGCTTGCGTAGCCTTGGTGTCAGACTGACTATTGATGATTTTGGTACTGGCTATTCATCGCTGTCTTATCTGAAGCGCTTTCCTGTCGATATCATCAAGATAGACCGCTCCTTCGTGCGTGATATTCCCGGTGATGCCGATGATGCTGCCATCGTTACAGGCATCATTGCACTGGCGCACAGCCTGAGGCTGGAAGTGGTGGCCGAAGGGGTGGAAACGCGCGAACAACTGGAATTTTTACGCGCTCAATCCTGCGATATCCTGCAAGGTTTCTATTTGAGTAAACCTATACCGGCGCAGCAGCTGGAAGATGAAATATTGTCGCAAGTGGGCAGCGTATTCCTGGATCAGACAGGTAAATAAAGTCAGGGGTTGTAGCAGTTTGCTGCAGTCTTGATAAAAATTATTAGAGACATGGATTGATCAATGAGGGCTTGCATGTGGCAGCTTCAACTACCTAAATGGCACACCAGTCTGGTACTGGGTTTGCTGGCTATCGTCTTGCTATGCATGAACACGATGGCACATGCACAAACTAAGCCTCAACCTGATTTTTCTGAGATAGAAGCAATACATACGCTGTCTGACCGTGACAATACCGCAGCACTCAAACAACTGCAGGAATACAAAGACAAATTAGGCAAGGACGCAGATTATGTCTTGCGCGCCGAAGTCTTGAAGACGTTGATAGGCATCTTGTATGACGCTGGCAAGATCAAGGAAGCCGATGCCGCCAATACAGAGTTATTGCAATTGGCCAGGTCACAAAAAGACAATGACATGATCAATATGGCTTTGTTGGGCGTAGCCTTTCAGATGCTGGATCAGGGCAAGTTTGCCATGGCACTGGTGAAGCTCAATGATATACAACAAAGTCTGCGTGACTCAAAAAATGCAGAAGTGCTCATGCGCCTGAATATCGCCTTCGGCATGGTGCAACTGGCGATAGGTAATTTTGATAAATCCCTGCCGTATTTTCTTGAGGCGCTGAAGCTGGCAGATCAGATACCAAGACGGCGTGCCCAGGCCAAGATGTACCGCATGGAATCCATCGCCAGGTTGTACCTGAATATGCATAACGCTGAAAAGGCTCTGGAAACCGCCAATGATGCATTGGCCATGCAACCTAAAATAGAGTCACCCAAGATAATTTCATCACTACAAATGGCACGTGGCCTGGCCCTGATAGACCTGGGGCGCCATGATGAAGCCCTGGAAGCTTACAAGACAGTATTGCAGATATCCACGGAAGCTGGCATGCCTGCCGTGGCAGCAACAGCGCTGGGTAATATTGCTGACTATTACCTGCACGTGCGCAAGTTCGCCGAGGCTGAACGTGCGGCTCGTTTTTCATTGGAAAAAGCCCAGGCCGTGAATGACCCCTTTGCAATAGCTATCGCCAAAGCGAATATAGGTTTTGCCCTGGCTGGACAAAAGAAATTTTCCCAGGGGATAGGCTTCATCAACGAAGCCAAGAAGTTTTTCATGCAGACAGGCTCCAAGTCGGATGTGGAAAACCTGCTCAGTGAAATCGGTAATATGTATGAAGCCGCTGATATGTATAAAGAGGCGCTGGCAATCGTACGTGAGCAGCAAAAGCTCAGTGACGAATTATTCCGTTCTGACCGCGCGCGTGCCGTAGCGACCTTGCAAGAACAATTCAATGCCCAGCAAAGACAAAAACAGATTGAATTGCTGGCGCGTGAAAATGAGCTCAAGGATGCCGACATCAAAAACCGCCAGTTGCAGCAAGTGGTGTTGATGCTGGCTGCCATCATCATGGTGATGGTGGGTGTGGTCGTCTTCTTCTTGTACAGACGGGTACGCAAGACCAATGAGAAATTGCGCGAAGTGAATGAACAACTTGAATTTCATGCCGTGCGTGATCCCCTGACTGGTTTATATAACCGCCGCTCTTTCGTCGATATGATGAAGGGCAGGGCCATATTGCCGGAAGGTGAAAGACGCGAAGATGCACTCGATAATCCAGACTGTTTAATCCTCATGGATATCGATCATTTTAAAAATATCAATGACAGCTTTGGTCATGCAACCGGTGATGCGGTGCTTATAGAAGTGGCACGCCGTTTGCGCAGTACAGTGCGCGACAGTGACATGGTGTTGCGCTGGGGTGGAGAAGAGTTTTTGATTTATTCCCCGCGCTCTAACTCTGCACAACTCAAGGGACTGGTAGAACGTATTTTGCGCAGCATAGGTGAACAGAACATCGAAGTCGAGGGAGCCAGCGTTCCTGTTACCCTGACCGCAGGTTTCATCAGCCTGCCGTTTTCGGGCTTGCCAGAAGCAGTCTGTAATTGGGAAAAAGCCCTGCAAATTGCCGACATGGCACTCTATCTGGGCAAGGTCAATGGGCGTAATCGCGCCTATGGCGTCAGCAAATTATTGATTGCCTATGAAGAAGCCTTACCGGTGCTGGACCATGATTTATCAGCTGCCATCAAGGCAGGTATGGTCGAGTTGGTAGAAGTGCATGGGCCAGTGAAACTGCCAGAAAGCAATCTTGCCGCGTCGTCAACAGTGCAAGATGCGGAATTGGTCAGTGACATCAAATAAAGCACCTGAGTTTAAAAAAGTCGTATAATCTGCCGTCGTCGTGGTTCTGGAGCATTTCAGAACCCGAAGAAAAATGCTAGGGGTCCTGCCATCAATCTTGTTGGCGGGTGAGAAATACCCTCGAACCTGATCTGGATAATGCCAGCGAAGGGAAGCTGCCAAAGACTTCTTGCCACGCGCCATCAAGCGCGCACATTTTGATTTTGGAAACTCCTTTGCTGGCTCCATGCCAACAAAGCAAAGGAGCCAAAATGAACGCCAACCTGCAATTCTTGTCCGCTACTGCCACGGTAGACGAGGCAGCCATACAGCCACTGCCGAATTCCCGTAAGACCTATGTACAGGGCAGCCGCCCCGATATCCGCGTACCCATGCGCGAAATCAGCCAGTCAGATACGCCAGCCATGTTTGGTTCGGAAAAAAATCCGCCTATCTATGTCTACGATACCTCTGGTCCTTACACTGACCCAGAAGTAAAAATCGATATCCGTTCTGGCCTGGCATCCGTACGTGGTGCGTGGATAGCCGAGCGTAATGACACTGAAGAACTGGCTGGCCCGAGCTCTGAATACGGCATCGCCCGTCTGCATGACCCCAAGCTGGCAGAGTTGCGCTTCAATCTGAAACGCTTGCCACGCCGCGCACTGACGGGCAAGAATGTTTCGCAAATGCACTATGCGCGTCAGGGCATCATCACACCGGAAATGGAATTTGTTTCCATCCGTGAAAACCTGCGCCGTCGCGAGTATTTGGAAAACCTGAAAGCTTCCGGCCCCATGGGCAGCAAGCTGGCAGAAGTCATGGGCCGCCAGCATCCGGGTCAGTCTTTTGGTGCCGCAATCCCTGCAGAAATCACGCCAGAATTCGTGCGTTCAGAAATCGCCCGTGGCCGCGCGATTATTCCGGCCAATATCAATCACCCGGAAATCGAACCTATGATCATAGGCCGTAATTTCCTGGTCAAGATCAATGCCAATATCGGTAATTCGGCAGTGACCTCTTCCATCGGTGAAGAAGTTGAAAAAATGACCTGGGCTATACGCTGGGGTGGCGACAATGTCATGGATCTTTCCACTGGCAAGCACATACACGAAACCCGTGAGTGGATTATCCGCAATTCTCCCGTGCCTATCGGTACCGTGCCCATCTATCAAGCGCTGGAAAAAGTGAATGGCAAGGCAGAAGACCTGACCTGGGAAATCTTCCGCGATACCCTCATCGAACAGGCTGAGCAAGGTGTCGATTACTTCACTATCCACGCGGGCGTGCGCCTGCAATATGTACCGATGACCGCCAAGCGCCTGACTGGTATCGTGTCACGCGGTGGTTCCATCATGGCTAAATGGTGTCTGGCACATCACAAAGAAAGCTTCCTGTACGAACATTTCGAAGACATTTGCGAAATCATGAAAGCCTATGACGTGTCCTTCAGCCTGGGTGATGGCTTGCGCCCGGGTTCCATCTACGATGCCAATGATGAAGCGCAGTTAGGTGAATTGAAAACCCTGGGTGAATTGACACAGATCGCCTGGAAGCACGATGTACAGGTCATGATAGAAGGCCCGGGTCACGTGCCCATGCACCTCATCAAAGAAAACATGGACCTGCAACTGGAGCAATGCCATGAAGCGCCGTTCTATACGCTGGGCCCTTTGACGACCGACATCGCCCCAGGTTACGACCACATCACCTCCGGCATAGGCGCAGCACAAATCGGCTGGTATGGCACTGCCATGCTGTGCTATGTGACACCGAAAGAACATCTGGGTTTGCCCAACAAGGTTGATGTCAAGGATGGCATCATCACTTACAAGATCGCCGCCCATGCAGCTGACCTGGCAAAGGGTCACCCCGGTGCGCAGATCCGTGACAATGCCCTGTCCAAGGCACGCTTTGAATTCCGCTGGGAAGACCAGTTCAACATCGGTCTCGATCCCGACAAGGCGCGCGAATTCCATGATGAAACATTACCCAAGGATTCTGCAAAGGTCGCCCATTTCTGCTCCATGTGCGGCCCGCATTTCTGCTCCATGAAAATCACGCAGGAAGTGCGTGACTATGCCAATGCGCAGGGTATCAGCGAGATACAGGCATTGAAAAAAGGCATGGAAGTCAAAGCCATCGAGTTCATCAAATCCGGTGCGGAAATCTACAAGAAGCAATAGCCATGGTGGAGATACAGCTCAACGGAGAAAAGCGGCAACTGGCGAGTACGCTGCTGATGGATTTGATTGCGGAATTGAATCTGTCGCAGCAGGCGATTGCGGTGGCGGTGAATAGACAGATTATTCCTAAGTCACAGTGGACAGAACATCAGTTGCGAGTGGATGACAAAGTGGATGTGGTGCGCGCTATTGGGGGCGGCTGATTTTTTAGCTCCTTCTCTTTCAAGGGGAGATTTGTGGGAATTCGCAAAGCATGCTTTGCGAAACCCCGACTCCCTCCCCTTGAAGGGGAGGGGATAGTAAATCTAAGCTGATCTGGAATATGAAAAACGCCGCCAACGAAAATTTAATCAAAACAGCAAAAGTTTTGCGTAAAAACATGACCGATGCCGAGAAAAAATTATGGCAAGGCTTGCGCGGTGATCAGCTAGGCGTAAAGTTCAGACGACAATATCCATATCAGCATTTTGTACTGGATTTTGTGTGCCTGGAAAAGCATCTGGTGATTGAAGTTGATGGTGGGCAGCACGCTGAAGCACAGGCATATGACATGCATAGAACTGAAGTGTTGAAGAAGGCAGGTTTTACCGTCTTACGTTTTTGGAATAATCAGGTACTTAATGAAACCTCTGCTGTGATGGAAGATATCTGGCGGCATGTGACTCAAGAAGAAACTAAGGAAGACTGAGAGCATTCCCTCCCCTTCAAGGGGAGGGTTAGGGTGGGGATGGGTTTCAGTTGATAAAACAAGCATGTAGTTTGCTAAAGAAACCCATCCCCATCCCCGCCTTCCCCTTGAAGGGGAAGGAGTTGCACCGCAATTTGTACAAGTATTCCCTTATCGGTGCGCAAGTAAAAATAATTTCCCCAATGTCGGAGAAAATGATGAACACAGAAAACACTCAAGGCCTAACCATAGCCGGCAAAACCTACCGCTCCCGCCTCCTGGTCGGCAGCGGCAAATACAAAGACCTGGAACAAACCCGTCTGGCGACAGAAGCCAGTGGTGCCGAGATCATCACGGTGGCGATACGCCGTGTGAACATAGGTCAAGATCCGAACGCACCCAGCTTGCTGGACGTAGTGCCACCCAGCAAATACACCATACTGCCTAACTCTGCCGGTTGCTATAACGCCGAAGATGCGGTGTACACCTTGCGACTGGGACGTGAATTATTAGGTGGTCACAAACTGTGCAAGTTGGAAGTACTGGGCGACGAGAAAACCCTGTTCCCGAATATGCCTGAAACTCTGAAGGCGGCCAAAACTTTGGTACAGGATGGTTTTGATGTCATGGTGTATTGCAGCGATGACCCGATACAGGCACGCATGCTGGAAGACATAGGCTGCGTTGCCATCATGCCGCTGGCATCATTGATAGGCTCTGGCATGGGTATTTTGAATCCTTGGAATCTGTCACTGATTATCGAACAGTGCAAGGTGCCGGTACTGGTGGATGCTGGTGTCGGCACAGCATCTGATGCCGCCATCGCTATGGAGCTGGGTTGTGACGGGGTGTTGATGAATACCGCGATTGCCGGTGCCAAAGACCCGGTACGCATGGCACGTGCCATGGGTCTGGCGGTCGAAGCCGGGCGTGAAGCATTCCTTGCAGGCCGTATGCCGCGCAAGTTTGCCGCGTCACCGTCTTCTCCCATGGCTGGCCGCATTGTTTGATATTCGTTTGATGGTCATTTGATGAAATCGATAACGCGTCCCTGTGTACTGGTGTTCGCCGGACATGATCCCAGTGGCGGCGCTGGCGTACAGGCCGACATAGAAGCCATCGCCGCACAGGGCGCGCATGCCTTGCCGGTGATTACTGCACTGACAGTGCAAGACAATGACCATGCCTATGCCGTGCATGCTGTTGATGTACAAATCATCTTGCAACAAGCCATGACCCTGGTGGCCAAGATACCGGTCAAGGTCATCAAACTAGGCATCGTTGCGCACAAAAAAAATGCGACAGCGATTGCCAGCTTTATCCAGAAGATGAAACAACAGCATGCTGATCTGCAAGTCATTGTTGATCCTGTGTTGGGCAGCGGTCACGGTGACAGTTTGTCGCTGGACGATGCAGTCGAAGCGATACAGCCTTTACTGAAAGTCGCAACACTGGTCACACCTAATTTACCTGAGTTGAAACGCTTGTCACCATTGGCTGTTGATATACAGACGCAAGTAGAAAACCTGATGCAAAACACCAGCGCAGATGTCTTGTTAAAAGGCGGACATGCAACAGAAGCACAAGTAAAAAACATCTGGTTCCAGCATGGTCAATGGCAGACCGCACAAGAATGGTTGTGGCCGCGCTTGCCTGGTGAATTCCATGGCAGCGGTTGTACATTGGCATCAGCAATTGCCGGACAGCTGGCAATCGGCGCAGCTTTGCCAGGCGCATTGCAACAAGCTCAAAGCTATACACAGCAAAGTCTGTTACATGCGTATGCGATAGCAGCAGGGCAGCTCATACCGGCACGTCAGCCATTGCTGAATACAAGGAAAAAATCATGAACAAAATGAGCATTCATCAATTGAGCGGTTTATATATCGTCACACCTGATTGGGATGATACTGATAAGTTGCTAAGCATTACTGAACAGGCTTTGCAAGGCGGTGCGAATATCGTGCAATACCGCCACAAGACTGCCAGTGCAGAGCTGCGCAAGAATCAGGCGCTGGCTTTGCTGGAACTGTGCCGCAGTTTTAATAAACCCTTCATCATCAATGACCATCTGGAACTCTGCCTGGAAATCGATGCCGATGGTTTGCATGTAGGCGGCACAGATATCTCGGTAGCAGATGCCAGAATAAAACTGGGGCCTGACAAGATACTGGGTGCATCCTGTTATGGCGATCTGGAACTGGCACATACTGCCATCAAGGGTGGTGCCAACTATATTGCCTTTGGTGGCTTCTATCCTTCCCGCATCAAGAAATATGCTGTGACTACGCCTGCCAGCATCGTCGGTTGTGCGGTAAAAGAATTTGATGTGCCCAATGTCGTTATCGGCGGCATGACACTGGAAAACTGCCAGCCCCTGCTGGCCCAGGGGGCTGACATGGTGGCAGTGATCAGTAGTGTGTATATGACAGAACAGCCGCAAGATGCTGCGCGTGCATTTGTGGAGCTTTTCGCTGCACGTCAGGTTTGACAGCGGGAGGATTTATTTTGTTTCGCCTTCAGCTTCTTTGTTAGCAGACGCAGCTGCTTGCGGCTCCAGGTCTTCAACCTTCAATAATTCTGCCGTGGTCAGGATGCCTACGCTGATGATATCGTGGCCTTCTATGGTTTCGCATTTGCGTGGATTGGCCAGTGTGCCTTCCGTGCAAAAGCGTATATTGCCTTTCTTCTTGTCAGCGCCCGGATAATAGAACAGCATCATGTCACTGGCTTTTTTGATATACATGGCCTGATCCAGCAATTCTTCCGGGAATTTGCCATCGGTGGCTTTTAATAACCATTCACGCAATTTGGGTATGGCTTCGGTGCTGACTTCGCGGGTTTCTTTATTGTGTGGTCCATGAAAACCCAGTCGTGTGCGTGCCAGATTCTTGCTATCGAGCATGCGCCTTTCCGTGCCTGCCATGAACATGATGGCGCAAGAAGAAAAGCAATTCCCCTGGACTGCAGTATTGATTTTTCTACCTTTGATAAGCTGGGCTATGCCATATGCGGCACTCAGGTCACCGCCAGGGCTTTCAGTCAACACGACATTGTGCACTTCACCGCCTGACAGATTGCGGCGAAATCGCTGTGTGTCATCCGCTTCCACCTTGCCATATAAAATTAAAGTGTCATTTGAGCGCAGCATAGTCATGGCCGCAGCAGGCAGGTTGTACGAAATCATGGCAGCAGCCAGCAAGGTCAGCAAAGGATTCAGGCGTAGCGTCATCATTCAGGAAGAAAAATAATTGAAGCCGCATTATCCTTTGCCTGGACTGACCGGGCAATACCCTATTGAATGTGATCAAGTTGTGCCATCGCATGCAATAATTTGCTGGCAGTTTCTGTACTGGCTGTTTGCATGGGCGCGCGCAGGCAGGCTTGCATTGCGCCCGATGCCGCCAGGGCTGCTTTTAAAGGAGCGGGGTTGGGTTCTTCAAATAGTGCCTGCATGACCGGCAGCAAGTGATAGAAAATTACTCTGGCTTGTTCAAGTTGACCTGCATTGATCTGTGCCTGCAAACGCAGGAACAGGTCAGGACGCAGATGCGCTGATGCCAGTATGCCGCCTGCGCCACCTAGACATAAGGTGGAAAACAATTGATGGTCTTCCCCCGCGAGCACTTGAATATCCCCATCCATGATGAGCTGCATGCTAGCTTGCAGATTGCCACCACAATCCTTGATGGCGACGATGTTGGGATGTCTGGCCAGTTGCTGCAAGGTGGGTAATTCCATATTCACGCCAGTGCGGTAAGGAATGTTATACAGCAGCACCGGCACAGCAGAGGCATCAGCAATTTCATGGAAGTATTGCAAGATGCCTGTCTGCGATGGCCGTATGTAATACGGTGGTGTCACAAGTACACCTGCGACCTGTCTTTGTCCTACTGATGCGAGCCTGTGCAAGACTTGTCCCATGTGATTGCCGCTCAAGCCCATGATGACTTGATGGGCTGGAGCAACAGCCAGCACGGCATCCAGCACTTGCAACTGTTCATCTTCACTAAGTGCTGCTGCTTCTCCAGTTGAGCCGCACACCACCAGGCCAGCGACACCATCGGCGATCAGTTTGCTGGCCAATGCCTGTAGCGCAGGGAAATCCACTTCCGCCTTTGCGCTGGCACAAAACGGTGTGACCAGTGCGACCCAGATGCCGGAAAAATCAGTGCGTCTGGTCTGATGGCCTGATTCAATAAATGTATTGCTGGAATTGCTGATGCTGCTGGACATGCCTGTTCTCCTGTGGACCGGTTAAAAGACCCGCAGGGAGTTGACACATAGCATAAGGGAAGAAACCGATTTGCCATCCTGTCAGCTCACCTGACGGGACAGCACGCCCCGGTCAGATGAGCGTCTGTTTCTTGGCTTTAGCAAAGACCATACACAAAGCAGTGCTGCCTTGTGTGTGTAATTGATCTTTGACTTGAGTTTGCATAATGAAAATGAGAATGAAATTTCTATTGCGATGGAGATGATTATCTGCGGATGGGATGTAGCTTGTCAAGGCTTCATCTCGCAAGAAATTTTTTTGTCTGGAAGTGGCTTAAAGCGGACATGGCATAGTCCCGTATAATCCGTCTATGCAAAATTTACTTCACAACTTAAATCCCGAACAACTTGCTGCCGTGACTCTGCCGGCGCAGTCTGCCCTGATTTTGGCTGGTGCAGGTTCCGGCAAGACACGTGTGCTGACTACCCGCATCGCCTGGCTGATACAGACTGGCCAGGTCTCGCCCGGTGGTATTTTGGCAGTGACCTTTACCAACAAGGCCGCCAAGGAAATGCTGACGCGCCTTTCTGCAATGTTGCCGATTAATACACGTGGCATGTGGATAGGGACTTTCCATGGCCTGTGTAACCGCCTTTTGCGCGCCCATCACCGCGACGCTGGTTTGCCGTCGACTTTCCAGATACTTGATTCTGGCGACCAGTTATCCTTCATCAAGCGTTTGTTGAAGGCCAACAATATCGACGATGAAAAATTCCCGCCTAAGACCTTGATGTATTTCATCAATGGCGCGAAAGACCAGGGTTTGCGTGCGGCGCAGGTCGATGCCTATGATGACTTCAACCGCAAGCTGGTTGGCTTGTATGATTTGTATGATGCTCAGTGCCAGCGTGACGGCGTGGTTGATTTTGCCGAGTTGTTGTTACGCACTTATGAATTGCTGAGCCGTAACCAGCCACTGCGTGAACATTATCAGGACAGGTTCCGTCACATCCTCGTTGACGAGTTCCAGGATACCAATGATTTGCAATACAAGTGGCTGAAGCTGATGGCAGGTGAGGGTAGCAAAAAAGGTGGCGCTGTCTTTGCCGTCGGTGATGACGACCAGAGTATCTATGCCTTTCGCGGTGCCAATGTCGGCAATATGTCGGCCTTCGAGCGTGAATTCCAGGTGCAAAACCTGATCAAGCTGGAACAAAATTACCGCTCACATGGCCATATCCTCGACAGTGCTAATGTACTCATCGAACACAATAGCAAACGCCTGGGCAAGAATTTGCGTACCGATGCCGGTCATGGTGAGCCGGTGCGCATCATGGAATCGAGCAGTGATATACAAGAGGCCAACTGGATCATAGAAGAAGCCAAGAATTTGATACGTGAAGGTTCTTTGCGTAGCGAAATCGCCATCCTGTATCGTTCGAATGCGCAATCGCGAGTGATAGAACATGCGCTGTTTACAGCGAATATCCCTTACCGTGTATATGGTGGCCAGCGCTTTTTCGAGCGTGCTGAGATCAAGCACGCCATCGCCTATCTGCAATTGATGGACAACCCGCATAATGATTCTGCCTTTTTGCGGGTAGTGAACTTTCCTACCCGTGGCATAGGTGCGCGCTCGCTGGAGCAATTGCAGGACGTCGCCAAACAGCAAAATATTTCCATGTATGCCGCTGTGCCGTATGTGGCAGGCAAGGCTGGTTCTTCGCTGGGGTCTTTTGTCAAACTGATAGAAGGTGTACGTTTTGAAACCCAGAACCTGCCTTTACCAGAGATGGTCAAGATCGTGCTGGAAGTCAGCAGCCTGCTGACGCATTACCAGACTGAAAAAGAAGGCGCGGACCGCATAGAAAATCTGGAGCAGTTAGTCAGCGCTGCCACCCTGTTCGTATCAGAAGAAGGCTTCAATAAAGAAGCGCCAGCATTTGCCGGCCCTGCCAGTAGCGCAGCAGTCTTGCTGGAAAGCGGGAATGGCGATCAGATCATTGATGCTGACGCAGCACTGCCAACGGTGATGTCACCACTGTCTGCTTTCTTGTCGCACGCTTCATTGGAAGCGGGCGACAACCAGGCCCAGGCTGGGCAGGATGCCATGCAGTTGATGACAGTGCATTCCGCCAAGGGCCTGGAATTTGATGCAGTCTTCATTACCGGCCTGGAAGAAGGCCTGTTCCCGCATGAGAACAGCGCGCAAGAAGAGAGCGGTGTAGAGGAAGAGCGCCGTCTGATGTATGTGGCCATCACTCGTGCCCGCAAACGCCTGTATCTGAGCTTCTCGCAAACCCGCATGCTGCATGGCCAGACTCGTTACAACATGCGTTCACGCTTCCTTGATGAGTTGCCGGAAGAATCATTGAAGTGGCTGACGCCGCGTGTACAGCCAACCTGGTTCGGCAATAAAAAATCGGCCTGGGATGAGGCACCTGATGATGCTGCCAACCGTATCTCCCAGACTTTCAGCAAGAGCAATGAAAGCATGGGCTGGCGCATAGGCCAGAATGTCGCGCATGCCAGATTTGGCGAAGGTGTGATCGTCAAGATTGAAGGCGGGAGTGGTGGCGCTAATCCGAGTGCACATATCAATTTTGGCAAATTTGGCATGAAGCAGTTGGACTTGACTATTGCGAAACTAGAAAAAATATAAAACGGAGACCGGATGAGCACAGAACAAACCCTGCACTATATTGCAGCAGCTATTTTCGCAGTGGCTGTTTTGCATACATTTTCCAGCAAGTTTTTTGCTCATCTGGCCCATCAAAGCAAGCACCACGCCGGGCTTTGGCATTTGCTGGGTGAGGTTGAAGTGGTGTTTGGTTTTTGGGCGCTTGTATTGGTATTGGTGATTGCCGGGTTTAGCGATCAAAAAGCAGCCATCCATTATCTGGAAACGCAAAACTTTACCGAACCACTGTTTGTCTTTGTCATCCTGGTCATCGCCGGTACCCGGCCAGTATTGTGGTCGGTGCAGCATTCTGTCTCACGTGCAGCGACCATCTTGCCAGTGCCCACACAGATGGCTTCGTATTTTCTTTGTCTGTCCCTGATACCGCTGTTGGGTTCGGTGATTACCGAGCCCGCTGCCATGACGCTGGCAGCGCTGATGCTGCGTGAGCGATTCTATAAAAAGTCTATCTCGGCCAAGTTGAAGTACATGACACTGGGGACATTGTTTGTCAATGTCTCTATCGGTGGTGTGCTGACGCCGTTTGCGGCACCTCCAGTCTTGATGGTGGCAGAAAAATGGGGCTGGAATATCCAGCACATGTTTTTCAATTTTGGCTGGAAGGCGGCATGTGCCGTGACCCTGAATGCCCTGGTACTGACATTATTGTTCAAAAAAGAATTACAGGCTGTACCTGCAGAACAGGCGGGCGATAACGGGGATGCCGTACCTTTATCTGTCGTCGGGATACACTACTTGTTTCTGATCGCAGTGGTCTGGTTTTCACACTATTCAGTGGTTTTCCTTGGCCTGTTCCTGTTCTTCCTCGGTTTTACCGAAGCGTACAAACAATACCAGGACCGATTAATGCTGCGCGAAGGTTTGCTGGTGGCTTTCTTTCTGGGCGGGTTGGTCGTGCTGGGCGGTATGCAGCAATGGTGGTTACAAGCCGCACTGGCAGAAATGAAGCCAACGGTGCTTTATTGGGGGGCAACTGCATTGACAGCAATTACCGATAATGCTGCGCTAACATATTTGGGGTCATTGGTGGCGGGTTTGTCGGATGCCGCCAAATATGCGCTGGTAGCCGGTGCGGTGACTGGCGGTGGCCTGACTGTTATTGCCAATGCTCCCAATCCAGCAGCGTTTGCCATCCTCAAGGAATACTTTGATGAACAAGCCATTAGCCCCTTAGGCTTGTTTGCAGCTGCGGCCATTCCTACGTTGGTGGCAGCTGCTTTCTTCCAACTGGTTTAATCTGGTAATGCTGGATATGGATTTGCCATGGGCGAACGTATTACTGTATTGCCTGCGTGATAGCTTGCTCAGATATAGTAAGCCGTTGTCGTCATGACCTTGGCCATCAGCTTCATGCCCGCCTGAACGGGAGCAGGCAAGGTGCTAGCTCCCAAAGCTTGAGCAGCGTCGCCATGAGCAATTTCATCCAGACGCATTTGTTCTACCACCGCGCGCGACCTTTGATCTTCTGTGGGCAAGTTTTTCATATGGCTGGCCAGATGCGCTTCCACCTGTTTTTCTGTTTCAACTACAAATCCCAGGCTGACAGCATCACCAAACCTGGCCGCGATCGTGCCGCAGGCATAGGCCCCGGCATACCAGAGCGGATTCAAGAAGCTGGTATGTGAATTGAGTTCATGCAGTCTTTTTGCGGTCCAGGCTAAATGATCCTCTTCTTCTATGCCTGAATGCTCGAATTGCTGGCGTATTTCTTCTGTATGCGCATTCGCACCCTGAGAGTCATATAAGGCCTGAGCACAAATTTCACCCACATGGTTAACGCGCATCAAACCTGCGCTATGGGATTTTTCCTGTTCGGATAAATTGCCATCTGGCAAATCATGACCAGGATAGTTGCGCCTGGAGATTGCCTGACCACTGACCACACGCAAGGCGCGGTCAAATTTGCTGATCAATTGATCGAGACTACCCTTGGGTGATGTTGTTAAGAAGTTCATATTGTTTTTTGGAAATACCATGGTTGAGCCAATATTGAGCCAATAGAAAGCAGCTATTAATGCCCTATTGTAGAAAGGAATATGGGTTTGCGCCATCAGACCAAGTCTGGAAACCTACAGAAAACTTAGGATTCTAATAATGAGAAAGAAGATGCTTGTTGCGATAACACCACATAAAATTTGCTTAAAAACGATCGTTCGCAAATTCTCTTTGCCCTAATTCCTTTAATTTGTTTCAATGGAATCTAGCTTCTTAATCAGCAGGTTTCGAAGTCTTGGCAAGACTAAATCAGTAGAAATGGTCGACCGCGTTCAAGGTACGGCCGCATAAATTTAATAATTTTGGAGACGCTTTCAATGAAAAAATCGATACTGGCATTCGCAGTTTTGAGCGCATTTGCAGCAACAGCTTCAGCGCAGTCTTCCGTCATCATCTACGGTATCGTAGATGCAGCGGTCGTCGCCACCACCAATCAAACAGCAACTGGTGGTTCCAAGTTCTCCATGGATGCTGGTCAGTTATTGACCTCCCGTTGGGGTATCAAAGGTTCTGAAGATCTGGGCGGCGGTTTGAAAGCAAACTTCAATCTGGAAGGCACACTGGCCAATGATACTGGTACTGCCGGTGCCGGTTTTGGCGGTAACGTATTTAATCAGGCAGGCAATAATACATCCCTGTTTGATCGTCTGGCATGGGTAGGTTTGTCTGGTGATTTCGGTACAGTCACTCTGGGCCGTAACAATATTCTGGGTGTGGATTCTGTTGGTCTGGCTGATCCTATCAGTCTGGCACATGCGGGTTCCAATCCTAACGTGATGTTCAGCGCCTTGAATGCTGGTGCATTCTTCGGTGGCTTCGGTACTAACCAGGGCGGTACAGCTCTGCGTCAAAACAATTCCGTCAAATATGTTTCTCCTCTGATGTCTGGCTTCGGCGGCGCGTTGATGTATGGTTTCGGTGAAAAAGCAGGCGACAACACTGCCAGCAACTATGCAGGTCTGTCAGGCTTCTTTACAGACGGCACTAATGGCGCAGCCTTGTCTTATGCAAAATTGCGTGACAATGCCAATGCATCCTATCTGGCTGGTTGGGCCGGTGGTGCAAAGTTCAAAGTTGCTCCATCTGTGATGCTGCGTGGTACTTACTCTCAAAACAAAGTTGAAGGTAATGTAAAGATTGATGCCTTGCCAAGTGCAAATGGTCGCAAGATTGCTGTGATCGGTCTGGGTGCAGACTTCTTCTTGTCTGATCAAATGACTTTGACTACAGCTTATTACAACACCAAACGCTCTGGCGATATCGATGGTAAAGCTGATCAATACATCTTGCTGGGTAAATATGCATTCAGCAAACGCACAACTGCTTATGCTTCCCTGACTTACGCAAAAGCTGGTTCTGTTAATGCACAAGATGTTTCCCTGGCTTTGGGCATCATTGGCGCAGGCAATAGTTCTGCAACCCGTACAGCAGTAGGCGTATTGCACGCATTCTGATTGTAGGTAGCTGGTTTTATTTGCAAAGGTCGCGTAGGCGACCTTTGCAATTTTGTTTTTGTTTCACTTTTATTGGCAATAATATAATCTTTTAGCATTTGTTTTCCATAGTTAAGCTTGTCTAATTTGTATTAAAAATATTGTTTTTAATGCAATTTTTGTTGCTTATACGAGACATAAATCCCCCATATTCCCTCCAAAAGCCGATTTAGCTTGGCTGCCTGACACCATTTTTGGTCAAATACGTTAACTTCTTTTTAGCTGTCTTGTCGGTTCTTAAGTATTTGCGCGTTTCGTGCGATCAATTTTTTGGCTCTGTTTTGCGCGAACTGTACTTAATGTAGTTCATATCAATGTGAAATCCTTTGGAGAAATATCAATGAAAAAATCACTCATCGCTCTGTCAGTTTTGGCTGCTGTTGCTGGTACAGCACAAGCTCAATCTTCCGTAACTATCTACGGTGTAGTCGATATGGCTTTGCAACATCAAAACACTGGCGATCCTGCTGGCTCAACACTGGGTCTGGATAGTGGTATTCAATCCGGTTCCCGTCTGGGCTTCAAAGGCTCTGAAGACCTGGGTGGCGGTCTGAAAGCAAATTTCCAATTGGAAATGGGTATCAATGCTGATACAGGTAGCTCTGCTCAAGGTGGCCGTGCATTCGGTCGTCAAGCTTATGTAGGTTTGTCTGGTGACTTCGGTGCGGTTAACTTCGGCCGTCAATACACGCCAGCATTTATCGCTATCGACAGCTTCGATCCGTTCGGCACTGGTATCACTAGCGGTACAGCAGGTAGCGGTACATCCGGCCTGGGCGCTGCAGCTTACTTCGACCACGGTGGCGTTCGTATCAACAACTCCGCAATCTACAACACAGCTAACCTGGGCGGTTTCACAGGTACAGTTGCTTATGGTTTCGGCGAAGTTGCTGGTAACACAACAGCTGGCCGTTACATCGGTTTCTCCGGCGCATACGCTGCTGGTCCTCTGTTTGCTGAACTGGCATATAGCAATGCACAAAATGCTAATGGTTCTAATGCAACTAAGAGCTATTTGCTGGCTGGTACTTACAATTTTGACGTAGTTACAGCACACGCTGGCTTCTCTTCCATTAAAGATGATGGCACAGGCGCAGCTGCTCTGGATCGTCGCGTATGGTTGCTGGGTGCAACAGTACCAGTTGGTTCTGGCAACATCATCGCCAGCTACATCCGTTCTACTAACCAAAACAGCTTGCTCAAAGAAGCTAACGGTACACAATTGGCTCTGGGTTACACATACTCCCTGTCCAAGCGTACTAACCTGTACACTTCTGTATCCCGCGCAACTAACGACGCAAACATCAACCTGGGTAGCGCTGACTCTTCAGCAACATTCAAACCAGTACCTAACGGCGCAACAGTTCGTCTGGTTAACGTTGGTATCCGTCACAAGTTCTAATTTAGTGCTGACGTAAGTCAGTATTAAAAGAGCTTTGTAAGGCTGAAAAAGCACCCTCAGGGGTGCTTTTTCTCGTTTTCATGCCACACGTGGCTGGTGCTAAATGGTCGCTTCCTGAATGGTCTGTGCGCTTAGTATCGCAATTGCAAAAAAAAGCTGACATTATTCATGTCAGCTTTTTTACTTGGTGATTTTGAAAAAACAGAAATTAGTACTTATTGTCTGGTTGTTAGCTGCTTTTACGCAAAACTGACACTCAGGCCAGGTAAGGGAATACCCGAGAAGGCAGTGCCCCAGGTTTGGCCGGCCTGCACAGGATAAGCATCTGTCCAGGTGCCGGTGGTGATAATTTCTCCAGCCTGCAAAGGCGGGAATTGCGGCTGCTTTTGCAGCAGGCCATGCAGATACCAGATTGCGTGCAATGGGCTGTCGAGAACATTGCTGCCATAACCTGCGCTCAGCAAAGAACCGTCACAAGACAATGACACGCTGGCATTGGCCAGGAGCTCAGCCAGATGTTGGCGGCTGGCACTCGACAAGATACGTGGTTCACCGATCAGCAGGGTGCCGTGCAAGCCCAGGGCGGCTATCGCATCGGCTGCCTCAAACTTCCAGTCAGGGTAGGGGCTGACGACGATCTCTATACCGTGCGCCATCCATTCCAGGCAATCTGCCAGCTCTTCTATGCAGGCATCTGCGGCTGGCGTCCTGCCCAGTTTGAATACCACTTCCGGTTCTATGCGTGGCTGCAGTGCGCCAGTCAGGCTTTGGTAGACATGCTTATCTTCGACATAGCGCACTGTGCTGTCAAACAGGCTGCTCCAGATAGGTTCACGGATGGCGGCTTTCTCGCCATACTTGGTCCATAGTTTGCGGTTGGTAAAACCCAGTTTGCGGCCTATGCGTACTTCGCCTTCGGCGGCGCGTATGGTGTCGGATGCTTTGGCGATTTCATAAGCATCGTGAATGCTTAGATCAAATTGGGCGCTCAGCGGGCTCAAATGCTGGTTACGTGCTCTTGCCTCAAGAAAGGTATAGGCATGTTGTTCGGCTAGTAAGGACATGGCATCAAGTTTGGTTGGATTGAGCACAAACTATGGAGAGATCGGAGTATTAGCCACCGCCCCATAAGTCACCGTTATTGCCCGATCTGGGCATGGTTACGCCAAAATGTTCATAGGCAGACGGGGTTGCTATCCTGCCTCTGGGCGTGCGTTGCAAAAAACCCTGTTGTATCAGATAGGGTTCCAGTACATCTTCTATGGTGTCGCGCTCTTCACCTATGGCGGCCGCAACATTGTCCAGTCCCACCGGGCCACCACCAAATTTGAAGAGGATGGCTTCCAGCAGTTTTCTGTCCATGAGGTCAAAGCCAACTGCATCGACATCCAGCATCTTCAAGGCTGCATCGGCAATTGCCTTGGTAATCTCTCCATTGCCCTTGACCTCGGCATAATCACGTACCCGCCGCAGCAGGCGATTGGCGATACGCGGTGTGCCACGTGCCCGCTTGGCGATTTCACCCGCACCGTCGGCCTGTATTGGTGCATTCAGCAGCGATGCTGAGCGGGTGACGATCTTGGTCAATTCTTCTGGCGTATAAAATTCCAGCCTGGCGACGATACCAAAACGGTCGCGCAACGGGTTGGTCAGCATGCCAGCACGGGTGGTTGCACCAACCAGGGTGAAGGGCTGTAAATCCAGCTTCACCGAGCGTGCTGCCGGGCCTTCACCGATCATGATGTCGATCTGGTAGTCTTCCAGTGCCGGATACAAAATTTCTTCTACTACTGGCGACAAGCGATGAATCTCATCAATGAAGAGCACATCATTGGCTTCCAGGTTCGTCAGCAGGGCAGCCAGGTCACCGGCACGCTCCAGCACGGGGCCAGAAGTCTGGCGCAGGTTGACCCCCATCTCACGCGCAATGATATGTGCCAAGGTTGTTTTACCCAGACCAGGTGGGCCAAACAGCAAGGTGTGATCAAGCGCTTCACTACGCTGCCTGGCAGCCGTGATAAAAATTTCCAGCTGGCCACGTATTTTTTCCTGGCCCACATATTCATCAAGCTGCTTGGGGCGCAAGGCGCGTTCTATCGCCTCTTCATTGGGCGAGCTGGGCGTGGCCGAAATAATGCGCGGCTCGCTGAAGTTGGAAGAAAGATTGTCAGTCTGTATCGTCATCGTTTAGCCCTTGGACAATGCTTTCAATGCCAGCTTGATGCCGTCAGAGACGCCACTACCGGCAGGCACGGATTTCATCGCCAGTAAGGCTTCCTTGTCGGAATAACCCAGTGCCTGCAAGGCGTTCAGAATATCGGCGCTATGGTCGCCTGCCGCCAGGGCCGCAGTGGCAGTACCCAGGTCGGCACCAAGCTTGCCTTTGAGTTCCAGCAACAGGCGTTCAGCGGTCTTCTTGCCTATGCCGGGCACGCGGGTCAGGCGTCCGGCTTCTTGCAAGGTGATTGCCTGAGCCAGGTCAGCCACCGACATGCCGGACAAAATGGACAAAGCTGTGCGGGCACCAACACCGCTGATCTTGATCAATTGTTTAAAGGTGCTGCGTTCTTCTGCCGTGCCAAAACCAAACAGTACATGCGCATCTTCGCGTATCGCCAGATGCGTCAACAAGACCACTTTTTCACCCAGATGCGGCAAGTTATAGAAAGTACTCATGGGCACATCGACTTCATAGCCCACACCCTGGCAATCGACCAGCAATTGCGGAGGATTCTTTTCTATCAGAGTGCCTGCAATGCGACCTATCATGAGACTGCTTTCATACTGTATGAATAAGCAGTGATAGTAAACGATTCTGACGCGTTTGACGAGGCAAATGCGGGGAAATTATATTGATATTGCGATACTGCAATGATTTATCGATGGGTGCCAAACCGGAGTGGTCTGGACATCAGTGCAGATTTAGCCTACCAGGCGCCCACCTTTGACGCGCAAGCCCTTCTTGGCCAGCCCTGGTGCCATTGCACCCAGAGTAGCAAGTGTATCGCCACTATGCGCATGGCAAATCGCCACACCCAGCGCATCTGCAGCATCACTGCCAGGCAAGCCAGACAAAGCCAGCAGGCGTTGCACCATGTCCTGCACTTGTTCTTTCTTGGCACGGCCATGGCCGACCACGCCTTGCTTGACTTGCAAGGCCGTATATTCTGCTACCGCCAGATCCGCTGCCACCAGCGCACAAATCGCTGCCCCTCTGGCTTGCCCCAGCAACAGGGTGGATTGTGGATTGACGTTGACGAAGACTTTTTCTATCGCCGCGCAATCGGGCTGGTAAGTACGTACTATTTCTGAAACGCCTGCCAGTATGGTCTTCAAACGTTCTGGCAAAGTACCATCTATGGTCTTGATCGTGCCTGAAGCGATATACGTCAGCTTGCTGCCCTGTTTATGAATGACGCCAAAACCGGTGGTACGCAAGCCGGGGTCTATGCCTAGGATTTTCATGAGGTGTTTGTTGGTATCGGTGGTCTGGTGCTAATTGCCAATGTTGCAGAGCGGGTCTTGCTGGTGAGTATAGCGTATCAGTGTGGACTTTTATTTGTTGCTATGTGAGTAGGTAATTACTTTTCGCTTATTGTTATTTGTGATTGACGTATGTTGCACGTCCATTTGCAGTTTATTAGTGATTAACGAACGAGCCTGCGCTGGAGCGACGTTAACTTGGGTGGTCATTTGTGGATGACACTTAGCCTGGTTTGTATCGTTGTATGCCGTCAGGTTAAATAGGTTGGCTCGCTCAAATTCGTCATTCCTGCGCAGGCAGGAATCTAGCGGCGTTTGTGGTATACCGAGGTGCTAATTGCTCAAGAAGATATTTCTTGCATGCTGACGTTGATAGTATTTACAGATGGCATTCATGATCAGTCAACGCCGCTAGGCTCCTGCCTGCGCAGGAGCGACGTCAATTAAGTGCGGGGGATTTAACGAATCACGTTTCTGTCAGAGTCAAACAATATCCAAATACAAATCCCGCCAGTAAGGATTGCTCTCTTCAATTAATCTAATCTTCCATTCCCGCTTCCAGGCCTTGATTTGCTTTTCACGCTGAATGGCAGAAATAATCGAATCGACCTGTTCAAACCAGACTAACTGATGGATCTTATATTTCGACGTAAAACTGTCGACGAAGTCATTTTTATGCTGATAAACACGTGCAATCAAATCACTGGTAACACCAACATATAAAGTGCCATTTCGAGCACTGGCCAGGATATAGACGTAAGCCATAAAGGTGAGAATGCAGAATGAGAAACGGCTCTGGGTGAACAGAGCCGTTTTAAGCAGAATCGCTAATTGATCAATACCGCATCAATATCACTATCAATGACGGAAATGACGTGTACCCGTGTACACCATGACGACACCACGTTCATCCGCAGCATCAATCACTTCCTGGTCACGCATGGAACCACCCGGGTGGATCACGCAAGTAGCACCTGCATCCACCACCACATCCAGACCATCGCGGAAGGGGAAGAAGGCGTCAGACGCAACTGCAGAACCAGTCAGCGCCAAACCAGCATTCTGTGCCTTGATCGAAGCGATGCGGGCAGAGTCTATGCGGCTCATCTGGCCAGCACCTACACCCAGCGTCATGCCATTACCGCAGAAGACGATGGCGTTTGATTTCACATACTTGGCCACGCGCCAGGCGAACATCATGTCTGCCATTTGCTGTGGCGTAGGCTGCAATTTCGAAACTACGCGCAGTTCTTCCTGCAAGACGTTTTTGGCATCCGGTGCCTGTACCAGCAAGCCGCCACCAACGCGTTTCATATCGTACTGGTTGAAGCCAGCACCCAGAGAAATTTCCAGCAAACGCACGTTTTGTTTTGCAGAGAAAATCTGTTTCGCTTCCGCAGTAAAGGACGGTGCGATCAGCACTTCAACGAATTGCTTGGCGACGATTTCAGCCGCCTTGCCATCGAGGTCGCGGTTGAAGGCGATGATGCCGCCAAACGCAGAAGTCGGATCAGTCTGCAAAGCCTTGCTATAAGATTCAAACGGTGTCGCACCCAGGGCAACGCCGCAAGGATTGGCATGCTTGACGATGACGCAGGCAGATTCAGCGAAAGACTTCACGCATTCCCAGGCTGCGTCGGCATCAGCGATATTGTTGTAAGACAGTTCCTTGCCTTGCAACTGCTTGTAGTTAGCCAGCGAGCCTTCAAGCGATTTCAGGTCGCGATAGAAGGCAGCAGATTGATGCGGGTTTTCACCGTAACGCATTTCCTGCACTTTTTCAAAATGCAGGTTCAGGGTTTGCGGATAAGCGCTGCGCGTGGTGTGCGCTTTGTCTTCACCCAGGCTGGTCAGGTAGTTGGTGATGGCACCATCATATTGCGCAGTGTGGGCAAATACTTTTTTCGCCAGCGTGAACTTGGTGTCATAGCTGACGACGTTTTGATTTGCCTTCATCTCTGCCAGCACGACCGCATAATCAGAAGGATCAACGATGACAGTCACGTCTTTGTGGTTCTTGGCAGAAGAGCGCAACATGGTCGGGCCGCCGATGTCGATATTTTCTATCGCATCTTCGAGCGAACATTCACCCTTGGCGACAGTTTGCTGGAACGGGTACAGGTTGACCACCACCATGTCTATGGTAGGGATGCCATGCTGTTCCAGTGCTGCCACATGTTCAGGAAAATCACGGCGTGCCAAAATACCGCCATGCACTTTTGGGTGCAGGGTCTTGACACGGCCATCGAGCATCTCAGGGAAGCCGGTGTAGTCAGCTACTTCAGTAACAGGCAGGCCATTGTCGGCCAGCAGTTTGGCTGTGCCACCCGTGGACAAGAGCTTGACACCGAGCGCAGACAATTCACGTGCAAATTCGAGCACACCAGTTTTGTCGGAGACGGAAATGAGGGCTTGTTTGATCATGATTTTTGATATGAGTAAGGAAATCGGTGTCAAGCCTCGCGAATGGGTCAGAGCAAACCGTGCTGCTGCAATTTCTTGCGCAAAGTGTTCCGGTTTATGCCCAACATATCGGCGGCTTGTGACTGGTTGCTCGATGCGCGCGTCATGACCATTTCTAACATAGGTTTTTCAACGGCTAACACGACCATGTCGTAAATATTGGATGCGGGTTGCTCGCCCAGGTCACGGAAATACTTTTCCAGGTTCTTGTGGACGGCGTCTTGAATGCTATCTTTGCTCATGCTGTTTTTATCACTGTTCGGTTAAGCCAGGCGGCGGGTAGTCCATGCTTCATGGACGGCAAGACAATTTATTTTTTGTAAAAGTGCTTTGTCTTATGCTGCCAGTTTTTCTTCAAAGGGGCGGTATTGTAACCGCTCCCCAGCCATGTGATCAAAAAAACTGCTGACGGCGGCAAGTTGTTCATCACAGTCCGTCAGTAAGTTCATTTGTTGCCGGAAATCTTCCCCACCTACCAGGTCTTGCACATACCAGCCTATGTGTTTGCGTGCCGTTCGTACGCCAAGATAGTCACCATAGAAGGCATAGTGCGCTTTCAAATGGGCATCCATGAGTTCACGAACTTCAGAAATCAGAGGGGCAGGTAAGTGTTGTCCGGTAAGGAGGAAATGCTCGATCTCGCGGAAGATCCACGGTCGGCCTTGCGCCGCCCGGCCTATCATGATGGCGTCAGCACCGGTGACCTCTAACACATATCTGGCTTTTTCCGGTGTGGTGATATCGCCATTGGCAACTACGGGGATATTGACTGCCGCCTTGACGGCAGCAATGGTGTCATATTCGGCATCACCCTTATAGCCATCGGCACGGGTGCGCCCATGCAGGGTCAGCATTTGTATGCCAGCCGCCTCTGCCATGCGGGCAATGTTCAGGGCATTTTTATTTGCCCTGTCCCAGCCGGTACGAAACTTCAGTGTCACCGGCACATCGACGGCAGCCACCACCGCATCCAGTATCTGTCCAACCAGGCTTTCATGCTGCAACAAGGCAGAGCCGCACCAGGCATTGCAGACCTTTTTAACCGGGCAACCCATGTTGATATCGATGATTTGCGCACCTTTATCGACATTATGTTTGGCACATTCGGCTAGCATTTGCGGGTCAGCACCGGCAATCTGCACGGCTTTGGGTTCCATTTCGCCTTCATGGTTGGTACGGCGCGTGGATTTTTCTGTTTCCCAGAGCTTGGGATTGGACGCTGCCATTTCAGACACGGCATAGCCCGCACCCAGTTCTTTGCACAACTGACGAAAAGGCCTGTCAGTCACGCCAGCCATGGGAGCAACAAAAATATTATTACGCAGCACGTAAGAGCCGATTTGCACGATCAGGGAAGGGGGAAATTCGAAGAAGCGCTATTCTACCTGAATCCTGCCTAAATATTTGGCAAAATCGTTACCACTCGTAAGGAATATTTTTATCTATATGACATGCTCATGCGATAGTATAAATCTAGCAAAACCAGCAGGCTTTAGACTTGCTTTTCTAAATTACTATCGTGTTCGGCTTACCAACCTAAGGCAGGGGACTTGTGTGTATACTCTGCTTATTATTTGTCATATTGACTCCTGACAAAAGTGCATTCCCGTGGCCTTGATTCATAGCTCGTCGCCAAGGGAATACATTTTTTATATTAAGGGAGTCGTCGTGAACACGCAAAACAAGGAGGCAGTACATAGAATTACCATCGTTGGCGGTGGTGCAGGCGGGCTGGAGTTGGCGGTGCGTCTGGGCAAGAAATTAGGCAAACGCGGCAAGGCCGTCATTACGCTGGTCGATGCCAGCCGTACCCATTTGTGGAAACCTTTATTACACCAGGTTGCTGCAGGCACCCTCGACAGTCATGCCGACGAGCGCGAATACTTTGCCCTGGCCAGATCAAATCATTTTGATTTCCGTTTGGGTCGCATGGATGGTTTGTCGCGTGACAAGAAAGAAATTTACCTCGCCCCCACCCTGGACGAAAATGGCATAGAGCTGTTGCCACGCCAGGCCATCACTTATGACAGCCTGGTCATCGCCCTGGGCAGCCAGACCAATGACTTCGGTACGCCCGGTGCACGTGAGAACAGCATCATGCTTGATTCACTGGCAGCGGCAGAACGCTTCCATCAAAAACTCATCAATTGCTGCCTGCGTGCGCAAACCCAGGCCCAGGCTGTGGGCGAAGGACGCTTTACCGTCACCATCATAGGCGGTGGTGCTACCGGAGTAGAACTGGCGGCAGAATTGCACATGACCACCAAAATTCTGTCCAGCTATGGCTTGCTCAACTTCCATCCAGAAAAAGATTTGAAGATCGTCATCGTCGATGCTGCGCCGCGCCTGCTGCAAATGTTGCCTGAACGCCTGTCAGAATCCGTCGCCCGTGAATTGCGCAGCATTGCCATAGAAGTGCACACCAATGAAAAAGTCGTTGAAGTCTCCAAGGCTGGCGTGCAAATGGCCAGCGGCAAATTCATTCCCAGCGGCATAGTGGTGTGGGCCGCTGGCATCAAGGCACCCGAGTTTTTGAAAGACCTTGACGGACTGGAGTGCAATCGCATCAATCAACTGGTCGTCAACCGCAACTTGCAAACCACGCGGGATCCATCGATTTTTGCCCTTGGTGATTGTTGTGCCTGCCCGCAAGGCGAGGGTCTGCCCAATGTGCCGCCGCGCGCCCAGTCTGCACACCAGCAAGCCAGCACGCTGGCCAAGTCACTGGTACGTCAGTTGCAAGGCAAGTCATTGCTGGAATTTACCTACAAGGACCATGGCTCGCTGGTATCGCTGGGTAATTACAGCACCGTCGGCAGCCTCATGGGGGCCATCGCCAGCGGTTCGGTCTTCATAGAAGGGACATTGGCAAAATGGATGTACTGGTCTTTGCACAAACATCATCAGGTGGCGGTGAACGGCCTGTTTCATACCTGGTTGTCCACCTGGGCAGAGACCATAGACAGGGTGCGTAATCCGCGTATCAAGTTGCACTGATGCTTATTGATTGATTTCCTGGTGGTGTGTTCCAGGCTTTGCGGCACAGACTGTGCCGCAAAGCTTTATATCAGACAGAACTTAGGCCGAATGCAGGCTGATCAACTAAATCTTGTTTTTCTGCTGTTTGAGATAAACAGCGCTGTCTGGCCTGAACATCGCCTGGTTGATCTTTTCTTCCAGTTCATCAAAAGCACGCCCGGTCATGCTTGTATAGCTATCGCTTTGCGCAGTATCGCTGCTGGAATTCAAGCTGGATTTAATGTACGAAGTATTCGGATAATCAGGTGTGTCCACCTGCAGATTAAATTTCCAGCGGTCTTTACTCTCAGGTATCACAATAACTGCATTGAAGCGTAAGCTCAGACCGGCATAAACTTCGTTCGTGTTTACAGATGCAAACAGCTTGCCAGATGGCTCTACCTGATAAGTGATTTCCAGCGAGGGCCGATTGTCATTTCCACCAGTAGCGGCACTGAAATTCAATATATCACTGGGAAAAATACTGGAAAATGCCTTGTTGATATTGTTGGCAATGCGCGCCTCCCTGACCGCAACGCTGTCATCTGAAAAATATTTTGCTGCCGGGACTATTTTTTTATCCTTGATGGTCTTTTCACGGTTCTTCAGACTGGCATCCAGTTGACCCAATTCTGTGGCCGTAGGCCGCGTAAATTTGATAGGGACATTGGGGTCGTCATGCTCTTCAGAAAATTTTAGCAGCGACTCGACAGATCGTAATAATTTAGCGTCGGCGTTGACGGCCTGTGCCCTGAATTTTTGCAAGGCATTGAAATACAGCATATGAATTTCTTCTTCAACTTCCGGCAAAATATCTGCATGCGGAAAGCGTGCCTTTAGCTTGCGCAAATGCGTGACCGAGTTGTCATTGAGTGCTTCCTTGAACAGCACCCGGGGCAGTTCATCCTGCATCTCTGTCACTTTGAATTTGCCATGGGCAATGTAGCCTAGATAGGCACTTTCTGTCTGCTGCTGTTTTGCATGCAGATACATCTTCTTGTCCGCAACTGCATTTCTGCCATACCAGAACAGGGTGGCCAGAACTGTCGCCAGCATGATCAACAACAAAGGTAATTTCAGAAAGCTTGACAGCTTCAGGACTTGCTTGTTCTTGCCTGAATGACCCAATGCTTCTTTCCACTTGTTTTTGCGCACGTCCAGCAAAGGGTCATATCCATACAGGCTGGCGATATCACGTTGATGAAACGCATCCCGCGCTTTTGATTTGTAAACATTAAATTTTTTCAGCGCAGCTTCAGCCTGACTTAAATTGCTGATAATCAGGTTTTTTTGTGATCCATCATTAAAGCTGAAAGAAAAAATAGTTCTCTTATACTTGCCATCACGTTCATCATGCCTGGATTCCAGTTTGCGTAGTTGCGCCAGATCATGCACGGCAATTTTACTGCTGCGCATATCAACCAGTGCCAAGGGGAATAAATACCAGCCAGGAAGAAAGCGAAATTTTGTGTTCAATTGCATACGTTGCCAAATCGCATGCGCTGCATACACCACACCCAAAAACAGCACGGCATACCAGAAAAGTAAACCAGTGTCTGTCCATGCCTTATCTTGCAGGGGATTACCAAAGTTGGACGCTGCCAGCAGATAAATAAAGAAAGTGCATACTGCCAGAATAAAGCCATGCAGCAAGTACCAACCCATACTGGACATGACCTGTCCATGCACCAGAAAGTCAGGGTTTTTGACCGATCTGATCAAATGCTTTTTGACGTTACGGGGCAGTGCATCATAATCGAATTGATAGAAGACTCGCACCAGGACTTTCCTTAAACTTAAAATGGCAGATCAGCCAGAAGGGCGCACATATATTCATCACATATACTCACCGCATTTACTGACTTAAACTGCGCCTTTGGAAATGAAATACAAAGTTGGCAGTATCGTCATTTCCCATGCTATGGTCAATTCACTTGTCTCATTCTGGCGGCCATGCACAAAACTATTTTTTATCATGCCCATTCATCAGAAAATTCCCGCCATTTATCGGCAATGACGGGGAAGTAATCGCAAAGCAAAGGAAGTTAAACTTGTTCATCCGTATATTGCACATCATCAACAACCCTTATGGAGTAACGATGATGAAACACTGGAAAATCTTAATCGCAGCACCCCTGGTCGCTTTTGCAGTCAACTTTTCTTATGCAGGAGCCGTCAAGACCGGCATCCCCAAAGGATGGATAGGCGGCGGAGCGATTGCCACGCATTATGAAAGTGGTCTTGATGAGTCGCAAGGTACTAAAGAACAGCCCGCCTTCTTTATCACGGCAAAAGATGCCGGCAAGGATGATTTTGCTGCCATTACGCAAGTGGTGGATGCCGCTGCCTATCGTGGAAAAGTAATGATTTTTACCGCATCGGCCCTATACATAGGTGAGCCGGGTGGTTATGAATTCTGGATACGTACCATAGATGACAAAGGCAGTGTATCCATTACTTCTGCAAGGGCGCGCAAGAGTGATACTTGGGAAACAGTCAAGGTTTTGCTGAGAGTGCCAGCAAATGTGCAAAAACTGGAATTGGGTATAGCTGTCAGAGACAAGGGGAAATTGCTGGCCAAGGGAATGAATTTTACTGAAGCGCAAACCAGTAACCCTCTTCCCGAAAACAGGCCCGTTGCCGACAGAATCATCATGGGACCCGTAACCGCGGCCATACAAAACCTGAGTTTCTCTGAACAGGCAAAAGATTGATGCACGAAGATTCAATAATCTCCGATCAGGGCAAGAGCCACGCTGGCATCGTTACGATGCTTGCATTGCCGCTCTTGCCCATGGCGGCAGTGCTGGCCTTGCTTTTGTACGCAGGTGTCAATGCGACGCGTTCAGTCTGGCTGGCAGATAGTCTGGCGGTATTGTTGTCCTATACCCTGGCACAAACTGGTCTGTGTCTGTCGCAGAGAATTGTGTGGTTCACACATGCCAGCCAGCGATGGGTAGTGCTGGTGGTATTTACACTGCTGTCTCTGTATGCCGGGATGCAAGTGGAAATCGCCTATTGGCCGCTATTGACGACAGGCCACGCAATCTGGGTAATGCCCACTATCATCCTGGTGTTTATCTTCGTCACGGTATTACCTGGCTCTATAGCGCTGGAAGTCAAGCGCAGCACCCAGGCCAGCCTTGCGGCAGAAGCCATCAAACACAAAATGGAAAGGCAAATGCTGGAAGCCAGGCTTGCTGCATTACAGGGCCAGATAGAGCCACACTTTTTATTTAACACCCTCGCCAACACCCGCGCCCTGATACATCAGGATGCTGCGATGGCTGAACAGATGCTGAACCACCTCATCGCCTACCTGCGGGCCGCCATGCCCGACATGCGTCTTAGCACCACTACGCTGGGGCAAGAGCTGGATAGAGCTGCCGCCTATCTGCAAATCTTCCAGATACGCCTGGGCGCACGTTTCCAGTTTTCTGTGCAAGCCGCAGATGAAGTCCGCTCCTGCCTGATCCCGCCATTGGCCGTCATGAGCCTGGTGGAAAATGCGATCAAGCATGGCATAGAACCCCAACCCGGCGATGTGCGCATAGATATCGCTGCCAGCTGCGAAGCAGGGCAATTGCAGATCAAAGTCAGTGACAATGGCCGTGGCTTTCAACATGAACTGGGTAGTGGCGTTGGCTTGCTGAACGTGCAGGAAAGACTGTTGGCTTTGTTCGGTGAACAGGCAGAATTACAATTGCAGCCAGGTGATGCTGGCGGTGTGTGTGCGACAATATATTTACCAGCCAGAACTAGTGAACTGGCATGAGCATGAACAATCATAAACCCAAAGTACTGATCGCCGAAGATGAAACAATCCTGCGCCAAGAGCTGCAAAGTGCATTGACACTGCTATGGCCAGAACTGGACATCATCGCCAGTGTTGATGACGGTATCAAAGCCGCACAAGCCATAGCCGACCTGAGCCCCGATATCGCTTTTCTGGATGTACGCATGCCCGGCTTGAGCGGTATAGACGTGGCACGCCTGGCGCAGCATCCATGCCATATCGTCTTCCTGACTGCCCACAATGATTATGCTGTCGATGCTTTTGAGCAGGGCGCAGTCGATTACCTGCTCAAGCCGCTCGACATGGGCCGACTGGCACTGGCCGTGCAAAGACTCAGACAGCGCCTGTCACAGCAACCAGCTGATCTGTCTGCCCTGCAAATCAAAAAGCCGCAAGAGCCACTGCGCTGGATACAGGCTTCCATCGGCAACCAGATACGCTTCATTAATGTCAGCGACGTGCTTTGCTTCCGTGCAGATTCCAAATACACCAAGGTCATCACCGCCAAACTCGAAGCCTATATCCGCACCACCATCAAAGACCTGGTTGCGCAACTGGATGCCGATAAATTCTGGCAGATATCACGCAGTAATATTGTCAACGTGGCGGCGATAGATGCGGTGCAAAGAAGTGATGGTGGCCTGGCTTTGCGATTGCAGAAAGAAGATGACTGGCTAACGGTGTCACAAGCCTATCAATATCAGTTCAGGCAGATGTGACACCGGGTTTAGCGCAAACTCAAATATAAGCAAACTTCCTCTCATAATCGACTCCGCAGTTAAACGGAAATTCTGCATGCTGCCAGAAATGGAAGTGCGCTGTTGCTGATGAATATTCAGCCAGTGCAGCGCCAAGGGTGTCGGCGGCGCCTGCCGGGATGGCATGGTCTGGTCTTAGTTGTACGGCGACGCGGGCCTGGCCATCGAGCAGGGACATGCGGAAATTGCCTGTTATGGCGGCAGCAATGCGTTTGTCGGCATACAATGCTTCCTTGACTGCTTCAGGGTAGAGCCGTCCATCATCTCCAGCCAGGAATTTGCCGCGACCGGAGACTGCGATGAATGGTAATTTCAAGTCAGGTGTCAGGCCTATGTCATGCTCGCGCAAGATGGCGACCACCTTTTCATAGTCATACACAGCGCCGCAATCGCCGGAACGATAGCGCAGCAAGGGTATCTTCATTTCTTCGCTAAGCATGGAGACCACCAGTTCTTGCTGGTGATCATCTCTGTCCAGGGTCTCTACATAACAGCGGTTCGGATAGTAGATGAAGAACATCGGGCAGCAGCGTGTCTCTTCACCAAACAGGGCGTGGCGCAAGGCCGGGTTGCGGTGGGCCAGGCGGCGTATGCGTATGCTTTCACGGGTTTCGTGAAAGATATTCAAGTCCAGTTCAGCCACACCCATGGAAGAGCCTATGAGCTTGCCGTTGGGATTATCAAAATCAGTCAGACCTATCAAACCAGCAATATAGCTGCGATAGTTTTCGGCAATACCTTCTTCGCCAGTAATGATTTGCAATTGTATGGCGGGCCAGTCTATGCCGTGCAGCTCATATCCATCTTCAATAATTTTCTTGATGAACGAGGCTTCGCCAACCAGGATGACTTGTTCAAACTCTGCTGCAAATTTCTTGATGACGGCAAACACCATGTCTTCCCGCACACTGGTTTCAGCCAGGAAGGTGGCATCGGTATGTACCTTGACACCCATGGGCAGGCAATTGATCAGCAGGGTGGATTTGTCGTCGGTATGAAACAGGTACTGCAAACCGAGATCCGTTGACTTCGCCGAGCGTTGCAGATTATCCCTGGTATTAACGCCGAAAGAGAACACGCCGGAATGGCCGGAACTAGTCAGCAAACTGCGCACGCCATCCAGGCTGCCATCTATGCACAAATCGGCGATATCGTGCTTGCCAAAGGTATTGTGTTTGTCCAGCACAGGTGCATGTTCACGGAAAGCGGCGATAGATGAAATGGCTGCTATATCGACACCCTGTTCACTTAACATGCGGCGATAAAAGGGCGCAGTTTCAGCGGCGCGCGCAAATGCCTGCAGCGTTGCCTGCTCGCTTAACTCACGCAGTATTTGTGGTGGTGTTTCACGCAAGAGGCGTATGGTTTCCTGGCGTTCCAGACGGTCAGCAGGGCTGGCATAAGGTTTAATTGATTTCATAGGTATTCGATGAACTATTTATTGAAGTATGTGTGGGTGCCGCATAAAGCTTGGGGGAGGCTTGTAGTACGCCATGAGTAAAGTCTTCAAACATGCCGGGCATCAGCCTGGCAAAATTCAGCTCACATTCGCTAAGGCAGAGCAAGAAAGGCTGGACTTTTCCGTAGTAGTCAACGACCGGGCCTACAGGCTTGAAGGGCAATTGAAAACGGATCAGCATGCGCGCAAGGCTGCTTTCCATGGCAGCCAGAAAATACTGTATGCCTTGCAGTTTTGCTTCGCGATAAATTACCTTGTACAAGCCGATTGCCAGTTCAGATTGCCAGCGCCTTTCATCTGCAGATTGCAGCTTGGATGGTAGCGTGACCTGTGACAAGAACTTGTCACCTGCACTGACGGCAATGCGATCGTGACCACGAGTTACAGCCAGGCGTGACACTTCTGCAGTGTGCTGGGGTATGGCGATGTCGAGACCGCATTTTTCTTGCAGAGGGTAATGTCGGCTTCGTGCGCCAACCAGGCGCACGGTCCCTGCCATATGCCCGTCATCACTCAGAGCAGCAAAGTGCAGCGCATCATCATCATAAAAATCTGTTTCCATCCCGCAGGGGTAGGCCGCGGCCTGCAAGAAACCGCGTTCCTTGCAATACACCTGATAGCGCAAACGATAACTCTCGGCCAGCAGCGCCGGGCAATTGATACGCCCGAAACGAAATTGCGAGCGTTGAAATTCTTCATCCATTTTGACTCCCTACATTCAGCTAAACAGTAAAGCTAGGGGCTTTACTATATGATTGCCGCCAGGTAATTACTTGTCAAAACAGATAACTGGTTATTAATTTCAGATCAGCGGTTTTTTGAAAAATTGTGTAACAGATAAGCGGTAGAAAAATGCGGATGAGAGGTTTTGCTGCGATATTTGTTGCGGTATTTGTTGAGTATCAGGTGATGAGTAATGGGGGTAAATAGGAAATGTAAACGCGGGATGTAAACGGGATGGAATAATCAGCGATGAGCTAATCGCTTAATCATCCTTCTCCACAAATCTCTTCAGCCTGCCGAGTGCCATTTCCCATTCGCGACCTATGGATTCCAGCGTACGTTTGGCTTCATCTATGCTGGTGGGTTCCAGTTGCCACAGTCGCTCTCTTCCTGCCTTGATGTCGCTGACGACACCTGCTTCTGCCAGTACGTTCAGATGTTTGGTGACGCCCTGGCGGCTGATGGCTGTCGTTTGCGTCAGGTGAGAAATCGAGAACACGCCACCGGCGCAGAGTACAGCCACCAGCTTCAGGCGCGTTGGGTCGCCGAGGGCGGCGAAGACATGGGCCAGCGTGTCGTCGGCCGTGACTCTGCTTGCGACTGACTCGCTGGTTTTGCTTGTTACTTTATTTGCTGACATGGTTGAGCAGGTTTTGCAGTTGTATATCCCAACCTTCTGTATTCATTTCAAAAGCGGTGCGGCGGCGATGGGCTGGTACTTTGTCAAAGCCGGATTCAATGACAGTCAGCAAGGTGGCATTGCCGGACGCCTCTTTTAAACTGAAACTGACCAGTGTCGGTATTTCGTCAGAGTAATCAGTGGTGGTGTCGATTGCATATGGATGCCAGTGGAAAGACATGGCATCTTGCGGCTGTATGTGCTGGATGACGATATCGAATACCAGACCTTCGCAACCCGGGTGAGTAAACGGGCCGCGTGTACGCTGGCCAGGCTGGAACACCTGACCAGTCAGGTCGGCACCAAACCATGCGCCAAATTCTTCGGCATTCGTCAGTGCGCGCCACACACGTTCACGTGCGCCATTGATGACGATGCTGCGCTCAATGCTATCTGTATTACTGGTGCGATTGGTATTATTACTCATGCTGCTACTCTCCTTTCCGTAGATGGTGCCTGCTGCTGATCAACTGGGGCAAAGGGTGTGCCAGTGCCCGTTTCCAGAAATTGTTGCAGGCTGGCGAGAAAATGCTGCCAGCCATTCGTGCATAGCGTATAGCATTGCAGGGAGGGCAGCAGGCCGATGTGCTCCAGGTCCAGCAGTGTCTTGCCCAGTCCTGCATCGCTAATACGGAACACGATGTGGGTGCCTACCCATTCGTCAGCGCGGCTGACTGATTCTGCCACGATATGCGCGCGGGTGCATAGCCAGCGTACTTCATTGTCTGGCTCCAGTTTCTCTATGCGCATGTCCTTGTAGCACACGCTGAAGCAGAATTTCAGAGTGTCGCCAATGGCGGTCCCGCCTTCACAATCCTGGGTCCACCAGGCGCGCAGGCCATCTATCGTAGTGAGGGCTGCATAGACTGCGGCAGGGCTGGCTTTGATGCTGAGGCTTTGCTGATAGTTCTTCATGGGTATCTCCATTTTACAATATGCGCAACCAAATGGATGCATATTCATTATGGGATAGGTTTTTAATAAATGCAACCAAATAGTTGCTTAATGGATTGCGAGCTTTACAACGACAATCATTGATGCGAGATGAGTTTGAATGAGAAATATCAAGGTCATCGCTGTTACAATCCCGGCTGTCTAAAATTTGTTACGAATACATATTTTCAATGAAAAATTCATTACTGCTCGCTTCTATCGTATCTTTATCATTAGCTGCATGTGGAGGTGGTGGAGCTGGTACAGCGCAGAATTCCACAACTACAGGTGCTACAAGTTCCGGTCAAACTTCGACGGGCACGGGCTCTAATCAAACTTCCACAGGTACAAACGGTTCTTCACAAACCAATAACGGTACCGTTGCTTCTACTTGTGTCAATAAGCTTGGTAGCAATTGGGTGAAAGTGGGAATGAAGAGTCTGGACTATGTCATTTACGGCGGGGGGAAATTTCTTGGGGCGAGCTGGGATGGCGCGGCTACCAGTACTGACGGGGCAATCTGGTCAGAGGTGCCAGTAATAAAGCAGTTTGACGCGATTGGATATGGGTTGGGGAATTTCGTTGGATTTGTTTATCCCAATCAACAGCCAGCAATTAAACCTGTTTACAGCACTGACGGTGTTAATTGGAGTCCCGGTCAGGTATCCGCAGAATTGGATGGAAAATATAATATTTCCCCACTGGAGATTGTTGCAGGCGGGGGAAGGTTGATTACTTCAGACAAATTTTCATCGTTGATCATTTGGAGTGCAGACGGAAAATTGTGGCAAAAAGCAGTTGGATTACCTGTAAACGTCATTCCCAAAAATTATGTGCTTAACTGGCTTGCTTATGCAAATGGTAGTTTCTTTGCTGCTGGCACGGGTAGCACTTCGAACAAATACCAGATATTCAGTAGTACGGATGGGAATAGCTGGAAGGAAATTATTATCAAGGGCGACGGTATTTTCCCATCAACCTTGATTGCTGGCATGCAATATATAGGTAATCAGTATGTCGCGATTGATCAAAATGGCGTTATCGCGACCAGTCGTGATGCAATCAACTGGCAAACTGCTCTGAATACAAATGCAAAGGTCGAAGGCTTCGGCAACTTCATGGTAGCTGGTGCAGGACAGTTGATGACGGTGGTTGGCAGTAGAGAGAATTCTAGAGTTTATTACAGTTGCGATGGCGCGAGCTGGAGTTCCGTAGGGATACAAACCGGCATTTTTGGATTTAAGCTTGCTATTGGAAATTCTTCTGCTGTCATTGTTGATGGATCGTTCGGATATGTTTCTAAATTCTGATGTAGTAAGAATTTTTCGGTTTTTATCCAAAATGTTTTAAATGACGAAGGATATCTGTCAATTTAGCATCTCGTGAATGTGTACAATTCATTATTTTTTTAAGATAGGATGCCAGAAATTTGTTTGATTTTTGGCATCCTCAAATAATTTTCAGCGACTTAATTTATCGCAGTTTATTTTGATTGATTTCATCCATTGCGTCCGTGGCATCCAGATGCGCAATATCACCCCATTGCACTAGCTTGATCTCTTTTCCTGTCACTTCAAAACGATTGATGCTGGCGTTGTAAATGGTGACTTCGCGTGGTGCATGCAAAGGTAAATCTTTGGCTGCACGGTAGGCGCATTCGAGTACGCCGCCATGGGCGACAATGGCAATTTTCTTGCCTTCAAATTGCTTGGCATAGTGCAGCACATGTTCCATTACGCGTTTGTGGAACTGGCGTATGGTTTCGCCTTCGTTTTCACCGGGTGGGAATTGTGCATCTGGCTCATGCGCTTGCCAGGCATTGTATTCTTTACGATATAGGCTGGGCAGTTCGCTATACAGCTTGCCTTCAAAACCACCAAAGCAGCGCTCGCGCAAGCCCTTGTCTATGCGCGTGCTGACGCCTTGCAGGCGGGCGATTTCACCGGCGGTTTGCACGGCACGCTGCAAGTCGCTGGAGATGATCGCGTGCAGTTTTTCATTTTGCAAAGCCCAGGCCAGTGCTTTGGCCTGGCGTGTGCCTTCGGCATTCAGCGGGATATCGAGATGGCCTTGCAAACGGCGTTCTGCATTCCAGGCGGTTTCGCCGTGGCGTATCAATAAAATTTCTGTGGGTTTCATGTTCTTGTTTTGCTTGTTTGGCGTATTTGGCTCATTTGGTCTTGAGCCAGAATGTGACCGGGCCATCATTGGTCAGTGATACCTTCATGTCGGCACCAAAGCTGCCGGTTTCTACCTGCGCATGTTTGCTGCGCGCCTGGTTGACGAAGTAATCGAATAATTGCCTGCCCAGTTCTGGCGGCGCTGCTGGAGTAAAAGAAGGGCGGGTGCCGGAATTGGTATCAGCTGCCAGCGTGAATTGCGGCACCAGCAGCAAGCCACCTTGCACATCGGTGACACTGCGGTTCATCTTGCCAGCATCGTCAGAGAAGACGCGGTAAGCGAGTAATTTTTTCAGTAAATCATCAGCCTGTTTTTCAGTGTCTTCGCGCTCGGCGCAGAGCAGGACCATCAGGCCAGTATTGATGGCACCTATGTTGTTGCCGTCGACGACGACTTTGGCTTCGGTGACTCTTTGTAGTAGGGCAATCATGGGGGATTTGGTATTGTTGCTTGGGTTGAGGCGGAGAGGACGGGCGAAATTTTGTAGGTTGGGCAAGATTGTAGGTTGGGCCGGGCCTCGCTAGGCTACGGTTTACCAGCCCAACACTGGGCCTTAAATGACTTGTACGTTGTTCACGCGCCGAGTGTTGGGCTGATGAGGCGTAGCCCAACCTACACAACATCACGCCGTCAACGTCACTTTCGCAAACTTGCGACGACCAACTTGCACCACAAATGTACCGGCTTCAACTTTCAAACCCTTATCGCTGATAACGACGGAATCAATACGCACGCCACCTTGCTCAACCATGCGCATGCCTTCACCTGTCGATGCACACAGATTTGTCTGTTTCAACAATTGACCTATGCTCAAAGGTGCGCCGCTGATAGTGACTTCTGCCACATCATCGGGTATCCCACCTTTGGAACGATTTACAAAGTCCGCCAGCGCATCTTCTGCTGCCTGCCTGTCATGGAAGCGCGTCACGATCTCTTGCGCAATCGCTACCTTGATATCACGCGGGTTCTGGCCTTCTGCCACGGCTTTTTTGTAGGCAGCGATCTGCTCCAGCGAGCAGAAAGACAGCAGCTCGTAATAACGCCACATCATCGTGTCAGAAATACTCATGATCTTGGCGAACATCGTATTTGCCGGTTCAGTGATGGCGATGTAGTTGTTCTTGGACTTGGACATCTTCTCGACACCGTCCAGACCTTCGAGCAAAGGCATGGTCAAAATGCATTGTGGCTCTTGTCCATAATCTTTTTGCAGTTCACGACCCACCAGCAGGTTGAATTTCTGGTCAGTGCCACCAAGTTCCAGATCAGATTTCAGGGCGACTGAATCATAACCCTGCATCAGCGGGTACAAGAATTCATGCACGGAAATCGGCGTGCCCGCCTTGAAGCGTTTGGTGAAATCATCACGCTCCATCATGCGGGCGACGGTGTACTTGGATGACAGTTGTATCATGCCGCGTGCGCCGAGTGGGTCTGACCATTCAGAGTTGAAGCGTATCTCGGTTTTGCTGGCGTCCAGCACCAAAGCTGCCTGTTTGAAATAAGTCTGGGCATTGTCTTCGATTTGCTCGCGGGTCAGCGGTGGGCGGGTGGCATTGCGGCCAGACGGGTCACCGATCATGGACGTGAAATCGCCAATCAAAAAGATGACAGTGTGGCCCAGATCTTGCAGTTGGCGCATTTTGTTGAGCACAACCGTATGGCCCAGGTGCAAATCTGGTGCAGTCGGGTCCAAGCCCAGCTTGATGCGCAGGGGTTTGCCGCTCTGTTCACTACGGGCCAGTTTTTGGGCAAATTCGGATTCGATGAGGAGTTCATCAACTCCGCGTTTGGTTACGGCCAGTGCATGTTGCACTGCATCGGACAAGGGCAGGATTTTGCTGGCATTGCCAGTGTTCTCAGGGGAGCTGGAATTTTGTTCAGGAGTCATCATTTATGTAAATCAATTTTTTTGTAACACCGCTGGTCGAATTCCAAATCTGAATCCATAATCAGCGTTTGCCAAATTCTGGGTGTTGGTTAATTTGCAGGGATTATCGCTTAAACCGGATGTCAGCAATTTAATGCTAGTTCCCTGGTTTTATAATCCCGAACTTTAGTGCGAGTTTTAATATTGCAGTCTTGATACCATGCACATTTTATGTGCAAGCTGATTTCACTGCAACGAACTCGAATTTTCGATAAAAACGATCAATTTTAACTTATTGCATGCGTCCAACAGATAAATTACTTCGTTTAGTCTCTGGTGGCAGACTGTTGTTTGGCACCACACGCGCTTCCCGCATCGTTTCCGTCTCCGCACTTTTCTTTGCAGTTTGCGCATTTGGCGCAGTTGGTGTTGCTCCTTTGGCACCAGACGCGTCTGACCTGCCGGTCAAGCGCATCAAAGAAGAACTCAGCCTGCCTTCACTGGATGATCAGGTCGCCGCACTTGAAGCGGTTGATCAGCAATTCATCCGTGAAGCTACCTTCAAGAGTAGTGAGCAGTTAGCCACGTTCTTGCAGCGCATAGGTGTGGATGATGATGAAGCGGCACAGTTCATCAAGTCAGACAGTATTGCACGCGGTATCCTGCAATTCAGGGCTGACAAAACCGTGGCAGTAAAAACGGATGAAGAAGGTGAACTCCTGTGGTTGCAAACAACTGTCTCCGATGGCCCGGACAAACCAGTCAGAAACATCGTCATCAGCCGTGATAATAATGGCAAGCTGACATCTTCCGATATCAGCGCCAAGCTGGAAAGACGTGTAGAAATGGCAACAGCCTATATCCGCACTGCCTTTTACCCGGCTGCCGATGATGCCATGATCCCGTATAACGTTACCGAACAGGTCAAATCCATGTTCGAGACCAATGTTGATTACCAGCGCCTGCAAAAGGGCGACTATTTCAATATTGTCTATGAAAGTTTCTGGCAAAATGGTGAGCGCGTCCGCACTGGCCGTGTGCTGGCGGGTGAGTTCAGCAACTCTGGCAAGATGTATCAGGCTGCCTGGTTTGAAGAAACTGGTGGCAAGGGTGGCTATTACACCTTTGACGGCAAGTCCCTGAAAAAAGCCTTTTTGAAGTCACCGATAGAATTTACCCGTGTGTCTTCGGGCTTCTCCATGCGAGTGCACCCTATTTCCGGTCAATGGAAAGCGCACAAGGGCGTAGACTTTGCTGCCGCCACTGGCACACCTATCCGTGCCTCTGCTGATGGCGTGGTTGATTCAGCTGCCTCCAGCAATGGTTATGGCAACCTGGTGGTGCTCAAGCACTGGAACAACTACAGCACGGCTTATGCCCACATGAGCCGCTTTGCTGCGGGCATACACAAGGGCAGCAAGGTCAGCCAGGGCGATATCATTGGCTATGTAGGCACGACAGGCTGGTCTACCGGCCCGCATTTGCATTATGAGTTCCGCGTCAATAATGAAGCGCGTGACCCCATGAGCATCAATATGACAGAAGCTGCACCGCTGGCAACTGCTGAAATGGCACGCTTCAAAGGCTTTGCTGGTGACATGAACCATAGGTTCAATCTCCTGCACCCAGAACGCATGGCAGAAGTCATGCGCCTGGCCAAGCGTTCATAAGCGCTAATGAGTTAGGCATTGGGCAATTTTTCAGCAGCTAATGTAATCATACGCAAGGCAGAGACAGCAGATGTCTCTGCCTTGACCGTTTTGATACTGCAAGTCTGGCTTGATACCTATGTCAAGAATGGCATCAAAAAATCCATCGCCGACTATGTCTTGTCTGAACTGACAACGGCACGCACCGCAGCTTACCTCGCACAAGACCATACCCATATTCTGTTGGCAGAAATTGATGGTCATTTGGTTGGCTATTGCCAGACCCTGAATGGCAAGCGCAATGCCCAGGTACAGGGCGAACATCAGGCCGAGCTTGATCATCTTTATGTACATCCGGTTTTTTTTGGACGCGGTATAGGCCGCCAGTTGCTGGCCGAAGCCGAAGAGCATTTGCGTGCGCAAGGCGTGCAGCAAGTCTGGTTGACAGCCTGGGTGGGCAACGACAAGGCCCTGCGCTTTTATCCGCGTGCCGGATATGCTGACATAGGTGCGACCGTCTTTCGTATGGAAGACGAAGAAGTCGCCAACAGAATTTTCAGCAAGACGCTGTAATAACAAGCCGACTCTTCTATACTCATGCTCATCAAGGCAGAAGTGGGTATCAGCATGGGCACGCAGCAAGACAAAAACAATCCAGCACAAATCTATATAGGCATGATGTCAGGCACCAGCCTGGATGGTGTCGATGGCGTCATGGTGTGCCTGCCCGATCCGGCTGACAAAGCCGATGCAGGTATGCAGATATTGGCTACTGCCTATATCCCGTTTGATGCAGACCTGCGCCAGCAAGCCATGCGCCTGCAACAAGCCAGCGAAAATGAGCTGCATCATGAGGCCATGCTGGCAAATGCCCTCGCCAGAACTTATGCCGCCTGCGTCAAAAAACTGCAGGCAGTAGCAGAGGGGCAAACCGTGCATGCCATAGGTGTACATGGGCAAACCATACGGCACAGGCCAGAGCTGGGCTATACCCGCCAGACCAATAACCCCTCTTTGCTGGCAGAACTGACCGGTATGGATGTGATTGCCGATTTCCGCAGTCGTGACATCGCTGCCGGCGGCCAGGGCGCCCCCTTGGTGCCCGCCTTTCACCGCGCCGTATTTGGACGTGCAGATGCTTCCAGTGTGGTCGCCAATATCGGCGGTATCAGCAATATCAGTGTGCTGGCAGCAGATGGCACTACCCGTGGTTTTGATACCGGGCCCGGCAATGTCCTGATGGATGCCTGGGTGCTGCAACATCAGGGCAAGGCCTATGATGCCAACGGTGACTGGGCCGCGCAAGGTACTGCCATACCCGCCTTGCTGAGTAGTCTTATGAATGAGGTTTATCTGCAGATGCCACCGCCAAAAAGCACAGGGCGTGACCTGTTCCATCCGGCGTGGTTGCAAAGTAAGCTACAGGGCTTTGAAACCGCCCGGCCTGTCGATGTGCAGGCCACGCTATGTGAATTTACTGCGCTGACCCTGGCTAACGATATTGCCCTTCATGCAGCCGATGCTGCACACGTCTATGTCTGCGGCGGCGGTGCGTTCAATCGCCAGCTCATGCAGCGCTTGCAAGCTTTGCTGGCGGCGCAATCATGCGCAGCGATCGTCAGCAGCACGGACGTACTCGGCGTCGCGCCTGAACAGGTAGAAGCCCTGGCCTTTGCCTGGCTGGCACAACGCTTTTGCCTGCGTTTGCCGGGGAATCTGGCGGATGTGACGGGCGCAGCAGGCGGGCGAATTTTAGGTGCTCTATACCCTGCATAGTTTTGCAGGGTGGACCGTGCACACCGATTCGTATTCATTGTGCATATGTATGTTGTTCATGGCAAACTCTGCTAAATTCGCAAGCCACAGCCAATCCCAAGTTTCTATACAATAAGCGATCAATATTTACGCTTTTGAGAATTTTATGATGCAACTGATATATGTCGCCGACCCCATGTGTTCCTGGTGTTATGGCTTCGGGCCAGAACTGCTGGCTTTTCTTGATACTGTGCCTGACGCAAAAATTGATTTGATCATGGGTGGCTTGCGTGCCTATAACAAGCAAGTGCTGGATGATGCAACACGCACTACCATCATGGGTCACTGGCAGCAGGTAGCCGAGCGTAGCGGCCTGCCTTTTAGCGATACCGCCATGTTGCAAGCCGGTTTTGTGTATGACACTGAACCGGCCTGTCGTGCTGTGGTGACAGCGCGCACCCTGACTGACGATGATACCGGGTGGTCTGCATTGGCAGTCTTCCATGCGGTACAGCGTGGCTTCTATGCCGAGGGACGCGACGTGCGTGATCCGGTGGTCTTGTCTGAACTGGCAGTCACCGCCATGAACAAGGTTGAAGGCGGGGGCAGTTTTGATGCCGTCAGCTTTGCCGAGACGCTGGTTTCACCGATGGCAATGTCAGATACGCGCGAACATTTTGAACAGGCAAAAAACTGGGGTATACGCGGCTTCCCGGCGCTGTTGCTGGTGCATGATGGGGCCCTGCACATGATCGCTTCCGGCTACACTACCCGCGATGATTTGATCTCTACCTTTCAACAGCTAACACAACAATGACGACTAATTTGCACATCACCCCTAAAGCTCCTGTTGCTGCTATCGCCCCAAACGGCCCTGAATTTTCCCGCATCGTACTCGGCCTGTGGCGGCTCGCCAATTGGCAAATGACGCCGCAGCAAAGAGTGACTTTCCTTGAGCAGGCTCTGGCACTCGGCATCAATACCATAGATCAGGCAGACATCTATGGAAATTATGAAAGCGAACAATTGCTGGGTGAAGCCATTGCACTGGCACCGCATCTGCGTAACAAATTTCAGTTCGTCAGCAAATGCGGCATCAAGCTGGTGTCTGACAATCGTCCTGCCCATGGCATACAACATTACGATACCAGCGCCGCACATATCATTGCATCTGCCGAACAATCGTTACGTGCCATGCAGATAGAACAGCTGGATTTGTTGCTGATACACAGGCCAGATCCTCTGATGGATGCTGATGAAATGGCAGGCGCTTTCAGGCAGTTGCAAGACAGTGGCAAGGTCAGGCATTTTGGCGTATCCAACTTTACCAACAGCCAGTTTGAATTGCTGGCATCACGCTTTCCGCTGGTGACCAATCAGGTGGAGTTGTCCTTGTTGCATATGCAACCGCTGCATGATGGCACACTGGATTTATGCCAGCGCTTGCGCATTGCACCGATGATCTGGTCCGCCCTCGGTGGCGGCAGTTTATTCCGTCCACTGCATGAGCAAGATGAACGTGGGCAACGCATCAGCGCAGTGCTGGCCCGTATTGCGGCAGAATTTGATGTCAGCCCCAGCACCATCGCTCTTGCCTGGATTTTGCAGCACCCATCCAAGCCTTTGGTGTTAACTGGTTCAGGTCGTATTGCTGCCATTGAAGAAGCTGTCAGTGCCACAGGCATCAACCTTAGCCGTGAGCAATGGTTTGCTTTGTGGTGTGCCTCAGCAGGTAAAAACGTTGATTAAAAAACGTCGATCCAACGGACTTCTAAAATACAGTAAAGCTGTGTCAAAACCATGCCTTTACTGCAAGTCTGTGCATAATAGTATTGCCCAGTGTAAATGCCATTTTGTCGCTTTTTGCTAGCATGGGCGTATTTTCTGTCTGAATAGACAAATGTTGGTATAGTATTACTGTTCCGGCCGCTAAACCAAGTCTGGCCTGTTTCGTGATGTGATTGCAGAAGGACAGGATTTGTGACTGTTTTTCAATTCATCCGCAGTAATTTTATGGCGAACTCTTCGGCACTGGGGGAAACCCATCAGTGGCGCGAGCAGGTGTTGTCGGCCATCCTGTTTTTTGTACTCGCGCTGGGTGGCGCAACTGCCATACCCAGCATTGTGCTAGCAATCAGTGAAAACCTGTGGTCGGTCGTGGTGGTAGATATTTTTGCCCTGGCCTGGGTCGCCACTGTCTGGCGTTTGCCTTTTTTGAACTATCAGCAGCGCGCCTGGAATTTTTTACTCTTCCTGTATTTGCTGGGTGTCTGGTTCCTCATCAAGGTGGGCCTGACGGGCTTGATTTATTTGCTGGCTTTTCCGGTGCTGACCTCTTTGCTGCTGAATATGCGGCTATCCATGCTGGCTTTGATATTGTCTTCCGTCAGCTTGCTGGTGGTGGGCTATATATCTGATTCCAATTTGCATGTCTATGGCTTTGATTCCCACCCCTTCATGCAACTGGTGGTGGTGACCATCAACTTCAGCTTTATTGCTGCCGTCATGTCCATCTCTTGCGGTGTGTTGTTGCAAAGGCTGGACAGTTCACTCGAACATCAGCGCGTCATCACCGCTTCGCTGCAGCATGGGCAAACTTCATTGAAGGCCGCTAACGAAGAATTGCGCCTGATTGTTGCCGCCGTGGCGCGCCTGAATGACATTGTCATGATCATCAAGGTGGATATTGATGTAATAGGAAAACGCCGCCTGAAAATCGTCTTTGTGAATGACGCTTTCGTGCGTCAGACGGGTTTCAAAAGCGAGGACGTGATAGACAAATCGCCCGTTTTTTTGCAGGGCCCGCGTACCCAGGCAGATGAACTCGACAAACTCAATCAGGCGCTGCTGTCTTACGAATCAGTACACATAGAATTGATTTGCTATACCCATGACGGTAGTGAATTCTGGATGGAAGCCGACGTCGTGCCACTGGCCGATGATCAAGGCCTGTTCAGTCACTGGGTTGCCACCGGACGCGATATCAGCGACCGTAAAAAAGCCCAGGAACATATACACAGGCTGGCCTATTTTGATGTATTGACGGGCTTGCCTAACCGCCGCCTGTTGCTGGACCGCATGAGTATCTTGCTGGCGACAGCAAGGCGCAGCAATATGGTCAGTGCCATTCTCTTTATTGATCTTGATCACTTCAAATACATCAATGATGCACGTGGTCATGCGGTGGGCGATGCCTTGCTGAACCTCGTCGCACAAAGACTGAGCGGCAGCCTGCGTGAGGTGGATACGGTTGCCCATATTGGTGGCGATGAATTCGTCGTCATGCTCTGTCACATTTCCAATAATGTGGCGGCCGGTGCCCATGCTGCGCAGGCCGTGGCAGAAAAAATCCGTCATTCGATATCGCAATTTTTTGATATCAATGGCCTGCAATACAGCACCACCTGCAGCATAGGCGTGACCCTGTTACCGCGTGAAAACCAGAATTCACACGACTTGCTGCGTGAGGCTGACACTGCCATGTACCGTGCCAAGAGCAGTGGCCGCAATCAAATCGCCTTTTACGAAACCGGCATGCAAACTGAGGTCGAGCAAAGACTGACCATGGAAAGGGAATTGGGTGAAGCCATCTCTGGCGGACATTTGCACATGTACATACAGGCCCAGGTAGACCGTTTGGGTAAACCCGTCGGCGGTGAAATGCTGATGCGCTGGATACATCCTGAGCGCGGCTTTATCTCACCCGCTTTATTCATACCGGTGGCAGAAGAATCAGGCATGATCTTGCGTCTGGGGGACTGGGTCATGGAACAGGGCTGCCTGGCCCTGCTGCAATTGCAGGAGGCAGGTTGGGACATCCCCTTGTCAGTCAATGTCAGCCCCAAGCAATTCCGCCAACCGGATTTTGTTGAAAAAGTCAGACGCGTATTGCGTTACACTGGCGCACCACCAACACGCCTGATACTGGAAGTGACAGAAGGCCTGCTCATCGACAACCTGCAAGACACCATCGCCCGTATGCTGGAATTGACGACCCTGGGCATACGCTTTTCCATCGACGATTTTGGTACCGGCTATTCCAGTCTCGCTTACCTCAAGCGACTACCTTTGTATGAACTCAAGATAGACAAGAGCTTTGTGCAAGATACGCCGGGTGATGCGAATGGCACGGCCATCGTGCAGTCCATTTTATCGATGGCATCGCACCTGGGTTTGCGCGTCGTTGCAGAGGGGGTAGAGACCAAAGAGCAGGCAGAATTCCTGATCGCCAATGGCTGCGCATCCATGCAAGGCTTCCTGTTCGCCAGACCCATGCCACTGGATAAATGGCTGGCTTTGCAGCAGCAGATAGAGCAGTCAGGGAAAGAGAGTAGCAGGGTGGTTTAGCGCAGGAAACCTGTAGGATGCACTTTTATTTTCAAACATCGCCGTAACGTAGGGAGCATTGCAATGCGCCGCATGATGTTCCAAATCCCGGGATAAATATTTGTGCCGCACGTTGAGGCGCACATGCGGCGCAATATATGCGCCCTACGATTATCCCTTTGCCCTTATCACCGTTATTCGCTTGAGCAAGTCGTAGGGTGAGCGGTGCGCACCATTATTTGCATCAATCCATAGCTTTCAAGAGCATACAAATATTTAAAAAACGGTGCGCATGGCTCACCCTGCAAAACGTGCATCACCATTAAACCTGCTGATAAGTCGCCTTCATCCAGTCTATAAACAACTGCACCTCAGGCCGTATATTTGCCTGTGCCTCATGCACCAGATAATAAGCATGCGGTGGCGTCGCCAGTTGCGTATCAAACACGCGCACGACTTCACCCTTGCTGATCATGTCCTGGGCAAATTGCTGGCGGGTCAGGCCTATGCCATGGCCATGCTTGACAGCTTCCAGCAGCAGACCCAGATCATCGACGCGCAAACCGGTAGTCGGTTCAGGCCAGTCCAGGCCCGCGACTTCAAACCATGGCTGCCAGGGTTCCAGTGCTGAACGCAAGAGTTTTGCATGACGCAAATCTGCAGGGCTTTGTATGGATGGCAAAGTCTTTAAATAAGCTGGGCTGGCGACGACAAAGCTGGGTTCAATAAATAATTTCTTGGTCACCAGGTTAGGATATTCACCCGCACCAAAACGTATCTCCACATCGCTTTCTGACAGGCTCAAGTCATACAGCGGCACAAACAGATAGACTTCAATTTCTATCTCAGGATGTGCCTCAGTAAAACTGGCCAGGTGTGGCATGAACATATAGCGCGCAAAGGTCGGCGGCACCGTTACCTTGACACGCAACTGGCTTTGCGTGACCTTGTTCGGCAGCGGAAAATCAGACAAGGTGCGCAAGGCCACGCGCACTACATCCAGATAACGGCGGCCAAATTCAGTCAGCGTGACACTGCGCCCTTCACGTACAAAGACGCGTTCACACAAATGCTCTTCCAATAAACGTATGCGGTGTGACAGTGCAGAAGGCGTGATGCAAAGCTCCTCCGCCGCCACCGCAAAAGAACTATGCCGCGCCGCAGCCTCAAAAGCAGATAATGCATGTACCGGTGGTAATCGTGTTGCCATACTCTTTCCTGATTTGTTTTATGTAGCGTACTCATGAGCCGACCAAAAGATCACATGTAAAGCAGGTCATCAAAAGTGAGAATGCAAAACCATCTCAGCACTTTCTTCACTTGATTTTCTCTGTGCGATCTCTGTGTCTCTGTGTCTCTGTGGTGAGTGGTTTTCTCTTTCAATCAGCCTCATCCCACGCAATAATCTTGCCGGGATTTAAAATATTCCTGGGATCAAATGCATGTTTGAGCAAACGCATCATGTGTATTGCATCTACCCCATGTTCCTCGATCAAAAATCCCATCTTGTGTATGCCTACGCCATGTTCACCCGTACAGGTGCCATCCATGGCAATCGCCCGCGTCACCATGCGCTGGTTGATGGATTCTGCCACGGCAATTTCTTCTGCACTGTCCGGGTCTACCAGCATCAATACATGGAAGTTGCCATCACCGACATGGCCGATGATGGAATAGGTAATGCCATGGTTTTCACAATCTATCTGGGTTTCGCTGATGCATTCAGCCAGGCGTGAAATCGGCACGCAGCAATCAGTAGAAATCGAACGTGAACCTGGTCGCAATTGCAGCAGCGCAAAATAGGCATTGTGCCGCGCAGCCCACAGACGGCTGCGGTCTTCTGGCCTGGTGGCCCATTCAAAATCACCGGCACCATTGGCCGCCGCAATTTCCTGCACCAGCTCCGCCTGTTCTTTCACGCTATGCTCAGTGCCATGAAATTCAAACAGCAGTAAAGGCTTGACTGGCAGGTTCAGCTTGTCATGCGCATTGATGGCGCGCACGCCATTTGCATCCAGAAATTCTACCCGCGCAATCGGCACACCCATCTGTATGGTCTGGATAACGGTATTCACCGCATCTGCATTATCAGGGAAGCTGCACACCGCAGCCGAGATGGCTTCCGGCAAAGGATAAAGCTTGACCGTCACTTCAGTAATGATACCCAGCGTGCCTTCACTGCCGACAAACACCCGCGTCAAATCGTAACCCGCAGATGATTTCTTGGCACGCGAACCCGTGCGTATGATGCGGCCATCGGCAGTCACCACCGTCAGCGCCATGACGTTTTCACGCATGGTGCCATAGCGCACCGCATTCGTGCCCGACGCCCGCGTGGCCGCCATGCCACCCAGGCTGGCATCCGCACCAGGGTCGATAGGGAAGAACAGGCCAGTATCACGGATCTCGGTATTCAACTGCTTGCGGGTGACACCAGCCTGCACGGTAGCCGTCAAATCCTCGGCATGTACCGCAATCATCTTGTTCATTTGCGACAAGTCTATCGTCACACCGCCATGCAGGGCCAGGATATGGCCTTCCAGCGACGAACCGGCACCGTAGGGTATGACCGGCACATCATGCGCGTGGCACAGCTTGACGACCTCAGCCACCTCTGCTGTGCTCTGGGCAAACACCACCGCCTCTGGTGGCATGGGGTCATAAGAGGATTCATCGCGGCCATGATGCTCACGCACCGCCAGGGCGATGCTGCATCGGTCTTCCAGCAGGGCTTGCAAGGCATGCAGCAAACCGGCGGGCAGGGGCTTTCTGACACTCGCCAAAATGGCAGGATGGTTCATAATGCGGTCCGTACTGGTGATGGTGACCTCTATTATGCTGTGTCCAGCCAAATTTTGCCGTATCCTTTCAAACTTCCTGGCTTATTTTATTTGCCGGTGGCAATTCACACTCAAGCCACCGTTGCTCGGGCAGCGGTACCAGACAGTACCAAGCTGTACCAAGTGGCATGCTGCAGTCGGGCACTTATCCCAATTGCACGGCTTGCGCGTTTGCATCAGAGAGTTTGAATAGCAAATCTTCAACAGCTGTTTCTGACACAGAACCAAGATCAATGCTGACTTGCAGTACATCACCTTCTGGCGTGATGGCAGACATGAAATGCAGCACACCATACAGGCCATCAGCATTCCTGGGATTTTCATCTTCACCATCAAACCATGTCATGAACCACTGCACCAGTGTAGCCTCGGCAAGCTCTGGCGTCAGGCCGCTGATCTGCAAGGGCAGCCAGTCCCAGGTGAAGGGAACAATACTTACTTCAGTAGCAGACAGTTGAAAACTCAGGGGTTCAAATTCCAGTTGAGTCTTCGCGTCTACCGTATGCGACTGACCGGCAAATTCACCTTCCGCAGGTATCCAGTCTGCCCGGCAGGGTAAGGCGGGCTTGCCTTCCATGGTGAGCGTACCATCAGCATTGCGGTAGGCAGGCTCAACATGGACATTGCCATGATTAACAGCAGCCGCAAGTACGGCAATATAAGAAGCGCGAATCGCGGCGAATAATTGTATAAGTGTCATGGCGCGATTATATTGATAAGGCGCAGGCAGAGCAATGATAGCGGGCAATCATGTGCTAATACCAGATATGCCGTACATGCTGTGTATAGTGTGTGTTTGGGCAGATTTTGCCGTATCCTTTCACACTTCCTTATTTATTTTTTACTTATTTTAATTGCCATGGGTAATCGACTCTCAAAAATCGCAACGCGTACCGGCGACAAAGGTACTACTGGCCTGGGTGACGGCAGCCGCATCGCCAAAGACGCCTTGCGCGTGCACGCCATGGGCGACGTGGACGAACTCAATTCACAGATTGGCGTCCTGCTGTGTGAAGACATGCCAGACCAGATGAAGCATGAACTGGTCTCCATCCAGCACGACCTGTTCGACATGGGCGGAGAACTCTGCATCCCCGGTTACACCATGATCACAGATACGCAGGTTGAAAGGCTTGATGCCCTGCTCGAAAAATACAACGCCGACCTGCCACCACTAAAAGATTTCATCCTGCCAGGAGGCTCCCGCGCCGCCGCCATCGCCAACGTCTGCCGCACCGTCTGCCGCCGCGCAGAACGTGCCATCGTCAGCGTCGGCAATACCGAGACCATCAATGATGCACCAAGACAGTATATGAATCGTTTGTCAGATTTGCTGTTTGTGTTGTCGCGGGTGTTGAACCGGTTTGCGGGGGGGAGTGATGTGCTGTGGGAGAAAGAGCGCCAGCGCTAGTCGAAACCCTGATTAAGCTACTGCGCAACCTTATTTTGAGCCTGCGATGCTCATCGTACTAAAGTACGATTGCGCTTCTTAACTCAAACTAAGGCCGCTCGCTACGCTTACTCAGGGTTTCTTGATTGGCTTGAAAATATATCTTTGTGATGAGTCTCTGATGCAACGAATTTATTGTGATTCTTATGAATTAGATGGACTAGGCTCTGAAACGGAAATGGAACTCATTATTTCCACTCACAAGCAGCATGGTGACTTGAAGCAGTTTCTTCTTGCCTGTCAGGTCGATATTTCAAGAGCAATTGTTATTCCGGCGTGTTGGGCAAACCATTTTGAAGTTGGCCGTCACCTGAAACAGTTCGCTAACATTGAACTACCTCATCCTGCACAATGGCGTGCAGGGTTTTTATTTCAAGACGAGTGGGATGAGCGCAGGGTGGCAATCGATGTTGCCGATAAACTGATTTGGTATCAATGGACTACTTTAGCCTGAACCTGATGATGATTGTATTTTCGTATGAGACCGGGATTTGCTAGTCCTGGAATATTCTATTTGTAGAAATTTACGATGACCAGTCTCAAAAAATCCCGAAGTCGCCGCATGCGAAAGAAATTATTCGTTGGCGAATTCCTGTTGTATCCCAATCTCACAAAACATGCGATCGCCCGCCGGGACTTGGAATTTACCTATACTGATGGACGCATCATTTTTGCCAAAATCTGGGTATGGCAAGCTGTAGAGCTTGGGCCTCATAATTGGCGATGCCCATTCCTCATTCAGACTACCCACTTTCAGAAAGAATCGTATTGTTCAGGGGATGATGGCATGCAAGCATTGCTCTTGGCAACTCACTCAATCAGTAGCCATTTAACGGCACTCGAACGTAAATTTGATGGCCGATTCAGTCAATACGGATCTGATCACGGTTTCCCTTCATTAACTGAAGATACATTTCCATCTTCCTCTGCATAAAAACAGCGCTCTAATACTTGAAACTTTATCATGCCAACAATCACTGAACTGTGTAATCAATTAGCTGATGCCTACGAAGCGAAGGGCGTCGCAGTTAGAGAGAATCTACGACCTGGCCTTACGACGACGGAAATCCTGGCGACCGTCGCGCCTTTGCAAATCATTGTGCCAGATGACGTCATTGAACTTTACCAGTGGAGAAATGGGCGTATCGACAAGCTTGATTCAGACCTCGATACGAATTTTTGTTTTCGCGATAATGAGTTTATTTCTCTGGAAGAAGCAGTTTTGGAATATCAAAGTATCCAGGAATACTATGGTATTCATTCAACGATGGAGCAAGATGGTGTAGACCTCAAAAATTGCCTGCCAATTTCTGAATTTCAGGGTTCTTGGGATGTTGTCGCTTGTGGCGCACATCTTTTTGGTTCTGACAAGGATCATCCAGTCATTCGAGTGTTCCACGGTATAGGAATGTATTTTTATTCGATATCTTCCATGCTTGAAACTTGTATAGAATGGGTTTCTTCACCGAACTGGAAGGACTTGGATGGTTTGCCGGACGAAGAGGAAATGGAAATCTGGCGGCGGCATAACCCAGATATTTTTCGCGAAAGATTTTAGATTTGCAGGTGTAAACGTTAATGTCTATGGTCTGATATTTGACAATCCTGAATCACCACATTTACTTTGATGTGCTGCGATATGAAGCTTGATGCCTATGTTGTTGTAACCCCGCAGCTTCGTCGCTGCGGGCGCACGAGTGACCATCAGCTGGGACACTCAAAAATGCAACTTACTGCATATGCCACCCATGACTAACCGTGATGGATTGGCCAGTCAAAGCGTTAGTGCCAAAAGCCGCCAGGAATAGCGCGGTTTGGGCGACGTCTTGCACGGTAGTGAATTCGCCATCGACAGTTTCCTTGAGCATAACATTCTTGATGACTTCTGCTTCGGTGATGCCGAGTTCTTTTGCCTGTTCAGGAATTTGTTTGTCGACCAGTGGTGTGCGGACAAAGCCTGGGCAGATGACGTTGGCGCGGATATTGTTTTTGGCGCCTTCTTTGGCGACCACTTTTGCCAGACCTATCAGGCCATGCTTGGCGGTGACGTAGGGGGCTTTCAGTGGGGATGCTTCGTGGGAATGGACTGAGCCCATGTAGATCACGCTGCCGCCTTTGCCGCCAGCGATCATGGAACGCATGCAAGCACGGGTGGTCAGGAATGCGCCGTCCAGATGGATGGAGAGCATTTTTTTCCAGTTATCGAGGCTCAGGTCAACCAGAGGGCTGATGATTTGTATGCCGGCATTGCTGATCAGGATGTCGATGTTGCCGTAGGCGGCGATTGCATCTGCCACACCTTTGTCAACCTGTGTTTCGTCAGTCACGTTCATGGCCACTGCCATTGCTGTGCCGCCGGATGCTTCGATTTCTTTGGCGGTGGCTTGTGCTGCTTCCAGGGCCATGTCGGCGATAACAATTTTTGCGCCCTGCTTGGCGTATTCTATGGCGATTTCTTTGCCTATGCCGCTGGCAGCACCGGTGATGAGGGCGACTTTATTGTTGAGTAGCATGTGAATTCCTTTATTTGGTTGGGGCGAGGTAATCGTACGCAACAGTGCCGTAGGGCAGAGTCAGGTCAGAAAGGATATGAACTGCAGATAATACTTCCAGCACTGGCAAGCCAGCGATGGGGGCGAGGGCGTGTGGGTGCAAATCAAGTGCACCTGGCCCACCCCATGCACCTTTGACAGTGACATCGGTGAGCTGGTATTGCACCAGTTCGCAGATGCGCGGCGTGCCATCGACATGGGGGATGATTTTTAATAAAAAATTCGGGATTTCCATGCCAGCCTTGACGGCAGCATGATCAAGCTTCGTGTGCTTGAAACCCATGGTGCCGGTGGCGATGCGGAAATCGCTATAGTCCAGGGTGCCAACCAGAGTGTCTTTGTGGACCCTGAGTTCAGGATCACCCAGCTTTTTAGGAAAGCCCCAGAGCTCACGCCCCGCCGCAATCGGTGGGTGGTCGTTCAGATACATGCTGTGTACGTAAGCTCCATGCACGCCATCAAGGGTCACCGGGATGACCTGGCCGGACTCGCAATAATGCCCAAACCCTGTTGAATCTGGCATGTTGATGAACTCAAACTTGACGACAGGTTCTGCCAGCTTCAATGGTGCCGGGATGATTTTTTCCAGCAATTCAGGATCAGTACGGTAAGTGATGATCAGGTATTCCCTGTCCGTAAAGCGGTAAGGCCCTGGTGGAAAAGCGGAATTGGAATAGGGCATTGCAAAGGCGTTACGGCGAATTTCATCTTCTGTCATTGGTCTTTTCCTTCGCTAATGCGTGGGTGAGTGCTGTAATTGAGTACCAGGGATGACTCTGTGTTGCGCTTATGGTTCAGTAAAGCTTCAGTAAATTTCCTGCCTTGGAGTAAGTAATGATCTGGCCTATAGGCTTGTAGATATAGCCATATATGCGTAAAAAAAGTGGGCTCATCTGTTTTTTAATGCATATATATTAATTTGCCAAGAAAACTCATGTGTATCAATTTGTAGGTGGCTGCTGGCGCAGTAGCGTCCGGCAGCAGACACTTGAATTGACTGATAAAGTGCGCATATAGATTGGCATATCGGTGCCTGAGGTCTTACCAGATGCACCATCAATTGGATAGCTGCGGCATATGGCCAGGCAGCAGAAAGAGAACATAACATGAGTAAAGAAATCAGAATCGACTTCGTCTCGGACGTGTCTTGCCCTTGGTGCATCATAGGGCTCAAGTCGCTAGAGCAAGCCATAGAACGCGTCGGTGACGATGCCAATGTGCAATTGCATTTCCAGCCTTTTGAGCTTAATCCGGCCATGGTGCCGGAAGGGCAGGACATTGCCGAGCATCTGGCTGAAAAATATGGTGCAACACAGGAACAGACCGCCAAGACCCGCGAAATGATACGGGCGCGTGGTGCAGAGCTGGGCTTTGAATTCAACATGGCAACACGCAGCCGCATCTACAATACCTTCGATGCACATCGCTTGCTGCATTGGGCTGAATTACAAGGACGCCAGCATGCGCTCAAAGTGGCGCTGTTTGAACTGTATTTCAGCAAGGGTGAGAGCCCGGCTTCGCATGAAGCCCTGGTGCGTGTGGCGGGTGAAGTGGGGCTGGATACTGTCGAGGCTGCACGTATCCTGGCGTCTGACGATTATGCTGAAGAAGTGCGTGAAACTGAGCGCTATTATCACCAGCAAGGCATCAGTTCAGTGCCGGCGATCATCATCAATGAACGCCATCTGATCTCAGGTGGCCAGCCGCCCGAGGTATTTGAGCAGGCATTGCGCCAGATTGCTGCACAAGAGTAAATGCAGGAATAAGGCAGAGGAATAGATTCGCAAGCAGGCTGATTCAAACTCAAATTTGAACAGGCCATGGGCTAAGAGGACAGGGCCAATAGCATCTCGCGAGAGATATTATTGATCCTGTTCTTTTGTAATAAGCAGATTAATTTTTATTCAGGGAATGAGTTCCAGCGACTGCAAAAAACGGTCCGCGATTTCTGCTGCCTTTTTGTCTTGTGGGGCATGACCAACTTGCTGCATATAGATGGTATGCGGGGCTACATAGGCTCTGAGGATAAAATCCTGGCCTTCAAGCCTGCCTTTTAATTGTTTCCCTTTTAAGTTGCCATTGGGCAGGCTTATATCTTTCCAGCCACTGTCTGTGTCGAGCAAAAATTTGGAGACAAAATTTTTACGCAAGTTGTCGACCATATTGTTCAGATAGGTAGTCTCGTAACCTGCCGGTGAAGGGTCATCCGGGCGAAATTCCAGTATACCCAGCATCAGGGTGCTGCCATCTGTTTCCATGGCATATGTGGTGCGCTTATACGGGGCACCTTTACGGTCAGGCATCGCTTCCTCAGTTTTTTCCGGAGCGCCTGTTGCCCAAAATTTGACGTGCTTGTCGTCTGTCGTAAATGTCTGCCCGCCAGCGTCCACTGCCTGGGCCAGTCCGAAAAACAGAGAACTCAGGATGATGATTGCTGACCATAGTCTTTTGGCGTGGATATGCATGCTGATTTCCTTAAAAAGTCTTTACAATATTGGGGTCGTGAGCTTGGTATATACAATCTTCTGACATCCATCGGATGACAAGTCAAGGGGGAATGCCCGTGTATAAACCACGATGCAATGATTATATTGATGTATTGCTTTTAGCTCAAACTCAAGATGATCAGCGGCAATGTTGGGCGATGTATGGTGCTTAAAACATGCCCAGGACACATCTAAGAACCTGTTTACGATCTTACCGCGCGAGCGTGATTGGGGTTCATGTGCTGCTCAAAATAATGTTTGTGGCGGCCTGAATGTCAGTTTCAGAGGTGTCTACCGTCAAGTAAAACCCAAGTGATCTGACCAGTGCTGACATGGAAATTCATGCAGCTTGATTTGCTACCATAAAAATCAATAAATAAAAGGCTGCCCGAGAGCAGCCTTTTATTTGAGCGGGTTTTCTTGCTAGCTCTCTATCCCAAATCTCACCCGTATCGATTTTTCTATTCCTGTCGCATCCAGCCCGCATTGCGCTAACAACAGACCAGGGTCGCCGTGATCGACAAAACGGTCTGGCAGACCCAGTATCAGCAGGGG
>JAZJXP010000054.1:77355-100015 GCA_040390835.1 Pseudomonadota bacterium
TGGCTTCAGCGACTGCTGAACCTGCACCGCCCATGGTGCAGCCTTCTTCCACGGTTACCAGTTCATCATGGCTTGCGGCCAGGGATTTGAGCAATTCCACATCCAGCGGTTTGACAAAACGCATATTCGCCAGGGTGGCATCGAGCTGTTCTGCGGCTTGCAGTGCCGGGTGTACCAGCGAGCCAAATGCCAGAATCGCGATGCGCTTGCCCTGGCGCTTGATTTCACCTTTGCCCAGCGGGATAGTATCCAGATCTTTGCCAGTTGGCACGCCTATACCAGAACCGCGCGGGTAACGCACTGCGGCAGGGCCGGGGTATTGATAGGCAGTGCTCAGCATCTGGCGGCATTCGTTTTCATCTGAGGCTGCCATGACGACCATGTTCGGGATGCAGCGCAGATAAGCCAGATCATAATTGCCTGCATGGGTCGCACCATCTGCACCAACCAGGCCAGCGCGGTCCAGTGCAAAAGTTACGTCCAGATTTTGCAGGGCTACGTCATGGATCAACTGATCATACGCACGCTGTAAAAAAGTGGAGTAGATGGCGACTACTGGCTTCAAACCTTCGCAAGCCAGGCCGGCTGCAAAGGTGACGGAATGTTGTTCTGCGATGCCGACATCGTAATAACGCTTGGGGAATTGTTTTTCAAATTCCACCATGCCAGAGCCTTCACGCATGGCAGGGGTGATGCCTACCAGTTTTTGGTCTGCCGCAGCCATGTCGCACAGCCAGTTGCCAAATACTTGTGTATAACTTTGCTTGGCCGGTGCCGCCGCAGGTTTGATACCTTCTGCCGGGTTGAACTTGCCGGGGCCGTGGTACAAAACCGGGTCAGCTTCTGCCAGTTTATAACCCTGGCCTTTTTTGGTAACTACATGCAAGAACTGCGGGCCTTTGAGGTTGCGGATGTTTTGCAGTGTCGGTATCAGCGAATCAAGATCATGGCCATCGATAGGGCCTATGTAATTGAAACCAAATTCTTCAAACATGGTGGCTGGCACGATCATGCCCTTGGCGTGTTCTTCAAAACGCCTGGCCAGTTCCAGCACAGGGGAAGGCAAGACCGATTTGCCGACATTGCGTGCGGCTGCATAAAACTTGCCCGACATCAGACGTGCCAGGTAACGGTTCAGCGCACCGACTGGTGGCGAGATCGACATATCATTGTCATTCAGCACGACCAGCAAATTGATGTCATCATGTACGCCAGCATTATTCATGGCTTCAAATGCCATGCCTGCTGTCATCGAACCATCGCCTATGATAGCAACCGCATGGCGGTCTTCACCCTTGGTGCGGGCGGCCAGTGCCATGCCCAGCGCGGCAGAAATCGAAGTTGATGAATGTGCGGTGCCAAAGGTATCGTATTCACTTTCAGCGCGGCGCGGAAAACCAGAGATGCCATTCAACTGGCGCAGGCTATGCATCTGCTCACGGCGGCCAGTCAAAATTTTGTGCGGATAAGTCTGATGACCGACATCCCATACCAGCCTGTCTTCTGGTGTGTTGAAGACGTAGTGCAGGGCGATGGTTAATTCCACCGTGCCCAGGTTCGACGACAAATGGCCGCCCGTCTTGGAAACGGAATCAAGCACATACTGACGCAGCTCATCCGCCAGAGGCTTGAGTTGGCTGCGCGTCATGCTGCGCAGGTCAGCGGGGGAATTAATGGAGTTTAATAAAGTCGTCATTGTTCTTTTTCATTACTTGGCTAAACGCCCCTGATTGTCAGCTACCTCATACCTGGCTGACAGCCAGAGCTGCTATCGCATACTTGCACTGCATTACTGTTCAGGCTTACTGCTGTCCCGGCCCTGCCTCTTGGAAAATTTCTTGCCAAACTTCTCCGTCTCTCTGCATGTACAGATCTTGCGCAGATGGATCCCAGCCTGCGCTGGGATGACGTTGATACTATTGCCGTTTCCCGTAGGGTGCGCCATGCGCACCGTTCGCTTGCACGTATCGTTTTGCTGCCGGTACTACTACCATGGTGCGCATGGCGCACCCTACAACATAAACTACAACATGACATCAGGCTTGGCGCTGAACGATCAAATCTGCCAGCTCATGCAATAAGTTTGCCTTGTCACCAAAATTATCCAAGGCTGCATGCGCATCATGGCACAGTTGCGTAGCCAATGCGCGTGAAGCGTCCAGCCCCATGAGACTGACAAAGGTCGGCTTGTTATCTGCTGCGTCCTTACCCGCTGTCTTGCCCAGTGTGGCAGAATCTGCCGTCGCATCCAGCACGTCATCGACCACCTGGAAGGCCAGGCCTATGGCGGCGGCATAGCTATCCAGCGCTGCGGTCTCATCTGCTGTCAGGGTTTTGCCGCACATGGCACCTAATAATACAGAAGCACGCAGCAGGGCGCCGGTTTTCAACCTGTGCATTTGTTCCAGTTGTTCACGGTTCAAGGCAACACCGACACTGGCCAGATCAATCGCCTGGCCGCCGCACATGCCGATGGAGCCAGCGGCGCGGGCCAGCAATTGCAGCATCGCCAGTTTGGCAGCGGCATCGCCTTCAGCTTCTGATAAAACCAGAAAAGCCTGTGCCTGCAAGGCGTCACCTACCAGCAATGCCGTTGCCTCATCATATTTGACATGTACCGTGGGTTTGCCACGGCGCAGTGCATCGTCGTCCATACAGGGCATGTCGTCATGTACTAATGAATAGGCATGGATCATTTCCACTGCAGCTGCAGCGCGGCTCAGCAAAGCGACAGGGGCATCAAACAACTGGCCTGCTGCATATACTAATAAGGGCCGTACCCGTTTGCCACCATCCAAAGTGGCATAACGCATGGCTGCATGCAATTGTTGCGGGACTGTATTTTCGTCAGGCAAGAACTGTTTCAGGCTGGTTTCACACGCCGTCTGGGTTTGTCGCATCCAGTTACCAAATTGTTCACTCATGTTGTTTCCTCACCGCCGTTGCTGCCGCCATTGTTGCTGGAATCGACAAATGGCTTGAGCATGCCAGCTTCCAGTACCTTGACTTGTTGCTCTACTTTTTCGAGCTGGGCTGCACAATATTTGACCAGTTCAGAGCCACGTTGGTAAGCGCTTACAGAGGCTTCGAGCGGCAGTTCGCCTGCCTCCATGCTGGAGACTAGCTTGTTGAGTTCTGCCATGGCATCTTCAAAGGACAGACCTTCCAAATGGGCTGGAACAGATAGATTTGCAGTTGCTTGTTTTTTTGTCATAAAGAAATGTTTGTTTCGCGCCGTTAACAAAAAAAAGTGAAACCAAACGTAAAAATCGGCGGGAAAAGTAAGGTAAACAGAGTTCAACCTGCTATTTTAGAGCAATCCCAAGAAATTTACTGTTTATTGCAATCATGGCAATCAATTTTAGGGAACTTGCTCAAGGCTGTTGCAGTTTTTAGATTTGTTCTCAAGTTATACTAAATTTTTGTAGAAATTGCGTTTCAAACATTTCCATGTGGAAATTAACGGTATATAGTACGTTCATCCAGTTTGATTAATTTTTGTGCAGATTAGCTGTTTTCCAACTATCCTGAACAATTAGCAAGTCGCCTTAACAAAGCAATTGTGTCATGAGTTTGTCTTAATTCTTTGCAATTGTAATGCGCAATTTGCACTATAGTATTACTTGTAAATATTTTTTTACTTTCATTGTCCTAATTCTAGTCTGAGCAAAATAACCCGATCTCATTGTTGCCATGTCCACGACCGCTACTCTAACCAAGCCTACCGGTACTGTATTACAGTCCCGTGATGCAGTCTTGCGTGCGCTTATCCCGCTGGCGAATCATCTGGTGGCATCGCAAATCGATGCATTCTCTGCCCGCCTGGCAAATGCCTTCCTGGCTTTGTCTGAGCAAAGCATGGATGCGCGTGAAGCAAACCTGAGTTTTAATGCTGGCCAATTGCTCAAAAAAAATGGCTACGCCTTTTTCTACCTGGCCTCAGCAGGATTTGAAGCCGTCTTCCGAAAGGAAATAGACGCTCTCCTGCAAGGTGTCAAAATCGTCGCCAGCAATGCTGATGTCGCGCTGACACTGGTCACTTATGAAGAGATGGACAAAAAGCTGGCCCTGAGCCGGGCTGGCCGCACGCTGGAACTTGACAGCGCCGAGCAATATGCCGCGCTGAACATGCGTTTTGCCTATTTGATGGAACATGATGCGCTGAGTATTGCGCAAAACCCCTTCCGTCCAGAAATTTTCCTGCACACCATCTATTCTGCCTGGTGTGAGTTTGATCCTGAGGTCAATACCCATGAGCTGGTCTTGCCGCTGTTGCGCGCTGACATATTGTTTGATCTCGAACCTATTTTAAATGCGCTCAATGAAGCGCTGATTGCCAAAGGTATTCTGCCTGACTTGCACGAGTCCTTCCGCATACGCCGTAACCGCAATTCTGAAAGGCGCAAAGAAGCCGCACCTGGCGACATCTCGCAAAAACTCAGAAACCTTTTGTCTGGCAATGCCCAGCCAGGTGCCGCCAACCAGGCCGCAGCAGGTCAGGCTGGTGGTGGATATGGTAGTAGTGGTGGTATGTCAGGCGCTGGCGGCGGATCATCTGGTGGTTTCGCTGGTGCTGCTGGTGGTGGTAATTTCGGTGGTCAGCCAGGTGGTCCTGGCCAGACAGGTGGTGCACCAGATGGTGCAAGTGGTTCCGCACCTTATTCTGGCTTTGCCCAGTCTGGCGAACCACAGACCGTAGCGCGCGCAGAGTTGTTCCAGAAACTGGCTGATCTGCAAAAGAGCGTCAAACTGCAGCAAATGATGGCTGGCGCGCAAGACGTTTTGCGCCTCTCGCAAATGCGTGAGCAAATGCCGGAAATTGCCAATACCGGCATAGAAAAAAATACCCTGGATTTGCTGTCACAAGTTTTTGACAGCGTCTTCCGCAATCAGGCTATCCCGACACAGATCAAGGAATTGATCTCGGTCCTGCAAATACCTGTCCTCAAGGCCGCATTGATGGACAAGGAATTTTTCTTCCAGGAAGAGCATCCTGCCCGTCGCCTGGTTGATTTGCTGTCACGTTACAGCCTGGCCTGGGATCAGAAAAAAGGTCAGCAAGATCCCCTGTTCCAAACCATGCAGCGCAATGTTCATCGCGTGCAGCAAGAGTTTGACCAGGAAGTAGCTTTGTTTGATGAAGTCGTCAACGATCTCGAATCTTTCATACAGAAAGAAGAGAAAGAAGCGGCAGAGGCATTGCAGCTGCCCATCAAGACAGCGCTCAAAAAAGAAAAAGTCAAACAAGCCAATATTGCCGCCACCCACGAAGTGTCATTACGCGTGGGTACCGGTGAAGTGGTCGCCTTTGTTGAAACCTTCCTCGAAGACCGCTGGACCAAGGTGTTGACCCTGGCTTATAGCGTCAAGGAAGAAAAGCCTTACGCCGTTGAAGACGCGATCAAAACCATGGACGATCTGATCTGGAGCGTCAAAGCCAAGATCACCCTGCAACAGCGTCAGGAATTACTGAACCGCCTGCCTGCTATCCTGGCCCGCCTGAACAAATGGCTGAGCCTGATCAAGTGGGAAGATGCAGACCGTGTGCAATTCTTTGCTGACCTGGCAGAATGCCACGCCTCCATCGTCCGCGCGCCGCTAGACCTGTCACCAGAACGCCAGATAGAAATCGCTGTCGAAGTCGCACAGCAAGCTGCTGAACGCAGGATGGCAAAACGTGCAGAAGCCGAAGGCAAGGCCGAGGCCGAGCCAGCACCTCCGCCGGATGAACATGTCGACACTGTCACTGAACTGGAACGCGGCGTCTGGCTGGAATTCACCAAAAAAACCGGTGGCAGCAACAAAGTCAAACTCGCCTGGGTCAGCCCCATGCGCAGCTTGTACATCTTCACTACAGGCGACAAGGAAAAAACCTTCCAGGTCACTGCTGAAGAACTCGAACAAACCTTCCGCGAAAAACGTGCGAAGATACTCCAACTCGACCGCGTCGTCGACCGCGCCCTGACAGAAGCGCTGGAAAATACGCCAGACGAGCAAGAGACTGAAGAAGAGATGAGTCTCGTTTGATTTTCGCTGGTAAATAGTAGCAGGTGGTAAATAGTATTAAGCGTCCAAGCGAAAGCATCTGAAATAAAGCATCTGCAAGTCGTGTCAAAGTTTGATTAAAATGGCACACTCACTGTCCCATCACCATCACTTCTCTTAAAGAGCACTTGCCAGGCATTCGCTTGCTTATGTGCGCAGCGATATTTTGATGTCGGCACCTTCTTTATTTTCACGCAATGAGATTACTCTCCTTCTTAATCGCCACAGTTTGGGCGACAAACGCCTACGCGGCAGATCAGCAACTGAGCTGCATGGACGCATTTCTTAGCCGTGATGCAGAAAGCAAGCTGATCCAGCAGCATTTAGCACAAGCACGGAGGCCCAGTGAACATGTGCTGGAAGTGAAGTATGCAAATGGCACAAAACGTTTTATCGATAAACCGCCCCATGAAAGCCTGGGAGGTACGCACTGGTTTTACTGTGGCTACAATGCAGCACAAGATTTGCATCTGATAGGTCACACGGTAGATGCATTGTTCAGTGGCGTCATCTTGCGCCAAAGTGATGGCAAGACTTTCAAGGCCGGCCATACGATATTGATGTCACCAGCCGGGAAGAAATTTCTCGCTATCGAACAGCAAAATGGCCTAGATGGCGAAGACTGGGCAGTCTACAAACTGTACGGGAAAAAATTGTGGCAAGGATACGCTGGTATCCTGAGCACGCCTAAGAAGAATGAATACGTAACAGTGATTGCTCAATTTGTTAATCCCTCCTGGCGTGATGAGGACGTACTCGAAGCAGATTTGAGTTGTGCAGATATTGTCAAAGGGAAGGTGACTTTGCGTACAGGTAAAGCTGCAGCGCGCTGGTCTTCGTCGTTGGCCTGTTAAGACTTTATTGCTTTCCCATGACAAATAATCCCATTTATCTGCATCTCAAGCCAGGTGCTGACCCAACCGACATTTCAGCATGTTCCCCTTATGTCGCCATCGTCATGATAGAGGACGATGTTACCCCTGAATGGCGTGCGACGATCAGCCGCTGGCTGGTGGATACGGGATGTCTGTATATGATTGCCTGGGGGAAGGAATGCGCACTGTGGGATGATGTCGTGGATTGGTGTCATATGGAGAAATATGATTTCGGAGATTATCCCGAGGATAGTTTTTTCCCTACCTGCTGGTTCGAAGATTACACACTGGAAGAAGTCTTTGAGTTTGCTAAAGTCCATGTAGCACATCCTACAGTAGAGCTCAGGCATACAGTACTGCTGCATATTTCTGCGTGCAGAAATGATGATGCAATATTGAGAGCGTATGCCCATGCGTGATAGATTCGGTAGTGCTGATGATGGCGAGTGAAACTGGTTGATACTCAAGAATGGCGAGCATGTCATAGGCTTGTTTCAGGGCGTGTTTGAAAAGAATAAGCTGACCTTTAATCGCGGCCAGGACAGCAATGCGAACAAGCTGGGCGGTTTTACTGATGTGCGTGAATTGCAGCGCAAGTTGAAAAGCCAGGTGTGCAATTGCTGAGAGACGCCGATGAATCAACGATAGGGCCTGCCTATTTCATGGTGATAGATTCTGATGGGAATCCTTTGCTGGTTGATCAGCATGTGTAGTTGTTCGAGCTTGCTGTTGGACTGATAGCGTCTGACATGAAAAGATCTTTTGTTTATTTTTTTTGAAAGGCTGGTCGGTGAAATCTTTTTTGTCTGCAATAGTGTTGGTGCAGTTGTTCCATTTGAATGGTGCGACGGCGGCACCGCCTGTCAGTGAGCAGGCTCTGAATAATAGAGTTCCACTTCTGCAAGCGAGTGAAGTCGTTGAATCTGCAAAGAGTTTTCTGGCGAAAGAGAGACGGCTGGATATGAAAAAATTTAAGCTCTCTCATCTTTCATTTACTTATTATTCAGAATGGATGGAGACAGATAAGAAATTCAACGGCGAGTGGGCCGTGACTTTTGCTCCGGCTGGGAGTCTCAGGGCAGTTGACTCAGATGTTACGGTTTTTGTGACTAACGAGAAAAAACCGGCATACAAAATTGGAATTGGGCCGTAGCTTGTTTCGCCGCCATATATGTGTCTATCGTCACGCAATGACCATCTCCCTCAATGAATGAGGGAGATGGGGCTAGTCCACATTCACTCATATGCTGGTAACCTGCGCTGTTCATCCGCGTTGAAATACTGCTTGCGCACCTGATCCAGCGCTGCCTGTTTTTCAGTCGCGCTGTGGAATGCCATCTCTGTATTGAGTTTGTTTTTTTGCTCCAGGTATTGTTGTATGCGGGCTTTCCAGATGCTTTCTTCGCGGTCGACTTCGGCCAGTCTGCTGGCGGCTTCTGGTGAGGTGGCGGCGGCGCGCATTTTGTAGATATCTTCATCGCTGGCACCTGTGGCGCGCAGATTTGCGGCCTGTTCTTCCAGGCGTATTACCTGATAGGGGGCATTTTTCTCTTCTCTCAATGCTGCTGGCAAGGCATCGTCCAGGGCCTTGAGTTGTGCCTGTTTTTGTTCTGGATTCAGGCTGGTGTTTTCGGCGACATCCATGCGGTTCAGGGCATCGATATCGTAGGCATCATCAAAGCCAAACATGGCCTGGTTTTCTTTTTCGCTGAAGAAGCGCTGGCGGGTTTGTTGCATGGCAGACCAACGCTGGCGGGCTGCTGCAGCCATGCTGGTTTTGCCCGCATTGACGTTTTGCGCATTGGCTTCTACGCCAACCAGTGCTTCTTTGTACTGGATGTAGCGGGCCAGCAGATTCTTGGCCTGTACGGCGGCATTGCCGCTGAGTTTTTGATCCAGTACGCGCTCAATTTCGGCGCGTATCTCGGGTAATTTTTTCTCGCCGGTGGCGGCCAGATAGTAATCAAACAGCAGGCGCAATTCTGCGCTGACTTGCAATTGACTGGTATCGGTTTGCCCGATATTGCCATCTTGGGTGGTACCTTCAAACGAGTGGACAAAGTCAAAGCTTTTATCGGCCTTGCGCTGCTTGATGGGTTCGTTATTGTTCTCTGATTTCAGGGAAGTAAAAACGAAAAAAACCGCGACGACCAAGGCCGTCGCGCCAGCAAATGCCAGATTGGCTGTTCTCATAGACTCCCGCTCCTTCTTCAAATTTACATCTTCTTGCGTGGACTACGGTCGGACTGTATTGCAGATTTACAGACCTTGATTTTTCAGGCGATTCGCATGTTGACGATACAGGGTAACCGGATTGGTTTCAAAGATATTTGTCAGGCCTATGGTCTGATTCACTTCGTCCAGATGGTTCATTGCATAATCATCACGTATTACCTTGCCCAGATGGGTGGCGCAACTGGCGACCAGGCCATCATTTTTTTCACCTGCAAATGCCAGTGAAGTTAGTGCCAGGGCAGGGTCAATGATGTCTAGCATATTGGTATAGGGCTTGGCACCACTCCATGAAAAGTAAGCTACACCACGTGCCGTGTAGGCACCTTCACCGCATGCTGTAGTTGGTACGCCTTCAGGGTATTTGGCGTTGAACTTCAGCGAACCGGCCGTGCTCAGCGAATTGGCTGCGGCCAGCGAGTTTTGCGGCATGCTTGGGCTGCCTGACAAGAAGCTGATGACTTGTGCCAGGCCATTCGTGATCGACACCAGTACGGTGTTCGACAAGGAACCTGCCGGTGCTACACCAAGCAAGACGTCTGCCACCTTGGAGCCGCGGTTGACGCCGCCTACCGAAGTTGCCGATGCCACCAGGTCAGGCCTGACAGAGGCCACATAGCGTATGGTGGGGCCACCATGGCTATGCCCTATCAGATTGACTTTGCTTGCACCGGTGACAGCCAGGATTTGCTTGACCTGGGTCAGCAATTGCTCACCCCGGACTTCGGTGCTGTTGGCTGCCGCAACCTGGGTGACATAGACTTTTGCACCATCACTGCGCAAGGCGGAGGGGATTCCATACCAGTAATCTACCGGGCCGATGTTATCGAACCCGAACAGGCCGTGCACCAGCACGATGGGATATTTTGTCTCCGTATAACCTGCTGCCCAGGACGGTGCTGGTAACACCATCATGGCCATGACGAACATCACTACACTTTTTACCATTTGTTTTTTCATTTTGTCTCTTTCATTGTTATCGTTGAAATGAAACGCAGCGGTGCCTATGTGCCTGCTTCTATGAGCAGATCTTGATATGGCAAGCTCAGGCTAGGTTTGTCACGCTGGATTAGCAAGTTGCTATGCAACATAAAACAGCAAGGAAAGTGAATAGTGTTGGGAATTTGTGACGGCGCAACTGCAGTTGTAAATAGTTAAATCATTTATATGCACTCTGTAGATGCGTAAGAAAGCCTGACATAGGCAGGGTTTTAGATGAAATTCACTAAAGTGAGCTCTTGCATTTTTGACAGGCAAGAATTGTAGGCTCATCGCAACAGGGCATATCTGCAGGTTTTGAGCTGCTGTTGACTCCGTATTTCTTGGATGCGTCTGCGTTGATACAGCGTAAACACCATCTGCGCCGGGCATTCCAGCTATCCGTTATGCAAACCTCATTGCGGCCAGCAATCTGATGGCTTGCGTCGGCCTTGTCGGGTAAACACTGAATGGGCAAAATAAACCTGCACAGATACTTTTCAATCTTGAAGAATGATATATGATGAACTAGTGATATATCAGATGTTCTGCAAAAAATTAAAACTATCTGGAGATAACAGCATGGATGACAAGCAGCGTTTATTCCGCAGCCAGTATCAGGCTGCCATCAGTCCTTATTACAATGGCGTTTTGCATGGTCTGTTTGTATTTGGGCTGGGTATTACCCTCATCGTGGCAGCGCTAAACCAGGTGCAGGCTGCCAGTTGGTCATGGCTGGGTGTGCCAGCGACCTTGCTGTTTGCCAACCTGAATGAATGGTATGTGCATAAAAACCGTCTGCACAAACGCGGCAAGAACCGCTTATCGCAATTGATCTGGTACCGCCATACCAAGGAACATCATCATTATTTCACCCATGAAGAAATGCGCGTGGCCAGCACGCGTGAATACCGCATCGTGTTTTTCCCGGCCTACGCCTTTGTCATGATCGCCATACAAAGTGTTTTGCTGGGCCTGGCCTGTGCATTGCTGGCGGGGCGAAATCTTGGTTATGTCGTGTTTGCTACCGCCATCGCTTTTTATCTCCTGTATGAAGCCATGCATTTTCTCTGCCACGTTGATGAAAACAGCCTGGTCAGGCACCTGCCCTTGGTGAACACCATGCGCAGAAATCATATGGTGCACCATACCCAGGCACTGATGACCGACTACAATATGAACCTGACATTTCCCTTTGCCGACTGGTTGCTGGGTACCTCAGACTTGAAGCGCAGTTTGCTGGGCACGGTCTTTAATGGCTATGGTTCACAGCACTTGAAACCAGAAGTAGCCAGACGTTATCAGGAACTGGGCATGCAGCCACCAGTGCCGCATGTGCAAGCGCCGCTGGAGCCAGCCGATATGGCGGCGATGCCCACTGACGCGAATTAAAATTTTATGAAGCAACAGTCATCTACATCTTCCGCAGACCATGAATAAAACAGAATTCAGCAAGCTTTTCCCCATCATCAAAAATGAATCACAGGCGGCGCGTGCTTATCGCCTGCTGGAATTGCGCATCGTTTCGCTGGACCTTAAACCCGGCCAGGCGATTACTGAAAGTGAACTCTGTGATTACCTCGATCTTGGCCGTACACCTGTGCGTGAAGCCCTGCAAAGACTGGCGCAAGAATGGTTGATCAAGGTCTTGCCAAGGCGCGGCATGATCGTCAGTGAAGTTGACCTGCAATGCCAGATGCGCCTGATAGAAGCACGCCGCGCCATGGAAGGCAGCCTGATACGCATTGCCACCCGCAAGGCAAGTAAAACTGAACGTGCGCACTTTCGTACCTTGGCAGAAGGCTTTCGCCAGGCTGCTGACAAGGCTGATGAATTCATGCTCAGCGCAACAGATAGCGCCTTTAATCAACTGGTATTTGAAGTGGCCGGGAATGAATTCCTGGTATCGGCCTTGCAGCGCATGCACGCCTTGTCTCGTCGTTTCTGGAAGATACAGTCACAGTTTGAAGACATCCTGCACGTCACCGCCATGACCCATGCTGACCTGGCCGATGCAATTGCCAGTGGCGATGCCGAGGATGCCATCATTGCCACTGAAAAGCTGCTCGACAATATCGAAGCCTATACCCGCGCTGCCCTCGACAGAAGTTGAATTGGACTCAAGAAAACGCCATGAGCACACATATCTACAATGCCTTAGAAATACAGCGTCCCATACAGCAGGTATTTGACTACGCCTGCACACCCACGCACTGGCCGGACTGGCATCCCTCATCCCTGAAGCTTTACATGGATCATGCAGGCATCGCCACCAGCGGAACCCGGTTTGAAGAAGACGTGCGTGCCGGTGGCCGCACCGGGCATCTGGTGTGGACTGTGACCGAGTATCTGGATCAGCGCCGCTGGACGGGGCAGGCCACAGTCGATAACGGCGCTCGCCTGACGGTCAGCTATCTTTTGTCAGAGACTGCTACTGGCACTTTGTTTGAACGACACCTGCATTATGAGTTGCCAAACTTGATGTTGAAAATTCTCAACTTCCTGATCTTGCGCCGCCGTATTGCAGACGAATCTGCCTTGTCATTGCGGCAGTTGCAGGGAGTTTTGCAGCAGGACAAGGGAGCTTTGTAGAATGTCTTTCGGCGTGGTTTTGACCCCTCATCTTCAAGAGCGAAGCTGGGGATAGAAATGACTTAATGGTGTAAATCCATTTACCTGTAATTGAGCGGAATGCATCTCTGATCTAGGAGTCTCCCTTGCATGTAGATAAGTCCAGCAGCAGAAATGCCTCACGCTGCACAAAACAAATCCAGCAAGCCCTAACATTTTTATATCATTTCATCATCATTCCAGGCAATTTTTTTAAGTTCAGGTATAATTCTCGGTTCTGTCCAAAATTTCCTCTTCAAGTCGTTTGATCGTTTGAATTTTCGTCTGGATTGAAAGTCCTTACGGAACAGGTTTTTGTGGATTCTTTCTCTCTTAGGTTGGTGCAAATTAATTTGGGGGGTGGGGATGTCCGATCTGGCTTCTTTGTCTACACTCGCGCGTTCTGACGCGCAACTTCCGGTTCACGTGTATTTTGATGAAACGCTGTTACAGCGCGAAATCAAAGATTTATTCCAGTCTGGCCCACGTTATGTCGGCCATGAACTGATGGTGCCCAATGTCGGCGACTTTGCCACGCTTGCTGCCGAAAACGAAGGCCGCATGCTGGTACGTAACGCCCAGGGCATAGAACTGATGTCGAATGTCTGCCGTCACCGCCAGGCACTGATGTTCAATGGGCGCGGCAATACCAATAATATTGTCTGCCCGCTGCATCGCTGGACCTATGATCTCAAAGGCGAACTCATAGGCGCGCCGCATTTTGCCGACACGCCTTGCCTGAATTTGCAGCGCACGCCGCTGCAAAACTGGAATGGCCTGCTGTTCGAACAAAACGGCTACAACGTCATGGAACGCATGTCCAAACTCAGTGTCACCCAGGACCTGGATTTCACTGACTATATGCTCGACCATGTCGAAATGCACGAATGCGATTACAACTGGAAGACTTTTATTGAAGTCTATCTGGAAGATTATCACGTCGAACCTTTTCACCCCGGCCTCGGCAGCTTTGTCTCTTGTGATGATTTGATGTGGGAATTCGGCGAAGACTACAGCGTGCAAACCGTGGGTGTGCACAAGGGTTTGCAAAAGTCTGGCTCGCCAACTTACCAGCGCTGGCAAGAGCAGGTGCTGAAGTTCCGTGATGGCGAAGCACCCAAGTACGGCGCCATCTGGCTGACCCTGTATCCCAATATCATGGTTGAATGGTATCCGCACGTGCTGGTGGTATCTACCCTTTGGCCAACAGCCACTGGCAAGACCCGCAATGTGGTCGAGTTTTATTATCCTGAAGAAATCGTCTTGTTTGAACGTGAATTCATAGAGGCTGAACGTGCCGCTTATATGGAAACCTGCGTAGAGGATGACGAAATCGCCCAGCGCATGGATGCCGGACGCAAGATTTTGTTTGACCGTGGCGTCAATGAAGTTGGCCCTTACCAGTCACCGATGGAAGATGGCATGCAGCATTTCCATGAATGGTATCGAAGAAAAATCGCAGTGTAGTGATGGTAGCGTAAATATGGGAGGCCTGTGCCTCCCTTATCTTTTGGAGTCGTGTTTTTATGCAGTCTTTATGGATGCTGGTTGCCAGCTTTCTGTTTTCCATCATGGGTGTCTGCGTCAAGCTGGCATCGGTTGATTATTCAACCTCAGAAATTGTCGCTTATCGCGGTGCCATCGGCATGTTGATGATCGCCATGCTGGTCAAGTTCCAGGGCGGTACCTTGAAAACACGCATGCCTTATCATCATTTGGTGCGCGGCGCGGTCGGTGTGCTGGCCTTGTGGTTATGGTTTTATGCCATAGGCAAACTGCCACTGGCGATGGCCGTGACGCTGAACTATATGTCACCGATCTGGATTGCTGCCATCATGTTGACAGGTGCATGGTGGAACAAGCAGCCGGGGCTGACCTGGCAACCGATAGCCGCCATCCTTTTGGGTTTTGTTGGCGTGGTTTTGCTGTTACGCCCCAGTATACATGCAGACCAGGTCATAGGCGGTATCATTGCCCTTATATCTGGCATGCTGGCAGCATGGGCATATATGCAGGTCAGGCAAATGGGTTTGCTGGGTGAGCCAGAATACCGGGTGGTATTTTATTTTTCCATGACATGTGCCGTGGCTGGTTTGCTGGGTGCCGTGATCGTCAAATCAATTAATACCAGCACACAAAATATCATCTGGCACCATCTTGATGCCCGGGGCATCATGTTGTTGCTGGCTATAGGCGTGACTGCCGCCGCCGCGCAAATGGCCATGACACGCGCTTATAGATTGGGTAATACCCTGGTCACAGCCAATCTGCAATATGTGGGTATCGTGTTTTCCAGCGTCTGGGACGTGTTGATCTGGAAAGAAAGCCTGGCCTGGCTGAGTTGGGTAGGCATAGCTGTGATTTTATGCAGCGGCCTGCTTGCTACCTTTTATAATGCCAGGAGCAGTCGTACACCCCTACCAAGCGACCCCATCAGTTCCGAATAACATATCTGCATTCAACTTATTTTTCAGGAGACAAAGATGTACACAACATTAATCAGTGCTACAGAACTGGCATCCCACATCACAGACCCAAATTGGATCGTGCTCGATAGCCGCCATGATTTGATGGACAGCAATGCCGGGCAGGCAGCCTATGACCAGGGCCATATCCCCGGCGCGCAATTCGTCCATCTGGATCAGCGCTTGTCAGCTGCCAAAGTTGGTGCAAACGGTGTCTTCCGTGGCCGCCATCCTCTGCCTGAAAAAACTGACTTTATCGCTACTCTGCAAGCACTGGGTGTGAATGACAATAGTCAGGTCGTGGTCTATGACGCCCATGGCGGCATGTTTGCAGCACGCCTTTGGTGGATGTTGCGCTGGGTAGGTCACAAAGCCGTGGCGGTGCTGGATGGTGGCTTGCCAGCCTGGTTGGCAGCACAGCAAGCAGCAACAACGGACGTGCCTGCTGCACGCAGCGGCAATATCAGCGAACAGGCAACACTGGTTGGTACAGTCGATGTCGGCCAAGTGCTGGCAAATATCAGCAGCGCTGCCAAGATCTTGGTGGATGCCCGTGCTGCTGACCGTTTCCGTGGCGAGAACGAAACGATAGATCCAGTCGGCGGCCATATTCCCGGTGCCAAAAACCGCTTCTTCAAAGACAATCTGCAAGCCGATGGCCGTTTCAAACCGGCAGAGCAGTTGCAGCAGGAATGGTCTGCCGTAGTGGGTGATGCCAGCCAGGCCATCATGCAATGTGGCTCTGGTGTTACCGCTTGCCATAACTTGCTGGCACTGGAAGTGGCGGGTTTGCGGGGTGCTGCCTTGTATCCGGGCTCGTGGAGTGAGTGGTGTGCGGATGCGAGCAGGCCGGTGGAGCGTTGAGTTGATGTCAGATGGATTGCGATTCGTGTAGGTTGGGCCGGGCCTCGCCAGGCTACGCATTGTAGGTTGGGCTACGGTTCATCAGCCCAACACTGACCATCAACAAACGTGTACGTTATTTAAACGCAGAGTGTTGGGCTGATACCCCGTAGCCCAACCTACGAAGCCTAGCCTTACAGGACCCCGGCCCAACCTGCGAGAACCTGTGAATTTTTAATGATTACCTGTGACTAGTTACAAACAACACCAGCACCACCCCCAGTGATATCAGGATAATCTGCGGTATCGTTTCTTTCAGCGTCGCCCGCCTCTGCATCTGCGGCATCAGATCACTGACCGCAATATAAATAAACCCAGAAGACGCAAACACCAGTACATAGGGGATCATGCCGCTCGCGCTTTCCAGCGTGTAATAGCCAAGCACGCCACCAACCACACCCATCATGCTGCAGATCAGGTTATACATATAAGCACGCATGCGGCTGAAGCCAGCATTCAGCAAGACGATGAAATCACCTATCTCTTGCGGGATTTCATGGGCAATAATCGCCAGGCCAGTCACCAGACCTAGCTTGGGGTTGGCCAGGAAAGCCGCCGCAATCAAAATGCCGTCGGTGAAATTATGCAGGCCATCACCCACCAGTATCATCCAGCCAGCCTTGCCCGCTTCATGGGCATCATGACCATGTTCATGATGATGCCCATCACCTTCATGGTGATGTGAATGACGCAGGATGGCGAATTTTTCCAGCAAAAAGAAAGCCAGCAAACCGCCCAGCAGGCAGGCGAACAGGGTGCGGGTGTCCGCGCCTGACTCAAAAGCCTCAGGCAGCGCATGCAGCAAAGAAGTGGACAGCATGATGCCCACCGACAGGCTGACCATGCGTTCCACGACTTTGGAGAGCAGTGAAAACGAAAAAATGGCAGCCGCAGTGATGCTCAGGACACCAGCAATCGTGGTAGCAAACAGGATGGATAACAGCGTGGAATGAATTTTAAGCCTCAGGAATTTGCAACCAGGTTGCAAATTAAAACATATTGCGGGGGTTTCTGCAAATTTGTCACTGAGTGAGTAATACCTGCTTAAGAGTGAAAGGAGCAGAATCTCTACAAAGACATGCTCACCAAAACTTCCACCATGGTGTGGATTTTGCAACAGGTGTATGGAGCGACGCCCGAAGTTGATCAACGACTTTCAAGACGCTTTCATGCGTCCATTCACCAACTAACACAATCTGTGGAAGCGGCGTCGATGTCGTAATATCGCTGCCCTCTGCAATGGAACGTTGAACGGCATTGTATTCAGCGGACTCCCTGGCGAAGCGAATACAGCCTTCGGAGGATGCGTAATTTTCGTACTGCTCAATCGCATTATTGAAGTAGGGATCATGCGTAAAATTAGCACGTTTCACAATCTCATCTGCAGCATTCGCAATGACATACTCATCAGATGACTTTGCGCCGGTATGCGCCACTGCCCGCCTACCCCAAGCCACCTGAATACACCTAATCAGGGCATTGACTTCCTTGTCATTAAGCCCCCCAGATTTGAGATGCTCATTGATGGTGTCATCGGTGTAATCAGGAGTCGCTGCAAGGTACTCCGCAAGCAAAAATACGTGGGGGTGGATTTCAGACATAGGCATGAGCCTATCAAATTATGAAAGAACAGCTTAAGAAATACGGTTTCATTTATGTTATCTTTGCACCATTTGCATCAATATTTATAAATCACCGTCATTCATGTGTCGCTTTGTCGTCGGGATAAGCTATGTGGTGTTAATTAGCCTGACTATTTCTAAACCTGGTATTCAAGAAAATGAAAAATAAAATATTTCCCTTTTTTTTCATCCTGAGCATGGTGTTTCCATTTGCCGTAAAGGCAGCAGACCAAAACAGCCCAAATCCTGTGAACCAAGAAACCTTGATGGTTTGTTCTACCTTGGATATGTATGCAGACTTCGCAGTAGACGGACGTGATTCTGCAATGCCGGAGGCGATTGCATTCAACATGGTCAAAGCATCGATGAATCGTAATCTTAAAATTCCAGCAGACATGCTGTCCGCGTACGTCGTGGCTGTTGGCAAAATCTATGAGCTTATTTATGCAGATCAGACCATCAAGCGTGGCGCGACTCAAGCTGCAATTGTTGATGCCTGTTCGCATTACAAAGGCCAAAATGCAGATACGCGCTATATCGCCAACTACCTCGAAAGAAACCCACGGTCTGCATGGGATCCATTGAAGCGAGTGCCTCTGTGCGAAAATATCGGACAGTCCGCAGCCAATGTTGCCGTTGCCAGAAACAAGGGCATGTCAAAAGAAAGTGTCAGCGCTCTCGTCAAAACTGGATTGCAGAATGACCAGCTTACTTTGCGGGTAATGCCAAAAATAATTGATGAGGTTTTTGAAAATCCTGATGTCGATACTACCTATATTTATGTGTACAACTTAAGGAAATGTGCGGCGATAGAGAACAATCAAAAATATACCGAGCTGGCAGAATTAAAACCACATATCCGCAATTGCGAAAAATTGGGAAAAGAGGAAGATAAACTGCAGTGTGAACGAAAGATATTTGGTCTATAAGGCAGGCTGAAACAGCTTCACCTGGATCTAAGTACCTGTTTCTGATCTAACTGCGCGTGCGCAATCGGAGTCCACGTGGGGCACATGTGCCGCTCAAAATGCTCATGTACTAGAGTGCATTCCGTTGAATCCGCTTTAGCAAACTCTGAATTAGACATACTGGGTCTGCATGGTTTCGTGCAGCAAACTTAAAATAGGTTTATTTAAGTTTGGCACAAATCTCGCGGCCAATTTCCAGCGCCCCGTTTTTGCTCAACCATGCTGCTGCCCCATCGGCCTTGAGGCAATTGGCCCAGGCCAGTACTGATATGCCATTTTTATCAACGGCATTCAAATTGAGTTTGAATTTTGAAGCAGCCATCATGTCCAGCATATCAGGCTGGTTTTTGATGGCCGCCTGCCAAAAACTTAATGAACCATCCCTGTTCACATTGTTTGGATTGGCCCAAAATTCAAGCAAGGTTTTCACCAGGTCAGCTCGCCCGGATTTGGCCGCGTAGTCCAGGGGATAATTTAGTCCACAACTTGCACATACCGAAGCAGTATTCACATTATTGTACTTTGTGAGCATGGCGCGTATCAGGTCTTCGCGATGTGGGTTATAGCCAGCAAAACGCAAATACAAAGGCAGTAATTCGCCAGACGTCTTGTTTTTGCCGTCGTCGTATTCATGATTTTTGTCGAGCCGCAAGCCGCGTGCTATCAATTGCATCGTTCTTTCTGGGCGGGTGTGCGCATATACGCCTATATTTTCTGGCTTTTGCTGTTCGAACATATGATTGATATCTGCGCCAGCGCTGATTAAAAAATCCACTTCTTGCCAATTCAGTTTCTTTTCATACTCGCGGGTGTCAAGTATGCGAATGAGAACGGCTTCAGCTTCTGACTGGGGTAAACGAGTTTTGTCCTTAGTTGATACTTGCGTTGATGCATGCCGGGTCAAGGCTGCAGCCAACAAGGCAGGGTAGGCGGGCGTATCCCAGGCCTGCGCCAGAACTCCAGTGCGTAGTGGATTTGCACCACGTTCCAGCAGTCGCTGTACTGCATCCGCACTTTTGCTATCGACGGCAGTGCGCATCAAGTCCCTGTCATTGATGGCGTCTGCGCCTGCCAATGGCAACAGAAAGTCAAGGATGGGTGCAGGTACTTTGCCCAGGTCACGATAGTGCCGCAATAGGTCCATTGCGACTGGCGACAAGGTATAGCTCCTTGACTCAGGCCTTTCGCTGGGCACAGCCAGGAACCCTTTCTCATTAAATTTTTTCAGTACATGCAGGGCTTGCTCTGCAGGCATAAACTGCGTCAGTTTAAGCAACTCGGTATTGGCATAGCCATTTTCATAGGGCGCTGGTATAGCCAGATGCGGGAAGACAGCCTGCTCGAACAAGTTATAAAACTCTTTTTGTAAAGATACGACTGTGCTCCAGTCATGATTACCGCTGAGTAGCCCGGATGCGGCTTTCAGCCATTGCGCATCGCCATTTTCATCACGAGGTATCTGGCCTGCCAGCAGCAATTCACGAAAATTCTCAAGGGCCGAAGTTCTTTCCTTTTCGTCTTTTGTCGCCATACCAGGAAACTTCAGCATTGCTGCATGCAGCCACTGGCCACAGATAAATTCCAGTTGCATTTGCGGCGAGCGTGTCCTGAACCAGTCTTTGGTACTGACGCGCAAATTATCAAAACCTGCCTGCTGCATGTCAGGCAGCTTGTTGCCTGGGCATATTGCAGCAGTATCAGGTACCTCTTTGCCTTCTGGCCTTTTCTTTAAGGGTTCAGGTGCGGCTGGAGAAATACCCTTGGCGGCAACTGGGTACAAATCAATCGCATCCAGCATGAAGCCTTGCATGATGTAGTAGACATAGCCTGTCGCCACCTCCCTGTCTATATAAGACTTTTGAGTAGGCGAACTGACTTGCACAGGTGTTCCTAACGGCAGTTTCATCAGTACGCCACTGTCTACCCATATCGCGCATGAAGCCTTGAGCAAGCGCTCATCTTTTAGCAACTGCAATAATTTTTCCGGTGCGACCAACGCACTCTTTTGAGCCTTGGCATCCCACTGCTGGTCCTCAGTTGACACGCGAGTTGACATGCGATAAGCAAGTTCACCATGTATTTTCTCTATCCTGATGATGGCTGGGCCATTTTTTTCGCTGGCAAAATCCCCTAGCAAGGCATCGTTGCATGCAGCATGGGAGTTTCTTGAAAACAGGCCAAGCATGATGGCGAGGAAAAACGGGAGATGGAATTTATGCAAAGTCGTGTGGGTAGGGGTGAGTTCAAGCAAAAATACTAAAAATGACGAAACACCGGCAATATTTCTATGCCAGACCAGTTTCCCTGAGTTATACCACTGCCGTGCGCATGGTCACAAATTCTTCGGCTATCGTGGGGTGCACACCTATCGTGGCATCTACTTGTGCCTTGGTGACGCCGCATTGCATGGCTACGGCAAAGCCCTGGATGATTTCGCCCGCATCCGGCCCCACGATGTGCATGCCCAATACGCGGTCGGTATCGGCATCGACGATCATCTTCATCAGGCAGCGTTCGCTTGAACCAGAGAGCGTGTGCTTGAGTGCCTTGAATTCACTTTTGAAAATTTTGATATGCGTATGTTTTTCGCGTGCCTTGGCTTCTGTCATCCCCAGCGTTGCCACATTCGGGTGGCTGAATACGGCTGTGGGAATATTTTCATAGGACATCAGCTTGCGGCCATGCTGGAACAGGTTGGCCGCAACGACCATGCCTTCTGCCAGTGCTACTGGGGTCAATGCCACACGGTCGATGACATCGCCGATGGCATAAATATTGGCGACATTGGTGGCGAAATGTTCATTAACAATAATCGCGCCATTTTCACGCTGCTGTATGCCCACATTGTCGAGACCCAGACCTCTGACATTGGGTTTGCGGCCTGTGGCAAACAGGATGCAATCACTTTCCAGCTTGCGGCCATCGCTGAGCACTACCTGTTTGCTGTCACCGTGGGCAGTAATGGAGGCAATGCTGGTATCGAGCGCAATCTCCACGCCTTTCTTGCGCATTTCAGCAATCAGGAAATGACCCAGATCAGCATCCATGCTGCGCAAGATTTGTATCCCGCGTTGCACCAGCGTTACCTTGCAACCCAGGCCGTTTAATATGGATGCCAGTTCAACGGCGATATAGCCGCCGCCCTTGACGATGGCATGGCGCGGCAGGGCCGGCAGGTGAAAGAATTCATCCGAAGTGATACCCAGTTCACTGCCAGGCAATTCTGGTTTGATGGGGTGACCGCCTGTGGCGATCAGGATGTGATGCGTACTATAGCTTTTACCGTTAACCACAACCGTGTGTGCATCCACAATCTGGGCATGACCAGCGATGACATCCACGTTGGCATTCGTCAGTATCTGGCTATAGATGCCATTCAACCTGGCGATTTCTCTGTCTTTGCTGGCGATCAGGCTAGCCCAGTCAAAGCGCTGTTCCCCCAAGCTCCAGCCAAAGCCGACAGCTTCTTCGAAGTCGCTATGATAATGCGCAGCATACGACATCAGTTTTTTAGGGATGCAACCGGCGTTTACACAAGTACCGCCCAGCGGCCCGGATTCAGCCAGGGCAACGCGGGCACCATACTGTGCCGCAAAACGGCTGGCCCGCACGCCACCAGAACCACCGCCTATAGTGAATAAGTCATAGTCGTAAGTGTGCATGATGGTCCTGGGTAGAGTAATGAATGAGGCAGATCCGGCTTACACCGGACCTGCTCGTGACAGACAAGAGCTGATAAGAGAGATGAAAGTCAGGCTACGCCATTTGCCTTGAACCAGGCCAGGGCGCGGCCCCAGCCATCCTTGGCGTCGGCTTCGTTATAGCTGGGGCGGTAGTCAGCATTGAAGGCATGACCAGAATTTTCATAGACCTTGAATTCTGATTTGCTATTGCCTTTCTTGAGTTCCACTTCCATCTTGAAGACAGACTCAACCGGAATACCCTGGTCCTTGGCACCATAC
>JAZJXP010000055.1:0-28642 GCA_040390835.1 Pseudomonadota bacterium
AGCCAGTGCCGAAGAAAAAATGGTGCTGACAGTCAAAGCAGCAGAAGCAGAAGAACGCTCTGCCAAGCACAGGGCAGCGCAAGATCTGACACTGGCAGATGCAGCATTGAAAGTCGCTGAAAAAGGAGCGGAATCCAAGAAGCGCGAAGCTGAAGGTCGTGAAGCCGAACTGGCAGCACCTGGCCTGGCCGATGCCAAAGTCAGGATCGCTGCATCTGAAGCCATCTTGAAACAGGGCGCTGCGCAGGCAGAATCAACCCGCATGCAAATGGAAGCAGAAGCCAAGGGTAAAGAGCAACTGGGCCGTGCAGAAGCCAATGTCCGCATTGCCGGTGCTGAAGCAACTGCCAAACAAGGTGCAGCAGATGCCGAATCCCTGCGCTTGCACATGCAGGCTGAAGCGCAGGGCCATGAGCAAATGGGTCTGGCTGCGGCAAACGTCAAAACGGCAGATGCCAGCGCCACAGTCACCCATGGTGATGCGGAAGCCCATGTGATACAAACCCGCTTTGAAGCAGAGTCCAAAGGCTTGCGTCAGAAATTTGAAGCGATGGCTGCCATGAGTGATGAAACCCGTGCCCATGAAGAATTCCGTATGCAATTGGAAATCTCCAACCAGCAAATCATGAAAGGTCTGGACGCACAGACGCATATTGCCAAAGACCAGGCTGAAGTACTCGGCAAGGCGCTGCAAAATGCCAATATCGATATCGTTGGTGGCGAGGGTGATTACTTCGACCGCTTCGTCAACGCCCTGGCGATAGGCAAGGGTATAGACGGCACGATACAGAAGAGTAAAACCTTGCAGGTCGGTTTGAAAAATCACCTGAGTGGTGAGCGCGACATGGTGCATGATCTGCGTGACCTGGTGGGGGCACTCGGTGGTTCGTCTGCTGAATTGCAAAACCTGTCCTTGTCTGCCTTCCTGAGCAGGGTGAATGCCCAGGGTACTGCGCAACAGAAAAGTGCCCTGCACACCTTGATGAGCAGTTTGGGCAAGGGCGCTGAGGGTGCAGAGAAAGTTTTGCCATAAGGCAGATTTGCATGACTTTATTCCCGGAGAAAGGTGCAGGCTTGCACTTTTCTTCGCGTCAATGCAGTTGCTGATGACTGCCTGATATGCAAACGAAAAAACAAACGGAAAACCCAGCAATGAATGCAATGCCTGAGCAAGCCGCGTCCAGCAATACACAAAGTAGTACGAGCAGCAATGCTGCAATTGATGACTCAAATCCACAAGCTGCTGCCGGTGAGCATTCCGGCAGTTTTGATCTGCTGCGTCAGCGGCTCAATAATCAAGGCAAGCTGATATCCGACAAGGCGGCGCTGCTCAATAGTGCCAGGCTGGAAGAGTTTGGTCGCGATGAGATGAACCTGCTGGCACGTACCCGTGCGCGCACTGAAAACAATTGCGTATCGCGCGACCTGGTCCTGGTGGGTGACATACTGGTGCTGGGTTACAACGTCTTCATCGGCCTGCGGCAAGAGACCCGGGTTGCTGATGTGTTTGCCTTGTACCGTCTGGATAATAGCAGCGGGCAGCATGAGCTGGAACCGGTGAAGCTGGAAGATACCTTCCTCAGCGATGCACGTTTTCTGAATGAGTTCAGGGAACTTTACAGTTACTATAAAAATGCCCAGTTGGTGCAACTGCGTGTGCACCAGGGAAAATTGCTGGCCGCCTTCAAGATAGGCGAACGCATGTCGGATATCCGCGTGTTCCGCTGGCAGATAAAAGATGATGGCACCGTCAGCTATGTCGATAACCGGGGTGAAAGAGATGTCGCCCTGCCACCAGCCCATGATTTTGAATGGGTGCTGGCTACCCGGGAGCAGCATGTCATCGGCAAGCATTCCCACGTCAATATCCTTGATACCCTGTTTGTCGAATCCATAGGCGGCGACCTGACGGTCAAGATAGAAAATAATACTGACACAGGCCTGGGTATTTATGCCGAGCCGGTGGAAGATGCCAACCAGTCCCTTAATGATGCAGAAATCGCCTACGCGGCAGTAGGTGAGCTGATACTGTTGCGGGTAAAGCCTTATCGCGAAACCCAGAGCCGTTATCTGGTGTATGTGCGCCGCACCCAGCAAGTGCTGAGGGTCGATGCCATAGGCAGGTCCTGCGTGCAATTGCCAGAAGACCACGGTATCGTTTTTCCTGGTGGTTACATACTGCAAAGCGGTGAGCATCGCCTGTTCAGTGACTTGCCGACCGACCTGCAATTCAAGCGCCGCGTCCTGTCACCCAATGGTGAAGATGTCTTGTATGTGTTTTATGGCGTAGAGCCGGGCATTTATGTCTTGCTGACTTACAACCTCATCAACAAGTCATTGGAACAGCCATTGCTCGCCCAAGGTTATGCCCGTTATGGCGACGGGCGCATGATGCTGTTTACTGCCGAGAGCGACGAGCCTACCCGCAACCATGCGATGCAATTATGGCAGACGCCTTTCCTCAGTGATGATCATGCTGCCAGGCAGGCCCCGCGTCAAAGTTTCTTTGGCAAGATAGGTAACCGCGAACTGGTACGCGGCTTGTCCGAACTGTATTCGCTGGCCAAATCAGTGCGTGAGCAGGACGATAGCAGCAATGCGCAGCTGCCCAGTCGCTTTGTCTATGAGGCGATCGCCAAACAAGCCCGGCACCTGATCGATGCCTATTATTGGCTGAGTGCAGAACAAGCCAGGGAAATCGGCAAGGATGTACAAAACCTCATAGAAGTGGCACGCGCCACCCTGGATGAATTTGACAAGGTCGCAGCCATACAAAGCCAGGCCAGAAAAACCTTGCAGCAAACTGAGTTTGCACAAAAGCAGTTACTGACAGAAACCGCCAGCCGCTTATGGCATGCGCCTGGTGATTTCATCACCGCGCTGGACCAGATACGCTTGTTGCGCGGGCAGTTGACCGGGCTTAAAGAGCAACGCTACATGGACGTAGTGCGCCTGCATGCGCTTGACGATGAACTGGCAACAGAAGAAAGGAGAGTCGCAGAGCGCACCGTGCAGTTTTTATCACGCGATGATGCCTTTGTAAAAATCCATGAAGAAGTCGCCAAATTCAGCAGCCAGCTGGGTAGCCTGCAAACCACGGCAGAATTGGCACCCGTCTACGAAGCTTTGGACAAGCATGCGCACAATCTCGATGGCTTGACAGAATTGCTGGGAACACTGGCGGTAGGGGATGCCAGTTTGCGCACCCGGATACTCGATACAATATCCGGCATTTATGCTGAATTGAATAAATTAAGGGCAGAGGCACGCTTGCGTCGCAAGCAGTTGTCGCAAGGTGAATCGGCTGCCGAATTTGCAGCGCAATTAAAACTGTTCGGGCAATCGGTAGACAGTGCGCTGGAACAGGCAGCTACGCCTGAACGTTGCGATGAACTGCTGACACGTTTGCTGGCGCAACTGGAAGAACTGGAAGGCCGCTTTGCCGAGCAGGATGAATATCTGACAGAAATCGCCCACAAGCGCGAATCGGTATACGAAACTTTTGAAGGCAAGAAACAAATCCTGAATGATGCCCGTTCGCGCCGCGCCCAGGCCATCATGGAAGCAGCGCGCCGCATCTTGACCGGCATCCCCAAGCGCCTGACCCAGTTCCAGGAACAGGCGCAAATGGAGGCTTATTTTGCTTCTGATTCCTTGCTCAATAAACTCAGGGCCAGCATAGAAGAATTGCGCAAACTGGGCAACCAGGTTGCTGCCGATGACCTCGCCGGGCAACTCAAGAATATACGCGAGCAAGCCCAGCGTTCCTTGCGTGACCGCAGTGAACTGGTGACTGGTAATACCATACGCCTGGGTCGCCATGCATTTACTGTCAACCAGCAATTGCTGGACCTGACCATTATCGCCAGACAGGACAAGCTGTCTTATCACATCAGTGGCACAGATTATTTCTGTGCGGTTGAAGATGCCCGCCTTGAAGCATTGCGCCCTTATTGGGGGCTGGAGATATTGTCAGAATCTCCGCAGGTTTATCGCGCCGAATACCTGGCCTATCAAATCGTGGAGAGTTCTCGTGCAGAGGCAGGCAGTGGCAAATGGCAAGACTTGCTGGAGGCTGCTGCACAGACCGATACCGCAACACTCGATACCCTGGTACGGCGCTTTGCTGCAGCACGTTTTCAGGAAGGCTATCAAAAAGGTGTGCATGACCATGATGCCAGCGCCATCCTGCGGGATCTGGTTCCCATGGTGGAGAATGCCGGGCTATTGCGCTACAACCCGCTGGCAAGGGCAGTCGCTGTGCTGTACTGGCAGCATTTGAGCAATACACCCAGCCTGCAAGTAGCCGCGCAGACTTTGCAGCATCAGGCCGAGCAGGCTGAACTGATGAGCAAGCAATTTGGCAACGGCCGTCTGTTACGCCAGATCGCGGCCGAACAGCAGCAAGCCTTGCAAAAATATGTGCAGCAACAGCATCTGGATTTCAGTAACTGCATGGAAGCAGGCACAGAATCCCTGTCCTTGCTGATGGAAGAAGCAGCCAACTATTTGCTCGATGAACTCAGCCAGGATGCCGGTGGCGTCAAACGTGCAACGGCGCATGAATGGATATGCAGCCGCGCTGCCAATGACATCATGCAGGGCATCTTGCAGCATCTGAGCAGGAATGCGATTCCCCTGCCATGGCAAGAACAGACTCTGGCTTTAAGTGCACGCTGGCAGCTTGCCAGTGAATGGGGCCACGGCTATATCACACATCAGCAACTCGACCAGAACCTCTTGCCAGAAGTCAGCGCAGCCTTGCTGTGCAACTTGCCGCGTCACATACACTCGGCAGAATTGCAGGTTCAGGTCAGCGGTATGCTGGGTGAACATGCACTGATTTCGACTCCAGCAGATGCGCAAGACAAGAGTCCGGTCTTGAATCTGCAGCTTAATGACTTCATGCGCCGCCTCTCGCATCATGTGAAGCTCATCGTTCCTGCCTATCAGGAATTGCAGAGCCTGCGTCTGCAACTGGTGCAGGAAGAAAAAAACCGCCTGCATCTTGAGCAATTCCAGGCCAAGCCTTTGTCCAGCTTTGTTCGCAATCGTCTGATTGATGAAGTTTATCTGCCCATGGTGGGTGATAACCTGGCCAAGCAGATCGGTGCCGCCGGGGCACAAAGGCGTACTGACTCCATGGGCATGCTGTTGCTGATTTCGCCTCCGGGTTATGGTAAGACCACGCTGATGGAATATCTGGGTGACAGACTGGGCATGATCTTTGTCCGCATCAATTGCCCGGTGCTGGGTCACAATGTCACTTCGCTTGATCCTGCACAGGCCAGCAGCAGCGCTGCCCGCATGGAATTGGAGAAGCTCAATCTCGGTCTGGCCATGGGCAATAATGTGATGCTGTATCTGGATGATATCCAGCATACGCATCCTGAGTTTTTGCAAAAATTCATTGCCCTGGCCGATGGTACGCGCCGCATAGAAGGTGTGTGGCGCGGTGCCAGCCAGAGTTATGACTTGCGCGGTAAACGTTTTGCCATCGTCATGGCCGGTAACCCGTATACCGAATCAGGCGAGATGTTCAAGATTCCCGATATGCTGGCAAACCGTGCCGATATTTATAATCTGGGTGATGTGCTGAGCGGCAAGGAAGATGCCTTTGCCCTGTCATATATAGAAAATGCCCTGGTATCACACCCGGCCCTGCATTTGTTGAGTACGCGTGACCCGCAAGATGCCTATCAACTGATCAGGATGGCACAGGGCGAACCCATACCGGCCAGCAATTTGAAACATGTCTACAGCCAGCAAGAAATTGCAGAAATTTGCGCGCTTTTGCAACGGCTGTTCAAGGTGCGTGATGCCTTGCTGAAAGTGAATCAGGCTTACATCGCCTCTGCCTCGCAAGACGATCATTTCCGTACCGAGCCTGCATTCAAATTGCAAGGCAGCTACCGCAATATGAGCAAGCTGACGCCAAAAATATCAGCACTGATGCATGATGATGAACTGGATCTTTTATTGCGCGATCACTATCGCGGCGAAGCGCAGACCCTGACCATAGGTGCGGAAGAGAATCTCTTGAAACTCGCACATCTGCTCGGTCAGCCCCAGCCAGAAGAGCAGGCACGCTGGCAAGACCTGCTGCATGAATTAAGCCGCTTGCGCAAGCAGGGCGGCGCAGACGCCGATGGTGCCACCAAGGTCGCCAATCTGCTGGCCGATATCAGCCAGCAGATTGCAGCGCTGGGGCAAAAGGCACGCAGTGATGTGCACATCAACATGCCCGATCAGGAAGTCTTGCAAACCACCTTGAAACGCCTGGCAGAAAGTTATGAGCAAACCTTGTTGCCCATCATCAGTGCCATGAATCACAAGATGCGCCTGGACCATAGCATCTGGGACAATGTGCGCGAAATGTCCACCAGCCTGCATGACCTTGAAAAGCATCTGATTCCTGTGCGTTATGCAGAAAAAAAGAAAAAAGAGAAAGACGCCAAGCCTGCTGAAGACAAGCCCTGAATACTGCCATCCTGAGTGATGAAACTGATACTTGCCGTGACGAAAACCCGGCAAGCAAAAATTTCAGTGTGATTGCGCTGCTATACTGCAAAGTATGGATACCAGCAGCTCTCATACTTCTTCAAGCCCATTGCCGCAGCCTGCGCCACAGACCTGGCAGGCGGCAGCCAGGGTATTGCTGCTGAATGTATTTATCTGGAGTACGTTGAGCCTGATCGGTGCGCTGACTTCTCTCAATGATGATTTGCGCGAAGGCAACCAGGGTGACTTCTGGCTGATTTTTCAAAGCTGGGGCAGGAGCGCGATAGCGCTGGCTATACTAGGCTACATCCTGACTTATTGTTTCAAGCGCTGGCCCTGGTTATATAGCAGTGCCCGGCATATCGCTGTCGGATATGCCCTGTTATTGCTGGTCGTTTTACCCGGGCAATTACTGTATGTTGGCAAACTGTTCACTCTGGATGGCCCGCATGATATGAACTGGGGGCAGATTCAGGCAGAGTTGCAGGTCTTCGATAAGCTGGCGGCCTTGCTGCGCTTGTCGTCCATCAGTGCCGTGTATTTTGCCGTGGTAGCCATCAAGATCTGGCAACAAAGCCAGGAACGGGGTCGTGCCTGGGCACTGGAAAGAGCAGATGCCCTGGCTTTGCGGCTGGAGCTGGAACAGCAAAAATCCCTGGCCTTGCGGGCACAGCTGGAACCCCATTTCATGTTCAATGCCCTCAATGCCATCAGCGCCCTGGTCATTTCAGATAATAAGGATGTTGCCCTGAATGGCATACATGGCTTGAGCGAACTCTTGCGCTATGCGCTGGCGGCCGGAGATAAAAACTGGGTCAGGTTTGCAGAAGAGCTTGCCTTTGTGCAGGATTATCTGGCGCTACAGCGTTTGCGCTATGGTGAGCGCCTGCATATCGCCATAGTAGGGGTGGATGAGCAGGTACTGGCATGCGATTGTCCGCCCTTGTTATTGCAACCCCTGATAGAAAATGCCCTGCGGCATGATCTGGATTGTCATGAAGAAGCCAGCGATATCTTGTGTCGTTTTGACTGCAGCGAGGGCAACTTGCTGATACGCATCAGCAACCCCGTTCATGCCGAAGCTGCAGCCAATCCCGGTGTTGGCCTGGGTTTGCGCAATACACTGGCGCGCCTGCAATTGGCGTATGTAGATGCCGCGTCTTTGCAGACGGAGACTACTGCAGGCCGTTTCGTAGTGACGATCAGCATGCCTGTAACAAGATCAGAATGACAGCCATTACAGCTAATCCAGCCACCATAGCCACCATCCGCAGCATCATCGTCGATGATGAAGAGCATGCGCGTATTACCCTGCGCTATGCCCTGAGTAAATATTCTGAATGGCAGGTGCTGGCTGAAATGAAAAGTGCTGCAGCAGCACGTGAATTCCTGGCGCAAAACGTCGTCGATGTCGTGTTTCTCGATATACAAATGCCCAAAGAGTCAGGCCTGGAGCTGGCGCGCAGCCTGGCCGCTCAGCCCAAACCGCCTTTGATCATCTTTGTGACTGCATATAATGTCCATGCGATTGACGCTTTTGAATTGCAGGCACTGGACTATCTGCTCAAGCCCTTCAGTCCGGACAGATTTGCCAAAACTCTGGAACGGGCCAGGGAAATGCTGAGCCTGACCCAGCAACCTGCCTATGGCCATGCTCTGTCAGCCTGGCTTGTTGCCAGCCAGCGTGGTCTGGATGAACAGAAACCCGTTTACCTGCAGCAAGTCACGGTCAGGTCTATCGGTGAAATGGAGAACATCCTGCTCTCTGACGTCTACTGGGTCGGTGCGGCAGGTAATTATGTAGAGCTGCATCTGGACAAGCGCGTGGTCTTGCACAGAGTACCGTTAAGCAAGCTGGAAGAATATCTCGATCCCCGCCAGTTTATCCGTGTCCACCGGGGTGCCATCGTCAGGGCAGATCAACCCGCCCATTTGCAGGTACTTGGAAATGGCAGTTATCAATTGAGACTGCGCAGTGGTACCGAGGTAGCCGTCAGCAAGAATTATGTCGATGCCCTGCGCCAGCTTATGCTGGGGCAGGCATGACATCACACCCGTGGAGTTTTCATCGCGTATCTATCGCAAATTCATCACTTATCCGTCATTCTTCCGTCTGGAATTTTGGCACTCTCCTGAACTTATTACCTCTCTTTGGGTCTGATTCCCTGTAATTCAAGCAAGTCTGTTTGCATTTCAATCCGCCAAATCAGCATTTCATCCATAAAAAAGTGCACTTCAAAACCAAGGCGATTGAACTGGACAAGACTACAGGGAATACTTTCTCATCCAATTTCCCCACACTAATAGCGACAGGGACCATCATGTTACGTAAAACTCTACTTGTTCTTGCCATTGCCTCAGCTCTGGCAGCTTGCAGCAAAGACAAAGCTGCCGAAAAAGCCAGTGCCAGCGCAAGTTCAACCGCAAGCGCAAGTTCCAGCGCCAGTGCCAGCGCAGCGGCTGATAAGGGTGGTGCAAATGACAAAAAAGACAAGGCCCCTGTCAAACTGGTGATTGCGCCAGAAGACGTGATGACGGTACAAAGCAATGCCATGGCATCCGGCCCGGTAGTGACTGGCTCGATACAGCCAGAACGCAAGGCCGACTTGCGTGCCGAGGTAAGCGCGGTAGTCTTGCAAGTGCTTAAAGAAAATGGTGATGTCGTCAAACGTGGTGACATTCTCGTCAAGCTGGATGAAACCTCTATCCGCGACAACCTCAATTCTGCCGAAGATGCATCCCGTAATGCTGCCCTGGCACTGGACCAGTCAGACCGTGCCCTGCAACGCTTGAAAACCCTGCGTGCCTCAGGCATGACTTCCCTGCAGGCACTCGATGATGCAGAAGTGCGCCGTAACAGTGCGCAGAGTGAATTGTCAGCAGCCAGGGCCAGGGCCGTGACGGCACGCCAGCAGCTGCAGCGCACCGTCGTGCGCGCACCGTTTGATGGCGTCGTCAGCGAGCGCAAGGTATCGGCTGGTGATACTGCCGCCATAGGCAAGGAACTGGTCAAAGTCATAGACCCGACCAGCATGCGCTTTGCTGGTCGCGTATCTACTGACAAGATCGCCATGGTCAAAGTTGGCCAGCCTGTAGGTTTCCGTATCAATGGTTATGCCGGACAAGAATTCCGTGGCAAGGTTACCCGGGTTGATCCGGCAGCCAATGACGTTACCCGTCAGGTCGAAGTATTGGTGGCCTTTGCTGACAGCAAGCAACCGAGCGTATCCGGCCTGTATGCCGAAGGTAATATAGAAGCGGCAACCGTCAGTGCCCTGATGCTGCCAGAAGCAGCTGTCATCAAATCCGGTGACAAGTCCTATGCCTGGAAAGTCGCAGGCAAGACTTTGAACCGGGTTGACCTGCAAATTGGCAAACGCGACCAGCGTACCGGCAATTATGAAATTCGTGGCGGTCTGGTCGCAGGTGATGTTGTCATGCGCAGCCCCAGCTCCAGTTTCAAGGATGGTCAGAACATAGAATTGGCCACTGCCAAAGTTGCAGTGGCTGACGCGACTCCAGCGCAAGGGAAATAATCATGTTCTTATCTGACTTCAGTATCAAAAAGCCGACTGCGACCATCGTTCTGATCGTTGCACTCATGGCTTTGGGTTTGCTGGCACTCAGCAAACTACGGGTCAATCAAAACCCAGACGTCGAAGTACCCGGTTTGTCGGTAGTGATTACTTACCCTGGTGCTTCGCCAGATACGGTAGAGCGCGAAGTCATCAACCGTCTGGAAAAATCTCTGCAGGCAGTGTCCGGCGTAGAAGAAGTCTGGGCAACAGCAGCAGAAAACAGCGGTCGTTTCGACATGCGCTTCAGCTTCAAGAAAAACATGATCGAAGCTTCGGATGAAGTCCGCAACGTCATCTCTGGCCTGCGCTATAAAATGCCGACAGAAATGCGTGAACCCATGATACGTCGCTGGGATCCGGGTTCACAGCCTATCGTCAACATGGCCTTGTCATCCAACAAGCAGACTCATGCCGAGATTTCTCGTCTGGCTGAAGATACTCTGGCAGACAAATTGCGCAGCATCAGCGGCGTGGCCACTGTAGAGGTGACGGGTTCATTGAAGCGCGAATTGTCTGTGCTATTGCGGGCAGAAAAACTGCGTGAATTCAATGTCTCGGTCGGTGAAGTCGTGAGTGCCTTGCGCAACCAGAACACCAATGCCCCGGTAGGCAAGATACGCGGTACGCTGGATGAAGAAAGCATACGTCTGGTGGGCCGTATAGAATCGCCAGAAGAGTTCCAGGGCATCGTCGTGAAACGCACTGGTGACCAGATTGTGCGCTTGTCACAGGTGGCGACCATAGAAGACAGCTTTGCTGACAAAGACGGCCTCAGCATACGCAGTGGCAAACCGAATGTTGGTATCTTCGTGACCCGTGCCCGCGATGCCAGTACGGTTAGTGTAGCCAAGGCCATCAGTGAAAAAGTTGAAGAAATCAACAAGGACTTTGAAAAGACACAACCAGGCACCAAGCTTGAGATCACCCGCGACGGTGGCAAGGATGCACAACGCAGCCTGAACAACGTTATCGAATCCCTGGTGCTCGGTGCTGGCCTGACCATCTTCGTGGTGTATGCATTCTTGAATTCCTGGCGCTCTACCCTGATAACGGCCTTGAGTTTGCCAACTTCGGTGATTGCCGCTTTTATCGCCGTCTGGCTGTGTGGCTTCACGCTCAACTTCATGACCTTGCTGGGCCTGTCGCTGGCGATTGGTGTGCTGATTGATGATGCGATTGTGGTGCGGGAAAATATCGTGCGCCATATGCAAAATGGTTCTGACCGCCGTACTGCCGCACTGGAAGGTACAGCAGAAATTGGCCTGGCAGTGGCTGCAACGACTTTCTCCATCATCGCGGTATTTATTCCTGTCGCTTTCATGCCTGGCATGCCGGGCGAATGGTTTCGTCCGTTTGCACTGACCGTGGCTTGCTCGGTACTGGTCAGCCTGGGTATTTCATTCACGCTTGATCCTATGCTGTCGGCATATTGGGGTGATCCACCGGATCATCACACTGCACCGAAAAAAGGCATCAGCAAGGTACTGGCACGTTTCAATGACTGGTTTGACCATCAGTCTGACCGTTACAGTAATGTGATTGCCTGGGCTTTGCATCACCGCCGTTCCATGGGTGCGATTGCCCTGGTCAGTCTGGTCGTTGCATTGGGTGTGCAGGTCAAATGGGGTGGCACGAGTTTCTTGCCAGCTTCTGACTCTGGCAACCTGATGATTACCGTGCGTACGCCGGCTTCTTCATCGCTGGAATATGCACGCCTGAAAATGGAAAGGGCCGCAGAAATTGCCCGCACCATATCAGAGACCAAAGAAACCAATAGCAACATCACACCAGCCGGTGGCCGCATCTATGTCGATATTGGCAAGCGTACAGAACGCAAACGCGGTGCCAAGGAAATTGCGGCTGAACTGCGCGAAAAAGTACGTGTCCTGGTTGGTGCTGAATATGTGGTACTGGATGACCTCAACAATGGTGCGCAAAAACCGGTACAGATAGAATTCACTGGCCCGGATTCACGCAAGCTGCTGGAAATCACCAGTGCTTACATGGATAAATTGCGCCAGGTACCAGGTGCTGTTGACGTTGGCTTGTCTGAACAAGACCCGAAAAAAGAATTGAAGATAGAACTGAACCGCGGCCTGGCCAATTCCATGGGCATCTCATCCAATGATGCGGCCCAGGCCCTGCGCGTTGCTTTTGCCGGTATCGAGGTTGGCGACTGGGTAGATCCGACTGGTGAGACCCGCGATGTGGCTGTACGCCTGCATCCGGATGACCGTGTCAGCAAGGAGAACATAGAACGCCTGCCTATCGCTGTATCCGGCACCAACCAGATGGTACCACTCGACCAGATCGCCACCATTACCATGGGCAAGGGGCCGTCCGGTATTGAGCATGCCAATGGCAAACGCACGATCACTGTATCTGCCAATGCCCAGGGCCGCTCCAACGGCGAAGTGATTGATGACGCCATGAAGCTGGCCAAGTCTTTTGATTATCCGCCTGGCTATGGTCTCTCACTTGGTGGTTCCGGTCAGGATCAAAAAGAAGTATTTGGTGCCATGCTGATCGCTCTTTTGTCTGGCATAGGTTTGATGTATCTGATACTTGTGATACAGTTCGGCTCCTTCACGGCCCCGCTGGGCGTGATGCTGTCATTGCCGCTGTCACTGATAGGCGTAGTTCTGTCTTTGCTGGTAACAGGCAGTACCCTGAATTTGATGAGCTTTATCGGCATCATCATGCTCATGGGCCTGGTCGCGAAGAATGCAATTCTCTTGCTCGATGCTGCGCGCAAACGTGAAGCAGAAGGTTATGACCGTGAAGATGCACTCATGTACGCAGGCCGGGTACGTTTGCGCCCTATCCTAATGACGACCTTTGCGCTGATCGCGGGTATGCTGCCGGTGGCGCTTGGTCTGGGTGAAGGTGGTGAATTTTACCGTCCGCTGGCGATTGCGATTATCGGCGGTACCATCACTTCGACAATTTTGACCTTACTGGTCGTGCCTACTTTCTATGACAGTATAGAAATATCACGTGACCGCATGATGGCAAAAATGCGTATGCGCATGGAAGTGCGGAATCCTCTGATCGCCTTTTGCATGACCATGCTGGAAGCAATATTCACCTTGCTGTTTGTGCGCTTTATATATCGCATGTTGATGAAACTTTTTGGTCTCGTCACTGGTCGAAACCGTAGATCGAATGCAGCATTGAATATCAAGGCAGAGAATGCCTGATGCATATTTCCAGATGCTTTGGGAGCTGGATAGTACAGAATTGTTGTAGTGAAAATTTGCAATAAAAATTTGCAGTAGTAAAGATTTTAAGTAGTGACGCTTCCCTCTTGCTGATAAGACCTTTGTTCTCTGGTCAGCAATTTAATAGCCTGCGCAACGAGGTGTGCGCAGGCTTTTTTTTGCCCATTTTTTAAATGTTGCTATGATAGGCATGTTAAAAAGCCCGCAAATTTTGCGGGCTTTTTGTTAGCTTCTTTATTACCTGGATTTGGCCAGATCGGCTTCTACAATTTTCAAGAAATTATCAGTCGACCAGGCTATGTCGGTGACCGTGATAGCTGGTGTATAAACCTGCCCGGCAGCGCGTGCGCGGTTGACATATACCTTGTTGGGAATGACCACGCGCGCCAAACCGGATGGCAGGGCTTTGATGCGGACCTCCATATAGTTGGAATCTGCCGAACTGGGCGCGCCTATGAGTTTGGTATTGTCAAAGCGTGTGAACACATCCAGTGCATCCAGGCATGCACTGGCACACTGACCAGGGACGATGACGTAGACCGGGGTTTTCAGGCTGGCAGTATCTTCTGGTAAAGCGCTGTTGCTAACAGGCGCGCTACCCTTAGCAGTGGCGGAGGATTGCACATAAAAGTAATCGCCCTTGTCCAATGCTGCCTGCATGCCACTGGCATGGCGTTGTGCCCAGGCTGCACTGTCTTCTCTGTTTTCGCTGGTGAATTTCGTTACCAGGTTCTGCATATAAGCAGTGTTATCTTTGGATGCGCGCCACCAGACTTCGGAATTGGGGGAGTAGGCTTGCATCAGGCTATCCACTCTATTCTTGCCCCATAAGGCATCAGCGAATTTTTTGCTCCACTCGGAAGATCCGCCCTGATTCTCGCGCAAGTCAATCACGATGGCATCGGCATGCAATGCACGGTCCCGGTGTTCAGCGATCTCCTGCGTCATTTTATTGAGAGTTTCGCGTTCGGCCTGATCGGGCTGAAAATTGGGCATGGCAACCCATAACAGATTCTTTCTAGGTTCTGTCAAACCTGTGGGTAATGTGTCACCATTGTATGAACGTGTGCGCCAGGTTTCGAAATTGTCGTTGACAGGCTGCCAGGCCAGCGCATGTGTCAGCGTCTTGTCCTGATGGCTGAATACACATTGTTTGGGCATTTGTATAAAAGGATTGCCATAATCGATCATGACCTGTCTGGCAAAATACCACCAGTGCCCTGCTTCGTCACTGCGGCCCTTGAAGGAAAAAACATTCTCCATGATGAGGTCTTTAACAGGTTTGCCATCACAGCTGACAAGCCTGGCCCCAGCAGCAGCTTGTGCATTTTCCGAGGCATAGACATATAAACCATCGCCACGCCAGACCGTCATAAAACCTGGCCAGCGTAAGCCTGGTGCCAGTGAAGGAGGAAGCGTTGCCTGCGCACCTGCGTGACCATCATGCAGGCTGACATTGAAGCGATTGAAGGCAGCCTGATAAGCCGCCGCATCTTTTACCTTGTCCGCCAAAGCCAGTGCATTGCTGCGCGCCATGTCCAGGTTTTTGCGAAAGTCCGGGTTATGGGGATCATGCGTACCCGGGTGGTTTTCCAGGGTTTCCTGATAAGCCAGGTTCAAGTCTTTTTTAAATGTATCTGCCCATGCGGCAGGTGTCGCTGGCAGATTATTTTGTGCGTGAGCGGTTCCATTCAGACTGGTCGCTACCAACAGTGCTGCGATAGTCGTAAGGGTAAAACGATGCGCGATATTTTTCATGTTCTTGTTTGTCTCCAAAACTTTAGTGTAGCTCAGGACAAACAAAAAAACGGCAAAAGCTCTTTAAATTCGCTTTTGCCGTTTTTTAGAATGCAAGCCAAATCAAATCCTGGGTGTCAGTTTGAGATGAGTGCGCGCTTGCGCAGCAATTTCATAAGAATGCAGGCGCGCAGCATGATTGTGGACTTGTGCAGTAATCATCAATTCATCCGCACCTGTATGTTCTATGAAGGCCTGCATTTTTTTTGCGACTGTGTCCGGTGCACCGATGGCGGAGCAAGACAGAACCTGTTCCAGCAAGGCATGTTCTTGCGGGCCAATTTTCTGCAAAAAATCATGTACAGGCAAAGGCAATTTTGCCGGACGGCCACTGCGCAAATTGATGAAAGCCTGCTGGGCAGAACTGGCCAGATAATAGGCTTCATCATCCGTATCAGCCGCAAACACATTAAAGCCCAGCATGACGTAGGGTTTGTCCAACTGCGCCGATGGTCGGAAGGTAGCACGGTAAATTTCTATCGCCTGCATCATTTGCTGAGGTGCGAAATGTGAGGCAAAGGCATACGGCAAGCCCATGGCTGCCGCCAGTTGTGCACCAAACAGGCTGGAGCCCAAAATCCAGATGGGCACTTTTAAACCATGACCAGGTACAGCGCGTACTGCCTGCTGCGATTCTTCACTGAGATAGTCCATGAGTTCAGCCACATCCTGCGGGAACTCGTCTGCATCGCTGGAAAGATTACGGCGCAGCGCACGGGCAGTGCGCTGGTCTGAGCCCGGCGCACGCCCCAGACCCAGGTCTATGCGGCCAGGGTAAAGCGATTCCAGCGTGCCAAATTGTTCAGCGATGACAAGGGGCGAATGATTTGGCAACATGATGCCGCCAGCACCCACGCGTATGCTTTTAGTGCCACCAGCGATATGGCCTATCAGTACTGAAGTGGCAGCACTGGCAATGCCGGGCATGCCATGGTGTTCTGCCAGCCAGTAACGCTGGTAGCCCCAGCCTTCGCCATGCTGGGCCAGGCTGAGAGAGTTGCGAAAAGATTGCGCAGCATCACTGCCTTCAGCAATCGGTGACAGATCAAGTATGGATAAAGGATATGAGGAAGACATGAGCCTGCAATTTCAAATATAGAGAAAACCATTATGGTTGAAATCGCGATTTTCTGTTTGCAGACTCAAATTACTTGTTCTTTTAAGCAGTCTTGGTCATCACCGTCTCCAGCAAGAGCCGGTCAAGTACAGAAAAATCCATATCACCTGTGCTGCTGGTTCTGACACTGTCCAGCCTTTCCAGCTGGCTTTCGATAAAGCGGTTGATGACAGGCATGGGTATAGATAATTCTGATTCCTTGGCGCGTCTTTTGATGCGCAATAACTCGGCGATTGCTGCCAGCAATTCCTTATCTTCAATGGTCGCATTCACCATATCCTGAAAGCGCATGGGCACTGGTCCCAGGTCTTGCTCTATCCACAGGCAAGCCAGCAAGGGGCGCAAGACATACAGATATTTTTTCAACTTGACCAATTCACCTTGCAAGTGCTCGCGGTAGTTTTTGCTGGCCATGTGCAGGTAATGGTAGTAAGCCCTTTCAGGCCTGTGCACTTCGCGTGCGGCGGCCTGCAATGCCTGCAGGAAGACCGGGTCAGCCGCATAAACTACCGGTGAAGACAGCCACTCTATCAAAGTCGCATTGCCATTGCGCAGCAAGCCCAGGGCCTTGCGCACATCCCAGCCGCTGACATCATAGATTTCATTGACAGGCAATTCGATGACATCGCGACCAGGGAAGACGGTCAGGTACCAGTCCAGTTTGTTGGCATAGATAAAGCGCACGTCATAATCACTGTCTGGCGAAGCAAAGCCCCAGCCACGGCTGCCTGATTCGCAGGCAAACAAGACTTTGACATCATGCATCTGTTCTATGCGCTGCAGGGTTGCATTGATCTCTGCGCGTATGGCAGGGTCTATGGGATGTTCTTGTTCTTCCAGTGGCAGGGTAGTCGTGTTCATGATGATCTTTGATAATGGTTTTGCAAAAAATGATACATGTTTTCAGTCTGGCAATTTGTAAGGAAATGCAATTCGTATTGTCGGCTCAGGGTTTCAAGACTAGTCTGATTTTCCCATGCCGTATGCCAAGAGTAAAACCATGCCACCATATTCCTTACCAAAACTGTCTATCCTCGTACTGACACTGACCTTAGCTGTGGCTCTGGCCGCATGTGGAGGTGGTGGAGGTTCTGCGCCTAATACAGGCACAACTGGAACAACGACCACGGGCACAACTGGTACTGGCGGCACTACAGGAACTACGACTGCAACTGCACCAGTCATCAGCAGTTTCAGCGCCAGTCCGGCCAGTATCAATGCGGGGGCTAGCACACAACTGAGCTGGACAGTCAGCGGTGCCACCAGCCTGACTGTCAATGGCGCTACTGTTACTGGCAACAACCTTGCTGTCAACCCGGCTGCGACAGCGACTTACACTCTGACAGCCAGCAATTCTGCCTGCAGTACAGCCTGTAATGTCAGCGCCACAGTCACCGTGACGGTGAATAGCGCAGGCACGGGTAGCACAACAGGTAACGCCATCTACGGCGACTTGCGCAAGGCTGACCTGGGTGCCGGTGCCAATCTGAATGGTAGCCTGCCTTTCCCTGCCAATAATGCCTGGAACACTGATATCTCGGCTGCTCCCGTTGATCCCGCCTCTGATGCCCTGATTACCAGCATAGGATTGGGCACAGGCCTGCACCCAGATTTTGGTGCTGGCTTATATGACGGCGCACCTATAGGCATACCCTATGTCGTTGTCGCAGCAAGCCAAGCCAAAGTCAGTGTCCAATTTACCGACTATGGCGATGAAAGCGATCCCGGCCCTTATCCCATACCAGTCAACGCGCCTATAGAAGGGCAAAAAGCCAATGGCAGCAGCTTTGATGGCGATCGCCATGTGCTGGTGATAGACCGCGATGCCAACCGTCTGTATGAAGTTGGCAATGCCTATCCACAAGCCGGTGGTAGCTGGAAAGTCAGTGGCGGTGCGATATTTGACCTGACATCAAACACAGTCAGGCCAGGTGGAAAAACAGGCTGGACCAGTGCGGATGCCGCAGGCTTGCCCATATTCCCCGGCCTGGTACGCTATGAAGAAGCTGCCAGCGGCGTCATACGTCACGCTTTCCGTTTTACGGTCAGCCGCACACGCCGCGCCTATGTACCACCAGCGACTCACTACGCTTCATCGAATACCAGCAATACCCTGCCACCCATGGGCATGCGCGTGCGCCTGAAAGCCAGTTATCAGATACCTGCGAATTTTTCGAATGAGAGCAAAGCCATCCTGCAAGCCATGAAAACCTATGGCATGCTGGTGGCCGACAATGGCTCCAACTGGTACATCAGCGGCGCACCAGATGCACGCTGGAATAACGATAAACTGGTGTCAGAACTGGGCAGTGTCAAGGGCAGCAGTTTTGAAGTAGTCCGCATGGATGGGCTGGTCACACCTTAGTTTTTCAGGCAGCACTGTTTAGGAAGTTCATGATGGAAAGTTCATGACGAGAGTGCTGCCGCCTCCAGCAAGAATCTGGCTTTGATTACTTCCGTATCAGTATCAAGAAAGAAGTTTTCAAAGCTGGTTTCATCCGCAAATGAATTGCGTATCTGTGCCATCAATTCACCCAGTTGTTTACCAGACAGGCCGGTAATTTCAGCAACCAGTGCACCATTGAATTGCTGTTTCACCTGTTTTTTACGGGCATATTTTGCTAGTGCCTGTTCATGCGCCAGCTTGAAATCAGGGAAGCGGGTAAAAGCCATTTTCAGGAATGCCTGCTTTTGCTCTAGTCGCGCAAGCGTGCCACTTTCTGCCCATGCGTAGGCTGGCAGTTGAATCACATCCTGTTCATCCAGCCACAGCAAGAAAGCATTATAAGTCGCTCGTTTGGCGTCACGTATCCTGGCCTTGTGATTGCGGTTATCCAGCAAGTAGATTTCGCGGTTGACATAGGGTGAAGAGACAACATAGCGAAAAATATCTTCCAGGGTTTTGAATTGCCCTGTCGCACGCATGTCCTCATACAGCGGCGCATCGTAACCCAGCAGCTTCAAGGCTGCGCCAAAGTCCCGCGTAATGCACAACTCGGCGATCAGGTGATCTTTATTGTCAGGGTCGCGCATGGGATACAGCAAGCCCAGATGACCAAACTTGGCCCCAAATTTATGCGCGATGCGGCCTATCAGGTTACCAAAGTCATTCAAGCCAAAATAGCGGGAAGCAAAATCAAATGAGTCAGATTCTGTCCTGATCAGATCAAGCTGGAATACACCTTCTGCTACAGCCAGGCCTATGCTGGTGACGTCACCATTGCCGACTATTTCTGTCGCTTGCAGCGCATCAGCAAATTCTCTGGAACTGTAGCCGGTATCGTAACTGTTATCAGCCTCGATCAGGATATCAAGATCACCAAAATCAGCCTTGTCAGCATAAGCCATGACAGCCTCAATGCGTCGTTGTGGGAAATGCTGCTGCAATGTCGTCACAGCTTCATGTTCCACTTCGCGATATCGTACGGCTGGCAAACGAACCGACTCAGCCTTTAATGCATTTCCACCCATGATCTTCCTACCTGTCTCCGTGTTTCAGCAAATATGTATTTGAAATCGCCTTGAACGACATGCTACCATCCAGACGCTTGAAGACCACGCCTTCCCTGACTGTGGCCGGGTTCAGAGAGCCACCCTCAGCATAAGCTAGCACTTTATTCACATCGCCAGCAAAGCGTTCCAGTGTCATGTTTTCCAGCCACGGTACTTCATGCACAGTGGCACCCAGCGCGCGCAGTCCTGTCAATACTTCCTGACGCTCGGCCCTGCCCAAATATCTGCCCGCATCGATATCGAAAATATCGAACAGGTAAAAATCCTGGCCGCGCATCTTCTCAGGATTACCCTGTATACCTTCACCTATGATCTCACCTTGCAGTGCAAGATTACGGTCATAAGCAAACAGAGCAGTAAGGATTTGATTCTGTCTTGCCACGCGCCACAGGCTATTGGCGTCAGATTCCCTGATCCACCAGTTCCTGCCGCAAACACCAGATACGCCTGCATTGTGAAAGACCGTCATGCTGGAACCATCGAGCTTGATGGTGACTTCAAATTCTTCTTTTTCCTGAGTGCTCAGGATTTCAGTCAGATTCTGTATGCGTTCCTGATCAGTCTTGCGTATGTATTCAGGAAAAGCTCCTTCCACTTCACCAGACAGTGAAGCTGGAATGATTGGCTCCCATTTTTCTATACCCAGTACCTGGCTAAAATCTGTGTCCCCGTCGTTGACAGGCGCAGTCAATTCTGGAAACTGATTTAGCGGCAATATCATGCCCTGTGAAATCTGGCCACGCAGTTTAATGGTGCGCAGCCTTATCCCGTTTTTTTCATTCCAGGTGATTTTGTTTTTTTCCAGAAAAGCAAAACGTGCGTCGCTCAAAGGCAAAAAGGAATCGATCTCAAAATAGACGCAGGCATCGCCAACTTGAAATTCATTTTTCTTGACGACCACAGACCAACCGTCCACGCTGGCGCATTCGATGGCGTCAGCATCAGGAATAGGCCTGATGCTGTTAACTGTTCTGATAGTGACTAATTTTCTCATGGGAATTCCTTTTTTATTTTTATGTGTTTTTTGAATGACGGCAATTGTAAACGAATGGAATTAAGTGGGGATAAAAACAGGGAATAGTGGTCGAGATTGCTGGATTTTAACCAGCGACCGCTCGCATATGAAGCGAATGCTCTGCCAACTGAGCTAAATCTCGATTTTTTGATGTGGAAGAAGGGAATGACCGCCACGAATCGGCATTGCCGAAACGGGTCTGTGTGAAAGGATTTAACAGCGTATAGTTATTTTAATTGGGAACTATTTCGCTAGAAACATATCTTCGGGCCAAGTTTACTAACGCTGGATTTTTTTTCGCCAAATAGGCACGATGAGCATCAGGCTCCCGAATAATGGCAAGATCGTTTTTGTAAGATTGATTCTCATCGCATGTGACAGCGGCTAGCCCAACTATCGAGCCCTCATCGGGAAAAGCTTCTTGAAAAGATAGTACTGATTTTTCTAGAACTTCATTTGAAAAATCAATGTATTCATTAATGCTTTGGCGAATCGTCGCGTGCGCCTTGGACAGGCCTTCCACGTAATCTCGAATCATCGGTTTTAACTCGATTTTCTCCCCTTGTGCTTCTAACTCTTTCAGAATAGTTTTATTAAAAGCACCAGCGCGCAATTCTTCTGTTTGTAGATAGGGGTCGACGGTAAAACGAAGGAGGCCTTTTGCTTTTCCGCTCTGATCGAGCCAATGTGATTTATAGCTCATACCGTGCACAGGAAGGCCTTGATGTTGTACAAAATTTCGCAACTTGCACATAGTTCGATAGCCTATTCTTGTGTCGTATTCTTGCGAGAATGAGGCCATTGCTTGTTCGACTTTATTCTTGTCTCTCGAAAAAATTATATTCAAATGATGTTTAGCTGAGTCTGAATATGAAATTGCAGTAGTTAGCAAATTCATTATTCTCCTATCGAAAATCCCACGATTTATATAAAACCATTGATGGTCAAGGTTACCTAGAATCATGTCGTGAATACCAGTTTTTAGCAAAGTCTCTTCAAATTCTATGTAATTTTCCACGAAAAAATCGAATTTCTGTTCTAAATAGAGTGCCTCAAGAAGCACCATTTTAGCCTTTTTAATTTCCTGATATTGTTCGACCGAAATTGGTAAAAATGATGACGAACTGAGTACCAATCGCTTAAGACCGTATTGCATATATCCTCCTCATTCTTTTCAACTATACATCAAGTAAAGCGTTCTTTACTTTATAGAACTTTGATTTGTCTTATAACGGTTTTCGGTTCAAATCTGAAGTTCTATATTTTGATGCCAGTGCCCTTTGAGTTACTGGCACGTAATGATATGTGCTACCAGGCAGATAAACTTTCGAAATGCCTGATGGCCGGAAGAGCATCAGAATAATCCCTGAGACACGAAACGATATGGAGCGCAACCTATCTGGAGACTGCTCCATAAACATGAATCATGTGATGCTACTTACTAAATGGAGGAAGCGGTGAGATTCGAACTCACGGGCCCCATCGGGCCTACTGTTTTCAAGACAGTTGCAATAGACCACTCTGCCACGCTTCCATATATGGCGCCCTATAGCGGAATCGAACCGCTGGCATTTCGCTAGACAGGCGAACACTCTACCATTGAGTTAATAGGGCAAAACTGGTGCCGGCTGCAGGACTCGAACCCGCGACCCACTGATTACAAATCAGTTGCTCTACCAACTGAGCTAAACCGGCGAAAAATGGCGGAAGATGTGCGACTCGAACGCACACAGGCTCGGGAGAACCATGCCGGGTTAGCAACCCGGTGCAATACCATTATGCGAATCTTCCTTTAAAAAAATACCGCGCATGTGCGTCAGCACATCACACTGGTGAGGTAGTGAGGATCACACGATCACACGGTAAAACTGGACCCGCCTGCAGGGGTCGAACCTGCGGCCTCAACATTCGTATTGTTGCGCTCTTCCAACTGAGCTAAGGCGAGAAAAAATGTTTGGCATCCCAGGCAGGACTTGAACCTGCAACCTTCGGTTTTGGAGACCGCGACTCTGCCAATTGAGCTACTGAGATAATGACTATGCATTTCATGTTGATGAAATGCATACAAAAACTGGTACTTGCAGATGGAGTTGAACCACCAGCCTCTGCCTTATCAAGGCAACGCTCTGACCAATTGAGCTATGCAAGTAAAGATAAAATGTTGCCCCTTGCTGGTTTTGAACCAGCGACCCACCGGTTATGAGCCGGTTGCTCTCCCACTGAGCTAAAGGGACGGAAATGGCTCCTCGACCTGGATTCGAACCAGGGACAGATGCATTAACAGTGCATCGCTCTGCCAACTGAGCTATCGGGGAATTGAATTAAATGTATGTCTTCTGTTGAAGAAATACGTTCAAAAACATCGGTTAAAACGACTGCGCTTTAATCGACATTCTTTTACTGGTCGGGATAGAGAGAATCGAACTCTCGCCGTTCGGTTAAAAGCCGAATGCTCTACCTTTGAGCTACATCCCGTAAGTGTGTTGGGTTTGGCATCTTGTGATGCATGGTCTTTCGCTTCATGATTTGCTCCTGTGATGACATTGAGAAAATGGTGGAGGTGGACGGAATCGAACCGACGACATACTGCATGCAAAGCAGGCGCTCTCCCAACTGAGCTACACCCCCGTAATCTGTAAAGCAATTGCACATGGCTTGAAAATGCCACGCTATTTACTGCAAAAATGGTGCGTCCCCGTGGTAACGATCCACGCTCTCCGATTCTTCAAAACGGCGCTTTCACCTGTTTAGCTTGAGACACAAAAAATGGTGGATGGTGATGGAATTGAACCACCTATGTCTGGCATGCTTGCGGGTTACAGCCGCACCCCTTACCGTTCGGGCAACCATCCTTAAAACTTTAGAACTCATTTCATAAATAGGGTGAGTGCGAACAAGACGATTTGGGATGCAGTGCAAGGCGTGACGCGCAGCTAAGGCGTCCGCCTTTGCAAGCGGCACAACGCCGCAATGCGCCCAAATCGTCAGTTCCCGAAGGGTTTGCTTCATAGAGCGTGCTGGACTGCGTTGGACTCGTTGTCAATAGCACCGCTATTGACTTCCTCGTCCGCCTTGCCAGCCCACGTTATGAAGCAAACGCATCTCATCCTATTTATGAAATGAGTTCTAGATACTGGAGTCCTTGAGCGGAATCGAACCGCCATTCGCTGATAGAAAGTCAGCTGTCCTAACCTAAGTGAACTGTCACAGTGAAAAGCAGAAGTGTCTGCCATGTGCGCGCCGACCATGGCGGCGTTGCAAATACTCGCGATAGCCCCGCTATCGCTGTGTTTTGCGCCTTGCCCTGTTCGCCGGGCACATGTCCTTCACTTCCGCTTTCACTGTGACAGTCCACTGGACGACAAAGACATCATGAAAAAAACCTTGAAAATAAACATCTATAAAGTTGTTTTCATGATGGAGCGGGAGAAGGGAATTGAACCCTTATCTTAAGCTTGGAAGGCTTCAGCTCTACCTTTGAGCTACACCCGCATATAAACGTATTTCATCTTTTGTGATGAAACGAGTTTTTGTATTCAGCCTTACCCCAAAAGCAGTTGTTCCTGCCCTTGGGATAAAACTGTTGAACTTCCCAAATTGTTAAAGAGCTTGCATGATCCGGTGTTGTCCGGTCACGACCGCGTTAGCGGGTTTAACTGCTGTGGTTTGTCTTTTAGTGCAGCATGCAAACCAAAAATCTAAAAAAAAGCGAAACCAAAAAATCAAAAAGCCCGGAGCTTTTCAGGGCATCCGGGCTTTTCAGCGCTAGGGTCTTGGGTGGCTTTATCTGCCGCCTGTGACCTTCAGGGTTTCCCCTCGAATGCTTGTGTTGCTAAACCATGTGGCCGCAAAATTAATTGGGCTGACATCATTGAACATTTCACTATCTGTATCTTTACTTATGCATGTATCTGTATTTGTGCGATACGAGGCCTCATAGCCATTCCATGTGCCGCCTGCTGCATTTTCAACTTTGGCAACCGACGCCAAAGCCCGCGCCGTCTTGCGCAAGTTTTGTATCAGTTGTTGTGTCAAAGTTGTTTTCACGATCATTCCTAAATAGTGTGTTGCTTGGTTGATGTACGTATCTTGCCACAGCTTTTTTATAAAAACAAGCATGACATGACGAATTTATTCAAATAAGTGATGTTTTTTTGCAATAGATGCGAATTCAGCGCTTATTCAAGCACGTGGACAAGAGCGTTTTTGTCTATGGCTTTGCTATGAAAATCAGCCCCACACATCACACCAGCCAGTCTCTTTAACCAGCTTGCCAGGGAAGATGCCGCATCCACCCCAGCCTTTGCCTTTATCTTCATATAACTGGCAACTACCGCATTTTTGCGTGTTCTTGAATTCAGGGAAGCGCTTTACATCGACTTTGCTGGCGTCTTCTACATAGGCATGTTCTTTGGCGGTGACCTCATCTTCTTTCAAGGCTGGATCAGCAGCGTAGCTGGAAGTGGCGCAAATGCTAAGGCAGGCACCAGTCATTTGCATGATGAATATACGGCGATGGTGATTGAAGTTCATTTTGTGTATGTGCTTTTGATGGTGGCTGTTTCCGCGGCAACCGTTCAGATGCAGAGTCAGGAGTAGCGTTTGTGGGTTTTTATTTTACGTCAATCAGCAATGCTGTTGACGTCGCTTACGCATCACTCATATTTAAATTCGTGCTCCTCAGGTTTTTGATGTCACTAGTTCTGTTCATGACTACATTTTAAAATGTAGTCAAATTACTTAAAAAATTATGTTGCTAGTCAACAACCGCTTGGTGAGTCTTAAGCAGGGTATCTGTCGATGAACTATATAGAGGTATCTCTGTTTTTGGTGCTGGATTGTGCTGCATAACAGCATGAATATATTTGTATATTAATAGTTTTTGTATTAAAACTACTGCACAATTTTTAGGCTTATCAAAAACTTATGTGGCACTAAAAACCATTGAGTCTGGATATGCCTTGCAGGCAAGGTGGTTTTGCCACCGTGGATTGCCATTGACGGTGCCGCTGAGTACGACGGGCGGTGAGTTTGGGGCTGTTGAGGCAATGCATGAATCGGCCTGCATGAAATTGGGGGCAGTTCAAATCCACCGGGTTTGAGTTTGCCAATGCAAAAAGTGAGGGGACAATATGAATCAAAATATACGCAAAGAAAGTAGCAAAGGCGGTATCAGGGGTGCATTACAAAAAGCATTCTTTTGTGGTGTGGCGGGCATGACGATGATGGCGGCTAGTACGCCTGCACTGGCCTTTAATCCACGTGACACTTCAGTGCAGATGTTTCACTGGAAGTGGACAGATATCGCCAGGGAATGTACGAATTTTCTTGGCCCGCAAGGCTATGGTGGCGTGCAAATCTCTCCACCAAGCTCAGCCAATCGCGGCAGCAACTGGTGGGATATTTACCAGCCAGTTGACTATACCAATCTGACTAGCAAGATGGGTACGGGCGCAGAACTGCAAGCCATGATCAATACCTGCCATGCTGCAGGTGTGCGTGTGTATGCCGACATCGTGGTCAATCACCTGGCGGCGGGTAGTGGTACTTCTACCGGTGGCGCGAGCTGGGTAGCCGCCAGCAATTACCCACGTTTCAGTGCTGCTGATTTTCATCCGGCCTGCGATATCCAGGGTAGTGATTACAGCAATAACCGCAACGCCGTCACACAATGTCGCCTGGTGGGTTTGCCTGACCTGGATACGGGGGCCAGCTATGTGCAAGGCCAGATCAGGAATTATCTGAGCAGTCTGATAGGCATGGGCATAGATGGCTTCCGTTTTGATGCGGCCAAGCATATACGCCAGGCAGATTTGCAAACCATCGTGAACGGTGTGACGCATACCACCACCTCGGGTGAGCCTTTGTGGATCACGCAAGAAATCATTACCGATGGCACAGTAGACCGCAATTCTTACCTGAGCATAGGCACCATCAATGAATTCAAGTATGCAACGGCGATGAAAGAAACCTTTCGTAACTTGAATGGTGCCAGCATTTCGCAAATGCGCAGCATCATGGGCACGCCTGGCAACTGGGGCGGTACCTGGGGCTTCTTCACCGACAGCAGCAAGGCCACCGTGTTCGTCAATAACTGGGATACAGAACGCAATGGCGATTCCATGAATGCCAGCAACCGCAGCGGTGTCGCTAACGATACGCAAGGCAGCAAACGCTATGACCTGGCAAATGTCTTCATGCTGGCCTGGCCTTATGGTGAGGCACAAGTGCATTCCGGCTTCGTCTTCACGGACACCAATGCCGACGCACCGGCGGCCAGTCCCTTTGATGCGAATGGCAATCCACTGATTAACCAGCAATGGGATTTCATCCATCGCTGGGCTGACATTGCCAATATGGTGGCTTTCCGTGCGGTGACATCTGGGCAAGGCGTTGACAACTTCAGCAGCGGCAGCGCCAACCAGATCGCCTTTAACCGTGGCAGCAAGGGTTTCGTCGCCATCAATAATGAGTTCAGCGCATGGAACCAAAGCTTCCAGACCTCGCTGCCTGCAGGCACTTACTGCAATGTCGTGCATGGTGTCGCCAATGCTGGCAAGACTGCTTGTACCGCAGATGCGGTGGTGGTCGCGGCGAATGGCATGGTCAGCCTCAGCATACCCGCAAATGGTGGCAGCACAGTGCCGGCAGTGGCGTTGCACATCAACCAGAAACTCGGTGCTGCGTCGAATGACACCACCGCGCCATCTGTTCCTGGCGGGCTCACAGCAACTGCCGCCAGCAGTAGCAGCATCAACCTGAGCTGGAGTCCATCCTCAGACAACACTGGTGGCAGTGGCATGAAGGGCTATAACATTGCACGCAATGGTGGCAGCCCTGTGTTCAGCAGCAGCACCAGTTTTGTTGACAGTGGACTGTCACCATCCACCACTTATAGCTATACCGTCGCGGCGGTGGACAATGCCAATAATGTGTCTGCCGCCAGTATTGCGGCCAGCGCAAAAACTTTGGCAGGTGCCTGTCAGGTGCAGGTGAATTTCCAGGTGACCAACAACAATACCGTGGTGGGGCAGGATGTGTATCTCACTGGCAGTGGGGCAGAACTGGGTAACTGGAATACCGCAACCGCCACCAAACTGTCGGGCAATCTCTGGCCTTTGTGGACGGTGTCGCGCAACCTCAATGCCAGTACTAGCTATGAATACAAGTACCTTACCCAGGGTGTTAAACCCCTGGCATGGGAAGTAGGCGCCAACCGTATCATCAATGTACCAGCCTGCGGCAGTGGCCCGGTATCAATACCAGCCAGTACTTTTCGTCAGTAAGCTGTTTCAGATAGGAATATCGTTCAGCAGGTCTGAGCATACACCCAGGTGAGAATGAGGATCAATGGTAGATGTTTTACCATTGATCTTTTCTATTTTTGCAGCGCGTCGATTTTCTTTTGCAAGGATTTATTGACGACAAAATTTGGATAGGCAGTACGGAATTTTCGCCACTCTTCCAGCGCTTCCTGGTGTTGTTTTTCCTTGAGCAGTTTTTCTATTTTTGTCAGCCAGTCCGGTGCATCTGGTAGCTGTGCAGGCGGCACGGCAGCAAGAGTCTGAACTGGCTGTGCAACAATAAGGCGAGGCTGGTTATTGTCTTGTACTTCAGCTGCCTTATCAGTCTTCTTATCGGCTTTTTGATCAGCTTTCTTGTCAGCCATCATGCTGTCCATGGCTGGCTTGGCAGATGCTACCGCTGCAGGCGCAACAGGAGCTGGGGCAGTTGCATTCACTGCAGCTGGTGCAGAAGTTGCAGCAGCTGCACTCTTTGCCATCATTCGCGGTGCAGCCATGGTAGCGGGCGGAGCAGCTTGCTGGCGGCCATCAGCTTCTGCCACTTTGGCCAGCTCTCTCGGCATTTCTTCCTTGGAGGCGATTTTTAATGATTCTGT
>JAZJXP010000055.1:28652-96665 GCA_040390835.1 Pseudomonadota bacterium
TGCCTGCAGCAACTGCTTTTGGTGTTGGTGGTGGGGCTTCGGCAAGCTGTACCGGTGCAGGTGCTGCAGCGGCAGGTGCGGATGGCGTTGTAATGACAGGTGCCGGTGGTGTATATGAAGGTGCTTTAGCAGGTGCAGCCGCAACTACGACGGGAGCTTGTTTCATCTCTGCATCAACCCTGCGCTCAGTCCTGGCCTTGGACTCTACTGCATAATCTTTGGACGCAATCTTGCCCACAGCTTCTGCCTGAGGCATAGGTGCTGCTTGAGGTATCGCGACTGGTGGTACTTCTGCATTGCCTTTACTCTTTACATTCTGCGGATAATAAATTTTCTCTTCCGCTTGTGTGCCATTCCTTGCTTCAATCTCTGCCTCATGTTCTTGCTGCAACAGGAATAAGGGGACCGCAAGCATGATGCTGGCTGCCAGGCCAAGAGGCGTTTTCCAGCGCCATAAGAAAGAAGGGCGATGAGGCGATGCATCAGGATTTTTCGCATCGTTGGCAGCGGCAACTGCTGGATTAGTTGTATCTGCTATAGCCAAAATCAAAGCTGCTTCGGCATCAGCCATGATGGCGGCATCCAGTTCAGCCGGTGGTGTGTCTTGTGGCAGGTCTTGCAGCAAGAGTGCGAGTTCATCCCCGCCTTGTAAAAAGGCCTCAAATTCGGCATCCGTCAAATCGCTGTTGTTACCCTTGATGTCCTTGATGTCTTTATCGCTCATGCTGGCTCACCTTGCTTCGTCTGGCTATGCAATTGGGAGCGTAATTTTTGCATCGCATAGCGTAATCTGCTTTTGACAGTCTCTACCGGCACAGCAGTCACCATGGCAATTTCTTCCAGGCTGAGTCCGTTAAATTGCTGCAAGACCAGTGCTTCTTTCTGGTCATTCGGCAAGACCCGGATGGCTGCATGCAGTCTGTCGTTTTGTTGCTTTTTGTCCAGCACCGCTTCTGGTGACAAGCCGTCATGGGCTATATCTGTCGTGCCATTCAACTCAGTGTCGTCGTTTTCCTGGACGAGCTGGCTTTCTTTTTGCCGTAATAAATCGATCAGGCGGTTACGGGCAATCTGGTAAAGATAAGTGCGAAAGCCCGACAAAGGAGTGTAGCTGGTTCTTGCAGTATGCAGGGCTGCCCAGCTGTCTTGCACAATTTCATCGACCCATTCGCGGCGTGGTGAACGCCAGCTGATGAACCGGTATAAACCATGACTATGCCGCTGATAAAGCTCTTTGAAGGCGAGCAGGTCGCCTTTGCAGTACAGCAGCATCAAAGCTTCATCGGTGTCAGGTTGGGGGATCATGTCCCCTAGTTTACCGGAAATCCCGCTGCCACCAACAAAATTTCTGATCTGCCATGCTGGTAAATGTTTATATATAAATGCCAGGTACAGCACTTTCCCCTCAGCATATTTCCTGATCAAAAAGTGCTGCACCTTGTCCTCCTTATTGTTCAGAGTACTCAGGGAGTGATATTGATGTTCAGTGGACTGGTCCACGTCTTGTCCGTATCGTTGTAGTACAGGTAGGCGGATGATGCTGGGCCGCTATAACTGCCAGGTACGCTTGCCACCAGGTCTATACCCAGTTTCTTGACTTCACCAGGCTTCATATCGCGGAAGTAAAGTATCACTTCACGGGCACGGGTTTCAAAGAAAGCGATCTGGCCTTTTTCACGCAATTCCTTGAGCTGCCAGTTCTGGAAAGTCAGGCCGCCAGGCAAGCCCAGGCGCACCAGGCTCATCGGTTGACCGGTCTGCGTTTTATTGCTGATGACTGCATCCAGCCTGACCGTTTCACCCATTTTCAATTCAGTCTTGGCCAAATGGGTTTGCAGATCAAGTACGGCGGTCTTGGATGATGCTGGTTCGGTAGTGCGATATTCGACAGCAATCGAGTAAGGCAGTGCATCGTTGTTTTGCGACTTCAGGGTGATGATATGTTTGCCTGGTGCCAGTGCCTTGTCAAAGTCCGCGAACAAGATTGCATCACGACGGCCTGCTTCATAGCTTTGCTCGCTGATCACGACACCATCCACCAGCAAGCTGACCTTGCCTGGTTTAGGCGCAACGCGGGTGGCATTGTCATAAGCGATCATGGCTTTCAGAGCCAGCACGGTAGCCTGCGTCGCACCCCATTGACCAAAGCCACTGCGGTTATTCTGCAGCCAGTTGATACCCTTGCGTGCCTGCTCCAAATGGTCACCAGATTTAAGCATGGCCAGTATTGCCAGCGACGTCGTTTCTACATGCAAATTGCTGCCACCACTGCGGGTGATGGAGTGATCAGCATTCGTCCATGCGCCGGATGCAGCCTGCATATTCGCCAGTTTTTCTACTGCAGTCTTGCGGGTTTTTTCTGCTACAACTGTTTTTCCATTACCTTCCAGCATACTGCCAACTGCCAGTGCCAGTTGATAGGCATCCTGGGTGTTCTCAGCCAGGGTGACTGATTTGCCTATCTCTTTGTCGAGACCGGTTTCACCCGCACTGACCAGTGCCCAGGTGATATAGGCATCAGTCACAGCAGGGGCCGCACGTCCAAAGGTGTCGAGCGCCTTGGCGTCTTTTTGATAACCGCCATTACCATCACGTCTGGATTTCAGCCATGCTGCGGTGCGCGTCATCATGGCTTTGTCGACTTCACCGTAGATAGGTTTCATATCGGCAAATTCCAGCAAACCGTAGGCTGTCAATGCTTCATGTCCCGGGTCGCCACCAAACCATTCATAGCCTTTTTTCGGCGATTCAAAACCAGTCAGTTTTTTGTAGCCACTATCCAGTAACTTGCCTGTGCGTTCCAGTAAAGCCGTGTCTGCCACATCATGCTGCTTCAGGTATTGCATGATCATTACATTCGGGTAATTGGTGGACGAGGTTTGTTCGAAGCAGCCATAAGGCTCACGCAACATGCCTTCCAGTCCGGATATCATGGTTGACAATGACGAGGTGTACACCTTGATGCTGGCTTGTACACTACCTTTGCTGGCCTTGCTCAAATCAACTTCATAACTGGCTTGCCCCTTGATCTGTCCGGATTTTTCTGCCAGTTGCGGAAAGCCAGGTGCCACCACCGGTATGCTGCGCAAGACTTCATCTTTCAAGCCGGATGCCCTGGCCGACAATTGCACTTCAGATTGCCCGCGCATACCTGTCACTTCCAGCGGGATGAACATGCTCTTGCGTTGGCCTGCTGCCAGCTTGTCATCCTTGCCTTTACTATTTGTCGCTTTCAGCAGGCTGCCAAAATTCGCATCCAGTGTCACGTCCAGGGCTTGCTCGCTATCATTGCTGAGTGTCACAGGGATCAGTGGCTTGTCACCTGCCGATATTTCCAGCGGCAGCTTGGCCGATAAAGAAAATGGCAACGAAGATTTGATGACAGTCTCATCACGACCGGCCAGGCCAGCACCAGTGGCACTGATACCTTCAGTAGAAACGCGGAAAGATGTCACTGCATCAGACAAGGTAAATTTCACCGTTGCCTTGCCCTGTTTGTCTGTCTGCACTTTGGGTGCCCACATGACAGTTTCGCGATAATCGTCGCGCGGGCCAGCATAGTCAGGCTTGAATGCCGGCACAGGGAAGACGCGTACTGCCGCCCAGGTTTGCCGCCTGCCATCCATCTCCTCCATATCCACTCTAGCTGCAGCACGGGCAAAGTCCTTGTCGACGGCGATTTCTTTTGTAGCTTGAGCTGCGATTAATTTTTCATCGGCGACCAGGCCATTTGCCATATCTGCCTTGAAGACGGGACGGGCAAGAATCTCACCCTTGACTGCGTGTGGTTTGGCGGCATCCGCGGCAATGACTGGCTTCGCTGCTGGCATAGGGGCGGCCATCTTCTTTAATTCCACTGGTGCTGGAGCCATCATCTGTGGCATTGGCGCCATGACCACTTGCGGTACTGCCATTGGCTGTATAAACGCTACCTCAGGGCGCATGCCGGCTTTGCGCTTTCCTCTGCCGTCTGCAACTGTAGCAACTGACAGATCAGCATTTAACACAGGCACCCAGTCAAAGCGACGATAGCCACGCGTGCCCATCAGCATGTCCAGCGCCAGTGCACTTTTTTCTTCAGTCAGGTCAGTATAAAAATTTGGTTCTTCTATCTTGCCCGGCAATTCTGTTTCCAGCATCAGGCGCGACAGCAGGTGGGCACTCTTGTCGTCGGCAAAAGAAATCACCGTGTCGTCCACTACTGCCAGCGTCAGTTCGGCAGGCACGGCTTTGCCGCTACTGTCTTTGGTCGTGATATTCAAGGCGACCTGGCCGCGTGGCACATATGATTTTTTGTCTGCTTCCACTTTCACATCCAGGCGCTGGCGGCGGTTGCGGAACACCAGTCGTTCTGCCAGGGGATTGAAGTTTTGATCAAACAGCGTAACCCTGGCAACACCGGCAGCATTTTGTACTGCAACATCCTTGGCCTTCAGGTAAATGACTGCAGGCTTGTCAGTACCTGCTTCGATAGCGCCTACATCAAAAACGTTTTCGCGCACGGTGGCGGCCACCACGACCTTTTGCTTGTCCGTACATTGCACACCAACACGCAAGGCTTTTTCTTGACCGTCCAGATCATCGTAATTGTGCAAGACACAGCCTTTCTCTTCTACCAATGGCAGGGCATAAGTCTCAGTGACAGTATCAGGCTTGCTGATCTCGGCGCGATAACTGCGGCCAGTGGCTGGGGTGAAGTTGATCCTGCCCAAACCATTCTTATAAGTAGAGAAGCGGGCGACAGCATTGCCCAGATCATCCACCAGGCGGCCTTCTACATCTGCCGGTTTTCCTTGTTTATTTTTTGCCTCAAAATACAAACGGCTGGGCAAGCCTGCCACCATCTTGCCACCTTCAGGGAAGAAATCCAGTGAGAGTTTTTTCTGCAAGATGGGGATGGATTTGGAAATCGATTCCGTGATACCACCATCTTCCACCAGTATCGTCAACAGGCCTTCGCCTGACTCTATATTCTTTGGTAAATCGAATTTGACCAGGGCATCGCCGCTGGCATTGGTACTGATTTTTACACGCGGCAGCTCGACACCATCAACCGTGGCAGCAGCAATCAGTTGCTTGCCCGCCAGTGCTTCACCAGTTGGGCGTTTGACTTCTATGGTGGCGCTAACCTGGTCGCCCGCGCCATAGGATTTCTTGACGAACTCTAGCTTCTTTTTCATGCGCGGTGCTTCATAGGCCGAAACGATGATGCTGCGCTCAGCCTTTTTCCCTTCGCCTGTGCTGGCACGCAGAGTATATTCACCACCCTGTGCTTCTGGCGGGATGATGAAATCATTGGCTGCGCTGCCCGCAGTGACTTGCAGGCGTTTGCTCAATACGCTGCTACCCTTGGGTGAAATCAATTCTATGGTGATGGCAGCCGTATCTGCTGCAGCCAGTGTCCTGGTCTTCAAATCCCAGGTCTTGAACCAGATGGTTTCGCCCGGTTTGTACAAGGGTTTGTCTACCTGTATCAACATCTGCCTGCCAGCATTGCCATCAAAATGGTTATTGATCAGGGCAGGTAAATCCTTGCTGTGCACAGTGTTATCGCGGGTCGCGGCGGCAGGTGCTGATTCGGCCGCCACTACAGGCTGGGGGGTTTTACGGGCTGCCTTTGTAACATCCTTGCTGTCTTTTACATTTGTGACATCATTGTCTGCTTCAACAGGGCCAGCTTGCCTGGGTTGCTCAGTCACATGGCCGGGATCTTGTTCAGCAACATTGCTGAGTTGGCAGGCACTGAGCATGAGCGTCAGTAATAAAGTGCTGGGCTTTTTTATCATGGTAGTCTCCAAAAAGAGGATGTTGTACTGACTTTTTATGGGCGTGATTTGCCACACGCCAGATGCAGATCTGGCGGGCGTAGATAGGTAATGGAATTTATTTAGCGGTTGTAGCCAGGATCAGGTACAAAGCCACCGGGGAAGGGATTCGGCTGTGCGGGATATACGTCGCGGCTGCGAGGGATAATGCCGCGTGCCACCAGATTGGCATAGCTGTCATAGCGTATGCTGATGATTTCATCCGCCTGTGAACTGGCACGCTGGAAATCGGTTGACCTTACCGTGCTGTTAATGCGTTCACCGTGGCCTGTGCCAATGCGGGAATCTGCCTTTTCAGCCCGGCTCTCTGCAGCGGCACTCTTGGCCAGATTGCCTGCTTGTGGTGCCACGGGGGAGGGAGCCTTGTGTTCATATTCTGGTTCCATGATAGCGACAGGAGCAACATATTCCCTGAACAGCGCCACACCGATGACACCAACATTATCTGGCCGCCCTGTGCGTGCCGCATAAGAATCGGACAGTTGTGTAAAGTAAAAGGCCGCCACTTCATCCATATTCTTGCGCCAGCCCTTGATCTCCATAGGCTGCCAGGCACCCAAAACATAGCCAGACTGCGTTGGCGCTGCCGTGCTGCCAGTCAGTGCATTGACACCATCGACGGACAAGACAGACAATATCCTCTCGCCAGTCTTGTTCCTGACTTCTACCGCATAACGCTCTCCCGGCTTGCCTGCAACATAGTTGTTGCCCTGATGCCGCCAGATGGGCAGGCGTTCACCCGTACTTTGATTAATGATGCTGACGGCAGCCAACTGCCCGGCGCAGGCTAAGCCCGTGATGCTGGCTAATACCAGGCTAGCCAGTACTGATATCCATTTTTTCATTTTCTTCTCCGTATATATGAGGGTCATGATCATTAAACGGAGCAGCAAAACAAAAGGGGTTAAAAGTTTTTTTATATTTTTTTCAGGATTGCTGTGAATTGGTCACAAAATGAAACATTCATTAATAAATCGGCAGAAGTGTGTCGATAGTGTAATATTAATTAAGCCTGATTGATTGAATGCAGCTATATAAGTTATTGATCTTCTATTGCTAAGGTATAGATAAATGAGGCTTGGCCAGCAAGTAAGCAAGGGTTTCTTTATTTCCGACAATAGCGACAGGCTATTCAGACGAAATCACGATGAATAAAGACAATACTTCATTCATAGAGTTATTTCAGGCCCACCCGATACCGATGTGGGTGTACGACTTGCAGACGCTCGCTTTTCTGACTGTCAATACAGCAGCGATTGAACACTATGGTTACTCCAAAGCCGAATTTCAGGCAATGACCATAGAGGCGATCAGACCACCCTATGAAAAGGAGAGGTTGCGACAGAATTTGCGCCAGACGACGGCTAGCGCTTTAGAAAAATCCGGTATCTGGCTGCATAAAAAGAAAGACGGCAGCATCATCAATGTCGAAATTACTTCACATCCACTTCATTTTGAAGGGCGCTTGTGTAAATTTGTGCTCGCCCACGATGTCACTGAACGTTTGCATGCACAAGACAAAGTAAGCCGCCTCAGCCGGATTTACGCCGTACTCAGCCGTATCAATTATCTCATTGTCCGCACCCGTGACCGTGCTGCCCTGTTTCAGGATACCTGCCGGATTGCCACTGAAGAAGCTGAATTTCTTGCCGCCTATATCGCTATTGTTGATCCCGACACTCTCGATGGCAGTGTAGTAGCCTGGGCTGGTGACCTATCTCCACGTATTGGTGCTGCAGACCTGAACTTTGCTGATGAAATGGCAGCATCGCCAGCAATGATAGCGGTACGCACAGGCTTACCGGCCATCTATAACGACATACTTGAAGCACCTGACATGTTTGTCGCGGACGCCAGGTTTATTGAAAGCCAGGTTGCGTCCATGGCAGCTTTTCCCTTGCATGTGGATAAACGTCCCGTTGGCGTATTGGTCTTGTTTGCTGACACCCCCCATTCTTTCGATGAAGCAGAACAAAAACTACTGACTGAACTTGCCGCCGATGTTGCTTTTTCCTTTCAATACATAGGACGTGAAGAATCCCGCAAGCATGCAAATGCCCGTTTGCAGGAAAGTGAAGCGGGCTTGCGCCGGGCGCAATTGATGAACAAGACCGCGCATGTAATCACTGGCCCGGATGGATCGTTCGAACGATGGTCAGATACACTACCCATACTCATCGGTGTCGACAACACTGGCATGCCACCCGATACCCGACTCTGGTTGAATATCGTGCATTTGGATGACCAAAGTAAATTCCGCAATACTTGCATACAGGCTGGCAGGCTAGGAAGCCGGGTGGAAATCGAATACCGCGTGTGGCGCGGCGATGGCCAGCTGGTACAGCTCAAGCAAGTGATGGAACCCCTGCTGGAACAAGGCGTTGTCGCACACGGCAAGACCAGATGGTTCAATACCATACAAGACATTACGGAACAAAAAGCCCAGCAAGAAAAAATAGCCCGGCTCAGCCGTATTTATGCCGTGCTATCTGGCATTAACTCTGCCATCGTGCGTACCCACAACCGCATGGAATTGTTTCAGGAAACCTGCAGGGTTGCAGTACACGAAGGGGCTTTTGGCATGGCCTGGGTCGCAAGTGCCGACGCGAACAAACGAAGTGATCCTGTTGTCGCTTTATACAGCAATGCTCCCGATCTGGCAGCACAGCTCAGTTTGAAGGCTTTGGCCAAAGCACCGGACCACAATCTGCCTTCAGATATCGCAGTGCGGGAAATGCGGCTGGTAATCTGCAACAATGTGCAGACAGATTCTGCACTGGTAAATTTTAAAGGCGAGTTACTGGCACAAGGGCATCTCGCCCTGGCCTGTTTGCCGCTGATCACGGAGAACCGGGTTGTAGCAGTGTTGGCGCTGTTTGCCAGCACCATAGATTTTTTCGATGAAGACGAAATAAAACTGCTCAATGAACTGGCGGGTGATCTTTCGTTCGCCTTGCAATTTATTGATAAGGAAGAGCAACTCAGCTACCTGGCGTTTTACGACAAACTGACAGGTCTGCCAAATAGCCGTTTGTTCAATGACAGACTGACACAGTTAATGCATTCTGGCACGCAGGAACCTAACAAGGCAGCCATCATCCTGTTGAATCTGAACCGGTTTTCGCAACTCAATGACGCTCTCGGCCGCCATGCTGGTGACAACTTGCTGATACAGATTGCAGGGCGACTGCAGGCATCCTTGCAAGAACCTTATACCCTCGCCCGCATTGCCGGTGATACCTTTGCGATTGGTCTGGCTAACCTGGCGCAAGGCGGGGATGCTGCTTCCATACTTGAACATAATGTCTTCAGTGCCTTTGCAGAAGATTTTTTGCTGGACAATCAGCCAGCTCGTGTTTCTGTCAGTGCAGGTCTGGCACTTTATCCTGATGATGGCGCGGATACTGAAACCTTGTACAAGCATGCCGAAGTAGCGCTAAAAAATGCAAAGACATCGGGTGAACGTTATCTGTTTTATGCACCATTGATGAATGCCGCACTGGCAGCAAAGATGACGCTGGAAAGTGAACTGCGTACAGCCTTGAGCAATAACCAGTTCGTCATGTATTTCCAGCCGCGTGTCGAACTGTTAAGCGGGCACATAGTCAGCGCAGAAGCCCTGATACGCTGGCAACATCCAGAACGTGGCCTGATCTACCCTGGTGATTTTATTCCGGTGGCAGAAGACACAGGTTTGATAGTGCAGATAGGTGAATGGGCAATCAAGGCTGTGTGCGCGCAGCAGGCCGCCTGGCGCGAGCAACAAATCGATATTGTGCCGGTGGCAGTCAACCTGTCCGCCGTGCAGTTCAAGAATGGCAAAATCCTCGACATCATTCAAGATGCTATCAATAGCCACGGACTAGAACAACACCATATCGAATTTGAACTCACCGAGTCTGTCGTCATGGGCAACCCGGAAGAAGCCGCACAAACGCTGAAAGCCATCAAAACCATGGGCATGCAATTATCCCTGGATGATTTCGGTACGGGCTATTCTTCACTGGCTTACTTGAAACGTTTTCCGTTTGATTTCGTCAAAATAGACCGCGCCTTTATTATTGATGTTACCAATAACCCTGGTGATGCCGCCATCACCACCGCAGTAATAGCCATGGCACATAGCCTGAATCTGCGTGTTGTGGCAGAGGGCGTAGAAACCGAAGGACAATTGCAATTATTACGCAGGCTGCGTTGCGACGAAATACAAGGCTATTATTTCAGCCGCCCGGTACCTGCAGATGCATTTGCCACCATGCTGCGCGAGGGCAAATGCCTGTTGCAGCCAAAAGAAGTTACTGATGGCACCAAGACTTTGCTGATCGTCGATGATGAACCGAATATCTGCTCTGCACTCAAGCGCCTGTTGCGTGGTGAGGGTTATAGTATCCTGACCGCGACCAGTGGCCAGCAGGGCCTGGACCTGCTGGCAGTCAATCCGGTACAGGTCATCATTTCTGACCAGCGCATGCCCGGTATGGTAGGGACAGAGTTTTTGCGTATAGTCAAAGAACTGTATCCAGATACCATACGCATCATCTTGTCAGGCTATTCCGACCTGGTGCCTATAGCCGAAGGCGTGAATCGCGGCGAAATCTTCAAGTTCCTGACCAAGCCCTGGGAAGACGCACAATTGAAAGAAAACATCCGTGATGCATTCAGGCGTCACCGGCCAGATGTTTGATCCTTGAGCTTTGACCCTTGATCTTGCGCTAAGATTGATGATTGTGTCTTTGCTTTTCGGCGATAATGCGGGAACACATTTCGCCCATGGATGACATGAGTTCAGCAGCCCAGGGCGATGCGCCGGCAAAACAGTTAGTCAACAGAGAATCAACAGAGGTTTGCATGAACACAGAAAACACGTCCATACCAGAATCGCGAACCACCCAAGATGAGGCCTTTCTGGATGCAACAGAAGTGCGCGTCCTCGGCGTACTGGCAGAAAAAGAAGCGGCAACCCCAGACAATTATCCACTGTCGTTGAATACTCTTGTAAACGCCTGCAATCAGCTCACCAGCCGCGACCCCGTCATGTCTGTGACCGAATCCGAAGTGCTGGAAGCCATAGACAGGCTGGCCGCCAAAAAACTGGTGAATGCCATCCACCAGGCCGGTGCCCGCGTCGCCAAGTATGAGCACCGCATGCGCATCAAATGGATGCTCGACCAGCCCAAGGTGGCCGTGCTGACCATACTCATGCTGCGCGGTTTCCAGACCGCCGGTGAAATCCGCGCCCGCGTAGGCCGCTTGCATGAATTTGCCAGTGTCGCTGATGTAGAAAAATGCCTCGACTACCTGATGGACAAATACCCACCCCTGGTCGCCCGTTTGAACCTGACGCCAGGCACCAAGGAACCGCGCTATGCACACCTGCTGTCCTGCGACGAAGCCAGTTTGGATCAGGCCGAAGTGAGTCATGCTGGCAGTGCCGGTGGTTCAAAGAATGATAGAGTCAGCTTTCTGGAAGCAGAGGTCGCGCAATTGAAGCAGCAAGTCAGCGATTTGAGTGCGCAGTTTGCAGAGTTCAAGAAGCAGTTTGAATAGCAGTATCCGGTAACATTCTTGAATTTCTTGAGACAGCATGATTTCAAAACAATATGTCAGCCGCGTCAGCTTGCGCAGGGATATCGTCGAGTCTTTTGATCGCTATCCTTTTTCTTTGCCCGCGATAAAAAACTTCGAGTATGTCGATCTGCATCCCAAGATCACCTACTTTGTTGGTGAAAATGGCTCTGGTAAATCCACCTTGCTGGAAGCTATAGCTGTTTCCCTGGGCTTCAATGCCGAGGGCGGTACAAAGAACTTCAGCTTCGGTACACGACGTTCACATTCTGTACTGGATGAATACTTACGCATTGCGAAAGGCATACGCAAGCCGCGCGATGGCTTCTTTTTGCGTGCAGAGAGTTTTTTTAATGTTGCAACGGAGATTGAGAGACTTGATGAAGAGCCAGGTGGCCCGCCTATCATCAACTCCTATGGTGGCATCTCGCTGCACGAGCAATCGCATGGCGAATCCTTCCTGAAGCTAATGACAGAACGCTTCGGCGGCCAGGGCTTGTATATACTCGATGAACCTGAGGCGGCCCTGTCGCCACAAAGACAACTCGCCGTACTGTCACGCATCCATGACCTGATCGAGGACAATTCCCAATTCATCATCGCTACCCATTCACCCATACTCATGGCTTATCCCGATGCTTGCATTTATCAGTGCGGTAAAGACGGTATATCCGAGATTGCGTATGAAGAAACCGAGCACTACAAGGTCACGCGGGATTTTCTGGCGAATCCCAAGCGCATGATGGATGTGTTGATGGAGCGTTGAGCTTTGAATCGCAGGTGATTTCTGAAAGACTAAAAATTCATCATATAGACTCAGAGGGGGGCACAGAGTATGCTCCATGCCCCGTGTTGAGAGGTCTAGCCCTTGATTACTTGTGATTGAGCATGGCAATCACGACGACAACTGCAATTGCCAGCAACACCGCCCCAGCAATCTTCCACGCTGAATACGGACGCTCGCCCTGTACCTGGCCAGTCTGGCCATTCACCAGAAAGCGGTAAGTCTTGTCGCCATATTTATAAGACGACAGCCAGATAGGCAGCAAGATGTGTTTGAAGCTGATATTCGAATAGCGCGGCTGCATGGCAATGATGCGCTGATGGTCACCACCAATATCACGGCAGATGGCATTGCGGATTTCGCCTTCCATCTTGCCCTGGGCATCGACAAAACCAGGTTCCAGGCCCACCTGGTAAGCTTCTACCGTGAAGCCTGAAACATAATCGTCGCGATAACCCTGCAACTTTTCAAGACGCCATGGCGCGAGGTTTTCTGCATATGACGTTGGCAGGGTTTTTGAACCCACGACCAGCACATCATCAAACGACACCTGCACTGCGCCCACTGCTGGGTACCAGTTAGTTCGCGTCACTTGACGGCTCTTGGTCTCACCGTTTTCAGTATAGTTTTCTGTCACCGTATAATCGACACCGCGCTGGCCCTGATAGGTCGTGTCGCTGTCGGCATCATAAGTCCAGTAAGGGGTGTAGATACCCTTGAGGCCGCGCTCGGCCCGGTAAGCCTGTTTCAGCGCGTTTGGCGCGAACCATAGGCCGGTAATCCAGTTGGCAAACTTGCTGCGCGCTTCTGATTCCTTGATATCAAATGGCGCGATCGCCTTGGGCCTGATCTTGCGTGCAGAATAGGCATTGGCTGCAATCAGCGGCACCGCACAAAACGGGCAGCGGTCAGATACCAGATTGGCCGCCAGTTGTGACTCTGCCCCGCAGCCAGTGCATTTCACATGCTGGCTGGCGAGCATGGGTTCATTGCCTGCCTGTTCTGACAGATAAGCCTGATAATCCAGCTCTTCCACTGCCGCGACCGTGGCTTCCTTGTCTTCAGGGATATCATTCTTGGCACCACAATACGGGCATTGCAGGGCATGCTGGCCAGGCGCATATTCCAGCTTGGCACCGCAAGATTTACAGGGATAGTTTTTTGTCGTCACAGGTGATGATTCCAGAACAAAATAGAAGGCGTCGCAACCATCAGGCGCGACGCCACATCAGAGGATGATTTATTGCGGTGGCAGCGGTGGTGGCATGGCCGCAAACAAGCCAGACAAATCAGCCTGTTCACTCGCCTTACCCCAGGCAGCCATGCCCTGACGCCATACCAGGCTGTCACGCGTCAAACTGCCATTGCCCACGTGCGATTGCAATACACCCAGATCAAACGGCCCGGTTTGTGCGCCGTTTTGCGCGACAAAATAAGATACCGCCGTTGGCAAAGGCGGCGGCATGCCACCACCACCCTCAGCAGGTGCAGCAGCAGGCGCAGCAGCAGGCGCGGCCGCCGGTTGTGGATTATTGCCAAACATCGTGCCCATGCTCTGGCTCAGCATGCCACCCACGCCCACACCCATCATGGCACCAGCCATGCCCGGGTTTTGCGCTGCATCACGCAAAGCCTGCGCGCCCTGATACTGGGCGAACTGGTTCATATTGCCTATCATGCGCATGGCACCTTGCTGGTCCATGGCTTTTTCCACTTCTTCCGGCAAGCCTATGTCCTGCACCTGCACTTCGCACAGTTCCAGGCCATATTGCGCAAAATCACCGGCAATTTTTTCCTGTATGCGCTGGCCAACCACCGTGACCTTGGCTTCCAGGTCGATGACTGGCACGCCAATTTCAGGCATTACTTCCTTGATGCGCATGCCTATCTTGCCGCGCAGGTTTTCTTCTATATCCGCTGTCGTAAAGTCAGCCTTGGTACCCACCAGCTCAGACAGCATGGCCTTCGCATCGGTAATGCGTATGCCGTAAATACCAAAGGCAGTCACACGCACCACACCAAATTCAGGGTCGCGCATGGTGGCAGGCCCTGCCGTGCCCCACTTCAGGTTAGTAAAGCGCGTGGTCTTGAAAAAATACACTTCCGCCTTGAAAGGGCTGTTAAAGCCATACTTCCAGCCCTTGAGCGTACTCAGCAAAGGCATGTTCTCGGTCGACAGATCATACATGCCCGGCGTGAACACATCCGCCACCTGCCCCTTGCCCATCTGGCCTTCATTGACCATCACAGCAATCTGCCCCTCGCGCACCGTCAGCTTGGCGCCCATCTTGATTTCATTCTGATAGCGCTCAAAGCGATGCACCATCACATCGGGACTGTCATCCAGCCATTCGACAATATCGATAAATTCATTGCTGAGCTTATTCCACAGACCCATAGTGTTCTCCAAAAAACAAAATTCTTGCAGGATGCTGGCAGGCAATTCTATTGATAGCGGCCAACAGCTATTCGGCGGATACCAGTATATCCGGCGTAGGCGAAGTATTGCTGAATTGGTACATTATCACAAGGGTAGGGGAAAGGAATTTTGGTTAAAGCTTTTGATTCGTTTGATTTATGTATGAGACATCAATTTGATTCCAATATGCAAATTAAAATATTTGCTCGTCGTTAGCTGAAAAGCATGCAAAGATTTATTGTAAATAAGGTAATGTTACTGTATTTTATGATCTAATTTCGGTATCAAGCGTTGCCACATATTTGAGCAAAGATAGGAGGGCTTGTGTAAAAGTCTAAATTTGTTTTACTCAATTCCAATTTTTTGTTGCTTTGTTTTTTAACAGTGGGGGCACAACGGTATGGTAAGAAGTGAGGCAGAGGTAAGACCTTCAATCCCCAAGGAATTGTATGACGATTGGATTATCAAAGGTCTTCCAAATTTCCAGAACGAGAATCGTCATTTTATAGATAGCCATGTTTTAATTGACTTTAGTCGCTCTGAATGGGTATCCCCACTTCCATTGCTATCAATCGCTACTGAGCTAATGACGTTTTCAAGTACAGGGCGACACATAGATATAGATCTAGGAGACGGGATAAGCAGTGACCTTCACGCAGATGCAAGATCTAGAACTCGAAAATATTTAGTTCTCCATGGGTTTCTCGATGCATTTGCCAGTCGCAAAGACCTTGTCATCCGATTTCAATTTGATCCAACTGATGAAAGTGGTGACGTTGGTCAGTGGTGGGATGCGCATAAAGAGATAACTTCTCTTAAAGAATGCATCGAAAGATCAAAAGGGGAGTTGCTTTATGGCACAACAATAGTCTTATCAGCCACAACTTGGGCGCTTCCTAAAAGTACAGATAGAGACCTATCTACCAAAATTAGAGTACAAGTTGCGCAATTACTTAAAGAGGCTGATGCTGCGCTCTATAAATTTAAAACTGAGGCAAGAAAATATCGAGACGTTACACTACAGCGCTTAAATCAAACACTTCTTGAATTGGTTGAAAATGCCGCAGAGCATGGCTACGGGGATTCTACTGAGGGATATGTCGGGCTTTATGCTCGTGTACGTCAAACGGATTCTAAAATAGCTTCTGAAAGTAGGAGAGCTGAACTTAAATCATCTCCTTTATTAGGCCATCTATTGTTAAGTGAGAAACAACATCAAATAGAAGTTTTTGTCGTTGATGTGGGGCGAGGATTATTGGCTGACATAAATGACTGGAAGGGAGCTGAACTCGACTTGAAATCCAAACAGCCACTGCGGCAGTTGATATCACAACTCTTCCGACGTCCTTTTTCCCGCCATGACCGTGCAAATACGAAGGTTGCGCTTCGACGAGGGAGCTCAACGGGCCTTGTTCATCTTGATCGTCTTTTGGGACATTATAATGACGTCACAAGAATTGTCACCGGTTGTGAGTGGATAGCTGGATCTCATCCCAGGGCACCAGGGTATGAAGATACTACCATCACTACAGGTGGCTATCAAATTCAGCCTGATCCTGTGCATGGCACCTTTTTTCATGTTGGAATTAGTTCTGCAGAAATTCCAAAGATGGGTGATAAATGGTTCACATCTGATGATTCTTCAAATGCAATCAGAAGGGATTCAATCATTTCAAGGTTTGAACGTATCTCTGGGTCGCAAGTTGTTCAGAATCTGAAAAATCGTGTTATTGATATTCGAAGCGGCGACGGTTTGCATAGAGTTCAAGTAAATATCAAACAGAGTGCAAAAAAATATTCCGAAACGGTCGTTAGGGTGAATAGGGTTTCTGAAAAGAACTTGATATCTACAATGTTTCATAGTTGGCTTATTGGTATTGGTGATTCAAAGCAAACAAATTCGATTCTCTATTTATGTGACCTTGGACGCTTTCAAGCAGTTGACGTTGCTTGGGTCATTGAGAATTATTTAGGCATTAATTCTCGATTTCGTCTAAAAAACATTCCTCTCAAAGCAACCATATTTTTGGTAACGGAAGACTTATGCTGCATGCAGTTTATCACTCGATTTGAAGAAATTGAATTAGGAATTTATAAGGTTAATGTTGAATTGATGCCTTGGGAGTATGAACTAGAGAGTCGGCTTGCCTATATTCTCGAACATCTTAGATTATGTGATTCAGAAGTATTATGGAATCGTATTTATGAATTAAGAGAAAAAAATTTGGCAAATCCTGTTGTAGTAGAAGATGTACTTTGGGATGTGTCGACGAGTTTAATTCTTCCATATTATTTGAACTTTTCTGTTCTTGTTCAAGATGCTGAAGCTGCTAGGTATGTAAGAAGATCACTTCGACGATTACTCGCACTATTTCCAGATGCAAATGATCATGCTTTAGATAGTTTGGTCGGACCTTCATTGCATGACGCAAAAAAATGGCTTGTTCGCCCAAATAAAGAGACGGGAACGCAAGTGCTGGTTGGTAGTTTATCTGTTTCCGGATCTACGCTAAAACGATATAGAGGGGCACCAAAGGCAACGATTGTTGGTGTAATTGATTGTATCCAAGCTCCTTACTATAAATCTGATCAAAAGGAAGGGCTTCCTCGACATCTGTCTGCGCTTTTATGGGATCCATTATTGAGTGGTAATGATCGTAAAGCAAGACCTGCACGTTTTAGGCGGCTGGGTAAATCTGCATTTGTTGAACCCATCAGAGGTGGATATGAGTCGATTACCGTTCAATATGACGAAGACATGTATGCGGAAATTGAATCAACTAACTTGATCAAACTTGGTCACTGGTCATACGGTGACCGACACAGTCTTTTGGATTTAAACGCTGAGCTTGCTATCGAACAGTCTGGTGCAAGTGAATCAGGCGCTATCCCTTGGATATCTACGCAACTAGCTGAAATTTGTAAAGAGTCCCCTGTCGTGTTGGTATTTCCTGTTGATAAGCTCGCATATCGGTTGGCCCATCATGTTGAGAGGAGGGTGCGTAGGTTAATTAGCGAAAATGAATATTTAACACTTTTACCGATTTCATTCTTACCGAGATTCGCAGGAGGAATGATTCGCTTTGCCCCTCTTGTATTTGAAGCATCAAAAAAACTTGCATTGCCAACAGAAGGAAAATTACCGCGAGCGGTATTTTTGAATTTTGGATTCGTAACGAACCGAACTTTAAGGCATGTTGTGCGACAGTTATATGATGCGGGATTTGAGAATATCAGGGCGATAGGATTACTTAATCGCTCATCGTCACCTGTATTAAATTTTGAATTTCAACAAAAAACCAGTGTTTCTGGAAACATGGTAATCCCTGAAACTTTTTGGCGCTGGAATGTCCCGACATTGGGTACAGGGAGTCATTGTTTAGTTTGTTCTGCTCTGCCAGTACTGGGTAGAGTAAGGCGAGTCGTTGATGAAGCTCATTCAGACTTGCTTACGCCCCTCGAACGAATCGGTCGAGACTGGCTTCCAAGAGATGTAGCAGATTTTTGGGAAGAATTTGGATTAAGTCCGATCCTATTGTCACCTGAAATAATAATTGAAATAAGACCTCTTTTTTCCAGAATTGAAATTGAAAATTTTCCCGCAAGTTCAACAACTCTTACGGCTAGGCTTGTGGAATATATTCGTGCTACAGGTGATACAGAATTACCTCTCAAAGTAGCAGATAAAATTCTTGCATTACAAGGGAGTGAGTGCGCGGTTGAACTTTTATCGACAATTTTAGTGCTTGCAGGAGGAAATTTTGCTGCGCCTGACTTACATGACTATGTAATGCTTCTTGCCGACGCTTCAATTCAACTTGGTACAGGACTATTTGGAGCTGACAATGTAGATCGTAAATCGAAATTACTTGGGTTAACGTCACTAATTTTTTCTTCACAAAACAAAACATGCAAGCTTGCAATTTTGAGTCCGCTTTGTTCAAAACTCACCGACGTTACAATTCTTGACGCAACTGAACTTAGAATCGCGATGTTATCTTTGACAATTGATTCAGATGAATCGACGGAAGTTCAAGATGAATTTAGAAAATTATGTACTCATTCCAAAGAAAATTTAACACTGATTCAAAATTATCATTCTATTAGACCTTCCAAAGGTACAGCAAGGGACTCATGGGATAAGTTAACTCAAGCGTTTGGTCGTTCCGATAGTCATAGCCAAACTTCGATTCATGGAAAGTTAATTTCGGAATTAAAACTTTCCTCGGGATCAAAGAAATTAATTTCTTACATTGATCACATTGGTAGTTTACTTGGGCAGTGTGATCATAGCTATGTGATGGATTGCTTGGGAGTTGATTTGCCGATGATGATAATTCGAACGAGACAATTATCAGACGACGCTCGAAGCATAACCGTAAATACGTCAAATCTTTGGTCGGCAATTAAAGAAACGTATGATGAGGCGAGGAATAAACTTCATGAAACGCTAGTACGTTTCGGTGATAGAACTTCACCATTAGTATATGACCTCTTCTACCCGATGCTGAGTGAACAATCAATTGCAAATGGTTTGAATTTAACAAAAGACATAGTTTTTTCAGATCATGCCTCGACCTGTGAATGGCCTCGAGGCGTTAGTGGATATTTTCCGATTTGTCAGCAAATTGCCACACTATTCTGTGAAATATTTTCAAATATTGCTGGGAAGAGCATCTTGACATTTCCACCAAAACACGACTACGAATTTTGTCAATTGAAAGAAAGTGCTATGGGGTGGATCAGATTCGATCTACAAAAAGAAACCGTAAGTCAAGGAATTACATTAGTTTTAGTAACAGGCGTTGAAAAAGCTAAGTTGATTTCTCGATATGTCCCTAAAGTTCGTGGTTTAGAGGAGTTTGGAGTGCGTGTTGAATCAAGGACAATTCCATACGACGATTGTCAGTACTTTGAAGTAAGGGTTCGTATTCCTTCACTTGCGGATATTATTTTGGAGAAATCATGACTCAAATTGACAATAAGCAAGTTCATGTGCTGATTATTGATGATCAACTCAGTACGGAAAGTTACGAAACTAGTCGTCAGGAAAAATATTTGAAATGTCTGAATTCTGTTAATGCTGTGCTAGCAGGAAAGTGGTCATTTGATATTCACTTTTGTCCAGACCTGGCAACTTTGGCATCTGTCTCTTGTCTCCCCGGGCAAGCGAAATTAGCTATTGTCGACATGGTTTTGGATGAGCCGAAGTGGTCTTTTGAAGCTGTTGCAAAATTGGACTCGAAGTTGTTGACTGAAAAATGGCCTTTAATTTTGGTAAGTGCGCATTTCGGAGCCAAGGAGGCAATTGCAAGAGCAAATAAGCTGGTAATGGGAGATGGGAGTGGGACAGGAGCGCCTTCTCAATTTTTGATGTGGTCGACGATAGCTCGTTCGGTTGATGGGATTGACATAGATGACTTGGCTTTCATTTTTGATTCAATATTGTCTCGGGCGCAAGGTCAAGATCTGTTGTTTCGTAAAAAAGCAGATGAGGCAATTGATATCTTACACATTACGGACCCCCATTTCGGACGTGCAAAATGGGACGTCGGAGCATTGATGTCACTCCGGCACGAGAGAGCTAAATGCGAGCTGGGAGCCGCAGATTTTTTGGCGATTACGGGTGATATAGCAGATCAAGGAACACCAGAGCAATATGAACTATCGCTAGCTTACTTTCGCGCTTTGTCAAACAATAAAATTGTGGTTCGTTCTGAAGCAGGATTGCCTAAGGATAGAGTTCTTCTTTGTCCGGGTAATCATGATTTTTCGCGTCGAATAGCTTTAGGTGCCAATATTGTTGGTAAAGATGAATTTACAATCGCAGAATTAATCGATAAAGAAAATCATTGGGTTAGGTCCTATGCTTGGGAACCATATGCCAAATTTGAAGCTGAAATAGCTGGGCGTTCTATACGTTGGATTCCAAATCCTGGGTATCGAATCACTACAAGATTTTCGAGCGCGGGGATCATTTTTTTAGAGATTAATGTTGAGCGCTATAATATTGAGCGGTATCAATCAGGATTGTCTGAGGACGAAATCAGACAATCTTTAAACGAAGCTGCAACAAATTTGTTAGATGTTCGCCGTTCAAACGAATGCGTAATTGTATTGGCACACAGACATGAAGATAATGGGTGGAGCAGTCTTGCTCAACTAGTTAATAGTACACTCACTGGTCTTGCTTGTGACGGACCTGTATTAATGTTATGTGGGCATGAACACAATGAAAAAGTGCGTTGTGAATTAGATGATAAAGTGCTTTTGATAAGGGGAATTCCACCTATAGAGGGGGCAACACGGCCATCCATGGTTTTACCCGTTGTGAATTGTGTTCGATTACTTCGAGAAAATGGCGTTGTCAATGGCGTTCAGGTAAATCAGTTTCATCAAAGCGCTTCTGGGTGGCTTGTTGAGGGTAGTGGAAGTAAAAAATATTTGTATCAGCGTGGAACTTGGAGATTGAACTCAGATTAACAATGTTTGAAATTCTGTATTTCAACTCATAAAACAAGTTGATGAAACTGCATTTGAGACAGGTATTGAATCACTATAATATAAAGGTTGGTGAGCGAATTAACACTCACCAACTTAGAAAAAATTAAGCTGACATTTTACGAACTTACAAGAAATTTTTTTGAGCAAATTTCATCCTTGTTATGGGATGGATGAGAATATTGATTTGGTTGATAAATACGAGTTTAGTATTATGGACGCTCACCCTGCCTGATCCACCCTTTCCAATCTCCCTGCACCCGCTCCCCAGCTCCTCAACTTATGCCCCTTCACCGCATAAAAGAAAATCATCAGATAACAAGGCAGCATGACCCAGTAGGCGGTTTGGGGGTTGCCTGTGTCGGAGAATTTACCGTAGAGCATGGGTAGTAGTGCGCCGCCGGCGATGCCCATGATAAGCAGGGCGGAACCTGCTGCGGTGTATTTGCCAAGGCCTTGCAGGGACAGCGGCCAGATGGATGGCCACACCAGTGCATTGGCCAGGCCCAGCATGGCGAGGAACATGACGGTGTTTGGTACTACTGGCACACCTGCCCAGCCGATTATTGCCTGGGAGATGTTGGTGTCCGTGGCGGAGCTGGTGGCGACGCCGACGGTGAACAGCAGGCCGCTGATGGCGGAGAACATCAGGGCGGTTTTTTGTGTCATCAGTTTGGGGATGGTGGTGGCACCGAGGATGTAGCCTATGACCATGAAGCTCATGGTGTAAGAGGTCAGCACGGTGTAGTTGTGTACACCCAGGTTGCGGCCATACAGACCTATGGTGTCACCGGCGATGACTTCGACGCCGACATAGGCGAACAGTGACAATGCGCCCAGCACCAGTTGCGGGTATTGCAGTACGCCCCATCTGGTGACTTCGGGCTGGTTCTTTTCTTCTTCTGCCCGCAATTCTGGCAGTGAAGAAAAATGCACAATCACCATTACCACCAGCAAGCCAGCCGCCATGATGGCGTAGGGGTAGACCAGGCGCGATGACAGTTCTGAACGCAAGGCCAGGCGGCCAGCATGATCGAGTGCGGCCAGTGCCGTGTCAGAATATTTTTCTATACCCGACAAGATCAGTGCAGAAAACACCAGTGGCACGACTATGCCCGCACCCTTGTTGAACAGGCCCATGATGCTGATGCGCATGGCGGCGCTCTCGCGTGAACCTATGCAGACGATATAGGGGTTGATGGCAGTTTGCATCAGCGTCATGCCGGTGGCCAGTGTGAACAGGGCCAGCAAAAAGAAACCGTAATAGCTGGTCTTTGCGGCGGGGATAAACAGCAGTGCGCCCACTGCCATGATGCCCAGGCCCAGTGTCATGCCATTCTTGTAGCCAGTACGGCTGAGTATGGCGGCTGATGGCAGGGCCATGACGGTGTAGGCGATGTAAAACGCAAACGTCACCCACAGTGCCTGGAAGTTATTGAGGTCGCAGACTATTTTTAAAAACGGAATCAGCGAGCCATTGAGCCAGGTGGCAAAGCCCAGGATAAAAAACAAGAGGCTGATAAAGAACATGGCGACGACCACGTCCTTTGTTGATCCTCTTGCTTGATCATTGTTGTTCATGAGGTGTTCCAGACATATTTAAAATGGTCATGAGCGGTCACAAGTACTTTCCGCTTGTGCAAAAAAAGCCTCCCCCGCTGCTTATATGGGGAGGCTCTTCTGGCGCTCTTTGCATGGTGACCTGAATCACTTCAGGTCATCGTCGTGCGGATGAAAGCAGATCAGAACTTGGCCCTGACACCTAGGCTGTAACGTGCGCCGTTTTCATATACGCCAACTGGCAGACCATCTGTGGTGTTGGTGCGTATCACAGAATTGGTCAGGTTAACGGCAGTGGCAAACAGGCTGATCTTTGGTGTGATGTCCCAGTTGGCCGTGGCATCCCACTGACCATAGGCGCTGGTGACATCCTGGCCACCTTCATCCAGGCCACCGTAGGATTTGGAACGGTAGTTATACGACAGGCGGAAGCTGATGCCATTCTTTTCATAATAGCCGCTGGCATTCAACTGATTGCGTGAGTTGCCGATGACATTCAATTTTTGTCCACCGGCGATGGAGCCTGCCTTGGCATCTGTGAAGGTGTAGTTCACGATGGCACCAAAACCATTACCAAAAGCCTGTTGCCATTGCAGTTCCAGACCATTGATGACCGCGCCATTGTCGGCATTGTGCGGACGTGTTACCGGGCGCGTTACACCACCAACATTTTCTTGTGCTGTCGAGGTGTAGATGAAGGTATCCAGACGTTTGGTGAACAGTGTGGCAGACAACAATGATGCATCAGAAAAATACCATTCTGCACCTATCTCGGCCTGGTCAGCATGGTAGGGTTTCAGCAAAGGGTTACCGGCAGTAGCGGCATTAGTGGTGCCGCTGACTTCAGTACTGGCGCTGAGGTCGCTATAGGTGTTGCGTGCCATCACACGGGCTACTGCACCACGCAGTATCAGGTCTTTGCGCAAGTCATACACCACGTTCACACTGGGCAAGACATCGTTATAAGTACGTGTCGTGCTGCCGATGACATAGTTGCCCTTGCCGGTCAGGTCTTGATAGGCTTCAGATGTCTGCTCAGTCTTGACCAGACGCACACCAAAGTCACCACGCCATTTGTCGATGGCATAATCAGCCTTGACATAGGCTGCAGTAATCTTCTCTTGTATCTTGTAGTACTCGCCCTTGGCTTCGTTATAGACCATGCCTTTGTCGTACATGGCAAAGCCCTTGCTGGCGGCCAGAGCATCATTGACCCATGCATATTGGGTCAATGAGCCAGAGGTCGCAGCAGCCTGGCTCAACAGTGGGGATGGGCCAGTGGACAGATCAGCCAGGCTGAAAGATTGCCAGCCGGTGCTGCCTGGGCCTACCGTGCCTATGGTGCGGTGATTTTGCACGGTGTTGTCACGGTATTTCAAGCCCAGCTTGATGTCCTTGATGAAAGATCCTGTCAGATCCCATGTCAGGTCGCCCTGTACATAATTCTCTTTGCTTTCCATCTTGCGTACCCAGTCACGTGCATTTTGCAGCGTGAGCTTGGTCGGGTCCAGCGGGCTCATGTCCAGGTAAGACACTTCATAAGTATCTGGCGCGATATTCACGGTGGCGCGGGTATTGCCAGTGAACCAGAAGTTGCGGTCATGCTTGCTGCCGCCTTCGGCCGATGTGGAACCTAACTGGCCATGCAGTTTCCAGCCATCGCCTTCGTAGTTGCCTTCCAGATCGAGGATCTTGGACTTGATATAGGCTTCGCGGTAGATAGGCTCAAACGAGACGCCAGTCGTCGGGCCGACTGTGCCGCCAACCACTGCCTTGGTGCCGTCAGAGGTTGTGATGAAACGTGGATTGGTGATGCGGATAACATTATTGCCATCTGCCAGGCCACCTATCTGCCACAGGTAGTTCTGGTTATTATTGTCCATGTTCATGTCTGAATTGATGTAATTCAGGGAGATGTCGCTGTCACGGTTAGGCTTGATTTGCAAGGTGACATTGCCAGTCGTGCGCTCGCGGTCCTGGCGGAAAATCGCGGAACCACCGCCCCATGATGCGTAGGCGTTTGGCGTTGCGACATTGTTTTGATCAACGATGGTGTATTTGGTGGAGTCAGTAAAATTCTCCAGGCCATCACGGCGCATGGTGCGTTTTTGTTTGCTCAGGGACAGCAAGACACCCAAAGTGTTTTCATCATTCTTCCAGTTCACGAGACCAGAGATTTGCGGGTCGGTTTTTTTTGGCAAGTCAGAATAAGTTGCTTCCAGTGAGAATTGTGCTGTCAAAGGTGCCTTGAATTGCAGTGGCTTGCGGGTTTTGACATTCACCAGTCCACCGATACTGCCTTCATCCAGATCAGCCGACGGGCTCTTGTAAACATCAAGACTGCCCACCAGTTCAGAAGGCAGAATGTCATAGTTAAAACCACGGCTTTGTGAATCATTTTTCCACCAGTAGGCAGATGCTACTGACTGACCGTTCAACTGCGTCATGTTCAGGCTTTTATCGGTACCGCGCACGAAAATGTCGCGACCTTCACCCCAGGTGCGGTCAACAGAAATACCGGGCACACGCTGTAGCGAATCAGCAACGTTCTTGTCCGGGAATTTGCCGAGGTCTTCTGAATTGACTGTGTCAACAATGTTTTGCGAGTCGCGTTTGCCAGCCAGGTTTTTTTTCAGCGTGTCGCGTATGCCGCGCACTTCTACTACTTGTGATCCTGGTGCAGCTTCTGGTGTTTCATCGGCAGCATAGACGATATTAAACGCGGTGGTGCTGACGATCAAGGCAATCAGTTGCGGTAACAGCTTCTTCTTGAATACGGGGGTGTTCATGCAAATCTCCTTTAGTTGGTTTTACTCGTTGGTATCACATCTTCTTCTTTTGGCGCTGCAATTTTGACCTCGTTATTCACACTGTAAGCAAGGTAAAAATAATCTTTTCTATTCTGTTTATTTTTCTAATCTTCGCTTGCATCAAGTGCTAAAAAAAGCCGACGCCGCACTGGGCGTCGGCAAATCAATCATACGACTTGGGGGAGGTATGATCTTAACGCTTGAACTTATTTGCACTTGCAACACTGTTTTGTATTCTTGCCGCGGCTTCCTTGCCTGTGACCGTGCCATTCAATAGATCGGCATTCACATTCCATAATTCCTGTTCCATACTCGGCTGACCACGGTTCAATATCTGCGCATTGACGCGTATGCTCGATTCACATGCCGTGCGCCATTCCATCATCTGCTTGCCTATGGGGTCACGCACAGCGATCAAGTGATTTGAGAGTGAAAAAAATCCGGTGACGCGGTTGGTGTATAAGTCGGCAAATTCTTGCGAGCCCAGCCATTCGAGAAACTTGTAAGCATCTTCTTTATTGCGGGATTTTTTATTGATGCCTATACCTATGTCCATGTGATCAAGGATGTAGCACTTGTCACCAGTTGTACGCACGGGTGGTGCAAATACGCCAAAGTCCAGGCCCTGCACCTGATTGAAATAAGAGATATCCCAGGAGCCGACTGGATAAACTGCCGCCTTGCCAGAGGCGAATTGATGCTGGCTGTCACTGTAAGTTTGAGTGCTGGCTGTGCTTGGCAAATACGAGCCCAGCCTGGCGGCATAATCAAAGGCTGCTACATACTGCGCATCAGTAAATTTTGCCTTGCCTGCAATGAGTGCCTTGCGGCCAGTTTCACCATGCCAGTAGTTGGGGCCTATGCTGGTAAATAGGGTTTGTGTGGCTTCCCATTTTTCTGCCGTGCCCAAGGCGAGTGGTACGTAGCCGCCATTCTTTTTCACTGCATCCAGCACGGTCAAGAATTCTGTCTGGGTTTTTGGGGCCTGCAGGTTGAGTTTCTTGAAGATTTTTTTGTTGTACAAGAAGCCGTGAATGACAGATGCCACTGGTATGCAAAAAGTCGTTTTCGCATCATCGGTCTGCCAGGCCAGCAGGGCGGTTGCTTCAAAATGTTCCATGCCCGGTTTGCCATCGAGCTTTTCCAGATAACCTTTGTTGTACAAAGATTGCGACACATCAAACGGCCGGCAAGCTACCAGGTCACCGGCTGTGCCATTGGCAAAATGTGCTTGCAAGCTGCTGTCGTATTCTGTCGGTGTGGTGGGCGCAAAGCGTATATCTATGTTGGGGTGGCGTTTGGCAAATGCTGGTATCAGTACTGTTTCCCACAAGGCCTTGTCATCCACACGCCAGCTTTCCAGGACGAGCGTGCCAGCATTGGCAGTGCTCATCATGGCGGTGGCGCATAACATGGCGATGTGGGGGATGCGGTTCAAGAGAAATCCTGTTAAGAATATTTGTCAGGCTCAGAAAATCGATATAAATGAATTACTTGAAACCGATACTAGCAACGCGATGAATGTAATGCCACTTGCATATCTGTTTAGTACGTCTTTTTATAAGTGATTGATTTATTGGAGCTTTGTGTAAACTGGTCAGGTGAACAGCTTACAAATCCTTACCCGGTTTTTGTGCAGACATTGCTGTTCGCTAGGGTGTGGATGATTTGCGGACATGCGAATTCCTAAGCTGGTAAAACTTAACTTAAGAATTCCTTACAAAACTTTACAAAAGTCCAGATTCAGGTGTTGCGATTCGCGCAGAGGGAGGCCAGCTTGTCCTCAAACGACAAGCTTAAGCTGGTAAGAGATTTTGAAATGCGAGTGATATTCCAGGTCAGGCATTGCCCTCGCCGGGCAGGGTGATGATGGCCTTCAGGCCGCCTTCAGTATGATTTTCCAGCACCAGCGTGCCGCCATGGGCTTCGATGACGCTGCGGGCTATGCCCAGTCCCAGTCCCATGCCGCTTTCATTCTGGCTGCGGCCATGCACCAGACGTACATAGGGATCAAACAGGCTCGGCAGTGCATCCTCCGGTACGCCCGGGCCGTGGTCACGTACTTCTATGATGACGGTATCTGCAGCAGCGCGCACGCCGATTTCAGCGCGTTCGCCATAGTACAGGGCATTGTCGAGCAGATTGCCTATTGCGCGTTTCAATGCCAGTGGTTTGCCATATACGGTCACGCCAGCATCAACAAACTCCACATTGTGTTTGGCCAGATGGGCGCTGCGCACCAGACGGCGTATCAGCGGATCCAGCCTGACTTCGGTCGGGTTTTCATGGATATCGCTGTCTTTCACGCATTGCAGAGCGCCTTTGACCATCATGTCGAGGTCATCCAGGTCTTCTTCAAATTCACCGCGCAAGACATCATCATCAAGTAATTCTGAACGCAGTTTGAGGCGTGTGATGGGCGTGCGCAGATCGTGTGAGATGGAAATGAACAGGCGCTCGCGGTCTTCGATATAACTTTGTATGCGCTGGCGCATGGCACTGAAGGCGCGGGCGGTATTGATGAATTCCTTGCTGCCGGTCTCAGGCAACTCCGGCACATGCTCACCCTTGCCAAAGGCGGCTGCAGCATCTGACAAGGCCGCCAGTGGGCGGGTGATCCAGCGTACCACCATGATGGAGAGCAGCAATACCGCCGCCAGTGACAGGCCCTGCAAGACCAGGCGGTCAAAAGACAAGGGGTCATTGCCCTTCAAGAAATAAGGATTGGGCATGAGAGCAGCCAGGTATAACCAGTTGCCCGGTTCCAGCTCGGTCTGTATCACCAGCACGGGAGCAGGTTCTGGCTTGATCAGCAAGATATGCTGCACCCAGCTTTCGGGCAAATCGGTGATGCGGGTGCCTTCGACAGATGTGGTGAGTTGGTCAGGCCAGGCAAAGGCGATTTTGAATTCAGGATATTGCGGCAAGTCAGTTTTGAGAGTGTAGCCGACCTTGCCCAGCACAGTATGCGCCAGTGTCTGCGATTCTATTTCTGTGATGGGTACATAGGCATTATTCGCCTGCACAAAAAAGCGCGTACCACCCATTTCGCGGAATTGCTGTATCAGCACGGTGCGGTAATTCGGCGGCAGGCTGTGGAAGAAACGTATGGCGCTAGATGCACTATGCGCCAGGTATTGCGCTGCCGTGGTCGCTTCTACCTCGGCCTTGGCGCGTTGCTGCGTAGTCCAGATAGCACTGCCCACCAGTTGCGTCAGCAGTACACCGCAGACCATGACCAGCGACAAGCGCCCCAGCAGCGATTGTGGCAACCATCGCCTCAGCATGATGGCAGATTCAGGCACTGGCCACGCTCACGTCAGCAGAGAATACATAGCCCGCACCGCGTACGGTCTTGATCAGGGTTGGCTGCTTGCTGTCATCCTTGAGCAGCAGGCGCAGGCGGCTGATCTGTACATCGAGTGAACGGTCCAGCGGGCCTGCATCGCGGCCACGGGTTTCTTCAGACAGGACATTGCGGTCGAGAACATCGCCAGGGTGCTCGACAAAATACTTCAGCAATTGATAATCCAGCCCGGTCAGCGCCACCAGTTCACCGGCATTGTCGGTGACCTTGCGCTCGACCAGGTCCAACGTGAAACCCAGGAAGCGGTAATAGCGCGGTGCTGCCGCGACATCGGCAGTTGCGGTACGGCGCAAGATCGCTTTGATGCGCGCCAGCAGTTCACGAGGGTTATAGGGTTTGGCGATGTAGTCATCTGCACCCAGTTCCAGCCCGACGATGCGGTCAGTGTCGTCGGAACTGGCAGTCAGCATGATGATGGGGATATTTGATTTTTGCCGCACTACCTTGCATAGGGCAAAGCCATCGGTATCGGGCAACATTACATCGAGTATCACCAGCGACAACTGGTTCATCTGGCTATTGAATTCAGCCACAAAGCTCTCGCCATTGTGCGAGAGGATGACTTCATACTGATTTTTTTCCAGATAGGTTTTCAGTAGCACCCGGGTTTTCTGGTCATCGTCGACTATCAGTATTTTGCGCGTCATCTTTGTCTGCCTCACATCTTATGGAGTTTGTTTTTTATTATTGCCAAATGTTTTGTACATCGCCACCAGCCTGGCCTGGGTGTCGGTAGGTGTCACCGTGGCGTCGATAAAGTATCTATGTATCACAGCAATGATGGCATCTTTGCTGGTTTCATCCGTAGCCATGCGGTGCACCAGGCTGGGGGCTTGCGTGGTTGCCCCCTGGGCAAAGGTGGTCCATGAGGCGCGGGCGCAGCTATCCATGCGCGCTGGGTCTGCATCACGCCTTACCGATACCGAACCCTTGACCGCATTGTAGTCAGCCTGCACGGCTGGCGTGGCGACCAGGCGGGCGAGTTTTTCTTGTGCGGCGATGCGCGAATAATCATTGGTGAACATCGAAAAAGTATCGACGCTATACAAATGATATTTGCCTGTACCCGGCATGGCCGTACAAGAGAAAGCTTCATCAGTGGCAAAACCGCCATCATTGAGCTCACCCTTTACCCAGTCGCCGCTGATCATCATCGCAGCTTCGTTTCTGGAAAATTGTTTTACTACTTCTGTCCAGGGCCGTTCATCGACAGGATTATTCATCCAGCTTTTCATCTGGCGCAAGCGTTCCAGCGCATGGCTGAAGCGCTTGTCCATGACAGCCTGAGCATTTTGCTTAACGAATAATTCGCGGTGGTATTCTGGCCCACCTTCGGCCAGTATCAGATTTTCAAACAGGGTGGCGACTTGCCAGGGTTCACTGCTTTGTGCCAGTGGTATCAGGCCTGCGGCTTTCAGCCTGGCTGAAACGGCGACCAGCTCATCCCAGTTTTCTGGTGGTGACAACTTCAGCGTGCTGAATATTTTTTTGTTATAAAACAGGGTGTTGATGCGGTGTATGCCCAACGGCGCAGCCACCACATGCTTGCGGTGCTGTATCAGGTTTTGTATGGTCGGGAAGAAACTGGTATTCCATTTATTGGCCGCTGCAACCTTGTCCAGCTCCAATAAAAAACCGAGGTCGGCCCATTCGCGTATAGATACGCCAATGATTTGCGTGACCTCGGGCGCGTCATTCGCCAGCACGCGGCTCTTCAAGACCTTGCCCGCACCTATGCCAGCACCACCGGGTATGCCTGCATCGCGCCAGGTAATGCCTTCATCCGCCATGCGTGCCGCCAGTAGGCTAGCCGCCTTGCGTTCGCTGGCAGAAGTCCACCAGTGCAAGACTTGCAGCGTACTGTCGGATTGTGGTGTGGCGGCATGAACTTTGACAGAGCAAAACGCCATGCACAACACCCCAAGCGCTGCCATCCTCGCAAAGCGCCAGGCTGGTGGTGATGCTGCGACGTGGTGTGTGGGCGAAATCAAAAGAACTTTTCCGGGCAGGTTATTGCAGCAGGGAAATCAGGTTTTCAGGATTGATCAGGAAGATCGAACCGGATGCATATTACCAAAGGGGGCTGCTTTCTGGTAGGCATTGTTCTTTTGTGTACACAAGGCGATTGGGATAATATGATTCGCCTAATGTTTAGTAACTATGCTGAGAGAATGGCCGTACGTGCATTATGGATTGTAGGTTGGGCTACGGGATATCAGCCCAACACTGTGCTTTAAATGACGTATACGTTGTTGTAATGCCGAGTGTTGGGCTGGTAAACCGTAGCCTGGCGAGGCCCGACCCAACCTACAGGATTTACCTCGCGCAGTATTTTGATCAATCCCTTCTTCTAATCACCACCTTCTCCAACAAATCAAACCCCCATTGCGTCAACAAAGCCAATACCGCAGCAGGTATGGCACCTGCCAGCAACATTTGGTTGTCATTCAAGGCCAGGCCTATGGTGATGCGTTCACCGTAGCCACCGGCACCAATGAAGGCGGCTATGGTTGCCGTGCCTACACTCATAACTGCGGCAGTTTTAACGCCAGCCAAGGTCATGGGCAGCGCCAGAGGCAAGTCTATATTCAGCAAGCGGTCTCGCGATGACAGACCGAGAGCTTGTGCTGCCAGACGTAATCCGGTTGGTACCTGCACCAGGCCTACACAGGTATTGCGAACAATGGGCAGCAAGGCATACAGCGACAGAGTGATCAGGGCGGGGACAAAACCTATCCTGCCCAGCAGAGGAATCAGCATCGCAAGTAAGGCCAGCGAGGGTATAGTTTGCAAAATGCCGACAGTCGCCATGACGACTTCACGCAAACGTGGGGAAACGGCGGCGATGATGCCCAGTGGTATGCCGATCAGGCAAGCCAGGGCAACCGACAGCAATACCAAAGACAGATGCTGCCAGGTCAGTTTCAAAAAATCTGCACCAAACAATTTCGACGTGAAACTGGCACGTTCGACACTTGCAGGTGACTTTTTCGTAAATTGCTGCGCCGCCTGGGCAAAGCTCAGCCCATCAATTTCTACCGCCGCATTCATCGCTATCATTTGTGCATTGTCTATTTTTCCTTCCAGTTTCTGTATGGCTGCCCAGGCTTGTGGGAAGCGCGCTGGCACATCCAGCCGGTACAGCAAGACTGCGTCATAACGCGGGAAATAATTTGCATCATCCGCCAGCACGCGCAAGCCCAGTTGTTTGATCTTGGCATCGGTGGAATAAATATCGATGACATCCACTTGTTTGGCAGCCAGCGCTTCATAAGCGATGCCATGATCCAGCCCGCTGGCTTGTTGCGGCAGGTGATAGCGTTTGACCAGGCCCGGCCAGCCATCGGCACGCCCCAGGAATTCATGGGATAGGCCAAAACGTAATTCAGGTTTTGCCGCCAGATCAGACAGTGATTTAACATCTGCAGCATCAGGCCGCATCGCCAGTGCATAGGTATTATTAAAACCCAGAGGCACAGCTACTCCCAAGCCTTGTTTAGCCAGTTCAGCCTGTATCTCCTGCATGCTGATGGCATTCTCATGTTTCAGTATCTCGGTATTGATGGTGCCCATGTATTCCGGGTAAACATCGATGCTGCCATTCTTTAATGCATTGAAGACGATGGCAGTATTGCCCAGCCCTTGCTGGTGCAATGCAGGACTATGAACAGCGGCAGTCTGCGTCAGAATCTCGCCCAGCACATAGGATTCTGTAAAGCGCTTGGAGCCAACTTTGAGTGTATCAGCGGCTTGTGCCTGCGATGCCAAGCTGCACAGCAACAGCAGTTTCAATGCGGTAGGGAAGAAGTATTGCAGCCTGCACCAGATCAGCATGGGTTTGTGCTCCGCTAAATTATGATCGAAACTGCGATGGGGTTGTTACCTTGTATTCTACATGCCGTTTGCAAATGGCCAATTCCACCCTGATTCTGGCTGAACCGCCGCTATTCCTGCATCTGACTCAGACCTACACTGCAAGCTCCAGATAAATCAGGAGTCACCATGCCCAGCACAGGATCTACGCATATACCTATAAGGGAAATCACATCTGCTGTTAAACATGACATGCACGCCGACGATGCACTCAGCGACTTCAGCGCACGCGAGATCATGCTCAATGAAGTCAGCAAACGTGTTTATATCACTGGCACAGGGCCCGCCGTTATCGTCATGACAGAGATGCCGGGCATCAGCCCGCATGTGGCACGCTTTGCGCGCTGGGTGCGTGATGCGGGTTTTACGGTGTATATGCCTTCCTTGTTTGGGCGGGATGGTGTAGTCGTGTCCGCAGAAGAAGGTGCTGCCGTGTTCCAGAAAGCCTGCGTCAGTGCAGAGTTCCGTGCCTTTGCAGGCAAAGGTTCCAGTCCTGTCACGCTATGGCTGAGGGCGTTGGCCAGGCTGGCGCATGAAGAATCTGGTGGCCCCGGCGTAGGGGCGATAGGCATGTGCTTTACCGGTAATTTTGCCTTGTCGATGATGCTGGAACCAGCAGTACTTGCGCCAGTAGTATCGCAGCCATCCTTGCCTATGGATGATCCGGCAGGCACAGGCATAGACGACGCCGACTTGCAAGCCGTGCGCCAGCGTCTGGAAGCAGAAGACCTGACGGTCATGGCTTACCGTTTTGCAGGCGACGCATTTTGCCGTGCCCAGCGCTTCGCGGCATTTTCAGAAGCTTTGGGCGAGCGCTTCATCAGCAGGGTGCTGCCAGACAGCGCCGCCAATCAGGATACTGCGCCCTTTTTTAAACGTTACGTCACCACACCGCATAGCGTGGTGACGGCGCACCTGATAGATGAGACGGGACAGCCAACCATCGCTGCACGGAATGAGATACTGGCTTTCTTCGCCCATCGTTTGAAACAGGGGTAAGAAAAAAATACGCAAAAAAAATGCCTGGACCAAGATCCAGGCATTTGCATTAATACTGTAGAGAAGTTTACTTCTTGAATGCCGTCACAGCAGCACGGCCAACGGAGGGATCGTCGGTAAAGAAACCATCGATACCCGCTTTCAGGTAGGCTGTGATTTCTGCAATAGAATCACCGCGCTGTGTCAGCGAATTGACGTCACCCAAACGCATGCTAGGTGGCAGGAAAGGATTTTCAGGGCGTAGTGTCCAGGTGTGGACTTTCAAACCGGCAGCGTGGGCGTCAGCGACAAAGCTGGTGGTTGCGCCCAGTTCATTCTTGGCATCACGCGGGATGATGACTTCCTTGTATGGTGATACGGCATCTGCATATTGCGCGATTTCTTTCAAGCCTGCCGGAGTGACCAGGTCAGCATAAGTACGGTTGCTGCCAGCGGCAATAAAGTCATACGGGGCATTGCGTGGTACGCCATTGACAGGTGGATTCAATGGATTATCGACCAGTTGCACCAAGCGCATATCTGTCATGCCACGGAGTTCTTTCAGGTTCGCCACTTCAAAAGACTGGATGAAGACCGCAGCATTCTTACCCTTGTAGCCATTCGCCACCAGCGCATCGACCAGGCGTTTTTCCAAAGGCAGGCCTATGGATTTAAAATAAGTTGGATGCTTGGTTTCAGGATAAATGCCGATGACACGGTTCTTTTCTTTTGCCTGTTGCTTGACCAGGTCGATGACTTCTTGCAGCGTTGGTATTTCAAACTGACCATCATAAGCCGTGTTGGCAGGGCGGTTCGCCGGGATGCGTTCCTTGGCGCGTATGGTCTTCAATTCTGTCAGCGTAAAATCTTCAGTGAACCAGCCAGTGACAGGGATACCATCGATGGTCTTGGTGGCTTTGCGGGCAGCAAATTGCGGTAGTGTCGATACATTGGTCGTGCCAGAAATTTCATTTTCATGACGTGCTACTAACACGCCATCCTTGGTGGCTACGAGGTCGGGCTCAACAATATCAGCACCGTCATCTATCGCTTTTTGATACGAAGCCAGCGTATGTTCAGGGCGCAGTGCCGATGCGCCACGGTGGCCGGTTACCGTGGGCAGTGGTGGCCAGGACAAGCCAGGGTTTTGGAAATCTACAGGCTCACCGCTATTGCCGCCACAGGCGCTCAGGCTCATGCCTGCAAATACCGCGCACAGCAAGTGCGCAGCGTGTCTGGATAAATGTCTCATCAAGTTATTCCTCAATATGCATTACAAAAATGAGGCCAATACAATTGGCCAGATATGCTTCGCTGCCATCATGATGGCGTTGGCAGGAATGTAAGGGCTGAGAGTTACCAGATGATGACTTAAGGAAATGTCTTACAAATTGTTTCACCTCGATTTTTGCAGGCAATTTAAATAAAAAAGGCCAACCAAAACTGGTTGACCTTTTTCACAGAATCACATGCGGTGTTTTGCATGCATCACGTATCACGTATTATGCAGCTTGCAGGCTAGGGTAGTCAGTATAGCCTTTTGCGCCCGGTGTATAGAAGGTCGCCGCATCAGGTGCATTCAAAGCCGCACCTTGTTTGATACGTGCGGGCAAATCAGGGTTGGCCAGGAAGCTGGTACCAAATGCGACTGCATCCAGTGTGGAATTACTGATGGCTTGCGCGGCTTCGTCAGCGTTGTAGCCCATATTGCCAATCAAGACGCCTTTGTAGTTTGCACGTGCAATCGTCAATACATCACCAGTTTGTGCCTGGAAGAAGTCCGAGCGCATCAGGTGCAAATACGCCAGCTTGAATTCATTCAGACGTGTCGTCAAATATGAAATCAGGGCCAGCGGATCGCTGTCTTTCATGCTGTTATAGCTGTTGATCGGTGACAGGCGCAGGCCGACTTTATCAGAGCCAATTGCAGCACTGACTGCAGTCAATACTTCAAACAAAAAGCGTGCGCGGTTTTCTATGGAACCACCATAGCTGTCAGTGCGCGTGTTGGCACTATCGCGCAGGAACTGGTCTATCAAATAGCCATTGGCACCATGCACTTCTACACCATCAAAGCCAGCAGCAATCGCATTTTTTGCACCTTGCGCATACGCAGCAACCAGGGCAGGGATTTCATCCAGGCGCAATTCGCGTGGAACTGCATTCGGCACTTTACCGTCCGGTGTATGCACTTCGCTATCAATCGCGACGGCACTTGGGCCTACGTTTTCTACACCATTGTTAAAGGCTGGAACAGCAGCACGGCCAGCGTGCCAGATCTGCATGAAAATCTTGCCGCCTTTGGCGTGTACAGCATCGGTCACGACTTTCCATGCGGTGATTTGTTCAGCATTGTAAATGCCTGGTTCCGCATAAAAAGCGGATGTATTTTCAGCCACCATCGTGCACTCAGTCACGATCAGGCCAGCTGTGGCACGCTGGCTATAGTATTCCGCCATCAGGGCGTTAGGCATGTGACCTGCATCAGCACGTGCACGTGTCAGTGGTGCCATCAGGATGCGGTTGGCGAGGGATACAGAACCGGTTTGCAGAGGATTGAATAACATTCTTAATTCCTTTATTGGGGCATGTTGGGGCAGCAAAAAAACTTGTGGGCAAACTTATGGCAAAACTTATTGGGTAAGCAAATCCAGAACTCTATGTGTAGCCAACCCAGGGTACTTCAAGATAAAAATTAGACTGGTCGTCTAGAAAAAAATTATAACAATATATGCTTTGTAAAATGTTCACTAAAGGGAATTCGCTTGGAGTATCAGGTTCAGGACTTTACAGCTTGAGCATCTTGCGGGTTGCCAACATGGCACTCTCCAGCGCACTCATGTCACGCCGCATCTTGGTCAGCAGGGTTGCACCCAGCCACATCTGGTACAGGGTCAGTGCACAATGGTCTGCATCCAGATCAGCGGGCAGTGAACCGTCAGTGATACCTTCGCGCATGCAATCTGCCAGTCTGGCAATAATACTGTCCGTGCCATGTTGCAAGGCCAGGCGCATGGCTTCAGACAAGTCTGATACTTCACCACCCAGTTTGGCCGCCAGGCACTGGCATTGCACGCTTTCACCCGGGCGTTCCGGTAACCACCCTTGCCAGTAACGCATCAGGCGTTTGGCTGCTGGTATATCGGTGTTTTTCAATACACTATCAACTGCTGCCAAGTAGCCGGCAAAGTAATCATCCAGCAAGGCTTCGCCAAACAATTCCTTGGATTTGAAATAATGATAAAACGAACCCTTGGGCACTGCTGCTGCCTTCAACACCTCGTTCAGGCCGACCACGGAAAAGCCCTTGCCCAAGATAATAGGCTTGGCTGTATCGAGGATATGTTGCCTGACATCGGTGCGCGGAGTATTCATAGCGTGCATTCTAGATTAAATTAGACCAGTCGTCTAGTAAATTTTTTGAGAAGAGTGAGCTGGAACAGCGTAGAGGCTGGTGCTGACAAAGCTTTTGAGGGGGATGTTATAAGCCGCGTCTTTTAAGCATGTGCATTCGTTAGTGACAAACGCCGCTGGGCTCCAGCCTGCGCAGGAGCAACGAATTTGAGAGTTTGAGTAATACCAGAACCATCCTCGTTTTGAGAACAAAGGCTCAAAGCCTATGCAAAGCGACTAGCCCCTGCTTCGTCGCTCCAGCGCAGGCTGGAGGCTACCGGGCTGGCGCTCCAGCGGCTTTCGTTGGTCACCACTACTATCTTTTTGGCCGATAGCGTCAAAACTTAAAGTTATCGCAACAAAAGCCGCAAGCACCCAATCCATCACCCCCCAAAAAACTCCGCATGTATCGCCTGCAACGCCAGTTTCCTGTCCTCTTGCTGCACCAGCATATAAGCCGCCACCTCGCTGGCACCCGCAGCTGCCAGACAGACGTGCACGCCAGCCGCAATTGCCGCCGACAAGGCACGGCTGGCAATCGCTCCACCTACATCCGACGCTTCCAGCACACCGTCGCCAACCACGGCGACAATAGCTACGTCCGCATTACGTGATACTTCCACCACACCGGCCAGATGATGCTCTACCAGTGCAGCATAGCCAGCATCGAGATGATCGCGGGACACCAGGATATTGATGGCAGTCTGCGCAGTCAGCACGCTCTTGATATTGATGCCGTTTGCATCCAGGGTATTGGTCACTTGCGCCAGGATGCCGGGTTTGAAGCCTACACCAGGGCCGTGCAGTTTCAGGATCGCCACGTCTTCGGTTGAGGTAACACTTTTCACCACATCACGCGTCACTTTGCGTTGTGCATTGATGACGGTATAGGGCAAGAGACCACGCTCTGGGCGGGTAATGTTCAAAATACGGATGGGGATATTCTGGTCAAACAAAGGCTCTACTGTGCGTGGGTGCAAGATCTTGGCGCCGAAATAAGACAGCTCTGCCGCTTCCAGATAATTCAATTGTGCAATCGTATGCGGCGCGCTTACCGTGCCAGGGTCGGCACTGAGGAAACCATCAACATCCTTCCACACATCCAGTGATTCTGCGCCTATACAACAGGCGATGGAAGCTGCCGAATAATCAGAACCGCCACGGCCAAACAAAGTGGCCTTGCCATCCCGGTCTACCCCATAAAAGCCCGGCACGACGATGACTTCATTGCCTTGTAATGCTCTCGAGACAGCAGGGGCACTGGCATCAAAATCGCAGGCAGCGTTGCCAAACACGCCATCAGTGACCAGGCCTATATCTTCTGGCAAGGCCTCGCGTGCCCGTATGCCATGGCAGAGCAAGACTTCAGTCAGCAACAGACTGGACAGACGCTCACCATAACTGAGAATGGCATCATTGACGAAGGTGGGTACATCGCCTATGCAGTGTATGCCAGTGAGATAACGGTCGAGCTGGTCGAGGCGCGCTGACAGTGCTTTTTCTACACGCACCCGGCTAGTGGCATCGCTGATATTTGCTTCCAGTATCTGCGTCTTCAGGGCACGCAGGTTTTGCGTGTAATCCTTGCTCTCGGCCAGGGCTGCTGCTGTCCCTGCACCTTCCCGTGCAGCCTGCACGCAAGCGATGAGGGCATTGGTAATGCCATAAAATGCGGAAACCACCAACACCAGCGGTTGTTGGTAAGTTTGCACGACATTGACTACGCGGTTGATATCTTTAGGCTGGCGCAGGTTGGAACCACCAAATTTAACGACGATTTTTTTCATTGCAATTTCCAGAGCAGGGATAGCATGTTGGCCACAATCATTCCGCAGGCAAGATGCGAAATGAAGTATATCGAAACGACAAGGGTAATGCAGTGAGCCGGGCAGGTCAACGCGGCTACCGTGTCCTGTGGGAAAAACAGGCGGCAAAACACCGCTGTGTTCCTTTATTTGATCTGGCGCTTTAACTCTATAGTTGTAGCATCGCCCGTATTATGACCTTTGCCTCATCATGAAAAAATGCCAAGCCCCGGATCACCCCCATTGCACGCATTGGGTGGCAGAGGGGGACGCTGTATGTGCAGCAGGTCACCCGCAGGCAGTTAGTCCCCGCAGACTGGAGTTACTGAATGCCTCCGCAGGCAGCCTGACGCAAAAGCGTGTAGCGGTGGCACCAAGTAATTTGCATCTGCATTTCAGTGGTTATGACCCGCGTGCTGCAGGTGGCCGTCAAACCATCAGACTGGAACTGCGCGGCATGTTGCCACCAGATATCACCATCATCGAAGTGCAATTGCGATCGGAACTGATTGCCGTTGGCTCGGCAAAGCAACGCCTGCTGCGCACTGCGGCAGGACTATGGCAACCCCTGCTGATCAGTTTTTCATCCAGAAACAAAGAACATGGGCAATACCCGCTTGAAATCAGCTTGTTGCACGAACAGGTGTCCAGAGCCAAACGCAAGTGGCTGTGCACCAGCGTCATCTTCGTGCCACGCGCAGACGCATCGTTGACGGAAATCCACAGTGTGTTTTTAGCGGCTCAAAAGAATATCAGGGTCATAGCGGAAGATGGTGCCATCGCCACACTCAGCGGACTTGGCCAGTCAAACGGCTATGCGCAAGGCAATATGAATATAGAAATAAATGCCAAGGATGCAGCGATTGCCAAGCTGGAAATGCGTCAGGCCACAGGCAAATATGAAATCGCCATGGGCACAATTGCCTGGGATGAAGAACTCATGGAAGTCGCATCAGAACCTGAAGCACCGGCGGCAATAGCCAGACCTGCCAGGTCTGAGCAAGTGCCGCCAGCCAGACCGGTAACGAGCAAGTCAATAAGTCAGCCAACAAGTAAGTCAATCGCAGCAACAACAAAATGGGCCAGCCTGACAGCAGAGCAGACCCAGCCACACAGCAATATCCGTCTCTTTGCCTTGGATGAGTATGTGCTTGGCCGTATGGAACAACATCCACAGGCTGACATCCTGCTAAGCCACCGTGCCAACAGCGCAGCAGAAAACGCCAGACTGACCCGCCGCATCAGCGCCCGTCACGCCATCATCCGCAGAAAGGGGATGGGTGCAGAAATCACCGATGTGTCGCGCTATGGCACTTTGCTTGATGGCATGGCGATGGAAAAAGACCAGGCTTATGCTTTGCGCACAGGCATGCAAATCGAGTTCTGCGCCAGTGTCAGGGGCATAGTCCACCTGCAAGTCATGGCAATACTGCCGCATGCCGTCATTCTTGGCGACATGCAGGCATGCGCGGGTAGTGAGTTATTGTGGCTCTTGAGGTCTGAACATAAGCCTGAAACCAAACCTGAAATTCGCCCAAGTTCAACAGCCGAAAATTCATCGTTACCATTGCCTTTGATATTCCATTTTCACAATGCATTCTGGTACAGAGATGCACTTACTTCGCAAGATATCAGGTTGGGAGCACAAACCGATTTGAAAGCTTTAACGCAATTGCCTAAAGCCAGCGCATATTGCGACTTCCCTTATACGGGTATCCATGACTATGGTATCTGGCGACATGACAAGTGCAGCCCAAGCGTGTGAGCACAGGTGGCACAGGTAGCATACTGCGCCACTTTTATTATTGAATCCTGCAACTATTTCTATCTTTATATACAGCAAGCCTTAAATCCACCATGCTGCCGCCATCAACATTGGGGGCACATCATGGACACACTTTATGGTCAACAACGATCTTTCACTTTAGCGCTTGTCTTGTCACTGGTGTTTACTACTGCGCAGGCGGGTAGTCGGTTTGAATTTGAACAGCAAAGCTATCACAACAATACCGGCAAGCCGGCACAAACGGGAAAAGGCAGATATCAGCTGGAAATTGAAGGCAGCGGTTTCCACCTGATCAATGCACACGTCATTGAAACTTCACAAGATGATGGTGCCACCACCCTATTCGACAGCAAGCCAGGTATCATCAATACGCCATTGTTTCCCGAGACGCCAACATGGGCTGACCCTATCGCTGGCATTGTTAAAGATCATCAAATCATTATCAGTACACCAATTCCTGGTCCGCCCTGGCTGGACTACACGACCCGCTGGTATACCGTTGATCAAAAGTACACCGTGGTCGCGCGGGTGGGATGGATATTCAGCCGTAGTTTTGCACACCATGATCGATATGAAATTAGCATTGTCGATACCGATATTTCGCCAGCAGCTGTCAGGGTAGCATTGACGCGTGGCTACGGTCGCAATCTGGGGCTGCATCCAGAGGCATTTCTGGGTTTCCCAATCAAGATAGTGGGTCATCTCAGCAGCCGTGAAGTGATAAAAAATGCCAGCGAAATGACGACTGAATTTCAGTTGCAAGCGCTTAGCATGACGCCGTGGACACCAGCTAACAAGTTGCCTGAATAAAATTATTAACTGATATTGAATAATGCCAGACTGCTACCACCAGTCTGGCAACGCTGATCGCAGTAGTTCCGGCACAAACTGCAATACTCTACAACAATACCCCGATCTAGGCCCTAATCCTCCTTCTGTTCGCGTCTTTCAAATCCACCTCCAGTGCTACCATTTTTGCTCAGGTGCATGATATTCCCTCATCCCCGCACCGCGCAGCGATTGAAGGAGTTCCCATGTTCAGCATCTTTGCCAGTTCCAAACTCAAGTGCCCCCAGTGCGACCATAATAATATACAAGATGCAATCTATTGCACGCATTGCGGCTTGATGCTGAGCAGCCCAAGGCATGAGACTATCTTGCGCCACAATCGCTGGTTACCAAAAGAGAACGAAGTCGCCATGTATTTTGGCGTGCGTCCGCTCAGCGGCCTCAGCAAACAAGACTTGCACATCCCGGTCAGCGCCCGTGCCTATATACTGCAAGAAGGTCAGTTTGTCGAATTGCTGGCGGGCGACTATATCGGCCAGGACATCAGCAGCCAGCTCATGGGTTTGCAGACAGACAAAGCTGCAGAAATCTTGCTGACACGCCTGAATCCCTTTGCCCTGCTGTTCAGTTTTGAAGATCTGCACACTGCAGAATTCCTGGCTATCGCTGCCAAGTTTGTCATCAGCGTCAAGATTGCAGACGTACCTGCATTCGCCAAAAATTTCATGCATGCACCCGGCATCATCACCTGCCAGCAACTGCAACAATTGCTGGAACCCATGGTGCGCCAGATTGCGCTTGAATTTCTGGGTGCGCAGTCATTGCGGGACTTGCAAGACAATGTCCACTTGCGCCAGCAACTGGATGAACGTCTGTTGTCTACCCTGAACCTTTCCATTGCAGAATATGGCTTCGTCGCGACCCAGGCTGTCACCCGCGAAGTGCGGCATGACAAGCTGACAGATGACAGGGAAAAGCTCAGCGAAAAGATAGGCTGCATGCATTTGATTATCGATGGTCAACGCGCCAAACTGGAACAAAGTAAACTCATCGATGCGCTCTACACCAATAGTGAATGGCAAAAAATCGCCAGACAGGAAGAACAAATCCGCCTGCGTTACCGTCACGAAGAAATGCGACAGCAGTTTGGCAAAGACCTGGGCTGGCTATACATGCAAGGCCAGGCAGAGAATGCCAAAAAACGCCTGAGCCGCGCCAAGTTGCGCCAGGATGAAAACGAGCGTCTGCAAACCATACGCGCCCGCGAGCTTGAATTGTATGGGCGCATTGCCGATGCAGCCACCCGCAAGCATGCGCTTGAACGCGGCGCTGCAGACACTATCAAAGAACTGGAGCACAGCCTCAAACAAAAATCTGAACACCGCCAGAATGAGGCAGACCAGTGGCTACATATCCGTACCATGGCGCGCATCAAGATGCGTTCCGAATCAGAAATCACCCAGTTGCAGGGTAAGGAAGCTGCTCAACTGATGCAGCAAAAAATCCAGCATCAGTTAAAAAAATTCCAGCTCGAACACGAGTTTGCACAAGCCAACCTGATCGCTGACCAGGAACAGCAAAAAGCCCAGACAGAATTATTGCGCCACAAGCAAAACCAATTGGCACGCCGTGAGCAGGAACTGGAAGATGAAGAACAAAAAAACCGCCTGATACTGATCAGCATAGAAGCAGAAGCCAAGGCCAGAGAGTTCCAGCGCATTCAGGCCTGGGAAGAAGAGTTGCAGCAGCAACGCACACGTGCGCTGCAACGTGAAGACAGCATCAGCGATGTTGATACTGAATTCAAGCTAAGCCAAGTGCAGGAAAAAATCAATGGTATCAAGCGCAGCGACAGCCAGGCTGATGCCATGGCACAGCATGAAAAACTGCTGACCACCCTGAAAGCCCACGCCCTGTTTGAACAGCAAACACAGCAGCAACAACATCAGGCCAGGCTGGCCGAAGTAGAAGTGGAAACCCTGCGCCAGCAACTCAAACAGCAAGACGATGAACGTCGCTGGAAAAAAGAACTGCAACTGGCAGAAGCAGAGCGCGCCGACAAGTTCGCCAGACTCAGTCTGGAACGTGAACAACGTCAGGCAGAGCAGGCACATGACGCCTTGCTGGCACGCATCGCCATAGAACGCATGAACGCCATCGCCAACTTTAGCGAAACCGGCAAGATCGCCACGGCTGATCCAGCCAATGCCATTGCATTGGCCGAGATCGTCAAGGTGCAGGCACAAGCCAGCCTGACGGCAGAACAAATCCTCGCCATGCAGGCGGGCAGTTCAGAACATGCCGCTCATGCCATGAGTGCCATGGCCAACGTGCAGCAAGGCATGAGCTGGGAGCAGGCCGTCAAGATGCTGCAAGAGCGCATTGGCGATGAGCGTGCGCAAAGAGAAGCAGATCAGCAAAGACGCCATGAGATAGACCTGAGTATGGCGCAAAGCGCTGGCAACCGCGTAGCGCAGTCCGGTCAGGCAGGAAGAAAATAAGCAGGCGATAAAGCTGGAGAATGCAGCTGAAAAACACAGCTGAAAAACGCAGAAAACTAATGTCACACACCATATTCAAGTTAAAGAAGACCAGTCATCACAATGCAAACGCCACTACAAAAAATCCGTGAATTGCGTGCATTGCTGGATGAAGGGCTGCTCACAGAAGACGAGTTCAAGCAACGCAAAGACGCCATCCTCGATAACGAACTTGCCCCTGCCATTTCCAGGCAGGCCAGCAAGGCCGCGCAAGAAGTGCCGCAGGGAACTGATCTGGGTTTTCTGGCCGGGCAAGAAGTGGGCGGCGTCTCCAAACGCTACAGGCTGGAAAAACTCTTAGGGCAGGGTGGCATGGGCCAGGTATGGCAAGCCAGTGACCTGGCAACCCAGGCTGAGCTTGGTCATAGCGAGACAGTTGCGCTAAAGATTTTGCCACCACAACTGACCCAAAGTGCCCTCCATGCGCGCCTGCTGGTGGAAGAAGCATCGCTGGTGCGCAGGCTGGCGCATGAACATATCGTGCGGGTATATGACTGGGCGCGCGACCCTGCCACCAACAGCTATTTCATCATCATGGAATATCTGGACGGACATGATCTGGAAAACTACCTCATCAAGCACACCCGCTGTACCCTCAAGCAAGTGCTGGACATGCTCAGCCCCGTGGCAGATGCCCTGGACTACGCCTGGGCCAAACACAAACTTGTGCACCGAGATCTGAAACCCAGCAATCTTTTGCTGACCAAGGCAGGCGATATCAAGCTGCTTGATTTTGGGATCTCGGCCCGCTTGCGCAGCCATACCCAGGCCGGGCTGATCTCCACCAGCATGACGCCTTCACGCTCACCCTATGCGGGCACAGCAGGTTACCGTGCACCAGAAGCTGGCAGCCACCAGCACAGCCCTGGTCTTGATGTATATGCCGTTGCTGTCATGATTTACCAGATGCTGGAAGCAGCCATGCCCTTTGGCGAATATCGCCATCCTCAACAGCAACCGATACAGCCAGCAGCATTGAATGCAGCACAATGGCAGGTCTTGCAAAGCGGCTTTGCTATTCAGCCTGACCAGCGCCCTGCCAGTGTCCGTGCGCTATTACAGACCTTGCATGCGGCTGCCAAACCTCTCGTAAATACTGTGCACACTAAAGCAACAAGTTATAGCAAGCAGCCAGAAATAAAAGAATCCCCGATAGAAGCCGCAGCCCGCCAGCGTGCTGAACAAAGACGGCAACGCAAGGAACTGGAAAAACAAAGGCGCGAACAAGCCAGCGCCGCCCTGCGCGCACTCATCGCCAGACAAAACCGCCTGCATGCCATAGAAGATGCACAACGCCGCCAGAAAGACGAGCAACAACGCCTGCACAAAGAACAGCAAGAGCAAAGACGCCAGCAAGAAGAAGCCATGGCTGCTGTATCGAATAGCGATACACCTGGCGATGTCACCATTAGCTGGGAAGAAGCTCAGCGCTATCTTGCAGCCATTAGCCGCAATACTGACAATGGGCAAATGCCTGGTGCGTCATGAGGTAAAAGCCGGTCTATAAAATAGATTCCAATCCTACCAATTACATTGGTAAAATATAAAGACTCAGCAAAACTGCCTCTCTGGCTACATAGATGTGCTGTGATCATCTTGAATTCCTGACGTCTTATTACGCGCATCATCCACAGTGTGGGAGCTTATATGAAGCCTCAAGTTTTTCTATTAGGCACGCTGGTTGCCGCCAGCGCTTTTTCAATCAGTAAAGACAATGAAGTCAGGAACTGGTCACTCGAACCTATACGGACGATGACCTCAGCCAGGGCAGTGCACCAAGTCGTTACTCTGAATACAAATGAGCTGCTGGTGATAGGTGGTTGTGGTGGCGAGGGTTGTAGCCCGGTTCATAAAAGTGCTGAAATATTCAATGTCGTCGACAAAAGCTTCAGCCCAGTCTCCAGCATGAACACGCCGCGCGTCAGTCATGGTGTGGCTGTGTTGAAAACTGGCGATGTCCTAGTTGCAGGTGGCTGGACTGGCCAGGCATCTACCGCCAGCGCTGAGTTGTTCAATACCAGGACCAGGTCATTTCAAAGCCTGCCTGCCATGGCTACTCCAAGGATAGACCCAGTCGTGCTGACCCTGAATGATGGCCGCGTTCTGGTAGCTGGTGGTGCCACGGCCATAGGTGCAGCAGTATCCAGCGCAGAAATATTTGAACCATCGGTGGCAAAATTTTCAGCCACGGGTGCCATGCAACAGCCACGTACCCATCATGCAGCAGTCAAGCTGGCGGATGGGCGCATACTCATCACCGGTGGTTTGCGCGCGAAGAATGCGCCCTTGGCAAGCGCCGAGATTTTTGATCCAAAAACCAATAGCTTTGTCAGTGTTGGTGCCATGAGCGGCCCGCGCTACAAGCATGCGGCTGTGGTTTTGGCTGATGGCAAGGTGATGGTCATAGGTGGTTCCGCAGGCCGTGACGAGCATAACCGTCTGGCCAGCACCGAGATTTATGATCCTGCGACCAATACCTTCAAGCCAGGCCCCAGTCTGATGGCACCGCGCTTCAAGATCCCCAGTTCTGCTGTCGTCCTGCCTTCCGGTGAAGTATTTATCGCCGGTGGTGCCGATGATGTGGAAGCATGGCGTCCTGGTACTGCGTCTTTCAGTAAAGTGAATGGCACGCTAGGGGCCGCATTTGAATTTGCCAGCGCAACGGCACTCCCGAATGGCAACATACTGGTACTCGGTGGTTATGATGAGCAGATCAGATCGACAGCCAGGGCATGGCTGGTGAAACCAAAATTGTAAAACGCATTCCTGGGGAATGAGTTCCAAAAACCAAAAGATACAGGCCGCGCCTTCGTGAGAATGGCGCGGCCTGCTCATCAGATTATTAGAGCACCGGGTAGCCGCTGTCAGCTTTATTGTTTGACTGCAGCCAGAATCGCATCTGCAACAGCTTTAGGCTGTGACAACATAGGCACATGGCTGGCTGAAATTGTCGTCGTGACGGCATTGATCTTTTTCGCAAAGGCAGCTTGCAAACCTGGATCTATCATGCGGTCCTTGCTGGCGATGATGTAATGATTTGGTTTGTTTTTCCACGCTGCGAAGCTGACAGGTTCGCCAAATACCTTGGCTGGCAGCAGGCCTTGCGTAGTGGCCAGCACAGCAGTTTTTTCTTTTGGCACATCTTGCGCAAAGTTGGTCGCAAATGATTCTGGCGACAATTCCAGATTACCATTCGCATCAGGTTTCAGGGTCGCAATGCCTGGAGGTACAGGATAATCTTTACCCAGGCCGCCCAGTGCTTCACCTTCAGATGGTGCAAAGGCCGCCACATACACCAATGCCTTGATCTTGTCGCTGCTGCCAGCCTGTGTAATGACTGCACCACCCCAAGAATGACCAACCAATACTACCTTGCCAGTCTGTGCATCGACTACACGCTGCACCGCAGCCACATCATCGGCCAATGAAGACAAGGGATTTTGCACAGCGACGACCTTCACGCCTTTAGCTTGCAAGAATGGGGTAACCTGGTTCCAGCTTGAACCGTCAGCGAAAGCGCCGTGGACCAGGACAACCGTGGTGTCAGTGCTGGAGGCCGCCAATGCATGGCCTGGCAGTGCAGCAGCGGACAGGGCTGCTGTCAATGCAACAGATGAGATCAAAGCAGTTTTGCTGATGTTTTTCATGATGATGACTTTCAAAAAATAGTTAAAAATAAAATTATCTAAAATTAGTTAGCGCGCTAAGTATTTGAATGGCATTTCCCGTCTTTTGCGCTTTGCCATGGCATGAATAATAGCGCGCTAATAATTAGCGCGCAAGTTAATTTTAAATATTTTTTGAAATTGCGGCAAAGCCTGGCTATTTCTAACTATTCAACGGTCGAGATTGTGGCTCAGTTTTTCCAGGCCAGCAGCGAGCTGTTGGACATCTGTCATCTGCAAATTGCAGGCTATGGCAATTTGTTGGCTGATACGAACACCGGCGGCGCGCAGCTTATTGCCTGCATCAGTCAGGGTCAACACGCGGTTGCGTTCATCCTTGGGGTCACGGTTGCGCAGCAGGTATCCCTCAGCTTCCAGACGTTTGACGATAGGTGTAATCGAGCCCGAGTCCTGCTCCAGGCGGGTGGCAACATCGCGTATGCCCAGCCCTTCTTCTTCCCATAACACCACCATGACCAGATATTGCGGATAAGTCAGATTCAACTCGGCCAGCATCGGCTTGTACAGCTGCGTCATCTTCAGCGACGTAGAGTACAAACTAAAACAGAGATGCTCTGAGAGCAGGGGTGGTTTGCGGGTGGTCATTTGAGTAAAAACTTCTCTGGAGGAGGTTAGCCTATCGTAATTTGTTTGCTGCGGCAAATGTTAGGGGCAATAAACTTGTAAGTCCTTGCGCAAATATTCTCGTAGGTTGGGCCGATAAAGCGGAGCCCAATCTACGATGCTACTGAGTTTCGGTGCAAGCTACAATCCCCCCGCCAACTCCCGCATCTGCATATGCAATTCGTCCTCCCACTCCACCTTCAACTGCTGCTTGGCCCGCAGATAATGATCGGTGAATAAATCGAGGTACATCTCCAGCGCCTTTGCAGCAGCAGTTTCACCAGCGAGCCCCAGACATAAAGCCGCTACCTCGGATGTACACAAATGATCATCCCGCCGTGAACGGCGCAGACGGTAACGTGACAACTGCTCCGGTAACAGACTCAGCACCGGAAACTGCGCCAGGTAAGGGCTTTTCTTGAAAATCTTGCGCGCCTCTGGCCAGGTCGCATCCAGCAAAATGAACAACGGGCGTTTAGAGTTGGTCTGGCCTGATGACGATAGAACCTGTGTATCCGCAGGCAATAATTCCGTAATCACCCGTTCAGGCGCAACAAACTCACCCGGAAATACCACATACGGCTGCCATTGCGGGTCAGCCAGCACCGCCAACAAGGCAGGGTCAACCTCGGTACGTGCCCAGCCAAAAGCCATGGTATCGGGCACCACATCGGCAATCAGCCAGCCAGTGTTGCTGGGTTTGAGCGTCTCATGCTCGGCCATCAGCAGGCACACACCGGCGCGGGTAAGTACGATAGGGCGCAATTCACACAGGCAATGACTCAGGATCAGCCTGCAGCCGCTACAACGCTCACCCTTGGGGCCGCCACGCGCCAAAAACGGCCTGGTACTGCGCTCCAGACGGGCAGAGCGCAAGCGGGATACAGCATGTGGCAGGGGAGTGGGCTTCATTGATGAATCGGGATCCGGCATGCAGGCAACAACAACCAGTATGCCCGTTCAGGCAGCAAACAGGCAGGTAATGTTATTGAGGAAGAAAGTTTGGCGTCATATATATTCAGACATCCAGACGGCCAATTCTGGCCAGAAGAGCCGGGCAATGCATTCTAGCCAGCACCCGGCTGCAACCAAGTAATAGCAATCAGCGGTAAAAAGCCTCAACCACACCCTTGACCTTGATCATCAGGGGGTTGCCCTTGCGGTCACGTGCCTTGCCAGCGGCTACGCTGACCCAGCCTTCGCTGATGCAATATTCTTCAACATCGTTGCGCTCTTTGCCATTGAGCTTAATACCGACATCGTGCTGGAACACGGCGGCAACATGATAAGGGCTGCGCGGATCAACCGACAGGCGATCTGGCAATGGGGGAAGTTGTGTAGTGTCGTTCATGACCGTAATTATCCCTTAGAAGTGCTGACGATTCAATGACTCAGATATTTTGGTATAAATAAGCTAATATCCATAACACCATTCTGCGAAATCGCATCTGGGTGTCCAGGAATGAAAGCCTGAGCCAACAAGCCTGTCATCTTCGCCGTGTTTAATATACGCGCACTAATGTACAGGCACGGTGGCTGGCAACCACTTAGCATTTAAAAAGCCAGGCAGCTACAGGGCAGTCTTACATCGATAGTCAAAAAGTATCGATTCAATAAATTAAATTAAGTATACCTATAACGTTTCCATCTCTACAATCGATCAGGTAGTAGAACTCATCTCACCCTCTTGATGAAATGAGTTCGCGTGTCACTCAATCAAAGGAGATAAGAATGTCCAACGAAGCAAAATGCCCGTTCTCGGGAAGTGCCCGCACCGCAGTGGCAGCTAGCCACGCCAACGCAGACTGGTGGCCCAATCAATTAAACCTCAAGATCTTGCATCAACATTCCCCGGCATCCAATCCTCTGGGTGAGACTTTCAACTACGCAGAAGCATTCAAGACCCTGGACCTGGATGCCGTCATCAAAGACTTGCATGTCCTGATGACAGACTCACAAGAATGGTGGCCTGCCGATTATGGCCACTATGGCCCCTTCTTCATACGCATGGCCTGGCACAGCGCAGGTACCTATCGCACCAGCGACGGTCGCGGCGGCGCTGGCGCTGGTGCGCAACGTTTCGCACCGCTCAATAGCTGGCCTGACAATGGCAACCTCGACAAGGCACGCCGCCTGCTCTGGCCCATTAAACAAAAATACGGCAACAAGTTGTCCTGGGCAGATCTGATGATATTGACAGGCAACGTCGCACTCGATTCCATGGGCTTCAAGACCTTTGGTTTTGCCGGTGGCCGTCCCGATATCTGGGAACCGGAAGAAGACATCTACTGGGGCCCGGAAGGTAAATGGCTGGATGACCAACGCTATAGCGGCGACCGCGATCTGCAAAAACCACTGGCCGCCGTGCAAATGGGCCTGATCTATGTCAACCCGGAAGGCCCCAACGGTAACCCAGACCCACTGGCATCAGCGCGTGATATCCGCGAAACCTTCGCCCGCATGGCCATGAATGACGAAGAAACCGTGGCCCTGGTCGCTGGCGGTCATACCTTTGGCAAAGCCCATGGTGCAGGTGACCCGGCACAGGTCGGCGCAGAACCAGAAGGTGCCAGCCTGGAAGAACAAGGCCTGGGCTGGACAAACAGTTTTGGCACAGGCAAAGGCGTGCACACCATCACCAGCGGCATCGAAGGTGCCTGGACAGCCACACCTATCACCTGGGATAACTCCTACTTCGAAACCCTGTTTGGCTATGAATGGCAACTCAACAAGAGCCCTGCCGGTGCCCACCAATGGACACCAACCGACCCAGCCGCCAAAATCACAGTGCCAGATGCGCATGATCCATCCCTGCGTCATGCACCGATGATGACGACGGCAGATATGGCCCTGCGCACCGATCCTGCGTATGAAAAAATCTCGCGCCACTTCCTGCAAAACCCGCAAGAACTGGCAGATGCCTTCGCCCGCGCCTGGTACAAACTGACCCACCGTGACATGGGCCCCATCACCCGTTACCTTGGACCCCTGGTACCGAAAGAAGAACTGATCTGGCAAGACCCTATCCCTGCAGTCAATCATGCCCTGGTTGACGACAATGATATTGCCAGCCTCAAGGCCAAACTGCTGGCATCCGGCCTCTCCATATCGCAACTGGTGAGCACCGCCTGGGCATCGGCATCCACCTTCCGTGGCAGCGACAAACGTGGTGGCGCGAATGGTGCACGCATACGCCTGGCACCACAAAAAGATTGGGAAGCCAATCAGCCAGAGCAACTGGCAACAGTGCTGGCCAAGCTCGAAGCCATACAGACAGAGTTCAATGCAGCCCAGTCTGGCGGCAAAAAAATCTCACTGGCTGACCTCATCGTGCTGGGGGGCAGTGCTGGTATTGAAGCAGCGGCGAAGAAGGCTGGTTACGACATTAAGGTATCGTTCACACCAGGACGAATGGACGCGACGCAAGAACAGACCGACGTCGAATCTTTTGAAGTCCTCGAACCTGTCGCAGACGGCTTCCGCAACTACCTGCGCAAAGGACTGGAAGGCTCTGCCGCAACACTGCTGATAGACAAGGCACAGTTGCTGCACCTGAGTGCGCCTGAACTGACAGTCCTGATAGGTGGCTTGCGTGCTTTGAATGTCAATGCCGGGCAAACGCAACACGGTGTATTCACCAAACGACCAGAAACATTAAGCAATGATTTCTTCGTCAACCTGCTCGACATGAATACCAGGTGGCACAAATCAGGCACAGAAGGCGTGCTCGAAGGCCGCGACCGTGTGAATGGCGATGTGAAATGGACAGCCAGCGTGGTGGATCTGATCTTCGGCTCCAATTCACAACTGCGCGCCCTGGCAGAAATCTATGCAAGCAGTGATTCGCAGCAAAAGTTTGTGCATGATTTTGCAGCAGCCTGGGTCAAGGTCATGAATGCGGACAGGTTTGATTTAGTGTAGGCACCAAACAAGCTCCTTCCCCTTCAAGGGGAAGGTTGGGATGGGTTTCTATCGGAAAATGATTGCAGGTAAATTAGTCGTAGGTTGGGCTGCGGGTTATCAGCCCAACACTCGGCCCTCAATAAACCAATACCTTATTAATATGCCGAGTGTTGGGAGAGGTCTTGCAAGACTAGCCCCAACCTACGAATTTAGACAGACTTCTTCTCTTCACGAGGCAAGGAAAAAAACAATTTTTAAATCAAATGATGTTCATTGACGGCACATCAAGCAATCTTCCCCGCCACCTTCAAAGCATCCTTATCAAACCCCGCCAAGCGCTTATACCGCAAAGAAATCGCCTCAAGCTCAGCCTGCGCAATCACCTCTGTCACATCCGCAAAACCCTGCGGCGCGCGTTCCTCCGCCATCTGCATCACCTGCTCAGGCCCATTCATGCGGTTGCGCAATACTATGCCTGTAGTGCGCGGCAAACGTTCAGCTTCATACTCACGCAGCGCATACAAAATAGTCGCTTCATTAAGCAAACAATCTGTCAGATAGCGCGCATCAAGTATCGCCTGTGCACTGCCGTTCGAACCTATCGGGTACATGGGGTGGGCAGCATCACCCAGCAAGGTTACCCGTTCAAAAGTCCAGCGCGGCAAAGGGTCACGATCCACCAGCGGGAATTCATACACCACCTCTGACTTTGCTATCAGCTCAGGGATATCTATCCAACCCCAGTTCCAGCTATCAAAGTGTTTGCTGAAGGTAGATTTATCCACCTTGCGATTCCAGTCAGACGCTGGCAATTCACCACCCGGTACACGCAACTCTGCAATCCAGTTAATCAGCGAACGACCTTGTGCCCGTAAAGGTTCAGAGATAGGATAGCAAACAAATTTCTGGTCCTGATGCCCCGCCATGAACATGCTGCGGCCGTCCATATACGGCGCAGCTTCCGTCACTCCACGCCACAACATGCGCCCAGAAAAGCGAGGCTGGTCACCCTGCGGATACAAGAAGCGCCGCACTGCCGAATGTATACCATCAGCACCAATGAGCAAATCAGACTCCACCAGCACCGCCGCTTTATCCGCCTGCCTGGTGAAAGTAGAAATCACCTTGTCCGCCACCTGCTCAAATGACGTAAACGCATGTCCCTGATGTATGTGTGCTGCACCCAGCCGGTCTATCGCATTTTGCAGCAAAGTCATCTGCAACTCACCACGGTGTATCGAATATTGCGGCCAGTCATAACCAGCCGCACGGCCACGCGGCTCCTGCCAGATTTTTTGCCCAAATTTATTAAAATAAGACAATGATGAAGTTTCGATACCGCGCTCAGCCAGGCAATTCTCCAACCCTAGCTGGCATAATTGCTGGCTGGCATGCGGCAACAAATTAATGCCCACCCCCAGCGGTTTGATCTCGTTGACTGCTTCATACACTTCAACCTCTATCCCGCGCTCATGCAACATCAGTGCAAGAGTCAGGCCACCTATACCGGCACCCGCGATTACCACTTTCATGTCTTCCTCCTGCAAAATTATAATGTCGCACGTTTTTAATAAACGGCTTAATTGTTCTACTGTATAACAATTATTCTGGATAACACAAGATGTGTTGCAAATTTTTGCAGTACAGCTTCAGATCGATCCAGCAGCGCATAGCCGGATTTTTGTAGTGTGGCAATAAACTTACAACGCGGTGTAGTTAATTAAAAATAGCCCAACATGTACAATACTTCAACGAACAAGCTCACTACTATTGCCTGACCATGCCCAAACAAAAACCAGCCTCCACCAAAGTGCAAGCCAAGCCCAGGACGCCAGTGCCCAAACGCCAGGCCAGCCAGGCACAAGCCGTCGTGTTCAATGCCCGTATAGAAGGTATTGATTACGACATCCTCGAAGAACTCACTGGCTACGCCGTGCGCCGCGCCCAGTTGTCCATCTATGCAGACTTCACCGCCAGCCTGGGCGCATATGACATCACCCCCCAGCGTTTTTCATCCCTGGTGATTATCAGCAACAACCCCGGCATTTCACAAACCCGCCTCGCAGAAGTCATGGGCATCGCCCGCTCAGGCGTAGTCGCCATCATCGATAATTTTGAACAGGCTGGTTTGCTGGAACGGCAAGATTCAGGCGACCGCAGATCCTACAACCTGCACCTGACCAAAGAGGGCCAGAAGCAATTAGAGAAATACAAACAGGCAGTGAAAGAACATGACGACAGGGTGAGCCAGCAATTGACTGTGAAGGAAAGGCAGCAATTGCGTGCCTTGTTGGGGAAGTTGTGTATGGAGCCGAAGTGAGAGTGTGTTTTGTGCAAACAAGCTTGCAAATTTCGTAGGTTGGGCCGGGCCTCGCTAGGCTACGCTTCATCAGCCCAACACTGGGCGTATAAATAATGTACATGTTTGTTAAGGCCGAGTGTTGGGCTGATACCCCGTAGCCCAACCTACGATGCTAAACGAATACGTTATTTAAACGTTGAGTGTTGGGCTAAAAAAGCGTAGCCCAACCTACGGGATGCGCATTCAAGGCTTCGTGCATCAACGGGTACGTAGCTACCTTCAACGCGAAACCCAAAAAATCCAAATCCCCACTTGCATCCCGTCCAAAATATTATTATATTGAATAACTGTTATACGACATAACAATAATATGCCGTAAATAGACACACCATCAATTCCAAGCCCAGCCAGCAAACAAGGCCAATAACGAAAAGCAATATCACGCCACACCCGCATCTGCAACACCAACAATAATTCAGGAGACCGCAATGCAATTCAACATCAAACCCACGCTGCTCGCAATACTGATAGCCACAACTACGGGTATAGCCCAAGCCGACATCACCATAGGCGTCAGCCTGCCGCTGACTGGCCCCGCATCCGGCCTGGGCATACCCACCAAGAACGGCATCGCCCTGTGGCCAGAAACCATAGGCGGTGAAAAAGTAAAACTCATCATCCTCGACGACGCATCCGACACCACCCAGTCCAGCAAAAACGCCCGCAGGCTCATCACTGACGATAAGGTAGACGTCATCGTCGGCTCCACCGCCACACCCGCATCCGTTGCCCTGGCTGAAGTGGCAAGCGAACTCAAAGTGCCACAAATCTCCACCTCACCAGTTGAGGTCGCGCCTGGCAAGGGAACATGGACCTTCCGCGTCGCCCAGTCAACTTCGCTCATGGCTCACGCCGTGGCCGACCACATGAAAAAAACAGGCGTCAAAACCTACGCCTACCTTGGCTATTCTGATGCCTACGGAGAAACCTGGTTCAAAGCCATCACCGCTGCTGCCAGCAAAGACGGCTTGCAATCCGTCGCCACAGAACGCTTCAACCGCCCCGACACCAGCGTCACCGCACAAACCCTTAAGCTGCTCGCTGCCAAGCCAGACGCCATCCTCATAGGCGCATCCGGTAGCGGCTCGGCCATGCCACACAAGGCATTGATAGAGCGCGGCTACAAAGGCAAAATCTACCAAACCCACGGCGCCGCCTCGCGTGACCTCATACGCCTGGGCGGCAAAGACGTAGAAGGCGCCTTCGTCGTCGCAGGCCTGGCCATCCTGCCCGAGCTGCTGCCAGACAACCATCCGTCAAAACAACTGGCAACAGATTTCACCAGCCGCTATGAAAAACAATACGGCGAAGGCAGCAGAAACCAGTTCGCCGCCCACGGCTACGACGCCTACCTGCTACTCAACCGCGTCATCCCCCTGGCACTAAAAAAAGCCAAACCCGGCACGACAGAATTCCGCGCGGCATTGAAAGATGCGATGGAATCGGAGATCGATATCCCCATCACCCAGGGTGTCTTGCATTACACGGCGAATGACCATTTTGGTCTGGAAGAAAAGGCGAGGGTGATGTTGACGATACAAGGGGGAAATTGGAAGGCGGTTGGGCCTTGAGATGTGAAAGTGAGTCAGTAACTAAGGAACCTCTGATTAAGTCCGGTTCGCCATTTTTAAGTCATCGATTTTTCGAGAATTAATTTTACAATTTTGGACTTAATCAGAGATGCCCTAAATATTAAACCTCAAAGGCGGGAACTACATTCAATGAGATTCCGCCTTTGAGGGGAGCTTAAAATGACAACATGCTCAAATGCTTGTGAGACAGGTGGTATATCTGTTGGAAAAAAGAAGTAACACATACAATTTGTTTTGTTTATACTCAGATTGCACTGATATTTTTTTAAGACTTTTGCCTCCTACCTGACTTCTATATAGAGTTCGCTCAGCAAATATGACTATGTCGCTTCCATTTGAAAAGTTGAATGAAACGGATATTCGAGAGGAAATTATTGCACCTCTTATTAGACGTCTTGGATACAGATCTGGAACAGACGATAACGTTATTCGTGAGCAAATTCTTCGATATCCGAAATTGACCCTTGGACGAAAAACCCCCAAGAAAGACCCTTTTTTGCGTGGGAGAGCTGACTATATTCTTGAAGCTAAGCAACGTGTCAGATGGGTTATAGAAGCGAAAGCACCAGAAGTAAGTATTGGAATTGACGATGTGGAACAAGCATGGACATATGCAAATCATCAGGAAGTCCGTGCGGTTTATTTTGTATTGTGTAATGGCCGCATCTTTAATGTGTATCGCACCGCTTATTCGCCAGATTCCCCTCCCGTTCTCTCGTTGCTTTACGAAGAATTAGATTCGCAGTATCAAACAATTTCAAATGCACTTGGACCTGATGCACTACTTCGCGACTTCCCGGAAATTAAAATCGATTTCGGGGTACCAATTGCTCCTGGACTTCGATCAATCGCGCGAATTACAAATGGTCTGATCCGCTACGAAAATAATAGCTTAAATCTATCGGTTTTAAGTGAGCTCCAAAATGGAGTTCAGGAAGGAGCTATTGAGCGCGATGCCAACGGATGCCTTGTTGCTTTTCTAAGAACTACTGGACCAAGCCGCTCACTCCATGAGTTAAATGAACGCCTTGGACTCGGTGAATTTGAAATGACCAGTAGCGATAATGTAATATCAACCAATCCGGCTAAGCCAACAATTTTTGGCTTTGATAAACAGGTAATTTTGCCAGCGGGCGAAAAATTACTTGATATGAACACTTGGCAACATATAACAATCCCAGTAAATATCACCTGCCATGTAAGTATTGAAGCTATTGGGACAATGATCAAAAACACATTTTCAGGAAAATTCCTCACGTGCATGAAATATCCTGGAGCTGGGATGGAAGTCAAATTATTAGGTTCGTTCGATATCCATCTTGCGTAATATGACCGTAACAGCTCTGCTATCGCCGGCTGCAGGGGCGGTTTTTAGATATCTACAGATGTAATTTTGAGAGAAATGACTAGTTTTCAATAATAGAGCATGTGTCGTCCTCCTACCGCAACCGCCTAATCGAAGCCCGCGCCAATTCAATCAACGCCGCCTTCGCCGCAGAATGTCTTACCGGCAGCAAAGCCTCCACCCCTAGCGCAATCTGCCTGGCAGCCTCAGCCCGCGTATCATCCAGCGCTGCATTAGCGACCAGCCATGTGCTGACCTCGACAGCATCTGCAAAACCATTCGCTGCCAGTGCATCAAAGCCTTGCGGGTCGCGCTGGCGTGTCAGTAGCAAGGGGTAGGTCAGCAGGCCGGTGTTGAGGTCGGTGTAGCGGGTTTTGCCGGTGTCGTTGGTGTCGGGGGCGAGGTCGATGATGTCGTCGATGAGCTGGAAGGCCAGGCCCATGTGGCGGCCGAACTGGGCGGTGGCGGTGACTGTGGCGGCGTTGCAGCCGCCTACGGTGGCACCGGCGCGGCAGGACCAGGCGAACAGGCCGGCGGTTTTGCCGTCGATGATGCGCAGGTAGTCTTGTTCGCAGGCTGCCAGGTTGCGGCGGCCTGATAGCTGGTCGGATTCGGCGGCGATCATGGATTCTATGACTTCAAACAAGTCATCTGCCAGGCCGTTATAGCCTATGCGGTACAGTGAGCGCACGGCGCGTGAGACCAGCAGGTTGCCTGCCAGCACCCCGGCACCGACGCCGTATTTTTTCCACGCGGTGGGGTGGCCGCGACGCTGATCGGCTTCGTCGATAATGTCATCGTGCAGCAGGGTGGCGGCGTGTATCGATTCGGTGATGATGGCGACCTGTATCGCTTCTTCTGACAAGAAGCGCCGCATCAGCATGGAGCAGAGCAGGGCGCAGCTTGCGCGCAAGCGCTTGCCGGACTGGAACAGCGAATCTGCCAGCACGCCATCGATCAGATGGCGCTGGTGGCTTGTGCCGTATTCACGAAAATGTTTGTCGGTCTGGTCAAGTGCGTTGATCAAACGGGCGCGCAATTTGTCGAGGTCGTCGGCCAGTGCCTTGTCATTGATGGAGCCGACTACATCGTTGATGAGGGTGTTGACGCCAGATGTATTGGCCTGTGCTTCTGCTGTACCTGATTTCGAGTCAGGCACATTGCTGGCCCATTTGGATACCGGTGCTACGCCCCTGCCGAGGTTGTTGATAAAGCGCATGGCTTTGGACTCAAATTCGGGCAGGCGCTGGTCCCAGCCCAGTTGGCGCACGATGTCGCCTGCCTTGACAGAATACTCGGCAACACGACTCGTCATGCCACCCAGCCAGGCAATGGTTTCGCCAGAAAATACTGGCACCAGGTCCAGCAGGTGTGGCAAGCCTGCTTCAAAGCGCAGCTTGTCTATGACCTTGAGTGGTGTCAGTGCCGTCGGTTCTTCCAGCGGAAATAATTGGCAGCGTGCGGCACTGGTTGCAGTCACATCAAGTATGCGATTGACGACACGGCGCGCAGATTCATTTGCACTTTCCATGGTCGCCACATCAGTCGCCGTGCGCACAAAATCGCCAGCGACAAACAGGTTGCTGATGCCTATATCCACCTCAGGCCGCGCCGTCCAAGAACCGGCGGTGTTGACGAAGAGTGGTGCATCGTTTTCCATGCCATGTTCTGTCCAGCGCAGTGACGGGTCGATGGAGCAGGCGACTACTCCCGCAGCTTCCAGTTCTGCCCGGTCTGCAGGTGCAAGGTGGGCCAGTATCTGTTGCCAGACTTCTTCCTGTATTTCTGCTGGTGTGCAATCCCTGGCTGGTTTGCGTATGTATTCGCCCGGTGCATCAAAATCAGAAATGCAAACGCTGAGTATGCCGCGCACAGCTCCATCGCCATATTGGCTAAGTCCACGTGGCCAGAAGCGTTGCTGGCATAGCGAGGTCAATGCCCATGGTGCATCCAGGAATATCGTATGCCCGTGATTGAGTTCTATGTCTTGTCCGAGATAGAAGAGGATGCCATTCATCCATTCCGTCTTGAGTTCGCCCAGCCTGGCGAGGCTAGGTGCTCTCGCCAGCATGTCTTCATTGCTGATGGCCTGCAAGGCTTCCAGTGGCAGCGCCAGGATGAAGTGGTCGGCTGTCAGTTCTGTACCATCGCCCATTTGCAAGGCACGTACAGCACCGCCATCCCACAATACATTTTCTACCGATGCACCCTGGACAAACTTCACGCCCAGATGTTGCAGGTGCGTGACCCAGGGTGCTATCCACACTTCACTGGTCGGGCCATTCAAGACCCGGTCGGCACAACTGCGGTAGATATCGCTGAGCAATTGTATGCCTACCACCACGTTGGAGCGTGCGCTCATGTCTGCTGCACGGCAAGCCACCAGAGTGCGTGTTACGGCGTTAATGACATATTTCTGGTAAGCCTCAGAGCGTGACGGTGCCTGGAAATAATCCCAGGCAGAGATATTTTCAAATTCGCCAAAACGTCTTTCGTCTGAACTGGTCAGCATGGTGAACACGCAGCGCACGTAATGCAGCATGTCTTCACGCGGCACATCGACACCGCTGCCAACAAAAAGATCATAGAGAAAAGAAAGCAGCGACGCCGCATCACGCGATGATGAGCGCAACTGATTGGGCACTTCCCAGCGCCCCTTTTTTGACAACGCAAGTGTGCGCGAGGTATGCGCCAGGTTGTCTGCCACGCTGCCATAAGAGCCATCCGCCAGCACACAGGGTATGCGCGCCATGGTGTCAGGGATGTGCCGGTAAAACCCGGGGAAGAAGCGAAAGCCATGTTCGCCCGGCAGCTCTTGTTGCCCTGCAGCGGCTGATCCCTCAACGGGAATACTGCGCGACTTGCCACCCGGCGCAGCCAGCGCCTCTACCACGGTGACCAGATAGCCACGTTCAGCCAGCTCATGGGCCGCCGTCAAACCCGCAATGCCTGCGCCAGCAATTAGTACTCTAGTTTGCTTCAACGAACTGTCTCCTGAGATGGGATGGTGAAGATAAACAACCGCAACAAGCAAGTATTATGCTGGCAGTCTGTTGGTCTTGGGCAAGCTACGTGCTGGCGAGAGTTGATTTGTTTATAAAAAAAGACAATAACTGGCAGTGCTGATGCTTGCAGATTTGTATCCACGCAGCGACCAACACATTTATTGGTGCCCCGTGAAAAACAGATGAAGTGAGTAGATGTAAAAAAGGCAGGTTTTTCTGGACGCCTCTAATCTAAAAATTATTTAAAAATACGTATACATGATGACATGTGTCAGGTATTGTTTACACATGAAAGAAATTAAATATAATGCGAGCACAGGTGATCAGTTGCTCGAAGTGCTGGCGGCGCTGTCCAACCCACACCGCTTGCGCATCATCGCCGTGCTTCAGACGCGAGGGCGCAACTACATCAGCCAGTTGGCGCGAGAAGTAGGCATCAGCCGCCCCTTGTTGCATCTGCACCTGCAAAAGCTTGAGGCTGCTGGCCTGGTCACCAGCCAGCTTGAGCTGTCCCATGACGGCAAGGCGCTTAATTATTTTGAAGTAAGCAGTTTCGCTATTACGCTCTCGCCACGCGATATCGCTGCGGCGGTGGCTTCCCTGAACAACAATCCAGAATCATAGAGGTCACCATGTCTCAAAATGCCTTTTTCGCCGCGTTCTTTTTCCCTGCCGCTGCCGCAGTCATCATCTTTTTCATGAAATACGTATCCCAGGTCTTGCAGGCACGGGTGCGCCTCGGGCAGGACGAAGCCTACCGCGCACTCGCAACCCAGGCAGCCGCAAGCCAGGCCGAGACCGTGGCAGCGCTGGCTACGACGACTGCAGCCCTGGCAGAGATACAGGGCAGGCTCGTGACGGTAGAAAAGATACTTCGCGAAGTTGAATAGTTGAATAGTTGAATAGTCGAATAGTCGAATCATCAAATAATTAGATCAGCGCGCAGTCTTCCGCTGTTTATCTGAGTCGCCTGGCGGCCATCAGGAGTTAAGCAAATGCACCATGTGTCATCGTTTCGCTGGTATGTGTCCAGGGCGCTTTACTCGCTTATTGCTGTCGTACTTCCATTCGCTCACTCAGCCACTGAAGGTGCAAGATGAAACGAGTACTACGCTGGTTTGCCTGGATCATGCTGGGGCTGCTTGGCCTCATCGCGCTGTGCGGTGCATTGTTCGCCTACTTCATTTATTCCCCGGCACCCGTCCGCCCCGACTTGTCCGGCGCTCTGCACAAGGGCAGCATACAAGCAGGCGGCATCAAGCGCACTTATGTGAGCTATGTCCCACGCGACTTGCCCAAGGGCGCACCCCTGGTGCTGGTCATGCACGGCTCAGGCCAGAGCGCAGAAGATATACGCCTAGAAACCGGCTACGGCTTCGAACGCCTAGCCGACCAGCATGGCTTCGCCATCGCCTATCCCGACTCCTACAGTTTTGACTGGAACGATTGCGGCAAGGTCGGCGACTACCAGGTCAATGGCCGCGACATCGACGACGTCGGTTTCCTCAACGCCCTGACCGACAAACTCATCAACGACCTCGGCACAGACAAAACCCGCGTATTCGCCACCGGCGTATCCGCAGGCGGCTTCATGTCACTACGCCTGGCACTGGAATCCCCAAGCCGCTTCCGCGCCGTGGCCGCAGTATCAGCCAGCGTACATGTACCCCAAAACTTCCGCTGCAAGCCCGCAGGCACAGGCGTGACCTCCGTCATGATCATGAACGGCACCAAAGACCCGCTAGTGCCCTACATGGGCGGTGAAGTGAACCTGCTAGGCCTGTTCTACAAATGCGGCGACGTACTCAATGCACGCGCATCAGCACAATATTTCGCAGACCTGAACAAGATCACAGCCACACCCACAGCGCACACGACTGCAGTATCAGGTGTCGATGTGGAACGCATAAGTTGGAAACGCGACCCCAGAACCGAAGTTGAACTCGTCGCCATCCACGGAGGCGGACATGGCTTGCCGCAACCTTACTATCGACGTGCGCGCTTGCTAGGCCCATCGCCGATGGCACCGAATGGGGCGGAGATGATTTGGGAATTTTTTGCGCGGCAGGAGCCTTGAAGCCTTTGTCGCTGATCTGAGACAATTCTGTAATTTTTCGTGCTGCGATAACCTAGGTTTTTTCCTTACACAGTGCAGGAAATATGGTCTGACATATCTGATTATCAAAGATGTATTAAATCTTTCGTTGTCTCAGGCATTACCATCTGCCTGAACTGCAGTTGGAAAACTTTTCTTCAAGGCACTTGGCAACCAATTTCACTAATTACAATGAAAAAGTAATCCAATAAAAACAACAGGAACTTATTCATCCCACGCAGCTACGATACTAGGGCTATTACTGTGTAGCGTGTGTTGGCATACAAATCTACGGCATTGGATTTGCATGAGATATTCTGCGTTTGCTATTTGGTCGATTGCCTGGACCTTTTGCTTGTTTTAACCACTCGTTGTAAACCTGAGATAAACAAGTCATTCTTGGTGTTTAACAATAGCAATTCTTTTAGTTGATTCCAATATCTCAATGTGACTTGAGATGCGAGTTGAGAGAAGATAACAAAACACAGTTCTTCTTCTAACTGAATCCATTTGTCGCTCATAATGATTTGAGTTCTGGCTGAGTTCAAATCAAGATCCCTATTTCCACATACATCTAAAACAATAAGCATCGGAAGTGGCCAATCTAATTTTACTTGATTTTTCTGTCTGTTCCATGAATCAGGAAACAGAGTAGCTGATACCTCAATGCCATGAAGCGACACTTTTGAGTTGGATTTTACTAAAACGTTGCTTGAGGTTGATTGTTCAATCTTCCCGTTCTCATCTATCTCAATAGAAGTTGCCTTTATATTAATAATATTTTGTTCGACGCTGATAGATTTGTCCAACTTATAAGTTGCACCATCAATTTTTACTGATTTAGCATTAACATTAATTTCATTCACTGGATTTCGGCTGCGCTCAAGAATCGCAATGATTGCTGACCCAACTAACCCCTTAGATTTGTCAGAGAAATCAACGGTAAATTCTTTTATATTCTCATGGTCCTTCCAATAATAATTTTTAAGTGAAGACACCCTTATGGCTTCAAAAGTATTCTCATCCAGTTGTTTATTTTCTGACCCACTCTCGATTTTTATTTTAAAGGGAGGATTTGGGATGACGTTCTCCACTGACTTCACAAATTCTAAGTCGGACATTCGGTGCCAAGGATTTTTGTTTTTTCTGAGGAAAAGTTTCGTCGAAGTTCCTGGAATTTTTCTTTCGCCTGGTCGTGTCCAAAAAATGCTTTCTTGGCCTTCTATTGTAAGTTGAAGAGATTCACTAGACGTATGGGGGCCGTATATTCTACGAGAGTCGACGATTATAGTATCGGCCACCATGAAAGCCGACAGTATTCCTATGCCAAATCTAGACATTGGAGTAAATTGAGCCTTGGATTCTGACTTAAGGTCATAAAAATCTGAAGATTTGTAAAACGACGAACCGACCTTTGAATAGTACGTGTCAATAATATACTGATCCATTCCAATTCCATTGTCAGTCACCTCTAGGATATCCGTACCATTTTCTTGGAAATATCTGACCGTTATCTGCGGATCATAAGAATTGTTCCAACTAGTCTCAAGTGCACTTCGAAGCAAGCATGCATCGATTGAATTTTGCAGCAGTTCTCGAAGTGCTACGGCCGGATCGCCGTATAACTTCGTACCCATTAACAAATCGATGACTTGGCTCTTACTTAGATTGAACTGAGTTTCTCGATACAGGTACTCGGGATTCCCAAACACATCTTTCTGTGTTTCGATTTTTGAACGATCGACTTTAAAAGGAATTTGCAAAAAAATTTCGCGCCCAATACTTTTATTGAAATCGTTTAACGCGGAGATTACGTTATTGCAAACACTCAGTTCATTGTCAATAGTGTCGCAAAAAGCATGGATCGATGCTTGAATGGCAGGGTGCTTGCATTTTGCAGCATATTGAATGGTTTTGCTGTTAATTATCCATGCTTCGACCGCTCTATGCTTGTTCCATTCTTTAATGGAAATGGGATGTCTTACAAATAAATGTGAAAATAATACGGAAGGAGTTCGCTTGCCGTCAAAATCTAAGAGGTCTGCTAAACGAAGAACCACACCTACTAGGGGAAGGCAGGCAAAAACATCTGGGCCGCATAAATAGTTTTTATCTAACTCAAGAAGGCTAAGGGCATCATCATTATGGCTAAAGCAAATGGTTGCAAATTCGACTGCGAGGTCTACATCACGAAAGACAATCTTATCTATCCAATGCGCTTTTATAATTTCCTTTGCTCTTTGGGCGTGTGTTAAGCGGATGTAATCTGTAACTAAATACGATTTAACCATTTCAACACCACTAAAGTTTTCTTGTGATACAAAGGTCTCAATTTGAGTTTGTTGATCTGGTCTTGATGAATAAAATCTTAAGAATTTTCGGTACTCAGATTCATCTGTCTCGTCGTCGAATTCCGGATTGCGATCCCATATTTTTTTCCATGATAAAACTGTTTTGACTTCTGGCGCCATTCCAATATCATGAAAAAATGCACTCAAAATTAATAACATTATTTCAGGTGAGGAAAGCTTTTCAGTTAGATCTTGAGGCAAAATTCTTTCCATCAAGCTCAAAACTCTAAACAGATGGTCGCCATCATGCAGGGTAAATTCCCCCATATGGATCAAAATTGTTTTCGTCCTTTGAAAAGCATAGTACGTGGCATCATCAACAAGCTGAAGAACATGATTACCGGATGGCTCGTGTCCGCATTTCGATTTTAAAGTGTTATATAGATAGCTTTTTGCTAGTCTTGTTTGAGTCTCAGCACGCCAGTCATCATTTATCATAATTCTTGCCCTTAATAATTTTTATCGCACCTAGTGTAGCCGCGTAATGTGGGCTCATATTGCATGAAAAATTACAAGATAGTTTAATGAGTAGTCTATGGTTCACGTTGTCGTCGATCAGCGGAGGGATATCTGGTCGACGGCGAGCTGAATACGATTTCCTCGTTAATAGGTTGCTTCGATTACTATGCCACCTACTACCTCAATAAACCCTTTCAAATGCATGAGCGGAGATACTAATGGCTTGACAGCCCTGAATGGGATATTCACATTCATGGCATTAATGTAATTTACCTAACATGAGAAGGGAAGATGTTTAGAGGTTAAATACAAAAAAAGGCCAACCATTTCTGCTTGACCTTTCCTATTTACATCACAAATTTTAGAACATCAAACGTCAATATTCCCCGCTCTCAACGCATTCGATTCAATAAACGCCCGGCGTGGTTCCACGTCGTCGCCCATCAATGTCGTAAAGATCTGGTCGGCGGCAATCGCGTCTTCGATCTGTACTTTGAGCAAGCGGCGGACCGTGGGGTCCATGGTGGTTTCCCAGAGTTGGATTGGGTTCATTTCGCCCAGACCTTTGTAGCGTTGCTTGCTGACGCCGCGTTCGGCTTCATCGCGCAGCCACAGCATGGCGTGCTGGAAGTCTTGTACGGCGATTTCTTTTTGCTTTTTCGTCTTTAACTAAAGAGTAGATTAGCGCTTGGAATTAAATCTGGCCGCAATCTCTTGCTTACTCTTCCGCAGCAAGACGATTTCGGATGGCGTTAACATCCTCGGTCCGCGCAAGCTACCTTGCTTCTGATTGAGTAAGGCAGTCGAAATTGTGACCGAACTTGTATCGCCACAGTCTTCAAAGTCCTTCCCATGCTTTGCCTTTAATTCTGCCAATTGCTCTTGTGTTGGTGTAAGTAGAGTTGAATACAGTTTACCGGTTAATACGGGTTGCTCCGATTACTATGCCGCCTGCTGCTTCAATAAATCCCTTCATATTCGCAAGCGTAGCGCCTTGAGCTATGAAGTCATCGACGAGCACATATTTGCATCTTTAATACCGGACACCCAACACCAGATATCTATTGCAGTTGCGGCTTGTCTTGCTCGCCTTGTCGTGAAATCTCAGGGCACGTAAACCATATAAACGGTCATCGCATATCCACTGGGTACTTCCGATACATGAACCTGCAACACGAGGTCGCTACTGCCTTCCTCGTCCGTCCAAAGATCAACCAGCACGTCCCAGTGATCCCCCATCCAAATACAAACTGAGGTATCCCATGACTCTTCTGGAAGGGCTATTAGTTTCTCGCCGTACTTATTGATGTACTGACGAATCTGGGTAGCTGTCTCCTCAGACACCGGAGTAACTCCGGGCACCCCATCTGCAAGACGGTAGTCCTGGCGAACGAACGCTTCAACAATGTTTTTCAGGATTGGCCGCCACGCTGACGGTATTGGTGCTTCACTTTCGGAATCTTTGGTTGCCAGAACTTTTGTGTCCTCGTTGTGTGGTTGCATCCGTATCCCCTGAAAATGATAAACCGGCATCTTGCCGTGAGTCCGCTTATGGCCGAAAGCAACCCGTCGGGGTTGTCAGTCTGCTGGTGTAAAAACAGACTGACCAGTCAGAGAGTTGTAAATATAAACCCACTGGACTCTCTGTGGCCATGGCGTCGATGATTTTTCATTAACTGCGTCACCCGACAACATCAAACGTCAATATTCCCCGCCCTCAACGCATTCGATTCAATAAACGCTCTGCGTGGTTCCACATCGTCGCCCATCAGTGTGGTGAATATCTGGTCGGCTGCAATGGCGTCTTCTATCTGTACTTTGAGCAGGCGGCGGACTGTGGGGTCCATGGTGGTTTCCCAGAGTTGGCTTGGGTTCATTTCGCCCAGACCTTTGTAGCGTTGTTTGCTGACGCCGCGTTCGGCTTCGTCGCGTAGCCAGAGCATGGCCTGGTGGAAGTCATGGACGGCGATTTCCTTGGCTTTTTCGCCTTCGCCGCGGCGGATGAATGCGCCTTCTGTGAGCAGGCCTTTGAAGGTGGTGGCGGCGTTTTCCAGTACCTGGTAATCGGCACCGTCAACAAAGTCGGCGTCGATGCTGCTGACCTTGATGTTGCCGTGGTACAGGCGTTCTATGCGCAGGCTGAATGCGCCTGAGAGTTCGTCGCTGCGTACTACCGCTTTTACCGCATTGTCGCCGATGGCGGCTGTCAGGGCGATGGCGGATGCTTCTGCGTTTTCTGCGTTATCCAGTTTCAGCGTGACGCCGGTCATGATGGCGGTGAGAGCGGCGCGGTCGATGACGCGGGTCAGGCGCATCATGATGGCGTTGGCCAGGTTGTACTGGCGTACCAGTTCGCCCAGGGCTTCACCGGTGATTGGGGCTGCGCCTGTGCCTGGTGTGAGGGATGCGCCGGTTAGGGCCACGGTCATCATGTAGGTGGCTTCTTCTGCATCATCTTTGAGGTAGCGTTCATCGCGGCCTGCCTTGACTTTGTAGAGTGGTGGCTGGGCGATGTAGATGTGGCCGCGTTCTACCAGTTGTGGCATCTGACGATAGAACAGAGTCAGCAGCAGGGTGCGGATGTGGGCGCCGTCAACGTCCGCATCGGTCATGATGA
>JAZJXP010000056.1:0-29790 GCA_040390835.1 Pseudomonadota bacterium
CACCTCATAGAATGACATCAGGAGTGAGGGCCAAACACTTCTGATGTAGTACGTACCATGACGCGACTATTGACGGGAGTGGCTATATTCGACCACACCCAGTTGTGATGCTCAACTATTTTTTCTGCCTTCAAGTGGGGCCTGTCGCCAGTCGTATGTGCATCCGACAAGGCAATCACATCAAAGCCATGTGAGGCTGCAGCACGTATTGAGGTATCCACGCAAAATTCAGTCGTCAATCCACACATGATAAGAGTATGGGCACCTGTGATTTTCAAATGGGTAAGCAAACCGGTACCAGCAAAAGAATCGCAGGCAGTTTTATCGACAAATACATCGCCAGGTGTGAATGGCAGTTCCTGTATGACTTCCCACCCAGCCGACCCGGCTAAAGCATCATCATTGGCATGACGTACAAAGATAACCTGACCACTATGCTCACGGGTGTAGTCAGCTGCATGGCGGATACGGGCAATCACATTTGCCTTGTCAAAACGCGGGGTTACGCCGTGCAACCAGGCATTTTGCATATCGATAATGATTAAGGTATTCATTTAGCAACACCTCAAAGTCCTAAAGCCACATGATACTGCTTTCAGGCCTCATGCGTGCAGTGCAGCAATATTAAGCTTCGTCCTATTTGATAACATTTGCAAAAAGTACCTTATCAAACTAGCAAAGCCTGCACTAATTCACTGGAAAACAGTGCAATCAAATGATCTGCCACTGCCCTCACCCTGGGTGAGCGTCTGACATCATCATGCATGACCAGCCAGAGTTTTCTTTGCAGAGGACAGGCTTCGTGTTCAATACGGCACAGGTCGCGATGACTCTGGCGCAGATAATGGGGTATAACCGTTACCCCGACGCCAGCAGCGGCACATTGTGCCAGCACCATCTGGTCATTGCTGCGCAATATGACCTTACGCTGCCCCAGATAATCTTCCAGCCATTGATGATGGGGGGTGGCAGAATTTTTTTCGTAGGCTGCAAACTCCCAATCCTGCTGTTGATGTTTCTTCAGATAGGCTTTACTGGCATACAATCCATAGCCTATGCTCGCCAGTGGCTTGATCACCAGACCCTCTGTTTGCGGGCGTGCCATTCTCAAAGCGATATCGGCCTCGCGCTTACCCAGACTAACATGATGGCGTTCTGCCAGCAATTCCAGCTCCACACCTGTCAGACTGGTACACAAATTTTTAAGCTGAGGTGCGAGTACGAAGGTGGATAAACTTGGCGGTGCAGAAATGCGCACTATACCTTCCATTTTACTTGCACTCAGTGCTTTTCTCTCGAAGCTGAACCAGCGTTCTTCTACTGCCCGCGCATGCTCGATCAGCTCACGTCCTTCTGTGGTCAGTTGCCAGCCACGCACCAGCCTGTCGAACAGACGTAATTTGAGTGCTGCCTCCAGCGCATCGATGCGACGGGCAACTGTTGTATGTTCAACTTGCAGACGACGTGCCGCCCCGGTCAATGTACCGCAATCGACCAGCGCCAGAAAATAACGTAAATCATCCCAATTCATCATGGTGCAATTATGCACAGTCCAGGCGAAATTTTCAGTAATTTTCTTTCTGACTGGGTTTGACTAAGCTGCAAGTCAGCAATCGCAGTAATCACAGTGATCAGACTTGTGATCTGATCAAACCAGCAGAGAGAGAATATGCAAGCCATACAATTGTTTTCACAAGGTGGGCCGGAGGTACTTGAAGTACGTGATGTTCCCATGCCTGTTCCCAAGCAAGGAGAAGTATTGGTGCGTGTCGATTATGCCGGCATCAACTACGCCGATGTTTATCAGCGTAACGGCCAAAACCCGGCTAGCCTGCCCTGCATACCGGGGGCAGAAGGCGCAGGAATGGTAGTCGAAGGTAACGCTGAACTACCACCTGGCACCAGGGTAGCCTGGTTATCACAAGCTGGCTCTTATGCCGAATACCTGGCCATGCCAGCGTGGAAACTGATCGTTTTGCCAGCAGAAATCAGTACAAAGGAAGCTGCCGCCGCGATGTTGCAAGCCGTCACCGTGCAATATTTATGCGAGACCAGTTATCGTGTACAACCCGGCGATACTGCACTGGTACATGCTGGCGCTGGCGGCGTTGGTTTGTTGCTGACCCAGATATTGAAACACAAGGGTGCAACAGTCATCAGCACTGTATCCAGCACGGGAAAAGCAGAATTGGCGAGAACTGCCGGAGCCGATCATGTGATTTTATATAATGAAGCAGACTTCGTCGCGGCCACCAGGGATTTGACACAGCAAAAAGGCGTACACGTCGTCTATGACTCAGTCGGCTTGAATACCTATCTTGGAAGCATGGCAGTATTGCGCCCACTAGGCAGCCTGGTCTTGTTTGGACAGTCAAGCGGCAACGTACCGCCGATCGACCCCATGCATTTATGCCGTCAAGGCTCACTGTTTTTTACCCGCCCCACTCTCGCCCATCACATCGCAGATGCAGACAGCATCAAATACCGTAGCCAGCGCGTTTTGGGCTGGTTACGCGAAGGCATATTGCGCTTACGCATACATCGGGTGTACCCACTGCAGCAGGCTGCACAAGCACACGCTGATCTGGAATCGCGTCAAACCACAGGCAAATTGTTGCTGGCTGTCAGTGCTGCTGCAAAAGCTGGATTAACCGGGAACTAATGTGAATAAAATTTTCAAAAATACCGTCGTCCTGATTGGCCTTGTTGTCATGAGTTTGCCAGCCTGCGCTTTCACGGAACAAGACATAGACAAAAATGAACAGGCGCAAAAATGCCTGACGGGTACCTGGTCATTGATAGCCGCACCTGAAATCCGTGCCGATGGCAGCCGTGGCGAGACCTTTGGCCCAAATCCACAAGGCTTGCTCATCATCGACGGCACAGGTAGATATTCCTTACAAATATACAAGTCAGAACGCAGCAAGTTCGCTGCAGGCGACAAACGAAAAGGTACAGAAACTGAATACCGTGCTGCAGCGATAGATACCAGTTCGCATTATGGCCGCTGCTTTATCGACACCGAGAGGAATGTGCTGGTGTTCAGGATAGAACATGCCTCCTTCCCCAATTGGGATGGCAGTGAACAGGCACGGCAATTTGAGTTAAAGGCTGACGTGCTTAGCTATCGCGTACCAGCCGGCGCTAGTGGCAACGGCACTACTGCAATTTCGACCTGGAAGAAGTTACATTAGCAAAGCTTATTAAATACTTAAATGCTCCACTGCGGCCTGTGTTGAAACAGCCGCAGTCAGCAAGAACAAGCACTAATCCACTTGACTTAATACCAACCCCATGCGATCGTCCATGCTCTAAAAAAAATTAAAGTGCATGGGGAAAACACTAGCATGGATAGCTTTCAAAACAATGGCTTCTCAACAAGTCAACAGACACCATCTGGCACGCTGCAGTTGGAGTTCAGGGGCAGCGGCAGTGAATATTTTCGCATCTGGATAGTCAATTTATTACTGAGTATTATCACCCTGGGTATTTACTCCGCCTGGGCCAAGGTGCGCCGCAACCGCTATATGTACTCCAGTACTCATCTGGGTGGCAGCAGTTTTGAATACCATGGCAATGCCATCGCCATACTCAAGGGTCGCATTGTCGCTTTCGTGTTTGTCTTTGGTTATCAACTGGCATTCAAATTCTCTATCGGCCTGGGCTTTGCGATGATGTTGATGATGGTCGCAGTCATGCCCTGGCTGGTCTGGAAGAGCTTGCAGTTTAAACTGTATAACTCCAGCTACCGTGGCATACGTTTTGGTTTCCGTGGCACTGCAGGTCAGGCATATAGCACCTTTTTGCTCTGGCCTTTGCTGGCAGGTTTCACTTTGTATTTGCTGGCACCTTTCTTTCATCAGCGCCTGAAAAAATTCCAGCACAACGAAAGCCGGTTCGGCAGCACACATTTTTCTTTTGATGCCAGGGTTGGCCAGTTTTACTGGGCCTATCTGGTCGGCATAGGTATCATGCTGGCTGGCATTATTGTTATCAGCGTAGGTTTTGGCAGTACAGTGCTGGCACTGTTTGCTGGTGGTCGTGGGGCCAAATTTGATGTTGCTGCAGTAATGTCATTTGGCCTGTTTATGTTCGTTCTGTATATGTGGATGTTTGCCATCTACCCTATCTTCCTGACCTTACTGCAGAACCTGATCTGGAACCATACCAAACTGGGTGATCATCAGTTCAAAAACAATTTGCAATGGGGTCGCATGACTTTCATTGCCATTACCAATATACTTGGCATTGTATTTACGCTTGGTCTGTTTATTCCTTTTGCGCAAATTCGTTCCTTGCGGTACCGTGTTGAAAGCCTGGAACTGGAAGTGAACGGCAGCCTCGATGATTTCATCGCTGAAACGCAAGAGCAAGTCAACGCCACTGGCGAAGGCATGGCCGATTTACTGGATTTTGATTTATCTCTATGAACAAAGTTGCCGCCATCTATTTTGATGGCAAAACCTCGCGCCTGCACCACGTAAAATTTTCGGTGCAGGGCGATGTCGCCTATGTAAACGATCTCATCACCGGCCCTGACCAGCAAATCATCCGCAGTTGCCCTCTGTCTGAACTGAGGGTATCAGAACGTACCCGTCATGCTCCGCGAAAAGTCACCTTCAGCGATGGTGCTTATCTGGAAATCACGGATCATGCGAGCTTCAATGCAATCCTGGACAGCACTGGTTACCAGGATTCCACCGTGGTTCAACTCCAGCAGAGCTGGACTGGCACACTGGCAGCACTGGCCGCCGTCATCATCACACTGACCTTGGGTTATGTCTATGGTCTGCCCGCCGCGTCACGTGCCGTGGCGTTTTCCGTTCCGGTATCGGTAGAACGCAAGCTGGGTGATGGTGTGCTGGAGTTTTTGGACAAGCATATATTCCAGCCATCAAAACTGCCGGCTGCAAGGCAGGCTGAATTGAGTGCGCGTTTCCAGAGCCTGCGACCACCGCGCAGTGGTAGCCCGAAATACCAACTGGTGTTCCGCAAAAGCTCCATAGGCCCGAATGCCTTCGCGCTACCATCTGGCGACATCATCATCACCGATGAGATCATTGCTTTGATGAAGGACGATGATGCGGTAATGGGCGTACTGGCGCATGAACTGGGCCATTTGCATGAACGTCACCTGACGCGCCGCATCATACAAAGCTCAGCGGTCGGAGCTGCAGCGACTTTATTGTTTGGTGACGTATCAGCAGTAATTGCCAATATCCCGACCCTGATGCTGGATATGAAGTATTCACGTGATGCTGAGACTGAGGCAGATGACTACGCCATGCAAATGCTGGATGCCAATGGCATCGCCCGCGAACACCTGGCAGCGGCCTTTGAAAAGCTGGAAGCCCTGGCTCCTGGCGTATCGCCCTATATATCCAGCCACCCCTCTGGCAGCGAACGTGTCATGCGCATACGGGGTAATAATTGAATAATCAGCACCTGTAGTCACGGTGCTGATTCTCATTTAAGGCGTGCTTTTGGTAACTGCTGCTGCATCAGATTTCACCGGTTTTAGCGTCTGCAATCGCTGCCCCAGCAATTTCAAGCGCCCGCGGATTTCTTCACCGACAGCAATTTGTGGATTGGAATAACCGTCGCTCTTGCCTGCTTCTTCTTCACGCTGTTTGATGATGGGTCTTGCCGCTGCATGCGCTGCTTCAAAAGATAGCGTCTTGTTGCGCAATTGTTCGTCATACATGGCACGGCCAAAGAAGGTGAGATCGGATTTGCTGCCGCAGCCGTAGGAAGTATGATCTGCATCCGACGCCGTCATGATCAGTGAATTCGCATCCGACAAAGGTGCCACCCAGTTACCCGCATAACAGGCTGAAATGGAAATAACGCGGTATTTGATACCTGCCTCATCAAGCCAGCCCTTCAAGTCTTCTGGCGTGACGGACTTGACGCTGAGCGGCCACATGCCTGCTGATAATTCACCATCATTGGCACCATGCGAAGACATGTGCAGGAACAGGATATCTTCATTGACATCCATGCGCTTAGCCATGTGTTGTATGGCTCGCTGCAAATTCAATGGGGTAGCCCAGGGCAAGCTATTGATGGTTCCTGGATTATTCGCCAGTTGCAAGCTGCGTCCAACGGCATCAAAGCGGTTTGCCATCACTTGCGTGACCATGCTGGTTTCATTCAGGAAGACATTTTCTTCACCATAGGGGGCAAAGGTCAGGCTGTACAGATCAACAATTCCTGGCCTTTGCGCCTGAATATCAGCCAGTTTTTTATTCAACAACGCTGCCTGCTCTTCAAAAACTTCCTGACTAATTTCCGGTGACTTACTCTCAGTATCGTCATCACTTATTTCTGACCTTTCCTGAACCGGGTACCAGAATTGTGTTGCATGAGTGCTGATACCCAATCCAGTGGCGATGGCCATAAGGACGACGACCGACAGCATGGCGGGTACGCGTCTGTCGCTGGCGCGCCAGAAGAACAAGAACTGTATAAACAAGACTACAACAGGTGGCGCAAGATATATCAGCCATTGCATGCGCATGGATAATCTTGACAGGTCATACCACCCCACGTGTATGAGCAAAGCACCAATAGCAGAGATGGCCACATTCAATACCAGCATCTGAGTAAGTGCCAGCACAAAAAAATGCGCCGCGTCCGGCGCCTTGCAACCAGACGACTCATCGACTCCTGATGTTGGCATGTCAACCGGCCGCAAGCAGTAACATCCCCAGGCAATAGCAGCAAAATATAACCAGCCTGTAGCCAAAATTTGCCAATAAAACCGGGCCGCACCAACGAACATGAGACGCTGCAGACCTATATGGCTGCCCAAATATAGCAATACCAAGAGGGCGATCAGCCACGGTGATGCTGGCAATCCCTGCCACCTGGGTTTTAAGCAAATACTGACCCGCAGAGCCTCTGCCAGCAAACGACGTAGGGCAGCAGCATGATTGCCGCCGGGGTCCTGCGGGGAAGTTGCGGCGGAAGTTAACTCCCGCATTTCTCCCTCTGGTTCGGAGGGGTGTACAGCACTATCTGTTGGTAAAAATTCCGTCATTCAATTACCTGTTAGAAAATACTCAAAGATGACATTCAGAGCCTTGCAGAAAAACCCGTAGCCATGGATAAAAGCGTTAGAAAAACACCGGTTCAACTTCCAATAGCACACCAAACTTGCTCATCACATCCGCCTGTACAGCCTGTGCCAGCGCCCTCACCTCTGCCCCGGTGGCGCCACCAAGATTGACCAGTACCAATGCCTGCTTTTCATACACGCCTGCCTTGCCTAGTTGTCTGCCCTTCCAGCCACATTGATCTATCAACCAGCCTGCTGCCAGTTTGTAGTCACCATTATCTTGTTGATAGCTAACCAGTTTGGGATACGCCGTCAGCAAACTGTCACGTTGGCTTGCCGGTACAATCGGGTTTTTGAAAAAGCTGCCAGCATTACCTATCCTGGCGGGATCAGGTAATTTTGCCTGGCGTATAGCAATGATGGCGGCACTGACGTTCTTGGCCGTCGGACTACCGATCTGGTGCTGATTTAAATATTGCGCAACATCGGCATAGCCCAATCTTGCCTGCCAACGTTTTGGCAACGCAAAGCGTACACTGACGATGACCATGCGGTCTTTATATTCACGCTTGAAGATACTGTCCCTATAAGCGAAACGGCATGTAGCCTTGTCAATTTCGACTTGTTCTCCAGTGACAAAATCAAAGGCGGTCAGGCTGGTGAAGACATCCTGAATTTCAATTCCATAGGCACCGATATTCTGTATGGGTGCAGCGCCCACAGTGCCAGGTATCAGAGAGAGATTTTCCAGCCCCCCTATGTCCTGCTCCAGCGTCCACAGCACAAACTCATGCCAATTCTCGCCCGCAGCAGCTTGCACATAGACATAGTCTTCATCTTCACCAAGAATTTGCCTTCCCTTCAAGCCCATATGCAAGACCAGGGCATCAACCTGGTCAGGCAAAACCAGATTGCTGCCACCTCCCAATATCAGGCGTGGCAGGGCTTTGAGCTGGACATCAGCAAAGATGGCTTGCAGTTGCACCAACTGTTCTATATGCAAAAACTGGCGGGCACGGGCCGCAATACCAAAGGTATTCAGGCTTTGCAGAGAATAATCTGCTGAAAATGTGAGTAAATTCGTCATAAGAGCCAAATTATAGCCTTTGCTCTCTCATGCCTGCCTGCATTTGCTAAAATGGCGCTTAATTCATTATTTTAAGCAAGGATGCAAGATGCCCTCATTTGATACCGTCTCTGAAGCCAACATGGTTGATGTCAAGAATGCCATTGATCAAACCAATAAAGTAGTCACCAACCGTTTTGACTTGAAAGGTAGCAGCGCAAAAGTTGAACAAAAAGACCGTGAATTGACTATCTACGGTGATTCTGAATTCCATCTCGACCAGGTTCGTCTGGAATTGACAATGACACTGGCCAAGCGCAATGTCGATGTACGCTTCCTGGACATGGGCAAGATAGAAAAAATCGGTGGCGACAAAGTCAAACAAGGGATCAAGGTCAAAAACGGTATAGAAACCGAAGATGCCAAGAAAATTGTCAAAGCTATCAAGGACAGCAAGTTAAAAGTGCAAGGCAGCATACAAGGTGATGCAGTGCGCGTGACCGGTACCAAGCGTGATGACCTGCAAGCAGCGATGGCGATGTTGCGTAAAGAAATCAAAGACCTGCCTTTGGAATTCAATAACTTCCGCGATTGAACCAGCATGCGCTTGCCTGTGAAAAAACTGAAACTTTTAAGTACTCTATGCCTGCTGGGCTGCACTGCAATGACTTATGCCACTGATATAGGCGTGGTCGGTTTATTTCCAGGCAAAGCTATCCTGGTGGTAGATGGTGCACCACCGAAGACCTATACCGTTGGCAGCAATATCAGCAGCGACGCCAAACTGGTCGATGCTGACCGTGAATCAGCTACTGTCGTGATCAATGGCAAGCGCAAAGTGCTGACCATGGGGCAAACTGTACATCGATCTGCACCAAGCAGCGGTAGCAGCGTTGTGCTGAAGGTAGGTGATCGCGGTCATTTCACAGCACCGGCCATGATCAATGGTATCAGTATCAATATGCTGGTCGATACTGGTGCCAGCCTGATCGCTTTGCCGGCTGCAGATGCAATCAGGCTAGGTATTAATTACAGACAAGGCACACCAGGCAGTGCCAACACTGCAGGTGGTGTAGTACAAACTTATCACGTCAAACTTGATACGGTCAAAATAGGTGATGTTGAATTGCATCAGGTCGAAGCCTCAATCATAGAACAAGGTCTCGCCGTACCTTTGCTAGGCATGTCATTCCTGAATCGCATGGAAATGCGCCGTGAAGGGGATCAGATGACCTTGACAAAGCGGTATTGATTTCGTTTCACCGTGAATTTTCTTGGCAGCATTCAGTTCAGGATGTCGCATTAGCCAATAACTCATTCTTTGAATAGCCGGTCGCCACTGCCATAAGAAATATAATTGCCATCGCAAACGCCACAAGAGTACCCGTAATAACTCTGGTGTTTTATGCAAAATGAATTGGTATGTGGATCAGCTGTTTCTTCCACAACGACACTGGTGCCTGCTAAAAATCCACTGGGAGGATCGGCGCTAGCTAATTCAAGCGCAGTTTTCCAGCCCAACATAAGAAAAACCTCCATCCGATTGCCAACTTTAACAGCTTGACTCACCTCTTGATAACACTGGGCAAGACTCAAGTAACTCTTGTGCAACTCGGCCAAATGCTTTGCCGCTGCCAACTTGTTATCTGGATCAGGACTCGCCCAAACTGAAAATAATACAAATTCTTCAGCAAAAATTGTTGCCATAGTGTGATTGAATTTTATCGATGTCACTAATGTCTATAAAAATATTGGCGCGCACTACTTGCCTGCTCCAAGAAGCAAAATTTCACGCCATCTCGCCCAAGTAATATCCCAGTATATTTTTGCAGAAAGCCCATCATAAGCGCCGAATGAAAAACCGTCATTCATTTCTATGAGTGCAGTTTCTCCATGTTGTGTGACTCCAAAATCAATTGCAAAGCCATCGGGTGCGATTTGCGCATCCAATAACGTTTGCAGAGCCTTCTCTATTTCATTCAAGTCTGGTCGCACATTTGCGTCACCACCATGATCGCAGAGTTTAATATCCTGTATTTTTCCATGCAAAACATACACCCGCCACTCACTCACAAAAGTGACTGGTTCTGAAACCCAGACTGGCATGCTTTTGGAAACCCCATTGAACCGATAATCATCAGCAAAATCAGGAACAAAGCCAGTAAATCGCTTCCAGCCTGAGACCGGTTTTACGAACAAACCGGGGCCACCCTCCTTCAACCTGTCCAATACCCGTCGCAAACTTTTTTCTTGCCATACTTTTCGGTAAAGCCAGGGAGTCAGCGCTTCAGGATACGGCGTATGTTCTGGCAGCCTGGTTCCGAGCAAACGCAAAGCATGATGTACGAACGGTACAGTTCCCATCACCAGCACGTCGGGAGAAAGTGGCACTTTGCCACGCTCCATCATTTTTTCAGATGCGGTCTCAACAGGTACGCCAAGACTGATCGCATAATCGGCCATCAATCTTTGTTCATGATCCAGTTGGCCCGGCATTTTTGCTGAGACTATCAATTTTGTGGGCAACGTTTGCATCAGCTCAATCGCAAAGATCAGCAAGTCGATACTCATGACAGCTTACAGATACTGTCATGAGCTGCTGGCTGTGTTCAGAAATATTTACCCACTTCAATAAGCTTGCTTCAAACGCCTTTGCTTGACAGATTCAGCCAGGCCTTCAAGTACCTTGATACTCGACTCCCAATCTATGCAACCATCAGTCACTGACTGACCATAAACCAGTTCTTTACCTGGCACCAGGTCCTGACGGCCTGCAACCAGATGGGATTCAATCATGACGCCGACAATGCGAGTGTCGCCATCGGCGATTTGTTTGCCGATATCAGCACAAACCGGAATCTGGTTGGCGGGATTTTTTGAGCTGTTGGCGTGCGACGCATCTATCATCAGCCGTGAAGCCAGGCCGTTGCTGGCGATGTCCTTGCAGGCAGCATCAACACTGACGGCATCATAGTTAGGTGTTTTACCGCCACGCAAGATGATATGGCAATCTTCATTGCCATTAGTGGACACGATAGCTGAATGGCCACCTTTGGTGACTGATAAAAAATGATGTGGCTGCGATGCAGCCTTGATCGCATCAACGGCAATTTTGACATTACCGTCTGTACCGTTTTTGAAACCTACCGGACAAGACAGGCCGGATGCGAGCTCCCTGTGGACTTGTGACTCTGTGGTGCGGGCACCGATTGCACCCCAACTGATCAGGTCAGCAATGTATTGCGGACTGATCACGTCGAGGTATTCAGTACCTGCAGGCAGACCGAGTTCATTGATATTGAGCAGCAGTTCACGGGCAATGCGCAAACCATCATTGATGCGGAAGCTGTTATCAAGGTAAGGGTCATTGATGAGCCCTTTCCAGCCAACGGTGGTACGTGGTTTTTCAAAGTACACGCGCATGATGATTTCCAGCTCACCCGCAAAGCGCGGGCGCTCTGCGGCCAGGCGGTGTGCATATTCCATCGCGGCCTTGGTGTCGTGAATAGAGCATGGGCCGATCACAACCATCAACCTGTCATCCTGACCATGCAGGATGCGGTGCAGGGCAGTACGGGCATCGGCTGCTGTTTCCGACGCTTTTTCGGAACAGGCAAACTCACGTATCAAATGTGAGGGTGGAACCAGTTCCTTCATTTCGCGTATGCGTAAATCATCGGTGCGTTGCATGTTTTCTCCTGAGAATTCTTAAAAAGTAATATGTGTAAACGTAGTCAAATTCTGATTGGTAAAAATGGTTACGGATAAATATGATTCAATTTTGTCCTGGCCTGATTGCAATTTACTGGTAATAAGTGCAAGGGCAAAAAAAAACCGCCTGATCGGGCGGTTTTTTAGAATTTTGGTTTAGCTCTTTTTCTTCGAGTGCTTACCGTCTTTCCACCGCCCTTGGCTTGGAATAGCTAAAATAAAAGAAGAAAAAGAAAGCAATGTGTTTCATATCAATATTTGCGTATGTATTCGGCTCAATTATTGTTTTTGCATGATTTTACTCGCCAGGACGAGCAATTCAAAACTATATTGCCTCAGAATTCAGCAATTTGCAAGAACGTTCCCGAAATAAGCTTATTCATTTTTTGACACTTATACTCATTCATACTCATTTTTTCCACAATGGTGGTGGCTCTGGTGGAATATCCCCTTGATTAGGATATGCGCCTGGCACTGGGGCTTTTCTTTGGACGGCAGCTACTTGCGGCGTATTGCGGTTCATCCAGTTACGCAGTTCATTCAGGTTGGCAGCGATATCAGCACGGTTGGGTGCCAGACGGTTTGCTCTTTCCAGCAAATTCAGGGCTTTTTCATTATCGCCTTGCGCGGCAAGAGCGACGGCCTGGTTATTCAGAGCGGAAGCATCGAATGGATTGATCTTGGCAGCTTCTGCAAATTTTTTACTGGCCGCACTATTGTTTCCTTCCGCGAGGAAGTTGCGCCCTTCTGCATTCGGGTCTTGCGCATACGCATTTGTAGCTGCGCCTAGTACCAGCAAACTGGTACCAAGTATCTGAATAATTGATTTCATGACTTTCACGATCTCTAACTTTCTAAAAATTCCCTAATTACCTTGATAATAAGCCTTGGGAGCGACAGGTGGGAATGCTACCGGAGGTCTGCGTGGCTCAAAGCTATAGCGCAGGTATAAAGCCGCCGAGGTGTCGTTGAAGTCCCCCGAGTTGTCTGCGCTGATCTTGCCACCCAGGAATAAGTGCGGGGTCAGCTGGTATTCTGCGGCTCCTCCCACTTTAAACGCAAACGCTGTCCTGGTCTGACCAGGATAGCTGGTCTGGATGTTGATGCTGGGGTTGGCTGCTGCAAATTGTTCGAGCTCGGCCTGGTCTGCTGCTGAGTTAGGATAATACAGGGCTGACAGTTCGCGGAAGTGTTGAATACCGAGCGAGGTGGCGAGCTGGTAAGAGAACCTGCCTTTGCGTCCTGCGATTTCTAAAGGAATACCGAGCGCGACATAGGATTTGGGGCTGAAGTAGCCACCATGCCCATAGGTGAAGTAGCGCAGGTTTTTGTTGTAGAAGAAGGAGGTGAGCCCTAGCCCGGTGGTGAAGCTGAAGTCATTGGTTTTGTAGGCGCGCCAGTAGGCACCGACTCCGACTTCTGCTTCGGTATTCTTGGCGACGTTTTTACCTGTGAGTCCGTAGTAACCGAGGGTGGCATAGACGCCACCATCTTCGCCATCGTAGGAGGTGTCGATCTTGACACCTGTGCGGGTAATGCCACCCCAGGTGAGTCCGTAGAGGCTGTCTTTAGCGCCAGCATAGGAGAGGTAGCTGTCGGTGACGGAGCGTCTGGCGATTTCTATTCCTAAGCTGGCACCGTCGTCACTACCACTCCAGCGCAGGCCACCGACAACGTTCTGGACGGGGAAGCCTATGGGGCTGGAGCCTAGGTCTGCCCTGACACCGGCAATTTCGTAGCTGAGGTTGAGGGCGACGCCTTTGGCTTCTTCATCGAGTGTGGCGATGTTGGATAATCCTTGCTGGCGGGCGATGGTGGTGAACGGGACTTTGGCGTATCTGGCGCGTTCTACTACTATCGCATTGCGGCCAAACTGACCTGAAATGGCGGGGTCGTTCAAATACAGGGTGCCTGCATCCACTACAACGGGGATGATCTTGAGGCCGAACTGGCCAAGACCCAGGGTGTTGATGCGGGCTTCTATCGGGATTTCTATATCCGTCAAAGCGGACAGACCTTTTTCTCCGCTACGTGTTCTTGTCGCCACTTCGACTGATACTTCTGTGCGCTTGAGTTCGTTGATGGAGTCTATTTCTTTTAATAACGCCGCTTCTTCTGCACTCACATTGGCTGCCTTGACGGGTTTGGCTTTGTTTACCTGGGCTACATTAGCGGGGGCAGCGGCATATTGTTGCGGCACAGGTACTGGCGCGGCTGAGTAACTGGTCTTGGGTGGTACATAAGGTGTTGATGACGCATTGCCGGCATTGCTACCGGTAGCATCGTAATTATTTCTGGGCGCAGTCTGATTTTGCAACGGATTAGCTTGTACAGGTGCCGCTTGAGTCAAGGGACTACGGCTCAGATTTGCCGGTGGAATCTGATATACAGTAGCGACCCCTGTCCCACTGCTGACATTACCGCTGGAACCACCCTGCACTGCCGCAGGCACTGCATTGCTTGCATAGGCTTGCTGAGTTACAGGCATAGGTGCGGATACAGGTGCAGGCGCTTTATTAAATGCGCTGGCAGGCAGTTGCGGAATAGTCGCCATAGCTGGTGACGCAACGACCACCGGATTCGTTGCACGGGTTTGTGCAGCCGCCAGGGTTGTAGCGGGCAATTGCGGTATCACGTACTGCGGCGAAGCTTGTGTTGGCTGAGGTGCCTGCGCGTATTGCGGTTGCGCGTATTGCGGTTGAGCATACTGCGGCTGCGCCGCCTGCAAAGGTACACCTACCGGAGCAAAAATGGCGCTCCTGGGATTAGGTGCTAGTACTTGTGGCGCAGGTGCGGCATAAGATGCGACTGCTGTTTGTGTTCTGCCACTGCGGTCAGCAAAGGGATTGACGCTGAACTCATTGACATTGCCTGGCTGCGCTTGCGCGACCAGGCGTATGCCATTTGCCCCCATATCAGTACCCGGCCTTTGCGCCTGTTCCAGCGCCAGGGCTTGCCTGAAGTAGTCGAGAGCCTTACCAGTATTACCGCGCGCACGTGCCAGGTTACCGGCCAGGGAAATAAAGCGCGGATTAGCTGGCTGCTGTTGCATCAGTGTTGCCAGGTGTTGCTCTGCAGTGTCAAAGTCCTTGACCTGTATGGCTGCATATACCAGACCTTGCAAGACTTCAGGATTATCGGGTTCCGACTGCAAGACGCGTTGGTATAAATCCTTGGCAGAATCGGTATCCCCTGATGACGAATAGATGCGGGCCAAAGCCAGCAATAATAAATTGTCTTCAGGGTCAGCCATCAACATGGGCTGGATAAAATTGAAGGCGCTGGCATAGTCACCTGCTTCACGCGCACGCTCGGAATAACGCATCGAGACTATACGTTGCAAGTCTTTGTAATCAGTGACTTCTTCCGCAGTCAGCTTAGGCATATCCGCAACCTTACGCATGACTGCCAGCACTTCAGCTTCCTGATTTGCCCGCAACAAAGCCATGCCATATTGCAGCAACAAGCCTGCCTGGGGATTAGGTGTGCTTTCTACCGCGCGCTTGACCAATGCCAGGCCATGTGCAGGATCACCCACTTTCATGTGGAAGGCAGCGATAATGCCAACAAATTCTGCATCATTACCTGCAGTATTTTCTATGATGCCCAGCAATTCGCGCGCTCTTGCGGTATCACCGCGATTGACAAAGACATTCAGGCGGTCTACCTGCACCCTGGTCCAGAGACGCTTTTGCAGCTCGAACATTTCCGGTTTTCTGGCAGCGGCAGGCAGGCGCTCCAGCGTCACCAAGCCTTCCCACCATAATTGCTGCATGGCGCTCAGCAAGGCGCTGGCGTACAAGGCTTCGGCCTGTGGATTTTCTACATTGGCGATGGCATCCATGAGTGCGCGTGCTGCACCTGGGGCATTCTGGCTCAGATAAATTTTTGCCAAAGCAATACGTAACCAGGGGTTGTCAGGCGTCATCAATACTGCATCTTCCAGATTGGCTTGTGCCACGGCGATATTACCCGCTGCTTCTGCCACCTTGGCCTTGTCCCATAACTGTGTTGCCTTGAGCTCTGACAATACCGTCATCTGGCGTGGCGACATATAGGCGCTCAACTCTTCCAGATCCTTGACACGTTTTTGCAAAGCCAGAAGACCGATCAGGCTATCGAGTGCCCCCAGATTTTTTTTATCGTCACGCAATACCAGACGGAAATTTGCTTCGGCACCGGCCACATCATTTTCTGCCAGCAAGGCATCGCCTAGCTGCAATATGCCGACCGTTTCCTTGGGGTCCATTTCCACTGCTTTGCGCAGCAATGCAATGCCTTTACTGCTATTACTGTCTTCAAATGCGCTACGTGCGTCTGCGATCATGCCCCAGTAATTGGCACGGTCAAAGGCTGGCTTCCACTGGTCCTTGCGATTGGAAGGTGACAATTCCACCGCTTTTTGCAAGAGCGTGCGCGACTCGACAAATTCATCCTGGCGCATTTTTACCAGCCCCATGCCACCGTAACCGGCAGAGTCTCTGGGATGCGATTTGATCAAAGCCTGAAAAGCAGCTTCTGCTGTTTTCAGATCGTTATCGTCAAGTGCCTTGAACGCAGCGATGCGTGCTTTTTCTGGTGCTTCACTCCCTGACTTTGCCTGTATCTCGCCCTTATTGCTGGCTTTGGATTCTGCTTTGGATTCTGCCTTTGCGACAACCTCAGGTTTCGGCGCAGCTTCTATTTTTTGCTTGCTTTCGGCTGCGGCCTGGACTGCCGTATTTTGCTTGGCGACCGCCATGACCTTGGCCGGGCTGGATTTTTCTTCTGGCACTACCGGTGCGGCAGGGTGACTTAAACTGGCAAGACGTTCGCTGATGACTTGATCATTCGGGAATTTATCGAGATAACGACGGAAATGTTTGGCATTTTCATTCTTCACACCCATCCAGCTCAAGGCCTGGCGCCATGAATCGCCAGCTTGCTTGCCCACGTCCGCCTTGACGGTCAATTGTTCCAGCGCCGCCATACCTTCCACGCGGGTCGGTTCACGATAGGTCAACACCTGTGCGTATGCCAATGCATACCGGGTATTACCTGGATTTTCTTTCAGCAGTTTTTCCAAGCCACGTTTGGCATCGGGATAGCCCGCCTTGGTACCTGCCAATACCTGGAAATATTCGAAAGCGGCGTCACCCTTAAGTTTGGAAGGGTCGCCCATTTGCTTATAGGCTTCTACTGCACTGTCGGCATCACCCTGCTTTGCCAGTTTGCGCGCTTCTTCCAGTTGTCCGCCGCTACTACTGCCTCCCTGCAGGACGGCATTTTCAGCTGCGCGCAGTTGGGTGATCGTTGCTTGCGAACCGCGGAGTTTGGAATAATAAGACTTCGCCTGTGCTGTATTACCAGCCTTGGCCTCAAATAAAACCAGTGCCAGCAAGGCGTCGGCATTGGATGGTTCGATTTTTAATACTTTGCGCCAGGCATCTGCCGCATTTTCATCCTTGCCACGCTGTGCCCAGAATTGCGCCTGTTCTTTCAATTGTTGCGTCAAAGGGAAATTAGCGAGAGCCGTCCCGCTTTCCAGGTATGCCGTCAAAAGCGCCAGTACCAGCGCTTTCTTCTTAAAAGTCATTCATGTCCCCTTTTCACTTCTTGACTAGTGAGCGTATTGGCTAGCGATGTCTTATCAACAAACACTCACTTCACCAGCATTTTGAAGTAAGCCAAGCTAAATAGGAAGTGTATGTGTGGCAGGAATTGTAAATCTATTGTAAATCCAATAAAAAAACCGCTCGATCTGGAAGATTTGAGCGGTTTTTTCGTCTTAACAGTTTTACTGGCTAATTACCCTGACTCAGTTACCTTGACTCAGTTGCCCTGATAGTAAGCCTTGGGAGCGACAGGTGGGAATGCTACCGGAGGTCTGCGTGGCTCAAAGCTATAGCGCAGGTATAAAGCCGCCGAGGTGTCGTTGAAGTCCCCCGAGTTGTCTGCGCTGATCTTGCCACCCAGGAATAAGTGCGGGGTCAGCTGGTATTCTGCGGCTCCTCCCACTTTAAACGCAAACGCTGTCCTGGTCTGACCAGGATAGCTGGTCTGGATGTTGATGCTGGGGTTGGCTGCTGCAAATTGTTCGAGCTCGGCCTGGTCTGCTGCTGAGTTAGGATAATACAGGGCTGACAGTTCGCGGAAGTGTTGAATACCGAGCGAGGTGGCGAGCTGGTAAGAGAACCTGCCTTTGCGTCCTGCGATTTCTAAAGGAATACCGAGCGCGACATAGGATTTGGGGCTGAAGTAGCCACCATGCCCATAGGTGAAGTAGCGCAGGTTTTTGTTGTAGAAGAAGGAGGTGAGCCCTAGCCCGGTGGTGAAGCTGAAGTCATTGGTTTTGTAGGCGCGCCAGTAGGCACCGACTCCGACTTCTGCTTCGGTATTCTTGGCGACGTTTTTACCTGTGAGTCCGTAGTAACCGAGGGTGGCATAGACGCCACCATCTTCGCCATCGTAGGAGGTGTCGATCTTGACACCTGTGCGGGTAATGCCACCCCAGGTGAGTCCGTAGAGGCTGTCTTTAGCGCCAGCATAGGAGAGGTAGCTGTCGGTGACGGAGCGTCTGGCGATTTCTATTCCTAAGCTGGCACCGTCGTCACTACCACTCCAGCGCAGGCCACCGACAACGTTCTGGACGGGGAAGCCTATGGGGCTGGAGCCTAGGTCTGCCCTGACACCGGCAATTTCGTAGCTGAGGTTGAGGGCGACGCCTTTGGCTTCTTCATCGAGTGTGGCGATGTTGGATAATCCTTGCTGGCGGGCGATGGTGGTGAACGGGACTTTGGCGTATCTGGCGCGTTCTACTACTATCGCATTGCGGCCAAACTGACCTGAAATGGCGGGGTCGTTCAAATACAGGGTGCCTGCATCCACTACAACGGGGATGATCTTGAGGCCGAACTGGCCAAGACCCAGGGTGTTGATGCGGGCTTCTATCGGGATTTCTATATCCGTCAAAGCGGACAGACCTTTTTCTCCGCTACGTGTTCTTGTCGCCACTTCGACTGATACTTCTGTGCGCTTGAGTTCGTTGATGGAGTCTATTTCTTTTAATAACGCCGCTTCTTCTGCACTCACATTGACGGTCTTGACTGGCTTGGCTTTGCTGCTGTTGCTATTAGCAACAGCATATTGCTGTGGCACCGGCACTGCTGCCGTGTAGCTGGCTTTGGGTGGCACATAGGGGCTGGCTGGTGTGTATTGCGCCAGCATGGTTTGCCCTTCAGGATAAGGGCTTTGCATGGTCGCGCCATTACTGTAGGTATCCGGCCTATTGCGGTTCGGTTCAGGTGGAGCACCCACAGCCGTTGGCATTTTGGGCTGTAAAGTATTTGCGGGTGGAGGTGTCGAACCCGCTGGCGTGCTGGCCGGAGCAGGCTGAGTTTTGGGAGCGACAGGCAAGCTGGGCAAACTTGGAATAGTTTTGGGTACTGTACTTCCGGGCGTTACATTATTCAATGGAATGCCTGCAGGTACAGCCGGTGCTGTCAGTGGCTTGCCGACTGGCGCAAATATACCGCCAGTAAAGTTACTGGCGGGTGCTTCTTTCAGGATGGGCCCCTGTGTCGTTGCAGGTGACACAGTTTTCAAGTGCGGCTGTTGCGAGGTCGCTACACCACCAGATTTGCGATCCGCAAACGGGTTCACCTTGAAATCATTCACCGTGCTGGCGGGCGCATTATCCACCAGGCGCAAACCATTCGGGCCAGCACCCACTACAGTTTTTTGTGCCTGCTCCAGCGCCAATGCTTTTTTGAAATAACTGAGGGCGCGGCTGTTATTGCCCTGCGCCCTGGCGACGTTACCGGCCAACGACAAATAGCGTGGATTATCAGGTTCCTGGCGCAACAAGACACTCAGGTATTTTTCTGCATTATCGAGATCACGTGATTCAACTGCGGCGTACACCAGGCCTTGCAAGACTTCTGGATTTTCTGGGTCGCTTTGCAATACCTTGACATACAATTCCCTGGCAGATGCTGCGTCACCGGATGCGGTATAAATGCGTGCCAGTGTCAGCAATAACATATTGTCGTCGGGTGTGGCGATCAGCATGGGCTGTATGTAGGCATAGGCAGTCGCATAATCTCCCGCTTCGCGGGCACGCTCGGCATAGCGCATCGCCAACACTCTTTGCAATTGCGTGAAGGCGATAATTTCTGCCTCTTGCAGATTGGGCATGGCCGCTACCCTGCGCATGGTGGCTTCGAGTTCCCCTTCCTGATTTGCCTGCATCAGCGTACCAGCGTATTGCAAGAGCAAACCTGCCGCCGGTTTGGGAGTGTTTTGCACGGTCTCGCGCAACATCGCATAACCGCGCTCGTTATTCCCCAGTTGTATGTAGAGATTCGCCATAGTGCCGGTGAATTCCATATCATTGCCTGCGACCTGTTCTACGTTCGCCAGGATATCTTTGGCCAAAGCAGTATTACCGCGCTTTGCCAACAAAGTAATGCGGTCTATCTGCACTCTGATCCACAGGCGTTTTTGCAGGTCTACCATTTCTTTCTTGCGTGATGCTGTCGGTATTCTTTCCAGTGTATTCAAGGCTTCCCACCAGAGTTGCTGCATTTCACTGAGCAAGGCACTGACATATAAAGCTTCAGGATCGGCGGCTTCAACATTGGTCATGGCCTCGATCAAGGCTCTGGCTTGCCCTGGCATATCACGCTTCAGATAAATCCTGGCGAGTGCCATGCGCAGCCAGGCATTGTCCGGCTTGATCATGATGGCATCTTCCAGCATTTTTTGCGCTGTGTTGACGTCACCCGCAGCTTCTGCTGCTTTGGCTTTATTCCACAAATCTTCTGACTTCAGATTGGCAATGATGGCCAGATGGCGCGGCAACATGATGCTGCTCAGCGCTTCCAGGTCAGTAATGCGTTTTTGCAAAACCAGTACGCCAATCACACCATCCAACGCGCGGATATTGGTTTTGTCTGCATCCAGGACACGGCGATAATTTTCTTCAGCGCCTTTCAAATCATTTTCCGCCTGTAAGGCATCAGCGAGTTGCAAGATACCGGCAGGCTCCTTGCCATTATGGGCAATCGCCTTGCGCAAGAAATCTATACCCTTGGCACTGTCACCATCTTCAAAGGCATTCCTGGCTTCCGTCACGGTTGCCCAGTAGCTGGCATCATCAGAGGCTTGCTTCCATTGATCTTTGGATTGAGAGGGAGAATAATCAACTGCTTTTTGGAGGAAGCCGCGTGCTTCTATAAACTCTTCCTGGCGCATCTTGACCAGGCCCATGCCACCATAGCCTATGGGATTTTTGGGATAGTTTTTGATCAGTCCCTGAAACTCTGTTTCAGCAGCCTCGATTTGATTGTCGTCCAGGGCTTTAAAGCCAGCGACACGGCTTTTCTCTATAGGATTCTCTGCCACTGGCTTGGGTTTTGGTACAGCTTTTTCAGCTTTCTCAGCTTTTTCAGCTTTCTCAATCTTCTCTGCTTTATCTATTTTCTCGGCGGCCTTGCTTTCACCTGGCTTGACGGTATGAGCAAGCGGAGGAGTAGCAGTAGCCGCAGTAGCAACGGTAGGGGCTACCGCCGGTGCCACTACAGTTTTGGACAAACCCGCCATCCTGTCCCGGATGAGTTGATCATCAGGATGCTTGTCGAGATAGTGGCTGAAGTATTTGGCATTTTCGGGCTTCATGCCCATCCAGCTCAATGCCTGACGCCAGGATTCGGTGGCTTGCTTACCGACATCCGGCCTGTTGCCCAGACCTTCGAGCAGCGCCATACCCTCTACCCTGCTCTGTTCGCGGTAGGTCAGTACCTGGGCATGGGCGAGTGCGTATTTGCTATTGCCTGGATTCTCCTTGATCAGTTTCTCCAGTCCCTTGCGGGCTTCGGCATGACCATTCTTGGTACCACCCAGGACTTGGAAGTATTCAAAGGCGGCATCGCCTTTGAGCTTGGATGGATCACCTATTTGCTTATAGGCGTCGACTGCAGCCTCGGTATCGCCCTGTTTGGCAAGCATGCGGGCATTTTCCAGTTGGCCTACGCCACCATTGCTACCCTGACGCAAAGCCTGTTCAACATGACGTATTTGGGCTGAACTTGCCTGCGTACCGCGCAAGCGCGAAAAATAGGTTTTAGCTTGCTCTGGATTACCTGCTTTGGCTTCGAGTATGGACAAGGCCATCAGGGCGTCGATATTATTGGCATCGACTTTCAACAATTTGCGCCAGGTATCCGCCGCATTGTCATCGCGGCCACGTTGCTGCCAGAACTGTGCCTGTTCTTTCAATTGCTGCGTCAATGCTGTTTGCGCGAACGCAGTTTCGCTCTCAAAAAAAACCGTCAAAAGCGCAAATACTATCGCTTTCTTCTTGAAGATCATTTACTTCCCCTAATGATCGCTTTTTTCTGTGAGCCAGAGTTCTTATCGTCACCTCAGAAAATCAGCACTGTGTCAGGTTTTACATTAAAAGAACGGGCAGCGTTATCTGTTAATTTTACTCTTCAGATAGAACGCTGCCCTTCTAAATTTAGTTCAATTATTTCTTTTTATCTTCCAGCGCCAGGCGGGATGCCGCTTTTTTACGCAAGAAGCGGAACAACATGGTCGCAGCAATCAGCGAAGCCAGCATCAGGAAAATAATCATGATGAAAGGCTGGGTAGACAAATGCCATTTGATCCATGTCCACCAAGGCAAGCTACCAGAGTAGTAAGTTTCACCAATCTGTGCATTGGCGATACGATCACCCTTGATGAGCACCAGATCGCCCTGAAATTTACTACGCAGATCAGCCTTGTTCAAACCCGTCGTCAGATCAGACAGACTGGCAGAGTCACCCGAGGTCATGACGATCACACTATGACCGCTGGACAAGGGCGATTCAAACTGCATCATGGCACCAAAAGCATTCCCAGTTTTTGCCAGCATTTCACCCGCATGACGTTCCATAGTATCGAGATCGCGGCCCGCCCAGCGCGTCACCAGACGCAAGAAACCGGTAGGCAATTGCAGGCGGTTGCCGTTTTCATCCATGCTCATGGGCATATATTTTGACCATTGCTTGAGCAAAGGCAGGTTGCCGCTGGTACCGATCAGCAAGAAATCCTTATCGCTATGTTTTTCTACATCAGCGCCACGGATCAGGCTGCTATTAAGTACTGGATAACCGGTGGATTCGCCCATGCGGCCCATGACATTCAAGAACAATTCCATCTCTTGTGTATTGGGGCGGTCAGGCATGACGATGGCGGTTTGCGCCAGATCTGCCATACGGGTGAACGGGAAACCGGCATTCGCCATATATGCAAGATTTGGCATCGCTGCATAATGCGGCATATTTGAGAAATCGATAGTCGAATCCGGGTCTATGGCAGAACGCACATTGTCCAGGTACACATCTTTACACGCGCCCTGTTTTGGGTAGTCGTAAAAGAAGTGGAACTGCAACTGGTTTTCTGCGCCAATACGGAAAGTCGGGACCTGGATTTCATCCTGGGCATAACGCTGACCATCCTTGAAAAACAGCATGACCGATTCCTTGATCTTGCCTTTTTCTACCTGAGTACCGGACAAAGGCAAGGAGCGTACAAACTCATCATTGATACCAATATTCAAAGTCGATTTATCAACGGTAGGACGTGGTGTGAAGCGATAACGCAAATCGATAGGCACACCTTCTTTTTGCCAGGTGAACAAGTCAGGCGCAACACGCAGGTTCACACGGATCAGGTCAGGGGTCAGGCCATTGACTTTCAAAGCAGGAGGGGCAGCCAGTTCGCCAAACTTGACTGGCCTGTCGGTAGGCAGCCATTTCGGTGCATCATAAGCTTTGCGTGGATCGATTTCTTTCAGGTTCTTGATCAGGGCAGACTCGCCAGACATGGCCATCTGGCCCATGGTCAGCGCCTGCACAGCAATCTTGAGCTCATTCACATCACGTCCCAATACCAGCAATAACTTGGCTTTAGGATTGGCTGGGTTAGCCATGATGGCCAGTGTCGGACCTGCAATCGCTGGCAAAGTAATGCCTGCCGGCGCTTCATTGGCAGTGGCAAACAAAACAGCATTCCCACGTGGCAGGGTATTGGCTTCGATAGGGAAACGCGCACCACGATAAGAAGACAGGTGACCAAACCAGGAAGCAACCACACCTGCATTGCGCAAGACTTCCAGTGAAGGTGTCGCTGGCAGGATGAATGGCAGTTCCAGCAATTTGTTATCGCGCCTGTCAAAGAACGGTGCTGGCAACATGCCCAGGTCATTTGCTAAAGTCAGTGGAGAAACTGTGAGTTCCAGATTAGTGGTATGACTGAGCTTGGCCCACAGGCTGGAATGGTATGGATCTTCACAGTCACGGGTGTAATGGCCTATGAGTTTGAAGCTAAGCTGATTAAAGTCAGCAAAAAAACGCGGATCAATGACATCTTCACGGACTATGCCTTTGGAGGTTTCTTTAGGTAGGGGTACCACGCTGACCAGCTCATTATTGACCAGCACCTGGATGTGGGAAAGATCGGGCAATAAAGCAGGTGAATAAGCGATGCCATATTTGACCTTGGCTGCGGTAATCACTTCATCACTACGTACCGTAAAGGGGAAGGAGCGCTCCCCTTCTGTGCCGCGCAATTCAACGCTGGAGCTGACACCTATCATGTCCTTCAGGCTGATGTTATAAGTCTTTTGCCCACCGATCACCGAAGTCGGCTGCAAGTCTTCCAGAGCCACTTTGTCAGTCGCCACAGGCTGAGCAGTGGCCGCAGCACTCGCGCTTGCGCTGGCATGCTTGGATTTGGCTAATACATCATCATGATGTACTACACCCGTCAGGCCGCAAAGGATGGCTAGGGCCGTGCTACTGCCTTTGCGCGATAATTTAGCCCGAACACTTGTCACTATGGTTTTCACGATGGACGCCTCATTTATTTTATTCATATGCCCTGTTCTTTCCACTACGTATTGCTTGATACTGGTCCCAAACCTGCTGAACCCGCGCATGCTGTGGTAAGCGATTTCTTTCAAACCATTCAGCGGGTGGTCGATATCCCTGTCATTTGACCAGCTGAGCCAGACGTCGGCACGGCCTATGGTGCAATTAATCAAATCCATTTCTTGCTGCAAATCCAGCGGCATGAATTGCACACTGAGCAAATTATCCTTGAAGAACACGGTCTTGGCCGGGAATACTGACTCCCCATTGGTGCCATACAGTGAAACCATCAAGTCTTCTTCCTTGTGCATCTGAAAACCTTCAGGTACACGGAAAGACATGCCGCCCATGGAGAAATCCTCAGTACGGCAGACTATCGAGTGACCATTATTCAAACGCAGGGTGGCATTCAATACTGCCCTGACCCTATGGGTACGTCTGACCTGTTTGGATTCTGTGGCAACAGCCAGTGTTGCACCAAGGATGACCAGGTTATAAATAGTCCACAGCATATTGAGGATAACGGTATCCATCTCGTAGGTATTCCACCACACTGCCCGGCCTATGCCGACAAAAAAACCCAATATATTCAGGCCCAGCATGATCAGATAGGGCTTTGATATGGTCCAGTCAAAATGCTCCTGCTCCACCAAACCACCTTTGGCAGTCACGTTGAACTTACCGAATTTGGGATTGATCAGCGCCACCAGCGTCGGGCGGAAGATATACCAGGCCAGCGTTGCCTCATACACCTCGGCCCAGAAGGAATGCCGGTGCGCGCCCTGTATGCGTGAGTTGGTCAGATTGGCATGCAAGAGATGCGGCAATGAATACGCCGCAATCGACAAAGCCGAGGCCTTGATGATATGCACTTCAAAGAACAGGTAGGACAGCGGTGCCAGCAAGAACACCATGCGCGGCAAGCCATAAAAGAAATGGAGCATGGCGTTGCTATAGCAAAGCCGTTGACCAAAACTGAGCCCCTTGCCAAGCAAGGGATTATCAGTACGGAAAATCTGCGCCATACCACGGGCCCAGCGTATGCGCTGACCAACGTGAGCAGACAGACTCTCAGTCGCCAAACCCGCCGCCTGTGGCAATGCCAGATAGGCGGTATTGTAGCCAAGGCGCTGCATTTTCAACGCAGTGTGGGCATCCTCAGTCACGGTTTCAACTGCAATGCCGCCGACTTCTTCGAGGTAAGTGCGGCGCAGGATGGCGCAGGAACCGCAAAAGAAAGTCGCATTCCACAGATCATTGCCGTCCTGGATCAGGCCATAGAACAGCTCACCTTCATTCGGTACATTGCGGAAGGTTTGCAAATTGCGTTCAAATGGATCAGGTGATAAAAAATGATGGGGTGTCTGTACCATGGCCAGCTTGGGATCAACCAAAAACCAGCCCATGGTGTATTGCAAAAACGAGCGCGTCGGCATGTGATCGCAATCAAAGATCGCGACAAAATCGCCGGTGGTACGCTTCAAGGCCGCATTGATATTACCGGCCTTCGCATGATTATTATCAGCACGGGTAAAGCACTGCACCCCCACCGATTCTGCAAATTCAGCAAAAGCAGGGCGACGTCCGTCATCCAGAATAATGATATTGAGTTTGTCCTTGGGCCAGTCTATGCCCATCGCTGCCAGCACGGTAGGCTTGACCACGGCCAGGTCTTCGTTATAGCTGGGGATGAACAAATCTATGGTTGGCCAGGTCGAGGTATCTGGCGGCATCATCACTGGCTTGCGCTTCAATGGCCATGCCGTTTGCAAGTAGCCCAGCAACAGCACCAGCCAGGCATACACTTCGGCCATGATCAGCACCAGGGCAAAAAACAGGTCGATCAGATTGTCAGTGCCTATGGTGTAAGTAATACGCCAATAGATATAGCGACTGGTGGCACTGATGGAAAACATCACCATCACCAGTGAAATAAGTGTGCCGGTATAACGACGCAGATACAGTGCGGTACTGAAGATGATGATGGAAAACAGTGTTTGCAGTGGCAAGTCCAGCGGGATACTGATACTGGTCCAGTACAAAAAGATTGCCACCATCAAAGCCAGAAAGCGTGGCGTCTTGCGCTCCCAACCTGGCCAGTTGACCATGGCGCGCCCCAGATCGTTGAGGCGACCGTAGAGATATCGGGAGTTAAGTATCGAGCGCATTTAATCAACCAATCTGAAATTCGTTTGCAGCCAGGCCGTCAGCTCTTGCATATCGTGGGTCGCAGAACAATGCTGCGAGTAATACGACACCGGCGTCTGGCAAGCCAGTGCTTCGCTGACTGCTTCATCTTTATGAATGGTGACCGGTATGAAGCGTTTTCCCAGACTGCTGCGCAACATGCCAAAAACGTCACGGCTCAATTGTTTGGCTGCATCCATCTGATTCAACAAATAACAATAACCCAGGAATTCCTTGCGGTCGGCACAGTAATATTCAATCAGTGATTCTATGGATGGAATCGTTGAATAGGATGCAGCATCCGGCTTCAACACCACCAGCGCATAATTAGCTGCATGCAGTACCTGCTGTAAATAAATACTGGGACCAGGTGGAGTGTCTATCAGGACCACGCTGTTTTCTGCCAGCTTCAAAGAAGCAAGCCGTTTTGCCAGCCACTTTGGATTGGCCTTGATCTCTTGCTCAAAAACTGCGCGCTGAGCTTCATCCACGCTACCGTAGGGCAGGAAGTCGACTCCATAAGCGCTTTCAAACAAGACATCTGTCCAGCCACTGTCCATTGTTTCTTGCTGCGCAATGCCACTGGCATCATCATGTGCCATACCAAAATGCAATCTGAGTGCATTTTGCGGATCGAGGTCCAGTATGGTGATGCGGGGACCAAGACGGGCCAGGGATGTCGCCAGATTGGCGGTGATGGTAGTTTTACCTACCCCACCCTTGGGAGAAATGACGGCAACTACCCTCATGGTTTAAATATTTTTTTAAAGAATGAATTGGTGCCCGTATCGGCTGGCTTGGCTTCTTCCTGCTTGCCGGCCAGACGACCAAAGACGGCACTGACAGGCTGGTCTTTGGCTGGGAGTTTGGTCTTCGCGCTTTGATTGCGTGCTTCTTCAACATGTTCATGCGCTTGTTTCACCGGCATCGCGTGCGCTGCCGGTATACTATGGATGACGGTAGTAGCAGGACCTGTGTTCACAGGCTTGCGTGCATTGGCAATCGGCGCAACACCAGGTACCACATGTGCTGGAGCCTCAACTTCACGGGCAGGCGCAGATACTGGCGCCACTTGTGCTCTGTTAGAAAACAAGCCACTGCTTACAGATTCTTTTTGATTCGCAGCGCTTTGCTTTGGCGTTGCAGGTAAAATCCTTGATAAAAATGGTGATGCTGCTTCTGGCTCAGGCTCTTGTTCTTCGGCTGCAGTTTTTTGCATCAGCATTTGCTTTAAGGGCAATTGCGAGCTGTGCTTGATATTCGCATGAACCTCGGGTGCTGCTTGTACCGGGCTGGCTTTGACTGCAGTTGATCTGCTCACCGCAGACTTCGCGGCAGCGGGACGAAATGGGCTGTCATTCAACTGCACTGGCGCAGCCAATTCATCTTCACGATGTTGTACGCGTACAGGTGCTGGCCCTGCATGCAGATGCACATCGCGCAACAAAGGCCAGCGTTGTCTCGCCAGTTCACTGTCTGCATCACGATTGATTTCTCGATATGCATCAGTCGATTGTCCAAATTTCTGAAAAAGATTTTTTACGTCATCATCCATAATGTCCACCAGTTCCGGTTACTTGCAGCGTCACGATCAAATTAACGACGTGTGAAATAAGACGGTTCTTCTGACTGCTTCTTCAAATCAAATACAAATAACTGCCCATCTTCGAAAACTCCGGCACGCTGCGTCAGGCGCAAAGACTTATCCATGCCCAGGCCATCGAACCACTGCGCATAAACACCTTCCAGCAAAGCTGGCGACCAGTCCAGAGCATTTTCGCCGAACGCTACTTTCAGTGGCGAAGCATGATGGGCAACCACCAGGGCATCGGCTTCTTCCACCAGCTCGACCCAGCCCCAGTTCATTTCGGACCAGACCTGGTTCATGCACGCTTCCAGCGCTTGCAGGCTACTGCCATCATTCACATGAAAACCTGCTGCCATGGTGCGGCCCAATTGGTGCATGAATGCACGCAAATCTCCGGGTTCACCCTTGGAGGCGAATTCAGCAGAAAATGCTCCCAGGAAAGATCTCCATTGGACTGAGCACTGCTGCTCTTCGTAATAACGAATAGTATTTGTCGACATGCTTATTACACCTTTGCGTTAACTTTTTCTCTATGGCTACTATCGTGACACGCAAATCATAGAGAGTGTTGATTCGTTGCGACTTTACCACTCGTCTTTATTGCTAGTCCAGCCTATATGAATGGTGAAATGTCAACAATTAATAATAAGACCAAGCATTTATAAAAATTTAATTATTTTGCAAACCATTTTCACAATTGCAGAGCTAAAACCGCACTATTCCTTACTTTTTTCACTAAGCACTGCACACTTACCAATGTAGGCAAGTGTGTCCACAAAAAACAGCAGGATAACGAGACAGGTGGAAGAATTTCAACCTGCTGACGCAATTTGAATCTCAGCGCCCGCTCTTTAATCCGGCCAGCAACCAGTCTATGATTTTTTGTATGCTTAAAGACGCAGGATTATCCGGCTTGTATTCGAGTACCGGCCGCTCATAAGCGAGCGCTTCCTCGACTTGCGGACTTTCCTGGACGATGAAGGGAACCATGCGTTCACCCAGCCTGTTGGCAATCAGGGCAACGACATCCTGTGCCAGTTGCCGCTGCGAACCCTGGTTAACAATATAGGCTGAACCGACGTCAGCCTGACTTCTGTGACCATAGGTGGAAATCAATTCTTCCATCTCTGGCAAAGTGGAATACGAAGCAGCATCTGCCAGCACCACCACCAGCAAAAAGTCTGCCGCATGAATGGCCTGCTTCAGATAAACAGAAGGGCCTGGTGGGGTATCAAGCAAAACGATGGCATTGGCTGGCAATTTTGCAGCCTGCAGTTTTTTC
>JAZJXP010000056.1:29800-33423 GCA_040390835.1 Pseudomonadota bacterium
CAGGGTTCTTGCTGTTCCAGCACGTCCTCAAAGCGCATGCGCTGTTTTTCGCCGCCATTACCAAAGGGGACGAAGTTCAAGCCAAACTGGCTGGTGTAACAAGCATCCATCAGTTTGGCACGCGCTGCCGTCAAGAGGCTGATGCCATTTGTCTCACCTTGCTCAAGACCACCGAGATGCCATTGCATGGCATTTTGTGGATCGAGATCAATAACGGTGACAGGAAAACCACGCTGTGCCATACCAACACCCAGATTGGCGGTGATCGTGGTCTTGCCGACCCCGCCTTTGGCGGAGACGATGGCAATTACGATCATGCGTGCAACCCCAACTTGTCAACGCATGGCTTGACACAGGCCATCAGGCAGTTCCCCCAACGGTCAGACCCTCTATGCGCAGACTGGGCTGGCCTACACCTACCGGCAAACTTTGACCTTCCTTGCCGCAAACGCCAATGCCGGAATCAAGGCGCAGGTCATTACCTATCATGCTGACATGATTCAAGACTTCAGGGCCATTGCCAATCAGGGTAGCGCCCTTGACCGGATAGGTGATCTTGCCGTTTTCTATCATATACGCTTCACTGGCTGAAAATACGAATTTGCCATTCGTTATATCGACCTGACCACCGCCAAAGTTGACGGCGTAGAGACCATTTTTTACAGATGCCAGGATTTCTTCAGGGTCCTTGTCACCGGCCAGCATATAAGTGTTCGTCATGCGTGGCATAGGCAGGTGGGCAAAGGATTCACGTCGGGCATTGCCCGTCACTGGCATTTTCATCAGGCGCGCATTCATGGTGTCCTGCATATAGCCTTTCAGGATACCGTCTTCTATCAGCGTCGTGCATTGGGTAGGGTTGCCTTCATCATCCATATTCAGTGAACCGCGACGATTCAGCATGGTGCCATCATCAACAACCGTCACACCTTTAGCAGCTACCCGCTGGCCTATGCGACCAGAGAAAGTGCTTGAGCCTTTGCGGTTGAAGTCCCCTTCCAGGCCATGTCCTATCGCTTCATGCAGCAATACGCCTGGCCAGCCTGGGCCAAGTACCACGGTCATGGGGCCAGCCGGAGCTGGACGTGCATCCAGATTCACCAGGGCTGATTTCACGGCTTCATCTGCATATTGCTCCAACAGCGCATCAGTGAAATACGAATAATCATAACGGCCACCACCACCGCTGGTGCCCATTTCACGGCGGCCATTTTGTTCTGCAATGACTGTCAACGAGACACGTACCAAAGGACGGATGTCGGCAGCGATCACACCATCGCTGCGGGCTACCAGTACCACATCATATTCACCTGCCATGCCAGCCATGACTTGTACTATGCGCGGGTCCTTGGCTCTGGCGATTTTTTCCAGTTTTTCCAACAACTGGACTTTTTGATTGGCATCCATGGAATGCAGTGGGTCATCGCGCAAATACAGGGAGCGGCTGTCCAGACCTTGCAGACTGGATGCGACCTGGATCTTGCCAGAACCCTGGCGGGCAATAGTGCGGGTTGCCTTGGCAGCATCAAACAAAGCTTGCTCGGATATTTCATCAGAGTAAGAGAATGCGGTTTTATCGCCAGACACGGCACGCACACCAACGCCCTGGTCGATGGAAAAACTACCGGTCTTGACTATGCCCTCTTCCAGGCTCCAGCCTTCATTGCGGGTGAATTGGAAGTACAGATCGGCATAATCCACTTTGTGGGTAAACATGCTGGCCAGCACCTTGCTGAGTTTGGCTTCGTCCAGACCAAAAGGAGTCAGCAAAATATCGCGGGCAACGGCAAGGTGGTTTAAAGCGGGTTCAAATGGGGTCATAGAATAAATTATTTATACAGCAAATCAACAGCGCACTTTGGTGGCAAAATCTTGTCACCAACAATAGGCGCACACACTTACATTGTAGAGCATCTGCAGCAATCGCTGGGTTGCATGCTCAGGATGCTGTCAACTTATGTCTTGCCATGCCTCATAACTTGCGATGGCGCAATGCCGGCAAGCTTTCTCGTATGCTGGCGATCAGACTTTCATCGATATCACCGCTGACGATACCTTCGCCTTCTTCCAGTACATTGACGACTTTACCCCAGGGGTCTATCAGCATGCTGTGGCCCCAGGTGCGGCGACCATTGACATGTTTGCCGCCCTGACCACAAGCCAGTACATAACATTGGTTTTCTATGGCGCGGGCACGCAAGAGTATTTCCCAATGTGCCTGGCCGGTTGTATAAGTAAATGCGGCAGGCACGACGATCAAAGCGCAAGTCCCGAGCGCGCGGAACAGTTCTGGAAAACGCAAGTCATAGCAGATAGAGAGGGCAACGCTGCCAAAACCGGCATCAAAGCTGCTAACCTGATTACCAGCGACGATGGTGCGTGCTTCTTCATAAGACTCTTCACCCTTACTAAATCCAAACAAATGAATTTTGTCATAACGGGCCACTTGCTGCCCCTGCGGATCATAGACGAGCGTGGTATTCAGTACCTTGCCAGGCTCGTCCGACTGCAGCGGGATGGTGCCACCTATGAGCCAGACACCCAGATTGCTGGCCATGTCGGCCATGAAGGTCTGCAGCGGACCATCTCCAGGCATTTCAGCAATATCCACTTTGTCAGTCTCATGCAGACCCATCAAGGGCCAATATTCAGGCAGCAACAATAATTTTGCACCAGAGGCAGCTGCCTCTTGCAATAAACGTCTGGCAGTTGCTATATTTTCCACCGGACCTGGTGTGGATATCATTTGTATTGCTGCAATCTTCATATCAATCCCCCTTTTTCCATGTTGATGGCATCGTCAAAGATTCAAGGCTTGCTTGCAGCCTTGAATACTGACGGACTGTCACGATTTTCAATTTTAGTCACCGTTGGCTCTTTCCATGAACCACTGACTTTGTATTCAAATGTAAATGCCCTGCTCAAAGGCTCTTTCAAAAACAATTGAGCAAGAAAAGTGCCAAGGCCTATCACCGGATTCACAGCCAGGCCATAGACGACCGAAGCCGTGCCCACATTAACGACAGGAATGACGGTCACATGCAAGTCTTGCGCTTCCCGGACAATATCAGCATTTCCTTCCAACAGCACAGTCGCATTCACACCCAGCATCTTCAGATTATCGGTTTTTGCAACACCTTGCTGTATCTGGGCAATACCTGCTATTGAATCGAAGGCAAAGCCATCAGAAAACACATCGCGAAAATCAAGTGTCAAACGGCGCGGTAAAGATTGCAGGCTGAGTACGCCCAACAGTTTCGCTGCCCCGGGATCAACTTTCAAGAATTGCCCGCTGGCAAGCACCATCTTGACCTGGCCGCTCATGCTGGGTATGTCCATAGCGAAAGGCAGGCCATTCCATTGCACTTCCCCTTCCAGCTTACCCTTGCCGCCACGCAACACATCAGCAAAACCCAGGCGCTCCAGCAACTTGCCTGAATTCGTTATATCCAGCACGTAGTTGAGTTGGGTACGTCCATCACCACCCTGGCTAGCCCACTTGCCGCTAGCATTGAAATCTGCATCGGGATTTCTGAGTAATAGCCTGTTGATCTGCCATTCGCGGCCGCCACTCCCTTGGCTGATGATTTGATTAACAGCCTGCAACTCAAGATGACCCAGTT
>JAZJXP010000056.1:33433-40860 GCA_040390835.1 Pseudomonadota bacterium
AGCATTGAAATCTGCATCGGGATTTCTGAGTAATAGCCTGTTGATCTGCCATTCACGCCCATTGCCCTGACTGATGATTTGATTCACCGCCTGCAGCTCCAGGTGACCCAGTTTCTTATTAAACAATTCAAAATTTTCAGCAACGATATCAAGGCCTGGTATTTGCGTCGTGGTATTTTTTCCTTCCAGCAACTCGCTGACATCAGCAGCAGCCGACTGCGGGATAATGAGATTACTCAGGCGAGCCGTAACGCTACCCAGCCCTTGCCCACCCGCACCGTCGCTCCAGCTCAGATAACCTGCCACCTGATTCGAATATATGTTTGCCTGCCAGACTTTATTTTGACGGGAGACGCCGACAACGACATTTTCCAGTTGCTTGCCCATGATGTTCAACTGCGGCGTTCTGGCCGCCATGGTAGTGGGCTCCAGATAAGGTGCCAGGTCAACTTCGGCACCATCCCTTTCTATGCCAGTTGCAGTTGCATTTGCCTGCTGGACTATAGCCGCTGGTGACATCAAGCGACGCCACTCATCGATATTCAGGGACTTCAATTCTATATTGGCATTCAAACCACTGTCAGGTTCAGGTGCAGGTGCATTCACGCCTATGCCACCGCGCACTACCTGCCAGAGTCCATTACCCTGCTTTTGCCGGGAATATCTGGTATTGATAGAACTGCCAAGACTGACCCGGATTTCATCGCGCAAGGTCTGCGCATCCTGAGCTGCCTGCGGCATCAGCTCAAAATGCAAAGGCATGAGCTCTGCAGTATTCTTTTTCAAGGGTGCAGGGAAATTCAATGCCATGCCTGACAAGGTTGAATCTATAATGATTTCTGGCTGGCGCTTTTTCACATGGATACTGGCGGTATAACGGCTGGCACCACTGATACGGTCAGCCACCTTATCTATCATGTTAACAGGCATGATCTTGCGTATACCTTCTGCAGTAACCGTGCCATCAAGTTTAACTTTGACGCTATTATCCTTTTGCGAGCCGCCAGTAATCTGCACCGGTCCACCAAGTACCATGCCTTTCAGCATACCCAGGTTGACACCCGTTTCATTGAATTCCAGTTTACCATTCAAGCCTGTTACCTGAGGAATACCAGGCTGCAAAACCACATCATTATTGGCGAATTGCAAAACACCGAGAACTTTAGATTCAATCAAATGCTGCAGTGGCAATTGCAGTTTCAACTGCAAGGCTGCTAGCGCTGAGGTTTTAGTCTCTTTCAAGAAATGCCCGAGCCAGCCACTGACCGGGCTGGCACCGACATAAGCCAGCATGTTTTGCAAACTGCCGCTGACCGCACCATCGATATTTAGTGTCGCACCATGCTGGGATAAATCGGGAATGATTGCTTTGACTTTTTTGAGATCGACACCCAGTGTCCTGGCAGTGTCACCCGTAATCTCCATCCTGGCCTTGTCAAAGACAAAGCCACCCTTGATGTCTTCGATCACTGGCCACAAGGGCTTACCCTCTTCATTCATGGCACCGGCAGAAAAATCGAGTTTGGCACCAGCCAGAGTACCCTTGATCAGGAATTCACCTTTATGCGCTTTTTTACCATCCGTGTTATGAAACGGAAAGTAAGCAAGGTCACCACGTACGCGCACGCTGACATCGTTAGCCTTGCCATCCAGGATGGAATTCAGCAGCCAATGCCGCAAGTGCTCTTCTGCAGCAGCAGGAATATAACGATCAAGCTGTTTCAGGTCAAAGCCAGAAATGCTGCCCGTCAAATCGACTTCTCCTGGCTGTGCGTCAGCACCATGGCGCATGGACATGATGTGTTTACCGGACAAAACAGCGCGCATACCTTCGTGCTGGGCTTCCATCCTGTGAATCTGGAAAACCAGCTTGTCTTGCTCGACAAACTGCCATTGCGCATGCATGTTCAGTTTTGAGAACGGCATGACAGGATCAACAAAATAGCTTGAAAGGCGCAAAGACAGGTCTTTTGAATCCAGTATAAAACTGCCACCCTTGTCATTTGCCTCCAGACTGCCTGACAGATTTTCAAATCCGGGTATGGCAGGTACGGCCGCTTTTGCAGGTGAAGTCGCAGTCTTCGCCCTCGCCAACTGTGCTGCTTGCGCCGTCAGGGACAAGTCGATGAACTGTCCTTTAACGCTATAAGAAACGACGTCTGGATAAGTCCCCTGCCATCTGGCATTAAAGTCCCTGAGTTGCCCTTTGGGTGCAAAATCCAGCATCATCTGGCGTTGGTCAGCAGGTAAAGGCAAATGTTCGGCAAAATTTGCCAGTGTCTGTAAGTCCAGAGTCTTGGCGTACAACTCAACTTTTTCTGGCTGGCCTTTTTCGCCGGGGGTAAAAGTTTCCTTGATAGAAGTTACTGGCAATTGCTTACCATCACGGGTTAGCATGGAAAAATTGATGAGCGAGACGCTGTGGCCAGCCTTTCCCACCAACGCAGCCAGAAATTTGTGTGTGGAAGTCTGGGTTTCACTTGCGACCAGGCGACCACTGACCAGGGCCATGTCCAGTTCTGGCAAATCGGCACGGAACTTACCCAAAACATCTGCCAGACTCATATCCGCAGTCAAGTCAGCCAGCCTTCCCTTGTCAAGATGCAGCCAGGCACGCACCGAGCCATAGGCTTTTTTGACATCCGCCGGGTAATCTATGTACGCCTTCAGTGCAGCCAAATCAGTACGGCGCAAGTCGGCATAGAGATCGCCAGTCCATAAAGAAAAATCTGAAATCTTTTTCGCAAAAACCGGATGCTGGAAATCACCACGGATATCCAATGGTGCAGACAGGCTGATATCAGGTGTGGCCTTGAGCGCAAACCTGTGTCGGCGCCACTGGTTTTGCAAAAGAAAATCGACGTCAGGCAATGTCAGTTCAGCACCATTGCGCATTTTATCTGTCCAACGCACTGAGCCATTACGTATCAAGACTTCATGCTGTGCCAGGACCCAATCCAGACCCTGCCCTTTACTTTCAGCGGCTGGATCTATTTGAAAACCACCCACATAAATCTTGCCATCCGCAGCCCGTTGTATATCGAGGGCGGGTTTGTTGATAACGATACGTTCAAAACGCAAATCCGCGACTGCCAGTGTCCACCAGGACATAGTCGCGGAAACCTCGGGCAAAACCAGCGCCTGACCGCCCTGCTTGTCATGCAAGACGACGTTTTCCAGCATCAATTGCGGATTGAGTCCCTGCCAGGATGCATGCAGACTGGCAATCTGTAATTGCCGTCCCAGTGAACTTGAGATTGCCTGTTCTATCTCAGGCTTGTACTTATCGACGTTGGGCAGTACCACATAGCGTAATACCAGCACCAGTATGCAAAACAGGAAATACAATGCAAGTATCAACCTGAACGTGAAGCGCAGGCTCTTGTCGCAGGTCCGCCAGGTAAAACGACAAAGCCGCCAGAAATGACCCGGCTTGTTGTCCTCGGCTGCGTTGTTAGCAATGTTTTCTTGATCAGCTTGTGTCATTGCTAATGTTCAATTTATTTGTAAGTAAGACTTGCGCAAAAACCATGTACTTGCCGATAAGCAAGCTTCATTACCCTTGCGCAAATCCTCACATGCCGGGAAGCATAAGCATAAAACCCCGAAATTTCTAACATACTAACAATTCAATACATGGTCTTTATTATTGTCTCTACTATTATCGCTAGTATTATTTCAGCAATGATCATAGCGATCAGGTATAAACCCAGCGTTTTAGCTGCAGTAATTTTATACTCCCATGGAGTATAAAATTATTTCCAGCCAACTGCATAGCCCTGACAGCCAATACCACCCTGTGCGGCTCCAATAGCTTAAAATCAATCACAACACTGACCAGAACAGCCCCATTATGACTGCAAGCACCACTAAGAACGCCGAAATACTTCAGGCTTCCCGCTTTTTCACTCATTGCATGGAGGCAGATGCCAGCCGAAATGAGCAATTGCAACAAGTTTCTGGATTATCCTTGAGCCCGGAGCATTTTGCGCAGTTTTTACAAAAAGAAATATCCGCAGGTGCATCTCTTAACAAAGCGATGCGCCGTTTGCGCAAACTGGTGGTCTGCACGCTCATCAAACGCGACTTATGTGCTCAGGCAGATCTGAATGAAGTTATAACAACAATCAGCCTGTTTGCTGATTTTGTCGTGCAACAACATCTGCAAGCCCTGAGTGTTGAAATGCAAGCCATGCACGGCATCCCCATAGGAGAGGAAAGTGGCAAGCCACAAGCCATGATCGTATTGGGTATGGGCAAGCTGGGTGGCTATGAGCTGAATGTTTCTTCTGATATAGATCTGATTTTTTGCTATGCCGAAGATGGAGAAACGCAGACGGCAGATTCCACCCAGCGCAGCCTGTCAAATCATGAGTACTTCAGCCGCCTTGGTAAAAAACTCATCGCCGCCATATCTGAAGTGACAGAAGATGGCTATAGCTTCCGCGTCGATATGGCATTGCGCCCGAATGGTGCATCTGGCCCCCTGGTGGCCAGCTTCAATATGATAGAGGAGTATTTCCTGATACAGGGGCGCGAGTGGGAACGCTATGCATGGGTCAAGGCACGTGCAATGACAGGCAATACCGATGATATCGCTGCACTGGAAAAAATTATCCGCCCTTTCGTTTATCGCCGTTATCTCGACTATGGCGCGATTGATTCCCTGCGCTCCATGCACGCACAGATCCGGGCTGAAGTGGTACGCCAGGAAACCAAACATCCCGAGCGCAGCAATAATGTCAAACTCGGGCGGGGCGGCATACGTGAAGTAGAATTTCTGGCACAAGTCTTTCAACTGATACGCGGTGGCCGCGATGCCAGCCTGCGTGAGCGCTCTACCCGCCTGACTTTGCAGACCCTGGCAGAAAAAGGCATCATGGATGCGCCCATCATAGAAAAACTGCTGGACTCCTATACATTTTTGCGCAATCTGGAACATAGACTGCAATATCTGGATGATGCACAGACCCATACCTTCCCCGCCAAGGGTGAAGACCAGCAAAGAATCGCACAAATGATGGGCTGTGCCAGTGTTGCTGAATTACTGGACCAATTACGCCCTCATCGTGAATTCATCGCCGAACAATTTGATGCAATCTTCCGCGATAAGGCAGAAAACAATAGCGAGAATGAACAAGGCATGCTGGCAGTCAGTCTGTCCAGTCCTGATAGTGATGAATTGATTGCAGCCCATCTGGCGGGCCTGGAATTTTCAGCACAGGATGCAGCGGCATTTAGCCAACGCTTGCAGGCGACCTGGCAATCACCCAAGGTACAATCCCTGTCCGAGGCCAGCCGCATGAAGCTGGTGGCACTGGTCAACAATGCCCTGAACATTATCGCCAGACAAAGCAGCAATCAATTACTGGCCTGGAACCGCCTGCTTGATTTCATGGTAGCCATTGCCCGCCGTGCCGCCTATCTGGCGCTGCTGACTGAATACCCACACGCGCTGGCACGGGTGATACGCATGATGGCGGCATCTGACTGGGCCGCAAAATTCCTGACCCGCCACCCCCTGTTGCTGGATGAACTACTGGACGAATCCTCACTCCATCAGCGCCCGGACTGGCCGGCATTCCGCCTGGATTTGCAACAGCATCTGGCACAACATGCAGGCGACACCGAAAGACAGATGGAAACCCTGCGTGAAATGCATCACGCCATGCAATTCCGCTTGCTGGCACAAGATCTGGAAGGCCAGCTCAGCGTAGAACATCTGGCGGATGAACTCTCGCAACTGGCCGACATTATCGTCGATGCTGTCTTGCAATCTGCCTGGCTAACTATCGCTACCAGACACAAAGCAGAACCCAGCTTTGCGGTAATCGCTTATGGCAAGCAAGGCGGCAAGGAACTGGGCTATGCCTCTGACCTTGACGTGATTTTCTTGTATGAAGATGAAGACCAGGATGCACCTGCCAATTATGCCAAACTGGCGCAGCGCTTCATTACCTGGATGACTTGTCACACCCCTGCTGGCATTTTGTTCGATATCGATATCGCCTTGCGGCCTGATGGTGCCAGTGGCTTGCTGGTGTCTTCAGTCTCTTCCTTTGCCCGCTACCAGGAAAAATCTGCCTGGCTGTGGGAACATCAGGCACTGACACGAGCCCGCTTTTGCGCTGGTGATGCCAGCATAGGCGAACAGTTTGAGAAAATACGCGAACAAGTCTTGCGTCAGCAAAGAGATATAGACAAGCTGCGTGCTGAAGTTATCAGTATGCGCAAAAAAATGCATGATGCAAATATCAATCGCAGCGACTTGTTTGACCTCAAGCAGGATGCAGGTGGCATGATAGACATAGAATTCATCGTGCAATTTCTTGTATTGAAATATGCAAGCCAGTATCCGGAATTAACAGCCAACAAAGGTAATATCGCCTTATTAAAACGTTGCGGTGAACTGGGCCTGATTGATTTGCAACTGGCCAATCAAACTTCGGATGCGTACAGGCTATTTCGCAAGTTGCAGCATGGCATACGGCTGCAGGGCGAAGACCGTGCCAGGGTCGAAAATGAAAGAGTCAGCAAAGAAGCGAATGCGACCAAAGCATTATGGGATAGCCTGTTCGCTTAATGTAATAGAAAAAAAATGTCGCTCAGCTTGTGTTCTGAGCGACATTTTTTTACGCAAATTTTATAAGGAGGATAAAAAATATCTCCTTATTTTCTGCTAGCGACGTGAACCAACTACTTCCACAGTCACACGACGGTTTTTTGAACGTCCTTCGCTTGTTTTATTATCAGCAATAGGCTGGGTTTCTCCCTTGCCTTCTGTGTAGACACGGGTAGTGTCAATACCTTTGCTCACCAGATAGGCTTTTACAGCTTCAGCACGACGGATAGATAATTTCTGATTATATTGATCGCTACCTACCGAATCTGTGTGACCGACGGTAATCATCACTTCGGTATTCATGCCCTGCAGTTTATTCAATAAATCATCCAGTGCCTGCTTGCCCTGTGGTTTGACAACGGATTTATCAAAGTCAAACAAGGCTTCTGCACTGAAGGTGATTTTTTCAGATACCGGTTGCGGCCTTGGTGGCGGAGGCGAATTTTGCGCAACCGTAACTGGGATGGGGTCTTGTTGCATCACAGGTATTGGTGGTGCTACATTGACTACTGGTCTGGCATAGGCTGGCTTGCCAAACTTGTAGACGAGGCTGAAAGAATAAAAATCTACGTCACCACGATTATGGACAGCATCGTTGACGCGATATCGTTCTGCTTCACCACGTATTGCCAATGCTTGAGTGAATTTATATTCAAGGCCAACACCGACTTTTGGGTTCAGTTTTTTCTCGGTAGGATTGGGATCTGTTATCGCGAACAGGCGATTGCCGCTGAAATGTGCATTAGCCCTGGTGTAATTTGCACCGACTCGTCCGAGCAAAGAGAAACGCTCAGACAATGGCAAC
>JAZJXP010000056.1:40939-99412 GCA_040390835.1 Pseudomonadota bacterium
GCCCTACCAGATCCAGATTAAAACCGCGAAAACCAACTTCACCATTGATAGAGCCTGGTGGCGTGGTAGTTGCATTGAACCCAAACTTACCAAGATCAAAGTAGCCTGCTTCTATGGCAAAGTATCTATTCATTTGCTTGCCCATAAAAAGCTTGAAGGCTGTATCACGCTCGTTTGATCCGAATGTCACCGAACTTGCCCCATTGTCCATCAGGCTGCGCACCAGTCTGTCCTTATCAATAGTGGTATTTGCTCGACCAGCACCCGCACCTATATACCATGCACTGTCTGCCCAATCCTGGTTGGTCCATGGTTCATCAGCTTGTGCCAGTTGACTGGCAAGAAGTGCACAAGCGAACAAGTTAAGTGTTACTAATTTTTTTGGCAGCGCCATATTTTTCTCCTGATGAGTTTGCCTGAGTTTATTGAGACGTTTATTGAAAGAGCTCACCATGAACTCTTTCAAAATCCATACGTGTTTAACGAGCGATCACATTATTTTTAAGTGTCACTGCACTACCCGACAATACCCGGCCGTTTTGCAGCGTCGCAGTATCACCCATCGTGATGGCTGCAGACTGCCCCATAATGTTCCCCTTGAACACACTGTTTGCACCAAGGGTTGTTGCTGATACAGGCACCCAGAACACACTGGCTGCTGAAGCACCACCATTTAAAGCAACGATGGAATTCGCAGTCGTATTTAAAGTAGAACTGCTACGAAACAAGTACAGGCCAGGGCCATTCATCGTGAAAGTGCCAGTGATAGTGATGGCACCGGCATAGCAATACACGCCGGGTGTAAAGGTTTGTCCACCCAGATCAATGCCGCTGGCGGAATTGACCGTACAGGTGCGACTATTCGCATCAGCAATGGCAACTTGCAGGTCGGCCAGGGCAGTGGTCAATATCGCACCCGATTTATAGTTGCTAAAACCTGCGGCCTGTACCGGATCAACCGTCTGCGATGGTGCACCTACGTCGCCACTTACCAGGGTAATCCCGCCAGAATTATTGGTAATCGATGCACCAGCCAGAACAGCAAAGCTGGCTGCACCACCCAGATTGATACTTGCCACTGGCGCAGCTGTCACAGTAAAACTGGTACTTGTTGTCTGCGCACCTTGCGTCGCCGTGATATTTGTCACACCTGCAGCAAGTGCCGTAACTTGCCCACTGGATGAGATACTAGCAACACTAGCCACACTTGAATTCCAGCTTACCGTGCTGCTGATGTTGTTTGTTGTGCCGTTTGAATAAGTGCCGGTCGCCGTGAATTGCTGCAATGATCCCACAAGTACTGAAGCATTGACTGGTACAAGCGTAATGCCTGTCAGTGTCACAGCAGGTGTCACCGTCACGCTGGTGCTACCCAGCTTGCCTGCAAAACTGGCTGTAATGGCAGCAGTACCGCCGGACAAGCCATTCACAACACCCGTCGCCGACACCGAGGCAACTGCAGCATTGGCAGAAGCCCAGGTCACAGAATTGCTGATATTAAGGCTACTGCCATCTGCAAAGCTGCCGGTAGCAAGCAAACTCTGCGCACCATTAACGGCTATGCTTGGAGATGCTGGCGTCACGGTGATGGAATTTAAAGTTGCTACAGGCAAGACATTAATCGTCACTGAAGTAGATTTAGTGCCGGATATCGCCACAACTGGTGTAGTACCAGGAGAGACTGCAGTCACCAGCCCACTTGCATTTACCGTTGCAATCGTACTTGCACCAGAACTCCATGTGATGGTGTTGGTAATATTGGCGGTACTGCCATCTGAGTAATTACCTGTTGCCACCAGATTCTGTGTTGCACCAACAAGCAAACTCGCTGGTGGTGCGGCAATGGAAATCGAAGTCAGGGCCGGGCTGGATACGACTGAGAGTGTGGCTGTCGCTGATTTTGTACCCAGACTTGCCGTGATGACTGATGTCCCGGTCGTCACACCAGTTGCTACGCCAGTAGACAATATGCTTGCAACCGAGCTGCTGCCAGAACTCCAGGTAACCAAATTCGTCACATTGACATTGCTACTATCCGAGTATGTACCAATCGCTACGAATGCCTGGGTAGAACCTATCGCCAGATTTGCAGTGACGGGTGTGATCGCAATAGAGTTCAGTGTAATAGCAGGTACGACAGTCAATGAGGCCGATCCTGTTTTACCACCCAGTGTTGCTGTGATAAATGCGGGGCCGGTAGCCACAGCAGTAACCAGGCCATTTGGCAAGATCGTAGCAACCAGAGGCGAGCTGGTCGCCCAGGTCACGCCATTGCTGATGTTTGCTGTAGTTCCATCAGAATAACCGCCACTGGCGACCAATTGCTGGGTACTACCAACCGCAACATTAGCATTAGGTGGTATCACGGTAATAGTAAGCAACACGGCAGAGCTGACGTTGATGGTCGTTGTCGTGCTCATGCCATTAAACGTCGCTGTAATAACAGAGGGGCCAGTAGCGATTGCAGTCACCAGACCATTGCTGGCTGCGACAGTCGAGACTGTCGCATTGGCAGGAGTGGCAGAAGTGAAACTGGTCGTCGCGGTCACATTCACGCTGCTGCCATCTGAATATTTAGCAGTAGAAGTCAGTTGTTGTGTCGTACCGATTTGCATAGTTGGATTCGCTGGCGTCAAAGCAATAGAGAGCAAGCTTGCCGGTGTCACGGTCAGCAAGGTCGTTGCCGTCCTTGCACCTGACACCGCTGTAATGACCGACGAACCGACTGCGACACCTGTCGCTAAACCCGTGCTACTGATCGTAGCAGATGCAGGCGTTGCCGACGTGAAGCTGGAGATCGCCGTGATGTCACTGGTGGTACCATCAGAGTAAGTTCCCATCGCCGAGAATTGCTGCTTGCCACCGACCGCTAAAGAAGGATTTGCCGGAAGCAGGCTGATCGACTGCAGAGATGCAGGCGACACTGTCACAGTAGCAGAAGCAAGTTTGCCGCCAAAGCTAGCGGTGATAATCGCTGATCCACTCACCAGCCCCTTGGCAACGCCGGTATCAACGACGACACTAGCCACTGCAGGGCTGCCAGAACTCCACACGGAAGTCGTCGTAACATCACGGGAAACACCATCAGCAAAGGTCGCCGTAGCCACAAATTGTTGCATGCCGCCACTTGCTACTGTGGCAGTTGCAGGACTGACGGTAAGTGTAGACAGAGTGGTCGACGGCAATCCCAAAATCGGATCACGGCCTTGATCACCACCGCCGCAACCGGCAATGAATGATGTGATGAGCATTGCAGAGACGCACGCAAGCGGCCTCAGGTAGCGCTGTAGGATATTCATTTTTGCCTTTTTTTATCAGGTGAAACCGGTGCCGAGTAATTTCGGTGTGGCCGCAATACTGTGCTTCTTTCTTATTTCGGAAAGCGACCTGAAGTGAAATTACTAACCAGGATGGGTTTCATTGGTTACATTGGTTTCACATGTGGGAGGCAGTCTTTATCCGTCCGACTTTGACAGATTGACCAGGCAATTTCTGCTTGAGTAAGGTATCAAGCATCCCTTATCTCTCTTTTCACAATGCGCCATCTGTGCGATAGCACACAAAAATCCAATTGAATTTCTCATTGTTTTTTTAAACAACAGTTGTGAATGTTTTTACAAAAAGGCAAACAGATGGCCTGCAGCAATAGATTTACCTGCATGCATTAGGTGCGAAACCGGTAAAGCTAAAATAAGCTTGCGGAAAACCGTGGAAGTACGGATAAGTTTGGGCGAAAAAATACCCGCTTTTAGCGGGTACCTTAATGAAACCTAAAACAATGCCATTTTTTACTTCTGGCTATACTTGTTCCTGATCATAAATTTCAGACATGTGGCTTGATCGTTTCCAGCCATTTTTTCATGCGGTCAGCATCTGCCAGACGTGAATACTTGCCCTTGGAGTCAAGGAAAACCATGACGATATTGCGACCTTCAATGATGGCTTGCATGACCAGGCAGCGGCCAGCTTCGGCGATATAACCAGTCTTTTGCAGACCAATTTCCCATGCAGGGTTGATGACCAGTTTGTTGGAGGTGCCATATTCCAGGTTTTTCCCACCAGGTGCGACAACATATTTTGAATCAGTGGAGTACTGTCTGATGACAGGGTGCTGATAGGCAGCATTCACCAGTTTGACCAGGTCCCGTGCACTGGCGCGATTCTGGCTTGAGAGGCCGCTGGAATCAACATAATGCGTATCCGACATGCCCAGTTGCTTGGCTTTGGTATTCATTGCCGTGACAAATGCAGGCAAACCACCCGGATAACTACGTCCCAGTGCTGAAGCTGCACGATTTTCTGAACTCATCAAAGCGATATGCAGCATGTCAGAGCGCGAGAGTTTGGCACCTATCTTCAAACGGGAACTGGTGTTTTTTTCCTTGTCGATGTCGTCATTCGTCACTTCTATCTGTTCATCCATGTCCTGATGGGCTTCCACCACAACAAGGCTGGTCATAAGTTTGGTAATCGAGGCGATGGGCAAAGAGACTTCGGAATTTTTTTCAAACAAAACCTTGGAACTGTCCTGATCAACCACGTAGGCCACATTCGACTTCAGATCCAAAGGGTCTTGTGTATTTTTCAAGCCAGCACTATCACCCATACTTGGCCTGTCTGGCACTTCACGCACCAGTGCCACACGTTCCGTAATCACCTTGCGCTTGCCATGTACCATGACGGTACGCTTGACCAGTGTGCCTGATGCAGTATGAATAACAATTTTTTTGTGAGAAGCCACATGCGTCTTGCCGTGAGTCGCATGTTTTTTGGAAGAATTTTTGTGTGAGTTTGTGGCGGCCAACACGCTAGCCACGGGCAAGAGTGCGATTAATGAGAAAACCACTGCACAGCGGGCAAATTTCACCATTAATGACTCCAGATCAGATATGCCAAAAAGATAGTGCAGTGTAGCAAAATTCGGAAATTCCGCAAGGAAAATAAGGAGTTAGCGAAGCTTATTCATTAGTTGTATTAGACTAAGTTGCAAAAATATTCTGACTTTTAAACAAATTTCACAATTCAGTTTCCATAAAATATTCAATTATCTTTTCTAATCGATAAAACGGGCAAAATCTGCCAGACCAGCTCTTTCGGTCACCAGGGTGTTTTCAATCTTGCTGTGATCCGCATAACCTAATGACATACCGCACACCAGCATTTCATCTTCCGGTAGTTGTAATTGCTGGAAGATGATTTTGTGATACTGCGTAAATGCAGCCTGTGGGCATGTATCAAGGCCGCGACCACGTGCGGCGACCATGATACTTTGCAAAAACATGCCGTAGTCCAGCCAGGAGCCTTGCTCCATCACTCTGTCTATCGTGAAGATGAAACCCACAGGCGCATTAAAAAATGCGTAATTGCGGCCATGCTGTGCATGCATGCCGGTCTTGTTCTCGCGCCCCAGACCTAGCAACGCATATAAATCCCAGCCTACTTTACGGCGGCGCTCCAGATAAGGCGTTACCCATTTGACGGGATAATAATTATATTCTTGCTCATGTCCGCCCTGCCCCTCGCTGTTATGTGCAGCCAGGATGGCATGTGACAGTGCTTGCAGTTTTTCCCCGGTCAGCACATATACCTTCCATGGCTGGGTATTACTGCCTGAAGGGGAGCGTGCCGCCACTTCCAGTATTTGCTGTATATCTTCACGTGCAACTGGCGTTGGCAAGAATGCGCGTATGGAGCGACGCGAAGTGATGGCTTCATCCACCACTTGCTGTGCAGTTGAAGTGATCATGGGAATTATGCCTCTATGGTTTGCAAAAGCTGGCGCATGGCGCCTGGGATGGTTGTTGGACGGCGATTTTCCCTGTCTACATAAACGTGAACGAAATGCCCCTGGGCAGCAGCATTGTCTTCGCCATTCTTGAAAATGCCTACTTCATAGCGAACGCTGGAATTACCCAGCTTGCTGACAGTAACGCCAGCCTCGATAACATCAGGAAAAGCCACCGAAGCCAGGTAATTACATTGAGTCTCTATGACCAGGCCAATGACAGGGCTGTTCTCTATGTCCAGTACCCCATTGGCGATCAGAAACTGGTTCACGACCGTATCGAACCAGCTGTAATACACGACGTTATTAACATGCCCATAAGCATCGTTGTCCATCCAGCGAGTGGTAATCGCATGAAAATGTTTAAAATCTTTTCTGTTTTTTGCCTGTATCGCCATCGTCTGCCCACCCTACCATGATTAGAAAATGAATTGCCCGAGCGCAAGTCTCAACACGAAAGTCTAACATAGGCAACACACTTCATTTTCTGGTCATAATTGCCATACATAATTGCCGCAGGAAAAATGTTTCAATGATTTCTATTTTTCCTGTTTGTGTATTTGTAAAAAAGTATTTTGAAATACATAATTATTATATTGCGACGCACAAATTTATCTTGACTTCATTTTGTGAATCAATAGAATGTGGTTTATTGCATCGCACAATTTCATGGTTTATTAATTAAGTACAGCGCTGCAACATCCCACTTAGCAATCGCCAGGTTTCTTGTATTCCACTTTCCTACTTAGGAGATGTCCATGTTTACTGCACCCGAACAAATTTCCGCAGCAACCAAAGCCAATTTCGATGCACAACTTGCTCTGTTCACTACATTGACAGGCAAAGCGTTTGAAGGCGTAGAAAAATTCATCGAACTGAATTTGAATGCCGTCAAATCCTCTTTGGAAGAAAGCTCTGCCGCAACCAAGCAATTGCTGGCGGCCAAAGACCCGCAAGAATTTTTCAATCTGTCCGCAGCCCAGGCACAACCTACTGCTGAAAAAGTATTGGCTTACAGCCGTCACCTGGCAAATATCACTTCCAGTACACAGGCAGAATTTACGCATGCTGCTGAAGCACAAATCGCAGAAACCAATCGCAAAGTTTTGTCTTTGATCGACGAAGTATCCAAAAATGCTCCAGCCGGTTCCGAGCAGTTTGTTTCCTTCTTCAAAACATCGATAGACAATGCAAATGCTGGCTACGATCAATTCAGCAAAACAACCAAGCAAGCTGTTGAAGCGCTGGAAGCCAATCTGAATAATGCAGTCTCGACTGCAACTAAAGCTGCTACACCAAAGGCTGCAAAGAAGTAATCAAGAGTTAAGTTAAGCTAAGTTAATCTAAACTGCAGCAGGACACTCAGTAAGCAAAAGCCCCGGAACATACCGGGGCTTTTGCTTTGTTACATGTACTGTTTATGCAAACATAGCCACGACTTTCATCGCCGTCTGCCAGACGCCCCATCCCAGCGGTATGCAGGCCAGAGCCCAGTAAAAAATCACTTTTCCAGTCATGCTGGGATCAATATGCTTGTTCGTATCTTCCATGCCTACTCCTTGATCTGATTTATTCTGATAGTCTGTTAAGTTGCCAATTGCGCTGAGGTTTCAGGACTGATGTTTGATACCGGAGCCTTTACAAATAGGTTCAAGGCAAATTCAGCGACCAGCAAACCACCCAGCACATACACGACTGTCGAATAGGCAGCAGCGTCTGCCACCCCCTGGTTTTTTACCAGATAATCACGCCCTGCATTTACCACCAATGGACCAATTACACCAGCCATGGACCACGCCGTCAATAAACGGCCATGAATGGCACCTACCTCTTTTTTGCCAAACATATCAGCCAGGTATGCGGGAATAGTGGCAAAACCAGCGCCGTAGAAACTCATTACCAGGGCAAACAGGGCAACAAACAACAGCATATTGCCGCTGGCTGCCGCACCAGGAATGGCCCAATAAGCAAGAGCACCTGCGCCAGAATACATCGCATATGCCCACTTACGCCCTATCTTGTCAGAGAAACTTGACCAGATAAAACGTCCTGCCATATTACACAGCGAGAGCAAGCCAACAAAGCCCGCCGCTGCGGCTGCAGAAATACCAACCATCTTTTGCGCCATCAATGAAGCCTGACCAAGTATGCCTATACCTGCAGAGACATTGAGCAATAATATCCCCCACAACAACCAAAACTGCGGTTTGCGTATGGCTTGTGCAACAGAAAAATCGTACGCACCTTGCGCGGCAATATGCGCAGCTTCTGTCATGCTGGGTACCCAGCCGGCAGGCTGATAGCCTGCAAAGGGCAAGCGGGCTATCCTCACAGCCGCAAGCTGGAAGCACAGGTACAAGGCCGCCATACTGATAAAGGTGGCTGGAATACCGCCATATTGTGAACCCTCACTGAAATATTTCATCAGATTCACCGCCAGCGGCGATCCCACCAGTGCGCCACCACCAAACCCCATGATGGCCAAGCCAGTAGCCATGCCACGCTTGTCGGGGAACCATTTGATCAGAGTGGAAACTGGTGAAATATAGCCTATACCCAAGCCTGTACCACCAATCACGCCATAACCAAGAATGACGATGGGCAAAGAGCCAAGAACGACTCCCAATGCAGAAACCAGAAAGCCTGAAAAAAAACATAGCGCCGACGCCAGCATGGCCTTACGCGGTCCTACCCGTTCAACCCACTTGCCAAATACCGCAGCAGACAAACCCAAAAAAATGATGGCAACAGAAAAAATCCAACCCACACTGGTCAGACTCGATCCCAGTACCTTGACCAGCGGCCCATTGAATACAGAAAAACCATATGCCTGTCCAAGTGGAAAATGTATCAATAATGCAGCAGCGGCCATCAGCCAGCGACTATAACCAGGTGCAGCAATTGCGGCATTTTTACTCAATGCCGTCTGCAATTTATTCACAAGCCCCATGTATATTCCTTTGTTGTTTTATATAAACTATTAAACCAAACTGGAATATATCTTGATTTATAACAAGATCAAGCGCAGAAACATGTGCTTGCAAATATAGCTGGGCAATTACATTGGGATACTCAGATCCTTGAAGTTTGACCAGGGCCTGTCGTTAACAATTAGCTCTATTTATGAAATGAGTTTTTATCAAATTGCATTTTTACCAGGCCAGGAAGGCGCAATTTAATATGCAACTCCGCCATCCAAATCCAAGAGGTGACCTGTTTTTTTTAAGGTAGCGGCTGCTTGTTTGATACTTCCCAAGGCAGGGATCGCGTCAGCAAAACATTTAAAAGGTTATCCTGAAAATTGATATTATTCGTCAATTGCACATGGTTCTCACACAAGAAGAACCAGTAGGCAATCGGGATGAAACTGTCCTCGCTTTGTTCAGCCGATGGGTCCAGAGTTTCCCTTGCCAGAAGAGATGGTTTGGTAACTCTGCCATCGCCTGGTTCCAGCATCAGTTCTTCATAACGCACACCGGCAACTGGTTTTCGTATATGCGCCGGGTCCAACCTGGTCAGCAATTGCTCGCCTTCTTTTTCCAGCATCAGGCGTGCCGGTGTCAAACTGCAGTCACCGCCAAACAAGACATAGCGTATCGGTGTTTCTGGTTCTGGTGTGGACAAAGCCCACATGAAGCGACGGGCGCGTTCCAGCCGGTAGGCAAAGAAACGCTCCAGATCTTTCTGAGGCATGCCTGCCATGGCAGTTCCCTGCCCTTGAATGCGTGCTTGTATTTCAGGATTAAAAAGACTCCAGCGATAACGTTGCCAGGTTGCCATATCGAACAGATTATCGCCAAGGATATTGCCATCCGCGTCGATCAGCCAGGTCACCAGAGGGTGAGGAAATAATTGATAACCACTGGGCATGGTCGCCAGTACTTCAGGCGGGATACGTCCCAGGCCTATCGGCTCTCCACTCAGAAAGGCATGCAAGGACGAAGCCGAACCCAGATTGGGTGTACCAAGTAACACCAGCTTGCGTACCCGAGTCGTACCATACAATGTCACTTGTTCATGTTCGCCACTGAGTACGTCAGCAACGCCATAGCGCAGGTAATAGCGGGCAACCAATCCACCCATGCTGTGAGCGACCAGATCGACCCGCAATTGAGGATTGGCATAATCGCGTCGTACCTGATTGATCAAGGCTTCCAGAGCCAGGGCATGACCGCTGTTATCCTGCCTGAAGTCATACGGGAACAGATAGTAACGGCGTTCACCTTTGCGGACCGGGGTACCTGGCACGCCTTTTACATAAGCACCAAATTTCTCCAGAGTGCTGATGATGGGACCATAAATATCCTGTCCAAGCACCTTGTCAGCGACATCGAATGCTTCCAGATCATCAGGCAATACCTGCAGAGTTTGCGGGTCAAATTTCAATGCCAGTTGGCGATAGTCACCAAACAATATATCTGTAGTGGAACCCGGCCAGACTTCTTTGCCAGTAAGACGATTGCGTAGCTTCGAGCCAAACAATCCCGGGATAAGAATCACTGGTGTGTTATCTGCCGCCTGATCACTCAGCCGATACAAGCGCGATAAATCAGGTCTGGGAGCAGATGCGCAGGACAATAATAAGCCACACAATAACAGACAGCTGAAAATGGCGAGGTATGGGGAGTAAGACAAACTGAAACTTAAGCTGAACAAGCGCTTGAGCTGATTTGACATCTGCTTACTCCTCGCTGGAATCATGCATGCTGTAGTCTGATTTTCACTTACCTTGCTGATTGTAAATGACATCTGCCCCTGCAAGATTGATGAATGATGGTGGATGAGCAAAAAATAGACAAAAAAATACCTGCAATCACTTGCAGGTATTTGAAATGCCCTGGCACAGCAATGCCATGCAAAGGGCTTACCTTACTTCGTAAATCGCTTAACTCCTACTGGCACTAGCCTTCACCCAGATAAGCTGCCTGGACTTTAGGATCATTTAGCATATCCTTGGCGTCGCCACTCATGGTGATTACACCAGAATCCATGACATAACCACGATTGGCTGCCTGCAAAGCCAGTTTGGCGTTTTGCTCAACCAGCAGGATGGTAATACCCTGGGCTGATACATTACGCACCACTTCAAAAATCTTTTCCACCATGATAGGTGACAAGCCCATGGACGGCTCATCCAGCAACAGCAAATTAGGATGACTCATCAAGGCACGCGCCATGGCCAGCATCTGTTGCTCACCACCGGACAAGGTACCTGCCAATTGAGCCGAACGCTCTTTCAGGCGTGGGAAAATGGAAAACCATTTTTCGACGTCAGCATTGATACCCGCTTTATCATTGCGGATATAGGCACCCATCATCAGGTTTTCCAGAATCGTCATGCGGGTGAAAACACCACGACCTTCTGGCACCATGGCCAGATGGTTTTTCACCATCTCGAAGGAGTTGACGTTACGGATAGAAGCACCCAGGTAGACGATCTCGCCTTCGACCTTGCTGGCTGGCAGCGTGCCAGTGATGGCTTTCAATGTCGTGGTCTTGCCTGCACCATTGGCGCCAATCAGGGTGATCAATTCGCCCTTGTTGACTTCCAGATCTATCCCTTTAACGGCCTTGATGCCGCCGTAAGCAACTTTCAGGTTGCTTATCTTTAATACGTTCTCAGCCATTAGTGACCACCTCCCAAATACGCTTCGATAACTGCCGGATTTTTCTGTATGTCTGCTGGCAAACCTTCTGCAATTGGTTTGCCGTAATCCAGAACAGTCATCCTGTCACATAATCCCATCATCAATTTGACGTCATGCTCAATCAGCAAAATCGTCTTGCCTTCTGCCTTGATCTTGACCAGCAACTCACGCAGTGCAAGTTTTTCAGTCGCATTCATACCGGCAGCAGGTTCATCAAGTGCCAGCAGTTTTGGGTCAGTTGCCAGTGCACGGGCAATTTCCAGGCGGCGTTGATCACCGTAAGACAGGAACTTGGACGTGCGGCTGGCAAACTGGCCGATGCCGACAAAATCCAGCAATTCTTGTGCACGCTTGCGAATATCCAGTTCTTCCTTACGTGCGGCAGGGTGGCGGAATACCGCGCCAAACACGCCCTGGTGGGTGCGGATATGGCGGCCTACCATGACGTTTTCCAGCGCAGTCATTTCGCCAAACAGACGGATGTTCTGGAAAGTCCTGGCGATACCCGCCTTGGCTACTTCATGTGGTGCCGATGGCGAATAAGGCTTGCCATCAAGTTCAAAAGTACCAGTGTCAGGCTGGTATAAACCGGTAATGACATTGAAAAAAGTTGTTTTACCTGCGCCGTTCGGGCCTATCAGGCCATAAATCTGGCCTTTCTTGATATTAATGCCGACATTCGACAGCGCCTGCAAGCCGCCAAAACGTTTATTGGCGCCTTCGATTTTTAAGATAGTCTGTTCAGTCATCTTGATCTTCCTTAAGCTGCCGCTTCGTTAGTCTTGGCCATACGATCTTCATGCTTCGGTGCAGGCCACAAGCCGGCAGGGCGATTAAGCATGATGGCAACCATGGCGAAGCCGTACAACAACTGACGCAATACTTCAGCTTCTATCCAGACTTTACCGAAAATCAGGTTTTGTACTGGTTCAACCACGTGACGCAATACTTCTGGCAAAGCAGCCAGCAATACGGCACCGAGAATAACGCCTGGGATATGACCGATACCACCCAAGACCACCATCGCCAGAATCACGATGGATTCCATCAGGGAGAAAGACTCTGGTGAAACGAAGCCCTGGAAGCTGGCAAACATCGCACCAGAAACACCACCGAAAGAAGCACCCATGGAGAACGCCAGCAATTTGACGTTACGAGTATTGATACCCATGGCCTTGGCAGCAATTTCATCTTCACGTATCGCTACCCAGGCACGACCCAGACGGGAATCTTGCAAACGTAGTGAGACAATGACAATCGCGATACACAGGAACAGGAACAGGAAGTAATACGCATTCACGGAAGGCATGCTCATGCCCAGGAAGCGTACTGTCGCATTCGAACCTTCTTCACCGCCCAGCGACACACCGAAGATGCGGATGGGATCGATCATGTTGATCCCTTGAGGGCCGTTCGTAAAATTGATCGGCGCATTCATGTTGTTCATGAAAATACGGATAATTTCACCAAAACCCAGGGTCACAATCGCCAGATAATCACCACGCAGTTTCAATGTTGGTGCGCCCAGCAAGGCACCAAACATGCCTGCCACCGCTGCCGCAAACGGAACGATGATCCAGACTGACAAGTGAATACCGTTCTTGGTAATTTCAGGACCGCAAACAGCGACCAGGAAATCACCCACTACCGGGTAATTATTGACGAAAGATTCAAGGATAGTCGCGAACTGCTGCGAACCGAAAATCGCGGCCAGATAAGCACCGACAGCATAGAAAGCGATATAACCCAAATCCAGCAGACCGGCAAAACCGACCACGATATTCAGACCCAGCGCCAGCATGATATACAAGAGCGCGAAGTCAATAATCCTGACCCAGGAATTACCGAAATTAGAAGCCACGAAGGGGAACAAGACCATGACTATGCCCAGCACAGCAAAGCTGGCATAGGCCTTGGTCGGATTAGCTTTTACATCAAATATGGTTGACATTGATTTTCTCCTTACGCACGGTCAGCAACACGCTCACCCATGATGCCGGATGGACGCAAGGTCAGTACGATGATCAAAACGACGAAAGCAAAGATATCCTGGTAGTGACTACCTAACACACCACCAGTCAGGTCACCGATATAACCGGCACCCAGACTTTCAATCAGACCCAGCACGATACCGCCTACCATCGCGCCATAAATATTGCCGATACCACCCAGGACCGCTGCCGAGAAAGCTTTCAGGCCAGGAACAAAGCCCATGGCAAACTGCGCGGATGAATAGTTGGCGGCCCACATCACACCAGCGATGGCAGCCAGTGCAGCGCCAATCGCAAAGGTTGCGACAATGACTTTGTTGGAGTCAACACCCATCAAACCGGCAACACGTGGGTTTTCAGCCGTGGCACGCATAGCCCTGCCCATTTTGGTTTTTTCAACCAGCAAGACCAGGCCAACCATCGCCAGCGTCGCCAATACCAGCAAGACGATCTGGGTTTGGGAAATCACTGCACCACCGATTTGCACGGGGATGAAGGACATCACGGAAGGGAAAGAGATAGGGCTGCGGCCCCAGAGCATCATGGCGAAAGTTTGCACCAGGATGGACACACCGATCGCCGTGATCAAGGGGGCCAGGCGCGGTGCATTCCGTAATCGTCGGTAGGCGACGCGTTCTATCAATAGATTCACTGCGATACAGACCGGAATAGCTCCCAGAATCGCGATGATGAGTTTGACGATGCCTGGCAAATCAGGGGCAACTACTTGCAATACTTTGATGATACTCAGGCCTGCCATCGCACCAACCATCAGTACGTCGCCATGCGCGAAGTTAATCAGATTCAGTACACCATAGACCATGGTGTAACCGAGTGCGACCAGGGCATACATGCTGCCCAGCACCAGACCGTTAATAATTTGTTGGATAAAGGTATCCATATTTTGCTTCTCACTTTAAGAACGAAACGAATTTCTGAAAAAACCAGGAGATGAACTGCTTGCCATCTTGCCACTTGAAAGAATCAAGGTAACAACAGGCAGGTTTTCAGCAAAAATCATTCCTGATAAGGAAAGCGGCACCCTGTCTGGGTGCCGCCGGAATTCGAACGCGCGTTAGCCAAACAGGCGCGTCATCAAAGTAGAAGTAGTAATGGCGTAATTGATACACATAGTAGAACTCTCCTCAGCAACTTTTGGTAAAAGTTTTTGTAATATATTTTGACTTAAAGGTTATCCCAGTAAAGTCGGCGGGATTATACATAGTTTGTCTCTTCTTCCAGTGGTAAAAAAACCACCGCAAGCTACGTACTTTCCACAAGTGCCGAATACCAGCATACACGTTTTGCCAAATCCGGCAAATACCGAACTTGATTGTGCCGCAATCTTAAACACGTATTTGCAAAATAAAATATCGAAAACAACAGCCAAAACAAATTTTTAATCAAATTCACTTACTTAAGAGAGTTACAAGCATCATATCTTTGCTGCGGATAGTCCTTTGGGCATGGGGAAAGTCACTGCCTCTTCCACACCATCAAGCGCCCTTACACTGCGTGCGCCCAGTTGGCGCAAACTGCTTATCACTTCCTGCACCAGCACTTCTGGTGCAGAAGCACCGGCAGTGACGCCGATGCGCTGGCTATTTTCCAGCCATTCAGGTTTGATCTGGCTGGCATTGTCGACCATATAGGCAGTCACACCTTTCTTCTCTGCGACCTCACGCAAACGGTTTGAGTTAGAACTGTTCGGGCTACCGACCACTAATACCAGGTCCACTTGCGGTGCCATGAACTTCACTGCTTCCTGACGATTGGTAGTGGCGTAGCAAATATCTCCCTTTTTTGGTTCACTGATTAAGGGAAAGCGCTTTTTCAAAGCATCTATAATTTCTGCCGTGTCGTCAACAGACAAAGTCGTTTGCGATACAAAGGCCAGCATTTCTTTATTATTGACTTGCAGATTGGCCACATCTGCGACGGTTTCAACCAGATACATGCCCGCTTCAGACTGACCCATCGTTCCCTCAACTTCAGGGTGACCATGGTGGCCTATCATGATGATCTCGCGCCCTTCCTTGCGCATCTTGGCGACTTCTATGTGTACCTTGGTGACCAATGGGCAAGTTGCATCAAAAATGGTCAGGCCTCTGGCCTCAGCTTCCTGACGCACGCTTTGTGAAACCCCATGTGCAGAAAATATCAGGGTATTACCGGCAGGGACATCGTCAAGCTCTTCAATGAAAATGGCACCTTTCTTTTTCAGGTCATTGACGACATAGGCGTTATGCACAATTTCATGCCTGACATAAATCGGCGCACCGAATTGTTGCAATGCACGCTCAACGATTTCGATGGCACGGTCAACTCCGGCGCAAAATCCGCGTGGTTGGGCTAATAAAATTTCTTTGTCCATAAGCTTTGATTAAAGAATCCCGATAATTTTTGTTTCAAACAGCACGGTTTGCCCGGCCAGAGGATGATTAAAATCAAACAAGCCCCCCTCGTCATCCAGTGCACGCAAGATGCCGGCAAACTTGCCACCTGCAGGTGCAGCAAATTCAACCAGATCACCAATCACATATTGCTCGCCAAAAGCGGAGTTTTCTTTTAGTGTAGCCAGCGACACTCTTTGTATCAAATCAGGATTGCGGGGGCCAAAGGCTTTTTCAGGTGCCAGTTCTTGCGTAGTATGAGAGCCTTCTTCCAGCCCCAGCAAAGATGCTTCCAGCTCGGGAGCCAATTGCCCGGTGCCCAGTTGCAGGGTTGCAGGGCGCTCTTTGAAGGTACTGAGTATATCTTCACCATCCAGCGTCGCAAGGCGATAATGCAGGGTCAGATAGGCGTCGGGTGTCACGGTTGGGATAGCATTTGCAGACATGGTATGAAGCTAAAGGTAATAGGCTGAGAATTTGATATTGTAAGCCAGCTTTAACTTATTAAGAGGTAAGGACAGCATTCTATGGAGAAAACTTAGATGGCAATCAATGAATGGCCGGAAGACCAGCGCCCGCGTGAACGACTGATCAAGTATGGAGCCAGCGCTTTATCGGACGCTGAATTACTGGCTGTTTTTCTCCGGGTCGGCGTCAAGGGCAAAAGCGCAGTCGACCTGGGGCGTGACATGATCAAGCACTTTGGCTCACTCTCCGGTCTGTTTGCGGCGAATATCAAGGATTTTTCTTCCATACACGGGCTGGGTGCTGCCAAGTATGCCCAGTTACAAGCCGTGCTGGAACTTGCCAAACGGGCAATTTCTGAACAATTGGAGGAAAATGCTTCGCTATCGTCGCCCCAGGCAGTGAAGAATTACCTGCAACTGATGATAGGGAATAAACCACATGAATCTTTTGCCATCCTCTATCTGGATGTCAAAAACCGCCTGATCAAGGCAGAGGAGTTGTTTCGCGGCACATTGAACCACGCGAGCGTTTATCCACGTGAGGTGGTTAAATCTGCCTTGCATCAAAATGCTGCCGCCATCATATTGGCTCATAACCACCCTTCCGGCTCATGCGAGCCCAGTCAAGCCGATATCAGCCTCACGCAAACCTTGAAGCAAGCTTTGGCACTCGTAGATGTGCGCATACTGGATCATTTCATCGTTGCCAATCCGAATGTGTATTCTTTCGCAGAACATGGTCTGATGTAATTATTTACCTCTCACCTGTGGCGTTTTGCAACATGTGGCAAATGCGTTGATGCTGATCTGGCTCCGTGTAAACCTGGTCTTGCGTGGCTGTTTACTTAGTGTGAAATCAAGAAAATCAAATTGTTAAATAAATTTTTTAAATAAGACACACTTGTTTTTCGCAAGTCGTTGATATTTCATGAGATTTTGTTTATACTTGCGTTTTTCCAATTTCGGAATCGTCTAAGGAGTTAAACATGGCACGTGTCTGCCAAGTGACTGGGAAGGGGCCAATGGTTGGCAACAACGTTTCCCACGCTAACAACAAAACAAAACGCCGCTTTTTGCCTAATCTGCAAAATCGTCGCTTTTTCGTAGAATCAGAAAACCGTTGGGTTTCTCTGCGCTTGTCCAATGCTGGTCTGCGCGTCATCGACAAAATTGGCATCGATGCCGTTTTGACTGACATGCGTGCTCGCGGCGAAAAAGTTTAAGCTAAACTATTGTTAGGAAAATATCATGGCTAAATCTGGTCGCGACAAAATCAAGCTGGAATCGACTGCTGGTACAGGTCACTTCTATACAACCTCCAAAAACAAGCGCACTATGCCTGAAAAAATGGAGATCATGAAGTTCGATCCTAAAGCACGTAAGCACGTCATCTACAAAGAAACCAAAATCAAGTAATTCTGATTTGCGTTCTGTAGAAAAAAAACCCTGCGCTGCAGGGTTTTTTTATTTGCACTGCGTTTTCCCACCATCACTAATAGCGAATGGTATATTTCAAAGCCACGCCCCCAATACATCCCTCTGGACTCAACTTCCAGATCTGCCCGAATTTCCTCTGACATAGGCTTGCTTCTAGGTTCGCTTCAAGCGTATAGCTCCTGGGGTTCCCAATCAAGCCTGCACATCCATGCCTGAAATAAGGCTTAGTGATCAATGCAATGCCCCTTAAGCAGACGCCAAGCAGACACCAAACAGTCTTGATGGCAATGAACATGCTGCAAAAACAAAAACGGCGCATCAGCGCCGTTTTTGAAGAAGCAAATAAGCTTTAAGCGTAAGTCCGCAATCTCAGAGAGAACTCGCGCAAAGTCTGGATGCCTGATGCCTCTGCACGTACACACCAGTCTTGCAATTGCTGTACCAATTGCTCACGGCTGACGGTAGAACGCTCCCAGATCAGGCCCAGTTCCACACGCATGTCATGCATGGTTTTCAGGGCGCGGCTATGTGCCAGCACTTCAGACAATTGCTGTTGCTGGGGTGCTTCGAGCTTGGTTGGTTCACGTTGCAGCAGTTTCTTGGTCGATTTCAGCATCTGCGCTTCAAATACGGCCTTTTCACGCAAGCTTGCTACTTCTTCACTCCAGGCGCGGCGTAAGGATTTGGTGTATTTCGCCATGACGTCATAACGATTCGTAATAACGGCTTGCAAGGTTTCCAGATCAACGACAGTCTTGATTTCCTTGAACTTGGGTTCAGGCGCGACTTTCTTGACCTTGGCCAGACCGACAATTTCCATGCAGCGGATATACAACCAGCCGATATCGAACTCATACCATTTGGAAGACAATTTGGCTGAGGTGCCAAATGTATGGTGGTTATTATGCAGTTCTTCGCCGCCGATCAGGATGCCGAAAGGCACGATGTTACGTGAGGCATCGGTGCAATCATAATTGCGATAACCCCAGTAGTGACCAATACCATTGATGATACCGGCAGCAGTCACAGGTATCCACAACATTTGCACTGCCCAGACTGTCGTACCAATCACGCCAAACAGCATGAGGTCGATAATCAGCATCAAGGCGACACCTTGCCAGCTAAAACGTGAATAGATATTGCGCTCCATCCAGTCGTCTGGTGTGCCATGACCATATTTTTCCAGAGTCTCCAGATTTTTGGACTCTGTGCGATACAGCTCAGCACCTTCAAGCAAGACTTTTTTGATACCGCGTGTCACCGGGCTATGCGGGTCTTCTTCAGTTTCGCATTTGGCATGGTGTTTGCGGTGAATCGCTGCCCACTCCTTAGTGACTTGACCAGTCGTCAGCCATAACCAGAAACGGAAGAAATGACTAGGAATAGCATGCAATTCCAAGGCGCGATGCGCCTGGCAGCGGTGCAGGAATATCGTCACACTGGCAATCGTGATATGTGTCACGACCATGGTGAAGATAAATACCTGCCAGCCCGTTGCACGGGTCAGTCCATTGGACAGAAAATCAACTACTGTATCGATAAAAGTGCTCAAAATGACATGTACTCCATTGTTATTGACGGCATCTTGGTTGATTTCGCAAAAACGCAATCAACTTTATTCATTATAGACATCGGACGGCATTGTACGCGGTTTTAGAGGAATTACCCCAATTTTAGAACTAAAACTATTGCCTGGCTTCAAGTTTCTTTGACTGGACTGTTAATTATGGTCACAACCCTTTGGCCGTAGGGCAGATTCACTTTATGTTCTTGCAAAACCTGCCACAAAGCAAGGTTTACTGCTGACATGACGCTGGAGCGACCATTTTCTGGGTCGGCAATCCAGAATCCTACCCGCAGCTCAAAGCCATCAGCACCAAATTTCAGCAGATAAGCAGTAGGTGCAGGGTCTTTGCAAACTCGCTCTACGGTGGCTGCAGCCTCACCCAGTATCGGCATGATCTTGTCGAGCTCAGTTTCATAGCCCACCGTCATATCCGTCCACATTGCCACAGTCCTGTCGCTCAGTGAGTAATTTTGAACAGGCGTGGAGACCAGCATTTCATTCGGTATGACGGCTTCGCCACCATCCTGGCCTTGCAATACTGTATAGCGGGTATTGATTTGGGTTACCCGCCCGCTGAATTTATCTACCGTGATCATGTCACCTATGGACATGCTACGGTCCAGCAAAATGATGAAACCGGACACATAGCTGCTGGTAATTTTTTGCAAACCAAAACCCAGACCTACGCCAAGGGCACCACCAAAGACGGACAAGACAGTCAGGTCTATGCCAACCAGGGTCAGGCTGACGAGTATGGCCAACAGGATAAACATCGCCCGGCCCACACGCGACAGGACCACTTTCAATGAAGTGTGCGCATTTGGCAGGGACATGAGTCGCGTTTCCAGCGCTGCACTTGCCCACATGGCGACAACGAGAGTGACGACGACCGAAGCTACCGCTTGCAGAATGGTCAGTAGTGTTACCTTGTTTTTACCGATAGGCAGAGAAACCTCGTCCAGACTGGTGAATAATTCCTGGCCCAGGCCGGTGAAATGCAAGACCACACCCAACCAGACCAGACCGGCAAACAGTTTTTCAAATGCCGCGAGGAAGCTACCTATGGAACCATCGCGGGCAAAGGTTTGCCGCACGACATAGAAGGCAAAGCGTATCAATGCCAGTGAACCAATGATGGGGAATAGTAAAGACAGCAAATGCGTATGCTGCCATTTGCCTAAAATCATTTTAGCAATCAGGATAAAAATCATCGCCAGGGCTGGCGAGAGTACGCGGGTAAAACTTTCCACACCCAGCTTCACCACACCAGAATCAGTGTCCCTGGCAGTGAAGCTGCGTCTGAGTGCGCGTGACAACAGCCAGGCCAGACTGAAACACAAGGCGACCGCCGCTATTTGCCAGTAAAAATCAGACTGGCCTAAATCCTTCGATAAGTCAGACAATAAACTGGCAAGTAAAGGCGTACTCATGGAGCGTGGCTCAGGACAATGAAATGGATGATTAAATTAAAGCTTGCGTCAGTGCGTGAATTAATCTTCTTCTGCTTCTGAAGCAACTGTATCTGAAGCGTCCTCTTCTGGCGCAACTTTGGCTGGTGCTTTTTTACGTTCCATTATCGCTGCAAAGAAACCGTCAGTCTGATGCAGATGCGGGTAGAGCTTCAGATAATCACCCATTTCCAGATCCACTTTTTGCTCAGCCAATACCTGTGAAGCAGGCACCAATGCATAGTCAGCATGATCAGCCAGAAAAGCCTGAACTATGCCTTCATTTTCTTCATCGAGAATACTGCAGGTTGCGTACACCAGACGACCACCCGGTTTGACCATGCGCGCAGCACTGGCCAGAATGGAAGCCTGTTTGACATTCAGTTCGGCTACGCCAACCGGTGTCTGACGCCATTTGACGTCGGGATTACGGCGCAAGGTACCCAGGCCACTACAAGGTGCATCAACCAGTACGCGATCCAGCTTGCCTGCTAGGCGTTTGATCTTGGCATCTTTTTCATGCGCGATAACAACAGGATGCACATTTGACAAACCACTGCGCGCCATGCGTGGTTTCAGTTTGGCCAAACGTTTTTCAGAAATATCGAAAGCGTACAGACGGCCTGTGTTGCGCATCAATGCGCCAAGTGCCAAAGTCTTGCCACCGGCACCGGCGCAAAAATCAGCGACCATTTCACCGCGTTTGGCACCAACCAGTTGGGCCAGCAATTGACTGCCTTCATCCTGTACTTCTATCGTGCCATCTTTAAACAAAGGCAGGTTCTGGATGGATGGTTTTTTGCGTACCCGCAAACCTGTGCTCGAATACGGTGTAGGTTCAGCAATGATAGGTGCTTGCGCCAATGTGGTGATAACAGTATCGCGATCACCCTTGATGGTGTTGACACGCAAATCCAGTGGTGCCGGGGTGTTCAGTGACATGGCCAGCGCCAGTGCGTCTTCTTCACCAAAGCGGTCTACCAGTTTTGTCCACAGCCATTCTGGCAGATTGGCTTTCATCATCAAAGGCAGGTGCGTGCGGTCAATTTCCATGACGCGCTGCAGCCAGGCGGTTTCATCATCTGTCAAACCACCAAGAGCATCGACGCCAACGGCATCAGCCAGCCCCAGCAGGCTAAGGCGGCGCATAGGTGAACCTATGCCGGACTCAGAAAAATTGGTGTACACCGATTTATTGCGCAGCAAGCCGTAGACAGCCTCCGCAACCACGCCACGTTCACGTGAACCCAGGCGTGGGTGGTCACGGAAATAACGCGATAAAGTGCCATCTGCCGGGCCGGTAAAACGCAGAATCTCACGTAATACTTCTTCGGTATTGACGAGTATGGCTGGAGGTAATCTCATGCTGCTTCCTTCTAATATGCTGACGTGGTCCGGACGGACCAAATTACTATGTAGTGTTGACTAATGCTCACGCAAAACCGCGCTAGCGGCCCTGCTGATGCTCACTAATTAATTTATTAATTACTGATATGAACACGATTGCCATCGATACGCAATTTGCCTTCGACAAATTGCAATACGGCACGTGGGTAAATCTGGTGCTCTTGCTCAAGTACCTTGTGCGACAGGGTGTCTTCGGTATCGTCGTAAAGCACAGGCACAACCGCTTGCGCGACGATGGGGCCATGGTCAAGCTCGGCAGTAACAAAATGCACGGTTACGCCATGCACTTTAACGCCGGCATCAATGGCTTGCTGATGCGTTGCCAAGCCAACAAAACTGGGTAACAGGGATGGATGGATATTCAACATCCTGCCGGCATAATGTTCGACAAACCCGGCAGTCAATATGCGCATGAAACCGGCCAAAACGACCAGATCAGGGGCAAATTCATCTATTTTCTCCTGCAAAGCCGCATCAAATGCGTTACGCGTTGCAAATTGCTTACTGACGACTACTGCCGTCGGTATGCCACGGCTTGCAGCATATTCCAAACCGCCCGCATCTGCACGATTACTGATAACAGCGGCGATTTGCGCAGGCCATTGCTGCTTTGCAGCAGCTTCAACAATGGCTTGCATATTGCTGCCACGACCAGAAATGAGGATAACAATCTTTTTCATGGCGGCATTGTACCGCTGACAGGGGTCTAGCCCCAAATAAAAATGCCGATAATCGAACTCATTTCATAAATAGGGATGAGATGCGTTTGCCTCATAACGTGGGCTGGCAAGGCGGACGAGGCAGTCAATAGCTTGCCTATTGACAACGAGTTTAACGCAGTCCAGCACGCGTTATGAGGCAAACCCTTCGGGAACTGACGATTTGGGCGCATTGCAGCGTTGCGCCCTTTGCTAAGGCAAGAGCCTTAGCTGCAGGTCACGCCTTGCACTGCATCCCAAATCGTCTTGTTCGCACTCACCCCTATTTATGAAATGAGTTCCACTTACCGGCACCTATTATACAAGGTATTAAAATACTATTCGAAAGAGTAAAACACACGGAAAGCGACTTTTCTGTCGGCCCAAAAATCGGCTGCATCACGGAAAACATCCAATAGTGTCTCGCGTGCTTCCTTGTCAAATTTTTGCGTATTTGGCAATTGCTCTAGCACGATCAGAAAGCCTGGTTGCGGGCCAGCCTTGTAAATCATATCAGTCAGACAATCTGACAAGGCGTCCAGATTACGGCACATAGGCTTGGGAAAACCAAAAGACAAAGCAATCTTCCCCAGCACCTGTTGCTTGGTTAAAGCCTCCAGGCAATAGGCATACAAGAAATGCTGCCCCAGTTTAGCTGCTTCAGCTTGTAAATCCGGAACACGGAAAGCACGTATGGATTGCACCACATTCGGCGCTACCGTTGCCAACAATTCCATTTCTCCCTCGGTTGCTGAGATCATATTTACTCTTTAATTATTTACTCTTTAAGTATCTATTCTTTAATTCTGCGAAAACTCTCGTAGTGGTCTTCTGTGTAATAGTATTCACCCGAAGTCTGAGGGTCTGCTCCGGCAATGATACGACGCACGCCGCGATTACGGGCACGCGGTGTTTTCACCGTATATTCATGATAGTAACCACGCTTTTGTTTAGGGAGCCTGGATTCATAATTCCCGAACACGACGCCATCCTTATCATAAGGAAATGGGCCACCCTGCTTGATGAGCTTCAGTGTTGTCTGCGCTTCTTTGGGTAATTCAGCAATAGCAACCTGGCCAAGACTATTGGTGTCTTTGGCGAAGCTGGTTGCAGCCAGCAAAGCAAGCGTCAGGAATACCAGCCATTTTTTAAAAAATGTTGGATTTATCATTATTTTGTCTATCCGCACATGCTTAAACAGGGCATAGAGTAACGGTTTGTCGATGATGAATCAACCATTGTTGCAGATGTTACAATATATAAATTCATGCGCCTGTCACATTTTGACGAAAATACTTTGCGGCAATATGACGCTGGAATCAGGCCGCTCGCACTGGTGCCCGTACTGTTGTATCAACCCCAAAGAAGTGCAAGACATCATCTACCCTGGCGCGGGTATCGCGTCGCCCTAGCGCAATTAACTCCTTGGTATAAGTGGACTCAAACAAGAGATAAGATGCCAACGCCGAACCGCGCGCCTCGGTAGCCCCTATGCCACCCAGCATGGTACGCACTGGCAAAGGCAGGCTGTTGGTATGACGGCTGGCAATTTCATCGAGCCGCTCTGAAGGTGCAATGACCAGTAAATCCACTGGGCGCAAAGGTGTTTTCTCCAGCAATTCCGGCGGTAACATAGACAAGGTCTTGTTGATGCGCATCAGCCTTTCTATATCCACCGCCAGGCTATCAAGAAAAATGCTGGACAAGGCATGACCTGCAATTTGCGCCAGGCTGGGGTAACGTGCCGTTTCAGTACTGACACTGGGTGGCTCAGTCAAACGGCCAGCACCAACGATCAAGACCTTTTGTGCACCCAGATGTATGGCCGGTGATATCGGTGCCAGCTGACGCATGGACCCGTCACCGCAATATTCCATGCGCCCGCCCCAATTCAATGGCACGGCAGGAAAAATAAAAGGGATAGCGGCAGATGCCAGCAAATGCTGGACACCGATAAAATCTCGCTGCGCCAGACGCTGACTCCTGACCCAGGGTTCAATATCTGCCAGCGTCTGGTAAAAGGTCAGATGCTGACCAGCAGTATAAGAAGATGCCGTCACCGCCAAAGCATGCAGGCTGCCGTTGTTGAATGCAGCATCCAGACTGCTCAGATCCAGCATGCGCGTCAGCAGCGCTTCCAGCGGAGAATTATCGAGTAGAGAATTCGGCGGTGCTTTGCGCCATTTGTTGAGCAACCAGCCAAAAGACCACAATGTCAGCCAGCGTGCGCCGCTGCGCATGACGCCCAGCGAATCCGCCCGGTACACTTGCGCCGCTTCAAAGTTTTCCCAGATATGCAGCATGCGCCCGACTGCATCAGCAAAATTATCAGCCCCACAGGCCAGCGAGGTCGCATTGATGGCCCCCGCAGAAGTACCGCAGATAATGCCAAACGGATTGCTGGCAGGATGCCAGCCAGACTCCACTAGTATCGCCGAGATTTCATGAAGCACCCCAACCTGATAGGCCGCACGCGCCCCACCACCCGTCAAGATCAATCCTGTTCCAGCATTATTACTCGTTTGTGTAGGCATAAAAAAAGGGCAAATCCAGATTTGCCCTAGTGTAGTAGCCCCCTAGCAATTTGTCATGCTGCACGGCACAGTGAAAGAACGGTGCTCTGCAAATACAACAGCCATTCTCTAAACACTCTCAAGCAAGTGCGGCCAGTTTGAATTAACGAGTGTCATTGCTTTTTCTTCTTCACGCATACTGAGGCGCGTGAAGCGTTGAGAAAGCGTAGCGAGCGGCCTTAGTTTTAGTTAAGAAGCGCAACCGTACTTCAGTACGGTGAGCATCGCAGGCTAAAAATAAGGTCGCGCAGTAGCTTTATCAACACTTCACTTGGGTTGCATGCGGATTGCCCCATCCAGGCGGATTGTCTCGCCATTCAACATCACATTCTCAATAATCGCCTTGGCCAGATTCGCATACTCATCTGGCTTGCCAAGACGCGGAGGGAACGGCACCATTTTGCCCAAGGCATCCTGCACTTCTTGCGGCATACCCAGCAACATGGGTGTTTCAAAAATGCCAGGCGCAATCGTCATGACGCGGATGCCGCTGCGTGACAAATCACGTGCCATAGGCAGGGTCAGGCCGACTACCGCTGCCTTGGAGGAAGCATAGGCTGCCTGGCCAATCTGACCATCATAAGCTGCGACAGAAGCAGTGTTAATGATGACACCACGTTCGCCATGCTCGGCAGCTTCGGTCTTGCCCATGGCATCTGCTGCCAGACGGCACATATTGAAAGTGCCGATCAGGTTGATGTTAACCACACGCTGGAATACGTCCAGCGGATGCGGGCCATCCTTGCCAACCGTCTTGATCGCTGGAGCAACACCAGCACAATTGACCAGACCACGCAAGGTGCCCAGAGTAGCGGCCGCCTCAACGACACCTTTGCCATCGGCCTCGGAAGTCACATCGCATTTGACAAACTTGCCACCCAGCTCAACCGCCAGTGCTTCACCGGCTTCTACCTGCACATCGGCCAGAACGACCTTGCCGCCATTGGCAACGATCATTCTTGCCGTAGCTGCGCCCAGGCCTGAAGCACCACCAGTAATAATAAATACATGATTTTGAATTTGCATGTTTGTCTCTCCAAGTTTAAAGATGAATCGGTAGTGAGCAGTATGAGACGCAAGTATTGGATACAAGTATTGCATCCCGGTACTGACTCCCAGCATTGAATTCGCTGCACAATACCGTTTACATTTACGTTAACGTTAACGTCACATGCCCCTATTGTAGCGAATAATTGCACGAAGCTAAAAGTAAAAAAAGTGGCAGCAAAAATTGCCACCACTTTTTTAAACCAGAGATCAAACCCTGCAAAAGCAATTACTTGCTGGCAGATGCGGCTTCTTGCATAGCCGGCGGCGCAGGCACTACCATAGGAGCAGATACTGAGGCGGACGCTGATGCCGGCACCAACACAGGTACCGACGCTGATGCAGATGCCGCCGGGGCTGCCGACTGCACCACAGGTACCGTTGGCGCGACATGTCCGGCTGCTTCATTGGTACCGACCGCAGGCAGGATAGGTACGAGCAACAAGGCGACAATATTGATGATCTTGATCAGGGGGTTAATGGCGGGGCCAGCGGTATCCTTGTATGGATCACCGACAGTATCACCCGTCACTGCAGCCTTGTGTGCTTCCGAGCCCTTGCCACCAAAGTGACCATCTTCTATATATTTCTTGGCATTGTCCCAGGCACCACCACCTGTTGTCATGGATATAGCGACAAACAAACCTGTCACGATAGTCCCCATCAGCAAACCACCAAGCGCAGCTGGCCCCAGCACCATGCCAACCAGGATAGGCACGATGACAGGCAGTAGCGATGGAATAATCATTTCCTTGATGGCAGATGTCGTCAGCATATCGACGGCCTTGTCATATTCAGGCTTGCCTGTACCATCCATGATGCCCTTGATTTCCTTGAACTGGCGGCGTACTTCCACCACCACGGCACCAGCGGCACGGCCCACCGCCTCCATCGCCATCGCACCGAACAGGTAAGGAATCAAACCACCGATAAACAAGCCGACGATGACTTGCGGATTGGACAAATCAAACGAGGTGCTCTTGCCGACAGAATCCAGCGCGTGGGTGTAATCGGCAAACAGCACCAGTGCAGCCAGACCGGCAGAACCAATGGCATAACCCTTGGTCACCGCCTTGGTAGTATTACCGACCGCATCCAGCGGATCAGTAATCGCACGCACTGAAGCAGGCATCTCTGACATCTCGGCAATACCACCGGCATTGTCCGTGATAGGGCCATAGGCATCAAGCGCCACGATGATGCCCGCCATGGACAACATGGAGGTTGCCGCAATCGCGATACCATACAAGCCAGCAAGCTTGTAGGAGACCAGTATCGAAGCACACACAGCCAGCACTGGCCATGCAGTCGACTTCATCGACACACCCAGACCGGCAATGATATTCGTACCGTGACCAGTAGTCGATGCCTCAGCCACATGCTGCACTGGCTTAAAGTCTGTGCCCGTATAGTACTCGGTGATATACACCATCAGGCCAGTGAGGACGATACCCACCAGTGACGAGCCCATCATCTTCATGCGCATGGCTTCGTCAGGCCAGACTTGCCATGTCACGACGGCAAAACCAACCAATGACAAACCGGCAGCCCACCACAAACCTGTATACAGGGCAGACATGATTTTTTTTCCAGGCTTGGCTTTCACCATGGAGCAGCCGACAATCGAAGCCAGGATGGAAACAGCACCAAGCAAGAGTGGATAAACAATCGCTTCAGTGACATTGCTGGTAATTACCAGTGCACCCAGCAGCATGGTGGCGATCAGGGTCACGACATAGGTTTCAAACAAGTCAGCAGCCATACCGGCGCAGTCGCCAACATTGTCGCCGACGTTGTCGGCAATCACGGCAGGGTTACGCGGGTCGTCTTCGGGGATACCAGCTTCAACCTTGCCGACCAGATCGGCACCAACGTCAGCACCCTTGGTAAAGATACCGCCACCAAGACGGGCGAAGATGGAAATCAGCGAGGCACCAAAGGCCAGGCCTATGAGGGGTTTGATAACGTCGTGCTGTGTCAGCGTACTGCCAGCAGCATTCATGACCAATACCCAATAAAAGATAGTCACGCCCAGCAAACCGAGGCCGACCACCAGCATGCCGGTGATGGCTCCGCCACGAAAAGCAACGTCGAGTGCTTCATTCATGCCCTTGGTTGCTGCCTGCGCAGTCCTGACATTGGCCCTGACCGAGACATTCATACCGATGAAACCGCAAGCTCCTGACAATACCGCACCGATCAGGAAACCGATGGCAGTAATCAGACCCAGGCCAGGTATGGCAGCAACGGCAATGAACAACACCACGCCAACTATGGCGATGGTACGGTACTGCCGCGCCAGATAAGCGGCTGCACCCTGTTGAATAGCGGTAGCTATTTCCTGCATACGTGCGTTACCGGCATCCTGTTTCAAGATCCAGCTACGCGATATCAAACCATATAGTACGGCGATGACGCCACATGCGATGACAAACCAAAGACTTGCTGCCATGTTGACTCCTCCAATGTTATAGGCATGTTGGCCTTGTGGGCGCATGCATTTTTTTAACGACAAAGTGAAACAACGACAATTCTTCATTTTCCAGACTTTGGTACCAGACTGCTTTATACCAAATGACAAAAATGAATCCTGCACACTGCGAAACTTTTACGTAGCCCATATTTTTGGAGTGACATGGCGGGGCTTAGCCATAAAAAAAGCGGACATTGCAGTCCGCTTTTTTCTTACTTATTCAGCCAGCGCCGCAAACGCGCTGTCGCGGATGGACTCTACCGGTCCGACGCCAGCGATCTTGCGATATTTAGGTGCGCCTGGTTTGCCAGACTTGGCCCAGTCGCCATAGTAAGACAACAGGATTTCGGTTTGTTCGTGATATACAGACAAACGCCTCTTGACGGTTTCTTCCTTGTCGTCAGGGCGTTGCACCAGTTCTTCACCAGTCACATCATCCTTGCCCTCAACTTTTGGCGGATTGAATTTGACATGGTAAGTACGGCCAGAACCTGGGTGAACGCGGCGGCCACTCATACGGTCAATGATCGCTTCGTCCGGCACGTTGATTTCCAGTACATAGTCTATCGTCACGCCAGCATCTTTCATCGCATCTGCTTGTGGCGTGGTGCGTGGAAAACCGTCGAACAAATAACCATTGGCGCAATCAGGCTGTGTCAGCCGGTCTTTGACCAGACCGATGATGATGTCATCAGATACCAGTCCACCGGTGTCCATGACTTTTTTTGCTTCCAGACCCAAAGCTGTGCCTGCAGCGATTGCAGCACGCAACATATCACCAGTAGAGATTTGCGGGATATTGTATTTTTCTTTGATGTAATTGGCTTGTGTACCCTTGCCGGCTCCCGGCGCTCCCAACAAAATAAGACGCATGTTAAATTTCCTAAGACGAGTTTGAATTTTTTGTGCTTGTATTATCAAAACATGACAGCCAGTGGTTTCATGGCAGGCACGGCTCTTTTTTGCTTTTCTTATTTAGCTTGATAACACAGTTTCTTTTCACGAAACTTACCACAATTTTCGTAATTCTTGATGCTTTGCCACGAAAACTTGGGGTTTTGCCCGTTTTTTTATTTCTTATCCATAAAAAACTGCCGGACACGTTCCAGATCTTCTGCCGTATCCACCCCTGGCGCGGGGCTGGAGCCAGTCACATGAACTGCGATGGCATAGCCATGCCACAAAACCCGCAACTGCTCCAGTGCCTCAATTTGTTCTAGTGGAGAAACAGCAAGTTGTGGATATTTTTTTAAAAAATCGTTGCGGTAGGCATACAAACCTATATGCCGCAACGGTGCATAAGCAGGCGGAAACTGTTCGCGGCTTATGGCAAATCCATCCCTGTGCCAGGGTATAGTGGCGCGTGAAAAATACAGGGCGCGGCCGTGCTTATCCAATACCACCTTGACGACATTCGGGTTAAAACCATCTTCTATCGCATGGATGGGATGGGCAGCAGTCGCCATAGGCACATCTACATTCACCAGTGCTGCAGTTGCTGCGATCAGCGCGGGATCTATCAATGGTTCATCACCCTGCACATTAACAACGACAGCATCGTCAGCCAGGTTCATGCTGGCAGCGACTTCGGCAATCCGGTCGGTACCAGATGGATGATCTGCCCGTGTCATGCAAACAGGCACGCCATGTGCATTACAAGCTGCGACGATGTCGGCATGATCAGTAGCTACCATGATGGCACTGGCGCCAGACAGTAACGCCTGTTCAGCCGTGCGTACCACCATAGGTTTGCCGCCTATGTCTGCCAGCGGCTTATTAGCTAAACGACTGGAAGCCAGCCGGGCCGGGATTATGGCGATAAAACTCATAAGACTCAAGCCTTGGGTCTGGCGTCAATTTCTTCACTGGTCAGCGCGCGCGCCTGATCTGCCCACATGATGGGGATATCGTCGCGTATCTGGTAAGCCAGTTTATCGCCATAGCAAATCAATTCCTGACTGGCTTTTTGGTAGACCAATTGTCCTTTGCACAAAGGACAAACCAACACATCAAGCAGACGTGCATCCATGCTTTTTCTCCGAAATCATTTGTATCAGGGATGCGGCAAAAGCTGCATCAAGTTGAGCTTCAACTGGCACCACCCAGATGCGGGCATCGTCCAGTAAAGCCGGGATTTGCCTACATTTTACTGCATCCTTTTCAGTAATCAGGACGCAATCCGCATCTACGCCCTTAAAACTCTTCGTATCAAAGGCATGATGATCAGGAAAAGCCCTGGTCTGGCATTGCAAACCCCGTCTTGCCAACATATTGAAAAATCGTTGTGGATTACCTATGCCAGCCGCTGCCAACAGGCGCTGCCCCGCAAATTCAACTAATGACCGCTGCTGTTGATCATCATTCAAACGATAAGCCTGACCTGCTTGCAACTGCATGCGCACAGTGTCTGCTGGCATCCTGGGCGGAAATCCCGCATCCGGCTCTGGCAAATTACAGATAGTAAAGTCACGCCGTCTTTCCACAGGTTCGCGCAAAGGTCCCGCTGGCAATAACCAGCCATTGCCAGCACCGCGCTGATCAAACAAAACCAGTTCAACATCACGCCCCAGGGCGTAATGCTGCAAACCATCGTCAGCAATAATGATATCCACTTGCGGATTGGCTGCCAGCACGCAACGCGCCACCGCAACGCGGTCACGTCCTACTCCGACTGGGCATTGCGCCCTGGCGGCAATCAGCACAGGCTCATCACCAACCTGCTGCGCTTGCGAGGCAGCGTCCAGCAGGATCACGCTCTCAGCATGCACGCCATACCCACGCGAGATGACAGCTGGATGCCAGCCCGCCTGCTTCAATTGCTGCACCAGCCAGATAACCAGCGGCGTCTTGCCAGTACCGCCGATAAAGATATTGCCGACCACGACAACAGGAACTGGCAATTTGGTTTGCGCTTTGTAGCCCATCACAAACAAACCAAAACGGAAAGTGACGATGAGCTGGAATAGTTTGGACACTGGCCACAGCAAACAAGCCAGCAGCCCGCGCTTTTGCCAGATATTCAACAAGACTTTTTCCAGTGCTGCCCGCATGTCACTCACTTCCAGTTTTCTTGCAGTTCTCTAAAAAAGAAACCGGGGAGTTATGCACTCCCCGGCTTGTATGCTACCCCGAACTTTTAATCAAGCCCTGGGTTTTTTCTATCCTTACTTGGCCGTAGCCTGAGCCGCAAACGTGACCTTGGCCATACCAGCGATACGTGCAGCTTCCAGCACATCGATCACAGACTGGTGACTAGTCGCACGGTCTGCATTGATGATGATCACTGGATCAGGCTGGGTACCGGTCTTGCCAGCTTCCAGCGCTGCTGCCGCTTTTTTCAGATCTTCTGCCAACGTCAGGGTATCAAGGAAAGACACGGCCTGGCTATTGATCTTGTAGCGGCCCTGAGCATCAATACCGATATCTATCTGATTCGGTTTGTCCTGGGCTTTTTCTGCATCTGCAGTCGGCAAGGTGATCTGCAATTCGGTGAAACGGCTATACGTCGTCGTCACCATCAGGAAAATCAGGATCACCAGCAAGACGTCGATAAACGGGATCAGGTTGATCTCTGGCTCTTCCCTGCCCCTTCCTTTACGAAAATTCATGACTACTTCCTGGCGCTGTGGACAACGTCAACAAACTTGATTGCCTGCTGTTCCATATCGACGACGATACTATCCACCAGCGCGCGGAAATGACGCCAGAACACCATCGCAGGCATGGCAATCATCAAACCAAAGCCTGTGTTATACAAGGCCACGGAAATACCATGCGCCAGTTGCGCAGGGTTGGCACCCGTTGCATTTTGCGAACCGAAAATTTCTATCATACCGACCACAGTACCAAACAAGCCCATCAAAGGTGCCAGTGAAGCGATCGTGCCCAGCGTCGTAAGAAAGCGTTCCAACTCATGGGCAACCGCACTGCCTGCCTCTTCTATCGACTCTTTCATGACTTCACGTGGCGCATTCACATTGCGCAAACCTGCAGCCAGTACTTTACCCAAAGGCGAATTACCTGCCAGTTGTTCTATGACTTCAGGCTTGACCTTGCCTGCCTGATAGACACGTATGACCTCGTCAACCAAGGTAGGTGGCAAGATACGGCTACGGCGCAAAGAAAGACTGCGTTCTATGATTAAAGTCAGCGCAATAACTGAGGCAATCAATAAAAAATAAATTGGCCAGCCTGCGGCTTGAATGATGGCGAACAAAATAACTCCTTGAAGGTTCCTAAATCCAAGCCCGCAATGTAGCGCGTTGTCTGCCTGTGGGCAAGAGCGCAACGCAAAAAACTCGGTACAAAATGTTTCAAAGCATCATTTTCAGCAAAAGCGCAAAGTGTGCACGAGGTTGGCATTAATCATAGCAATTCAGGATATCCACTGTTTTACACAAAATCTGTGCGCAAGCTTGTGGATAAGTCTGCCAAATCTTGCTAAGCCCATGATTTATTTCATTTTTTCAGCTCTGCCAAAGATTTAAGCACATTCATTTTGTGGATAAAACAGCATTTTTCTCATTTTTGCTCCGTCTTTTCTACACATAATTTGTGGACAAGTATGTGCAAAAGTCTTGCACATAATGACAAGTGACTGATTTAAAAGCAAATTATTGTACTGCCAATATTTTAGGCAAGTCGTTAATTTCAGCCATTTTTGCACAAAATTTCATCAGAAAAATTTGGTCAGGGCCAAGCCAGTTGTTTTACACAAAATATGTGGACAAGATTGTGCATTACTGTAAAGAAACAATGTAAGTCATTGATTTATATAAGGTAAGCATAGCTGCCAGAAAAACAGGCAAACGGCGATTTTAATGAGAAAATATGCTATCCCCAAACAAAAATTAACCTTAGAACAAGTTTTCACGAGGATAAAATTGTACGAGTCAGGCTTTTGCACAAAATATGTGGACAACTATGTGAAAAACTATGGGGCTTGTAACTAAGCAATTGATTTCATTACTTATTTTACTCGCGCCTAAAAAAGTGGCAAACTCTGCTTATTCACAAGCAAGTTTTAAATTTTGCTTTTTTGACCACTCATCCTCTGAATAAACGCTTATTCTGCACAAAATATGTGGACAAGCTTGTGTAAAAGCGCAGGGAAAGAAGATAAGTACTTGATTTTAATAAAGATTACTATCGTGCCAATATTTTAGGCAAACTGGCATACTCCGCCATAAACAAAGTTTTCAACAGCTTAATCACAATTTCTGTGGATAAGTTTGTGTACAAGCTGCTTGATATAATGCAATGTCCTTGATTTGAAAGAGAATTTTCATTTTGCCTCATTCTTTTGCAGATTGATTTTTATTAAAAATCAAAGACTTAGATAGTAAACTTTCATTTCTTTTGACATCTCAGAGGCAAAATGACATGCTGATGACCAAACCACGCTTCTGTGGACAGATTTTCCCCCGCCAAGCTTTATGAATGCTGAATCACCTTACACCAAGCCAGTAAACACGCCGTCCGTGATGACAGTTACGGCGCTGAATCAGGCCGTTGCTCAACTTTTGGAACGCAACCTGCCATTGACATGGGTTTCTGGCGAGATTTCCAACTTTACCCGCGCCGCTTCTGGACATTGGTATTTCACACTAAAAGACAGCGGTGCCCAGGTCAGGTCCGTGATGTTCCGTGGCCGTGCCCAATATGCCGACTTTCAGCCAAAAGAAGGTGACAAGGTAGAAGTGCGCGCCCTGGTCACTCTATATGCGCCACGCGGCGATTATCAGTTGAGCGTAGAAGCCATACGCCGCGCTGGCGTCGGTAATCTGTATGAAGCCTTTTTGCGCCTAAAGGCGCAATTGACGCAGGAAGGCTTGTTTGATCCTGAGCGCAAGCGCCCCCTGCCCGCCTTTGTCAAAACCATAGGTATAGTCACCAGCCCGCAGGCGGCCGCCCTGCGCGATATCCTGATCGCGCTGAACAGGCGTGCACCACACGTTAACGTCATCCTCTACCCTACTCCGGTACAGGGTGAAGGCGCGGGTATGAAGATAGCCCAGGCCATCGCCTCTGCTGCTGCCCGCGAAGAATGTGATGTCTTGCTGGTCTGCCGTGGCGGTGGCAGCATGGAAGACCTGTGGGCCTTCAATGAAGAAGTCGTGGCCCGCACCATCGTCAATTGCCCTATGCCAGTGATTGCCGGCATAGGCCATGAAACTGACTTTACCATCGCCGATTTTGCCGCCGACCTGCGCGCAGCCACACCGACAGCAGCGGCAGAACTGGCAGCTACGCCCAGGGATGCATGGTTGCAGCTATTACAGCGCCAGGCAGAAATACTGAGCCGTTGCATGCACAGGCAACTGGATGACCAGGCCCAGACCCTGGACTGGCAAAGCCGCCGCCTGCTCAGCCCCAGGGCCGCCATCACAGCCAGACGCTTGCAACTGGCAAACCTGGCCCGCAACCTCAGCCACAGCGCCAGCCTTCCTTTACGTCAGGCCAGACATGAGCTGAGCCAATTGACTCAAAGCTGGCAGGCGCATAAGCCAGACCTGAGCAGGCCCAGGCTGCTGCTGACGGATATGCAAAGACGCCTGCAACAAGCCGCCAGACACAGTCGTGAAGGCCAACTGCAACAGTTGTCTGCCCTGCGTAGCCAACTGGAGCTGCTCAACCCGCAACGCACGCTGGAACGTGGCTATGCCATCCTCAGCGACCATAAAGGCAAGGCTTTGCGCAATACATCTGAACTCAAACCGCAATCGCTGTTGCAAGTCAGGCTGGCATCAGGTACCGCTGAAATTGGCATCAGCAGCGTGCAAACCAAACTCGACTAATCCTTACTCTCAAGAAAACAACTTCGTCTTACAGTCATCATTTTGCGCATATACATGTAATTACTGCGAATTTGTACAAGCCTGCGTGCAAGCTTTTGTACAAAAGCTTACAATGCTGGTCTGGCTTTTCCGGATTGCCGGAATTGATAAACTCACGATAAAAGGACGCGATATGGAACATACCTTACCGGCACTGCCTTATGCACTGGACGCTTTGGCCCCGCATATTTCCAAAGAAACTCTGGAATATCACTATGGCAAGCATCACCAGACCTATGTGACCAATCTGAACAACCTGATCAAGGGTACAGAATTTGAAAATTCCACACTGGAAGAAATCGTCAAGAAATCTTCTGGAGGCATTTTCAATAACTCAGCACAAATCTGGAACCACACTTTCTACTGGAATGGCCTGACACCTAACGGCGGTGGCGCACCAAGCGGCAAACTGGCAGACGCCATCAACGCCAAATGGGGTTCTTTCGATGCATTCAAGGAAGCTTTCACCAAATCTTGCGTAGGCAATTTCGGTTCTTCGTGGACATGGCTGGTTAAAAAAGCTGACGGCACACTGGATATCGTCAATACATCCAATGCAGCAACACCACTGACAACAGCAGACACAGCCTTGCTGACTTGCGATCTGTGGGAACACGCTTACTACATCGACTACCGCAATGCACGTCCAAAATACCTAGAAGCATTCTGGGCACTGGTCAACTGGGAATTTGCAACAGCAAACCTGGGCTGAGCCAGCTTGTCGTGATGCCCTGCATCATGCATGACAGATGAAAAAAAACCTGCGATGCTCATGCAAGCGCAGGTTTTTTTTCATCCATCACTTAAGCTGTTTATGCGAAGATCATGGCTCAAATGAGCGCCAGGAATTTCCCCCTATGCTCTACCGCCCTATTCTTTGAACAGCATGCAAACCAAAGCCTCTCCTTTATTACGTTTCCTCCCTGCCATTTTCATTTTTATCTGGGCATCCGGTTATGTTGTCGCCAAATATGGCCTGCCCTATGCCGAACCACTGACCTTTTTATGCTTGCGTTATCTGGGTGTAATCATCTTCATGCTGATACTGGCGCTGACCATGCGTGCGCCCTGGCCAGAGCGCCGCTTCTGGCTGCCGATAGCTATCGCGGGCATCATGATGCAAGCCATGTATCTGGGTGGTATTTGGTGCGCGGTCAAGCTGGGCATGCCTGCCGGTGTGGCAGCCCTGATCGCCAACACCCAGCCTATCTTCACCGCTTTCCTCGGTCCCATCATTGGTGAGCGCATCTATGGCAAGCAATGGGCAGGACTTGCATTGGGAATTTGCGGCGTGGCGTTGGTGGTCGCGAATAAAATTTCAGTTATCGGCTTGTCCGTCAGCAGTGTGGCACTGGCTGTCATGGCCTTGACAGCCATGACCATAGGCACGTTATACCAGAAAAAAACCTGCCCCAGCTTTGATGTCAGAACCGGGCAAGTCATACAGTTTGTCGCGTCCTTATTGGTAACATTGCCATTTGCGCTGGCACTGGAAACCCAGACCATTATCTGGACACCGCAGTTCTTTGCCGCCATGGCCTGGTCGGTATTTGTTTTGTCCGGCGTTGGTATCTCGGTGTTATTCATCATGATACGGCATGGCGAAGCAACCAAGGTCACCAGCTACATGTACCTAGTTCCTGCCGTCACTGCGGCCATGGCCTGGCTGATGTTTGGTGAGAAGCTGACGATGACTGCCATACTGGGCATGGTGATTGCGCTGGCGGGTGTGGCGCTGGTGGTGAGGCAGTCACGGTGAAGAATTGGAATTGCAGCTATCGCAGCAATTCCAATTCGACTTATTCCAATTTTTCTTATATCACGCAACTTCGCGCCAGCGGCGCAAACGTACCGTCAAATAAAACATCCCTGCGGCGACCACAACACCCAGCCATAACTGCAGGCTAAGCATCGTCTGCCAGGATGCAAAAAATATCCTGCCGAAATTCACGCCTACACCTGATGGGCGAGTAAAAGTACTTGGTGAAATGTGCTCAAAAGCTACCCACGCACCCGGAAATATTCCACCCAAAGCGCGGCCAACAATCAGTTGACTGAACCATTTCAGATTACCATCCTGCCCCGTCAACAAGTCCAGCATCCCGACCAAAAACACCAAAAGCAAGGGTATGCCAACTGCCCATAAAAATACCTTGGAATTTGCCCAACTCGACACCAGCATCAACCAGCCTACGCTAGGCAAAGCCCATAAGATATACACTGGCAAAGTACCTAATAATTGCAAGGGAGCCAGATATAATTTTCCATTCGCAAACAATTCCTGGAATACATATACATCCTGTGTAGCCAATGCGATGCTGACTATCATCAGCATGATGAAAGACATGACAATGGCACACAGAAAAAATATCACAGGGACGATCAGACTGGCGGTGAATAGCTTGGACAATACCGTCTGAAAATCTGAAACGGGCAAAGACTTCCAAAACAGAATACTGCGGTCCCGTCTGTCATCAAATAAAGAACCCAGGCAATAAAAGAAAATGATGATGGACATCACCGCCAACAAGGGGCCAGAGAAAAGCACATACATATTGGCCAATAAGTCACTCACTTTTGGAATATCTTCTTTAAATGCGGCCACCCGGTCTAATATGCGCGCACCAAATAATGCATGCCCCCTTAGAAAAGGTAAGACGAATACAAATATCATGGCGCCAGCCACGCACAATGGCGTCCACAGAAACATACCTTTATGTTCCCAGAATTCGCGCTTCAAAAGACAGATCATGGTTTTCACTTGGCAATTCCTTTCATGCTGGCGACGAACAAGTCAGCCACGCCGGGTATGCGTGTTTCACCGAGGCTGGCCAACAGCTCCTGTGCAACGCCATCAAACAGCATGACAACCTTGCCAAATACTGCCCGTTGATCAATGGGTTGCAAGGCGATTGCCTTCTCCATGTTTTCCGGTGCGACCATCACTTCGACAAAACGCTCGGCCATTTGCTCCATGCTGGTTTCCAGCACAATTTTTCCTTCATCAATAAAAATCACGTCGCTGAGAATATGCTCAACTTCTTCTACCTGATGCGTAGTGATGATGATGGTTTTGTTTTCATCAAAATAATCTTCCAACAGATTTTGATAGAACTGTTTACGGTACAAAATATCCAGGCCAAGGGTAGGTTCATCAAGCACCAGCAATTTCGCATCGATGGCCATGATCAGCGCCAGATGTAATTGCACTATCATTCCCTTCGACATGGACCTGACTTTCATATCCGGCGTTAACTTGGTATTAGCAATATATTTCTCGGCTTTGGCACGGTTGAATTTAGGGTGAACTCCTGCAATGAAGTCTATCGCCTGCTTCACCTTGATCCAGCGCGGCAAAATGGCGACATCGGCAATGAAGCAAACATCATTCATAAGCGCATCGCGCTGGGTACGCGGGTCCAGACCCAGTACCTGCATCTCCCCCTCAAAATTGCCCAAACCCAGTATTGATTTCAGTGTCGTGGTCTTGCCAGAGCCATTCGGCCCTATCAGGCCCACAATACGACCTGAAGCAATCTCAAAGCTGACATCATCCAGCACACGCTGCCTACCATATTGCTTACTGATGCCACGGGCGGAAATTACGCTATTGGTGACACTATTCACTGAGCTATTCTCTGTGCTGGTCATTTCACACCGCCTTTATTTTGAAAGCCCGGCAATTGCTGCACATCCAAACCCAGCCTGCGTATGCGCTCCAGCATGGCTGGCCATTCTTCTTCAATGAAGCGCTGGCGCTCATTGGCCAGCAATTTATCGAGCGCTGATTCGGTCATATACATGCCTACACCCCTTCGTTTTTCGACCAGTTCTTCATCGACCAATTCCTGATAGGCTTTCAATACCGTAATCGGATTGAGCTGATACTCAGCCGCCACCTGCCTTACTGATGGCAAGGCATCTCCTGGCTTTAACAAGCCATCCAGCATCATGCCCAGCACCCGCTGTTTCAGTTGCCGGTAAATCGGCGTCTGGTCATTCCAGTTAACACTCATGCTTGCACCTTCCTGTGAATACCCGGGACAACGAGATTGATACTTCTACAGCGCCATCTCACAAGTAAATTAGTGTTGTAGTTAACTATAACACTAACTCAATATGCTTTGTGTAAGTTTTTTTGTCGGCACATGACAAGAAAAATTCGGCATGGCACACTTGTCAATCTTTCCTTTCCTGTACGGATAGCACTCATGCATCGCCTGATATCTTCTTTTTGCCTGCTAGCTTTAATATTTACTACCGCTGCAGCATTTGCCGATTGTGATGAACAAACCAGACAAGAATTAAAGTCCGCTAAATCTGCTGGCTGGAAATTCGACGATGATGGTAAGCGGCAAAGCCTGGCACTCTCTGCGGCAGATTGCCTGGGAATCGCCGATACAGAATTGCGTGACGAACTGGCGTTTGAGGGACTATCCGCCTGGATGCGCGCCGAGAAACTGAGCCTACCCACGCTGACAAGTTTGCGCGTAAAAATGCTGAACGCCGTGCAAGCACCTGCGGCAGAAGAAAGCAGTTTCCTACGGCCATTTGCAATTTTGACGCTGGCTGAGCTAGTGCGGGCAGACAGGAAAAAACCTTATCTGACAGCAGAAGAGAGAATCGATATCGTCAATGCAGGCAGCCATTACTTGAGCAAACTGCGCGACTATCGCGGCTTTGATAGCAAAGATGGCTGGCGACATGGGATTGCCCATAGTGCAGACCTGATGCTGCAACTGGCGATGAACCCGGCCATAGAAAAAACCCAGCATGAAACTATGCTGACTGCCATCGCATCCCAGATTGCCCCTTCCACCCATTTCTATCAGTATGGCGAAGGAGTGAGGCTGATGACAGCCGTGTTTTACCTGGCGCGAACACCCAGTTTCAACAAGCGTGACTGGGATCTGTGGTTTAACAAACTCATGGACAACAGCATACAGCCCGGCCCCTATACCCAGGCCAGGCTGGCACAAAGACATAATGTCAGCGCCTTTCTGCTGCCACTATATTTTTCAGTCAGGGAGAGCACAGACCCTGCAATCAAAGAGAATCTCTTGCCGGCCCTGAGAGAAGCTTTACACAAGGTCAATTAACATAGAACTTACACAAAACCGCCCCAGCTGCGCTGTTAGCTCCTAGCCGTACTAAAGTACTGTCTTCGTCGCTACGGTGTAGTCGGGGTGTCAGACAACATGTTGTCTGCCGACGAAACGAACGTCCCCTGTAAGGGATATTTCTTAAGGCGATAGCCTTGCTGGGACAATTTTGCGTAAGTCCTGGGAACATCTGAATTACTCCAGTGCCCATAATGCGGCACTGCGTGCATGAACTGCTGTCGTATCAAACAAAGGCACACCGGCATCATCCTGATTCACCAACAAACAGATCTCGGTACAACCCAGGATGATAGCCTGTGCCCCACCCTCTTTCAAACTGGCCATGATGCGGCGATAGTGCTGGCGTGATACCTCATTGATCTCGCCCAGGCAAAGCTCTTCATAAATGACCTGGTGAATGATGTCGCGGTCCGCCAGCTCAGGCACCAGCACTTGCAAGCCATGTTTGCTGCGCAAACGCTCACGATAAAAATCCTGCTCCATGGTAAAGCGTGTACCCAGCAAACCTATCTTGCCATAGCCAGCATCCTTGATGGCTTGCGCAGTAGGGTCGGCAATATGAAACAAGGGGATCGCCACAGCAGCTTCAATGACGTGCGCCAGCTTGTGCATAGTGTTCGTGCACAGTACCAGAAAATCTGCCCCGGCCAACTCCAGCGAGCGCGCTGCTTGCGCGAGGATGACACCGGCAGCATCCCAATCACCGGCGTGTTGCAGCCTATCTATCTCATGAAAATCTACGCTATACAGTATGATTTTTGCAGAATGTAAACCACCAAGTTTTTCCTTGATGGTTTCATTGATTTGCTTGTAATAAGGGATAGTAGATTCCCAACTCATGCCGCCTATCATGCCTATGGTTTTCATTACAACTCCATGCGTAAATTAAAGGCCGTTGCTCTGGCCTGTGGGTAGAATGCCTCTATAATAAGCAAACAACATTTTCCAGGCTATCAAGAAATTTCAGCAGAGAGCTTTTGCAATGAACATGGATATCATCGACACCATTGATATCAAGTGGGCAAGACTTGAATTATTACCAGCCCTGCCCTATTCCATCAGCAGCACATCGTCCCATACCAGTCTGGGACTGGCATTTGCACGCCAGACAGGTGTGCATGCCATCGGCAGTGATATTCGTCATGACTTTGATGCCTGGCCAGGTGACTTTGCCATCAGCAATGCTGGCTTGCCGATGTTTTCAGAATCTGCGCATGGCGGCGAATACCTGCTCATGCACATCACTAATCCCGATCCGTTGACAGACATGTCAGCCTCATCGCCGAGGCAGATATTCCATGGCGACAAACAGGCCGTCACGCTGGCCTGGCAACTGCGTAGCCTGCTCTTGCAAAAAGACAAAGATGCTCTGTTGTTGCAAGAAAAAGCATGCCTGTTTTTGCAACGAGGATTAACACTCGCCAATAAAAAATCAAATGCAACAACGACGCGCAGTCAGTATGCGCAAGATAAAGTTTTACATAGCCGCATATTGGATTACATAGAAGATCAACTCGACACCACATTGAATCTGGAAGAACTGGCAACAATGGCAAATATGCCACTGCTACGCTTCTTGCGCAGCTTTGCCCATGCTACTGGCACGACACCCCATGCCTACATCACAGAACGTCGGCTGCAAAGAGCGCGGCTACTCATCAAAAATAGCAATTTATCTATTGCTGATATTGCAGCAGATTGTGGTTTTTCTCATCAATCCCATCTTGGCAGCGCCTTCAAATCCAGGCTAGGGCTCAGCCCTCAGCAATACCGCAAACTGCCTCAGTGAAGATTATTTCAGAAAAAACTAAGCGATCTTCGCTTTAATAGAGCAAAAGCAAATTTTCTACCGATTTTCACAGAAAATATTTTCCCACGGAACTGTTTTCAAAGACACTTGTCTATGGAAAATGCGTTAATTTCGGGGGATAGCTTGCTAAGAACCTGCTTACGATCTGTAGCAAGCGAGTGTCAGCGGGGTCAGGGTAACAAGAACGCAGCGCAAAAAGCGGAATGTACTCTAGTACATGAGCATTTTGAGCAGCACATGAGCTCCGATCACGCACGCGCAGTAAGATCGTAAACAGGTTCTAACATCGTTATTTGCGCATCACCTCTATATCAATCCCAACCTGCTAATTAAACTAAAACCAAGGTTTTCATCATGTCTCCGAAAATTCTCACCGTCAGTATTGCGCTCGCATTTAGCGGGGCAGCCAGCTTGCTATTCCCTCAAGAAACCGCACAGGCCGCACCAGCTATTAACAGTGTCGCCAAAATCAAGCCAGCAGACCTGACGCTGGAACAGGTATACCGTGCCAAAGGCTATGCAGGCCAAGCCGCACGCCATATACAATTTAGCAAGGATGGCCGTTATCTGGCTTACACCTGGAACCCGTTCGGTGAAAATGGTTTTGATTTATATGTGCATGACACCCAGACAGGTGAAACCAAACGTATTACATCGCCAGCCCTGATGAAAACCTACGATGCGCCTGAAGACTGGGAACGCTTCGATAAAAAAGCCAAACAAAAAGAAAAAGAAGAAGCCGAACGCCAGGCCAAGGCCGAAGCCCAGGCCGCCTACCTGCGCGGTGAAAAAGTTAACCTGATGCAGTGGGAAGAAGCTGCACTGGAAGAAGTGAAACGTGAACTGGCCGAGAAAAAAGCCAAAGACGCTGCCAAGAAAGCTGAAGTAGATGCTGAAGCCGCCAGAGAAAAAGCAGCTGCCGCTGCCGCGAAAACGGGTACAGCCAGTGTAGCCAAAAATGACGGCGACAAGAAAGACGAAAAGAAAGATGCAAAAGACGACAACAAGGCCAAGGAAATCTGGGAACTGCGTGACGAGCTGAAAAAGAAACTGGAGAAAGAAAAGCTCAAGCCCAGCGATCTCTACCCAGGTGTAGATGCCCTGGTCTGGGCGAACAAAAAGAATGAACTGATCTTCCAGTATCGTGGTGACCTGTTCCGTCTGAACGCAGCAGATGGCAAGATAGAACGCCTGACACAAACCGACAAAACCGAACGCATCGTCGCCTACCAGGCAGACGACAATGGTTATATCTACATGGATGAAAAACGCCTGTTCAACGCCAGCTTTAGCAGCAGCGCGATACGCCAGTTGAACCGCGAACTGATACACCCTGACGACGCCGACAAAAAATACCGCATCGCCAATACCGTGCTGAGTGAAGACAAGCAATGGATGGCGATTTCTGCCGAAGCACCGGAAGCCAAGCCAGAAAGCGGCAAACCAGCTCCACCTGCCGAACGCCAGGTCGAGATCATGAACTACAGCGAACGCTTCGCCACCGCCAAAAAAGTGTCACGCGAAGTATCCGACGACAAACGCAAGATACTCGCTACGGCCTTGTATATACGCCGTGTTGGTGATGCTTCTGCACGCCAGCCTCAACCAGCATTCACCAATGATGGCGGTGATGTCTGGTTTGAAATGAGTCCGGTCAGCTGGGCCAAGGATGGCAGCCGCTACACCTTCTCTACCTGGGAACGTGAAAAAGACTTGTTGCGTATTTATGTAGGCAAGGCAGAAGAAGGCGTCAAGCCACAAATGGTTTTGGAAAGACGAGGTAATGTCGGTCATGAAGTTGTCAATGTGCTGGCTCCACGTTTCACGCCAGACAGCCAGCAATTGATCGCCGTGCTGGATGAACAGGGTTATCGCCAACCCTACGTCATTGATGTCAGCAATGGAAGCGCCAGGCAGATATTGAAAGGTGAATTTGAAGCGCACAACATCATAGGTTTCAGTGAAGACAGCAAATCCATGTTTGTACTCGCCAACAAGGAGGACTTTGCCGCCATGAATACCTACAAGGTCGACCTGGCAACGGGTGACATGAAAGCCATAGGCCAGGCTGGCGACTTCCATCGCAACAGCACAGTAACAGAAAGCGGCGACAAGCTGGCCAGCATGGCAGGTCAATGGGCCAGCCGCCCTGAATTAAAACTGGTGGATATCAGCAAAGCCAAATCCACCACGCTGACACAAAGCCATGACCCGCAATGGAATGCCATAGACCTGCAACGCCCTGAGCGCTTCAACTACACCAACCGTCATGGTGACAAGATACAGGCTTATGTGTTCAAGCCTGTCGGTCTTAACTCATCCGACCACCGCCCTGGCATCGTGTATACCTATGGTGGCCCACTGAATGACAGACATATCGTCGAGACTGACAGCTTCCAGCAAACTGCCTATATGTTTGGCATGTATATGGCCGCCAAACATGGCTACGTAACCGTGGCAGTAGACCCGCGTGGCCACTCCAATTACGGCCGCAAGTTCAGCGATGCAAACTGGGAACAGGTAGGCAAACCGCAGGCTGAAGATTTGGAAGACCTGACCAAGTACATGCAAAAGAACCTGGGTGTAGATGGCAAGCGCATAGGCCTCACAGGCTGGAGCTTTGGTGGCTTCCAGACCCAATACACCATGTACACCAGCCCTGATACCTTCGCCGCTGGTATCGCCGGTGCAGGCCCGACAGAGTGGGAAAATTACAATAGTTGGTACAGCGGCCGCACCATAGGCAAGACCGAGCGCAGCAAACCCAACTTGCGTAAATACTCGCTGCTGCCTCTGACAGCAGGCCTGAAAAAACCACTGTTGCTGGTACACGGCATGCAAGATCCTAACGTCTTGTACCAGGATACGGTGAATGTGTATCGCGCCTTACTGGAAAACGGCAAGGAATCCCTGGTTGATCTTTTCCTTGATCCTGATGGTGAACATGGCCTGGGTGGCACAGTCAAACCCAAGGCTCTGCACAAAAAATATGAAGCTTTCTTCCTGCAGCATTTGGGCAAGGCTAAATAAGCAATGAGTTAGCCTTAGTAACTTGAATAAAAGAGCGGCCATGCTGGTCGCTCTTTTTGCTTTTATCAAGGAATTACATGACAGAATTGGCCCTGAAAAACAGGGAACGGCAATTTCGCATTAAAATTACCGTAGATTATTTGCGCAAGCATGCTGATAATGCCCTCATCGCCTGATGTTCATATCAGACATGCACCAATTTCAGGAGTTACCCATGAAAAATAGCATCAGCCAATACCTGTATTCTGTCTTTCGACAGGCAACACAAGAGTTTCGTCAAGTAGGACAAAAAGTCGGTGAACGCCTATTGCGCACGCCCTTGCCAAAAATCCTGGTTATCATTCTTGCTATTGCACTGCTGGTTACCATTATTCCGCTGATCATTACCTTGTTTGTTGCCTTTGTCCTCATCAGGATATTATTGAAAATCATTTCCATGAGCGTGCGGCAAAACCGGGGGAAAGATACTAGCGTGCCGTATGAAAGACGGATCAAAGATATACATTGATTGAATTGGCAAAAGAAGTCTTATCGCTACGGTGGGCAATAAGAGATTGAGCTAATCAGGTCTTATCAGCCACATGAGCCTTGGTGACACTCGACTTTGCTTTTGCCTTGCTTTCGCGCTTCAGAGGCGCACCAACAGGGCAAATAGAAAAAGCGAATTGCGTCAAGGTATTGACCAGGCTGTCACCATTTAATCTATACATCACAAACTGCCCCTGACGTTCACCAGAAATCAGGCCCGCATTTTCCAACACCGACAAATGGCGGGAAATGGCTGGCGCACTCATTTTAAAGCGCGCAGCAATATCTCCAGCGGTCAGTTCCTGCTCAGATAAATAAGCAAGAATCTGCCTGCGTGGGGATGATGCCAAGGCTTCAAAAATCTTATCAGAAGACATTATTTATTTTCAAAAGACCATTGCCGTGTCAGGCACGGCAATGGCATTACATAAAACTCAGTACTTGCTCATTGCATGGACTACTTCTCAAGGCTTAATCTTAAGACGGTTCCATATCAGAAGCGCAGACTAACATTCATTTCACAATGCTCACGCAGGAGCAGAAAACGTTTCTGCTTCACGCCTGTCATTGATTCTTACCCAAGCACTGACAGTTCTGCCAAATTTGGCAATCATGACCATATTAAAAAAGTGCATGGCACCAAGGCTGAGTACCGAAACACCTATTTTACTACCAACAAAGGGGATCAAGCCGTCGCCCGGCGATATTTGCCAGCCATCCAGACGAATGGCGATCAAACCTATGTTAATCAAATAAAAACCGACGACCAATAAGTGATTCGTGGATTTCGCCAATATTTCATCCTGACCAAAACATTTCACCAGGAACACCTCACCATTTTTTGATAAGGTCCTTGCGACCCAGATTGTCATGACGATAGAAACAATTGAATAGACCAGATAACTAAGTTCCATACTCATTTCATACTCCTTCAAGGTTGAACATCAATTCAATAATTAACTAATATGTTAATTGCTGAATTAATTAATGTCAATATTTAATAAGGACATGAACAAACCATGCGGACGATATAACAGATGGCAATTGAGGTAAGCCTTACTTAAGCCTGGATTCCAACACTGAAATTCAGGCCAGGGAAATCTTGCCCCAGATTTTCTTTCAAGCTGCTGGGCGTCAGCCCAGTCCAGCGTTTGAAAGAACGCCGGAAATTATTCGCATCATGAAAACCCAGGTGCATGGCGACTGCCTCGTTGTCGTAATGACGGCTCTGGAATAAATACAGGGCGACATGGGTGCGTACCTGATCCAGCTCGGCCTGGAAATGCGTGCCTTCTTTGGCCAGATAGCGTTTCATGCTGGCCGGGCTGACCGCAAATGCGACCGCCAGTTGTTCCAGACTAGAGTTACCGCGTATATGGGTCAGCAGATAATCATAGACCGCATTTAACAGACTCGGCGTTTCATCGCTGAGCAAGGCTTCTTGCTGTGCCTGTTGCAAGGCCAGGCTGGCTGCCAACGCACTACCGCGTGGCCAGGGCAAATCCAGGTATTCTGTGGCGATCAGCATGGCATCCAGATGGCAATTGAAACGCAACTCACTGCCGAGATGTACTTCATGCTGTTCAGTATGACGGGCAGCGCTGCGGTTAAAACAAAAACGCCATGGCAGGCGCATGCCACTGAGCCAGCGACACATCGCAACTACGGCTGTCATGTGCATCTCGACTATTGCTGGACGCAGGCTGGGGGCACCATAGCTATCCATCCAGTACAAGACAGCCACATCTTTCCCTTCGCTCAATCTGGGCCTGAGCAAAGGGCACAGGCGGGTGGAATGCGAACATAAAATCTCCAGCGCCTGCCGCAGGCTTTGTGCTTGCAATAATGCATGGCTGACACTGCCAAAGTGCCCCGGCAGCATTTGTTGCCCCAGCATGAAACTACTGTCTGCACTGCGCAGAGCCTGTAATGCGTTAGCCAACAATTGCAGATATTGCTGCGGGCTGATGTTGCATTGCCCTTGCGTGATTCGTATAGCATCAACACCTACACTACGCAGGACGAGTCCATCATCAAGTTCAAGGCAGCGCGTATAAGCCAATATCTGGGCTGCATGGTATCCGGCTGGCAGGCAGGCGTCTGCAGCCTGATGGAAATTCATTACAAGACTCCCGTTGCCAATTGCGGCTCAGTAGAGACTCGTGCACTGGCCTCTACTGCGCGACTGAGCCTGCTCAACAAAGTATCCGGCGCATCGTCCGCCATGGTGCAGGCGTGACGCATGCTGATTTCCAGCGTCACCTCTTTGGCACAATAGCGCATTTGCCTGACCATCTTGCACAGGTGCATGGCTAGCGCCTGCGCTTCTTCCAGGCCGGTGTCATGCAAGACCAGGGCAAACCTGTCGCCCGCATAGCGACATAGCACATCTTCATTACGCAGGTTCAGCAAGAGCATGTGGCTGACGGCCTGCAAGACACGGTCGCCCTCATGCTGGCCATATTCACGGTTGATGAGATGGAACTGGTCTATGTCCAGCAGTACCAGCGCACAGGGTATGCCGGGATGGCTGTCCAGCTCCAGCTTGATTTGCAGGCGTAGATAATCAGCATTGCTGAGCTGGGTCACACGGTCAAATGCGCGATGATCACGGAACAGGCGTTCACGCTTTTGCAAATGTTCATTCAGAGTGAACTGCTCTTCGCGCCAGTAATACATGCCCGCAGTGACTACCAGCATGCCGACAAAGACCAGCATTGATTCCAGCCAGTTGTCCCAGACATCTTCCTTTGGTATCGCGAAAAACTCATCCAGGCAATCTGCCCATGAACCCAGCATGATGGCCGCCAGGCCGAATGCAAACAAACGCGTCACAAGTCCCTTAGGACGGCTACTGAGCATGATCAATAGCCACAGGCCTGACATGAGCGATGTGCCGCCCTCACCGACAATGTCCATCCACTTCCATTTAATGAAGGGCTTGGGTGAGCCCATATAGGCATACAGAAAAATAAAGGCGATCAATGCCACACAGGCAGTGATGATGAAGTTTCTATGCAGGCGCAGCATGGAATTTTTAAGCATTGCATTCACATCCAAAGGTCAGGTCGCGCGAGGGTAAATGAGCTGCGTGACAGGACAATGACATGAGTATTTTTTGATATGGCCTATGGATGAAAAACAACGGGGGTGCAAACGGCTCAGTTCTTTTTCATTTTCACGGGTTCGTTGCGTGAAAGACCTTTCACCACAGAGGCACAGAGACACAGAGAAAAACAAGAGGAAAAAATCTCTTTGCCAAAATGGATAGACTCGATTTGAGTATTCTCTTCTTTCTTCCTCTGTGCCTCTGTGTCTCTGTAGTGAGCTTTTTGGTCTGTTTTTCAAAATGGCCACGTTATCAGTTGAGTATCGCCAAACGCAAAAGTCATTTCAGCTCATATCTTTCTCATTCATTTCATTATTTCCGCGCAAGAGCAAATTCAGTGCGCGCCTGTCACAGAACCGACATATACCTCCCCTAGAATCCGGCCACTCTTTTGCCATTCACTATCTGCGGAAACCCTGTCCATGAAAACTCTGAAGAAAAAATCTGTCCCTCAGCTCTCCATCATCATGCTCGGCATCTCGGCCATGCTGAACGCCCATGCGCAAGGCCCGAATGTGACTGTCAGTGATGCCAGCAGCGTCGTCATCAGCGGCCAGCGTGCCAGTTTGCGCAAGGCATTGGAGATGCAGGAAAAGGCTGACAATATCGTCAGTGTGGTCAGCAGCGATGACATCGGTGGCCTGCCGGACAAAAATGCTGCAGAAGCACTGGCGCGCCTGCCTGGCATTTCTGTCCAGCGTGATCAGGGTGAAGGCCGTTATATCGTTGTACGTGGTCTGGGTGCTGACCTGAATGGTGTGACCATCAATGGTGCCCTAGTGCCCTCACCTGAAGCCAGCCGCCGTGCAGTGGCCCTGGATGTCTTGCCTGCCGGGATGATACGTTCGCTGGAAGTCACCAAGACCTTGCGACCGGAACAGGATGCCAGCTCACTCGGTGGCGCGGTTGAAGTCAAAAGCCTGACTGCCTTTGACCTGCCCGGCAAGATACTGACACTGAATACCGGTGCCAGTTATGACCAGGTGACAGGTAAAACCAGCCCGAATGCTGGTCTCTTGTGGGCTGACCGTTTTGCCGGTGGCAAGCTGGGTATCGCTGCGGGTATCAGTGCAGAAAAACGCAGCTTTGGTTCGGACAATGTGGAAACTGGCGGCGCCTGGGAGAATGGCAAGCTGGGTGGGTTTGAATTACGCGATTACCTGCCAGTGCGTGAACGCCATGCATATGCCTTGAATCTTGATTACAAGCCTAGTTCCACACAGACTTATTTCATGCACGGCTTCTTGAGTGACTTCAGTGATGATGAAGTGCGCGACCGTATCACCATAGGCAGCTTTGCCAGCGGTACTCTGACTGAGGGCGCAACCACTACAGCGAGAGCAGAACGTCGCATACGCCAGCGCAAATATACTCAGACCATCAGCTCCATCGTGCTGGGCACAGAGCAAAAATTCCAGGACTGGAAACTGGATCTCGCAGCAGGCTCCAGCCGCGCCAGCGAAGATACGCCAGAAGCCTTGAACGATGGCCGCTTCCGCGGCAATGCCAATTTTGCTGGCGTTGGTTTTGTTGATGGTGAAGTACCCAAGATCATTGGTCCAGCCAGTCTTTACGATTCGGCGAACTACAGCCTGAATGCCATCAGTCTGCAGCAGCGTTTTTCCAAGGATACTGAACAGCATCTCAAATTTGATCTGGCGCGTAAATTCCACTTCGAGCAATTTGAATCGAATCTGAAATTCGGTGCCAAGACCAGCCGCCGTGAAAAAACCAATGACACCAATCAATGGACATACAACAGCAGCAAAACCAGCAGTGGCAATTACTGGGGACCGGGTTCTACCTCCATGAGCGCCTTTGTGCAAAACCAGGCTCTCGATTATCCTTTGGGTAATATCGGTACAGCCATCAGCGCTGATCTGATACGCGCCCGCGTGGCTGGCCTGGACAGGAATGCTGCCCGTCTGGTGCTGGAATCTGCTATCAATGATTACAAGATCAATGAAAACATTGATGCTGCCTATCTGCAAAACGGCTTTGACATGGATGCCTTACATATACTGGCCGGTGCCCGCGTAGAACGCACGCAGTTTGACGCTGCTGGCACTCAGGTCACAGGTGGCACCAGCCTGCAAGCCATCAGCCGCCAGCGCAGTTATTCAGACTGGTTGCCGTCCCTGCACCTGCGCTATGACCTGGACCAGAAAACCAGTGTGCGCGCAGCGTGGAGCAATGCCGTCGTGCGTGCCAACTTCAGCCAACTGGCACCCGGCATCAACCTCACCAGCACCACGGAGGCAGTGATTGGCAACCCGGATTTGAAACCACTGAAAGCCAGCAATCTTGATCTGGGTGTAGAAAAAATATTGAGCCATGATGGCAGCGTCTCAGCCTATCTGTTCAACAAGGACATCAAGAATTTTACTTATACGACCAACCTGGCCGGGTCTGGCGCATGGCAAGGCTATACCAGCGCCGTCTCTTATGCGAATGGTGATACGGCCAATGTAAAAGGCATAGAACTGTCTTACTCACAGCCTTTGCGCATGTTACCAGCTCCGTGGAAATACCTGATCGTGGGCGCAAATGCCAGCTTGACACGCTCCAGTGCTGACATTGCCCGCTTTGATACTGCACTGGGTAAATCCCGCAGCCGCTCCATCAGTCTGCCCGGTCAGTCTGATCGCGTCGTGAACCTGATGCTGGGTTATGAACATGGCCGGGTCAGCAGCCGCCTTGCGCTCAACTACAAATCCCCTTACCTGCTGGAACTGGGCACGGATATCTTGCGCGCAGACCAGGACCGTATTGTTGATACCCAAAAACAGCTCGACTTTTCGCTGGCCTATCAACTCAGCAAGAATTTTCAATTGGTCTTTGAAGCCGCAAACCTGAACAATGAAAAATACTATGTGTATCAGGGTGCGCATCAATATAACTCGCAGTATGAACAATATGGCCGCACCTACAAAGTCAGCCTGAAAGCCAGCGTATTCTGATGAACATGAAAATGATGAAAACCAAATATCTGATATCCAGCCTGGCTTTAATTGCAGTTTTTTCCCGTGCTTCAGCAGCAAGCTTGCCACCGGCGGCGGTCGGTCGTGCCCAGGACATTGTGACGCTAGCAGATGGTGGCTGGCTCACGCTGGACAAACAGGGTGTACGCTTGCTAGACGCAGCAGGCAAGGAACGCAGCAAAGTCAGTCTGCGGGCAAAGCACCTGGATGTTCGCCCCCATGCAGATGGCATGCTGGCGGTATTCACCGATGCCGATACACAAAAGACTTTTGCCTATGTAGCAGATCTGAAAACCGGACAACTACGCTTGCAAGCCACCATGGCTTCTCCAGATTTTTCACTGGAAAGCATGTGCCTGTACCGTGATGCGCAACAGCTGGACCATGTCTTCCTGATTGGCAAGGAAGGTTTGAGCGAGCAATGGGTCATACACAATGGCAGCGCGCAACTGGTACGCAAGCTTGCCCTGCCGCCACACAGCAAGCATTGCCGTGTCGATGACCAGAGCCAGACCCTGTACCTGAGCGTGCCAGAGACTGGAGTCTGGGCATTTACGGCAGAAGCAGAAACTGCAGCCAGACTGAAGCCTGTCGCCATGGTAGCTCCATTTGGCAAATTGCATGGCGGTGCCACGGCCATCAGCGCGCTACCAGGTGGAGTGGCGGTGCTGGATGCCAGTGGCAAGAAACTGCATCTGTATCGTCAGAAGGATGGACAGCATTTCCAGTCTGAACAAATCATGAACCTGCCATACGGCGCAGCGAATATTCATGTGCATGCATCCAGCAATAGCAGCAACAAGCTGGACTTCCTGCTGCATGACGAACAGGCAAAAACCTGGCGCACCAGCAGCGCCGCGTGGAAGCAACCAGCGACATCAGAAATAACCGTCATAGAACCCACAGTGCAAACTGATACCGTGGCCCGTCATGGCGATGCTGCCGATGATCCCGCCATCTGGGTGCATCCGCAAGATGCCAGACTGTCCCGCGTGCTGGGCACCAACAAGAAGCAGGGGTTGCTGGTGCATGACATGCAGGGCAAGCAAACCCAGTTGCTGGAAAGCGGACGCCTGAATAATGTCGATGTGCGCCAGAACATCAAATGGGGCCAGCAAAGTTTTGATATCGCCATGGCGACCCAGCGTGATGAAAACAGCCTGGTTTTGTATCTCATTAATGCCCAGGGACAGGTAGCAGAAACAGCACGCTTCCCGACCAAACTGGACAAGATTTACGGCTTTTGCCTGTACCAGCCAAGCACTGGCGGACTGGAAGCATTTGTGAATGACAAGGATGGTACTTACCAGCAATTCCGCATTACTCACAATGGACAAAGTTTCAGCAGCAGCCTGGTGCGCAGTTTCAAACTGGCCAGCCAACCAGAAGGCTGCGTGGCCGATGACAAGACTGATCGTTTGTTCATGGGGGAAGAAAAACGCGGCATCTGGGTCACGTCTGCCAAAGCAGATCAGCCAGCCAATTTTCAGATGATCATGCCCGTTGGCAAACAACTTGTTGCCGATGTTGAGGGCCTGGCCATGTATTTTGGTGAACGGGCAAATTACCTGCTGGTATCGAGCCAGGGGGATAGCAGTTATCTGGTACTGGAAGCGCAAGCCCCCTATCGATTGCGCGGCAAATTTCGCATAGGTATGAATCTGGCCAAGGGCATTGATGGAACATCAGAAACAGATGGCATAGAGGTGAGTTCTGTCAACTTTGGTGGCGAGTTTACCCAGGGCATGCTGGTAGTGCAAGACGGTTACAAGCGCTTGCCAGACGGTACGCAAAACTTCAAATACATTCCCTGGTCTGCCATTGCCAAGGCTTTCAAACTGGAATGAAGAAGTAATTGAATGACCGCACCAGATCAGTGCTGGCAATAGAACTGGTGCGGTACAAATTCATGACAATTTGCCGACACTTTTCCAGAAGTCTGCGTTACGCCAGCGTCTATGATGACAGAACGATAAAATAGACGGTGAGGCAGCAAATTGAAAGCTCGACATATATTTCTTACTGGCAGCTTGTGCCTGATGATCAGCCTGCTGACTGCCTGCGGTGGCGGTAGTTCGGCTGCCAGCAATCCGGTGGTAACGCCACAGGTCACCAGTATCAACTTGCGTGGCACGGCGGCAACAGGCAAGGCCATCGCTGACTCAGCTGTGAATTACAAATGCCGTACGGGTACAGGGGCAACAAAAACTGCTGCCGATGGCACGTTTGAAATCAACCTGCCTGCGGGCAGCGCATTACCCTGCATACTGGAAACTTCCAACCCTGCAAATGGCAAAAAACTGCATGCACTTGCCGTTAATGCAGGTGTCATGAACCTGACGCCTTTGACCGAGATGCTCTCAGTCCGAGTCATGCGCACGGATATGGCAGCGTTTTTTACCAGCCCTGACCTGGATGCCGTGGCAAAAACCCTGACCAGCACTAACGTCACTACAGCACAAAATGAAATTCGCCAGGTACTCAGTGGCTTGCTGGATACCAGTGCTTTAAGTGATTTTTACAGCACTCCGCTGAAAGCCGCCACCAGCGCCAGCCCGGCCAGTGGAGATACACAGGACAAAATACTGGATACCCTGAATCTGGCGTTAGCGGCAAATTTATATGAACCGCTACTCGCTATGCTGGCGAAAACAAATCCCCCAGTCAGTCTCCCGGTATTTGGTCGTCCAGGCTGCCTGATACAGTTAGCCGACAAGCAGTTCATGTCATGTAGCGGCCCCGGTCTTTTGGAGGCTGCACCCCGCATCGATATAGCACCAGGTGCCTTGACAATGAAGCCAGGCAGCAAACAGGTATTTACTGCTGCCATCAACTATCCACCTGATATCAACTATATAAGGCAACCAGTCACCTGGCAGGTGGTGGAGGCCGATGGCGGGGCTATCGGTATCAATGGTGAATACACTGCGCCCGGCAAGCCAGGTACTTATCATGTCAGGGCACAACGTGAAGATTATCCTTCACTAAGCGCGATTGCTTTGGTGGTCGTGGATAACAGCACACCTGACTTTGTGCCGACACTGAGCGTGGACAGGCACATAGTCAATGTCATGCCGGGTGCCACCATGAGCTTGCAGGCAAGCGTTAATTATCCGCCAAATGTCAACTACATACGCCAACCTGTTACCTGGAGTGTGATTGAGGCCGATGGCGGCAGCATTAACTTGTCAGGTAACTACGTAGCACCTACAAAAATCGGCACTTATCACGTGAAAGTACAGAGAGATGACTTTCCGTCTATATACTTAATAGTCGATATTTTGGTAAATTACCCCCCTGATTAAAACTTGCATGATTCCCCTGAGCGCGTATGCTATCGACATACTCTGGATGATTGCAAAATAAAGTTAAATTAGAAGTTGCTTTTGAGAATTTATTGACTATCATACAGACAGTCGATCATTCCTCAAGGCAACTTTTAATATTCTGCACAAGCCGCAACATGCAAGTTCATGTAGCAACAGGCCTTTGAGTGGAGGAATCGCCAGATGTTTATAGGGAGAAAGTCATGGACAGGTTGGAAATTTTCAAAAGCATAGCCGCAGAAGTCAATCGTGGGGACATCGTCTTCCCTACCAATGTGGAAGCTTCGCTAAGACTACAACGTACCCTGGACGATCCTGATTGTCATATAGACACGGCAGCCAAGCTCATCATGGCAGACCCCTTGCTGTCTGCCCGCACGGTCGCCATTGCTAATTCGGCAGCCTATCGCCGCTCGACGAATGAAATCACGCACGTCAGGCTGGCAGTCAACCGCCTCGGTTTCCGTACCCTCAAAGCCATGCTGGCCGCCGTCATCGTGCGCCAACTCAATAGCAAAGTCACAGACCCTGTCCTGAAAGCCAAGGCTGACAGACTGTGGGAGCATTCTGCCCATGTATCTTCACTGGCGCAGGTCATCGCCAAGCAGGTTACCAGGGTTGACCCTGAAACAGCCATGTTTGCCGGTATCGTCCATGAAATTGGTGGTTTTTACCTGATCTCGCGTGCGGAAGAATTTCCTGGCTTGCTGGATGGCGAACCAGAAATCTGGATCGAATATGGCGAACGCATGATAGGTCGTGGCATCATGCGCCAACTGGGCGTACCCGACAGTGTCATGCAGGCTGTAGAAGCCATGTGGCATGGCGTCTGCGCCTTCCCGCCTGAGTCTCTGGGGGATACCCTGATTTTGGCCAATGACATCGCACCGGTACTGTCGCCATTGCATGACGCAGACAGGGAATACAATAAGAAATTTGCCCGTCGCCTGAATTTTGATACTGAAGACAGCAATTTCCAGATCATCATGGAAGAGCAGGAAGAACAGATCGATACGCTGGCCACTGCTCTCATGATGTAAATTATTTACTGCTCTCAGATTGTTATCCGCCAGCCCTTTTTGTTCATGACTAATGCCAGGGCTGCAAATACCAAAGTAAAGCAAATTGTATAGGCGAAGGATGCAAATTCTTCGCCTGTTTGCTTTTGCAGCACAGCTACAAATACTAGCTGGTAAATCGTAGTAGCCCACCCTGTCCACGCCAAAACACAAGTTGCCAGCCAGGCGCCAGCGTAAGCGGCTATTGCATTCACCCCCAAGCTTTTACCGATTGCTGGCCAGCCTTGCTTGTCTATCAGCATGTGCATGCCCAGCAAGAGCAATATCGCCCAGGCACTGGTCCAGCAAACAAATGATGGTGTCCAGAGTTGTTTATTGAAAGGCAGATATGCTGACCAGATCAGCGCCAGCAATATCAAGCCTGCCGCACTGGCCAGCATCTGCATCAACTGTGCATCGCGCATGGCCCTGCCCGCCCAGACGCCTGTCAAGACACTTGCCATTGCCATCAAAGTCGACAGCAAGCCTTCAGGGTCTTGTGCCAACCCGGTCTGCACATCATAGCTATAGGCCAGCTTGCCGAGCATCGTGCTATCTATCTTGTCCACCAGGTTCATATGCGGTTCATACGAGCCGCCCCAGAACAGCAAGGCCCAATACGCCAGCATGGCAACCACACATAGCAAAACCTGCCTGGATAATTGGCACACATAGGTAATCATGCAGGCAATCACTGCATAGCAAATTCCTATGCGCTGCAAGACACCAAGCAATCTGAAATGTCGGCCATCGATCAAGGCCCAGGCGACGAGATGCAAGACTATTCCCAGCACGAATAAACGCAGACTGCGCCAGAGTATTTTTTTGCGCACATCGGCAACATCCATGCCCTTGCTGAGTTGTGCATCCACAGACATGGCGATTGACGCGCCGAGTATGAACAGAAAAAATGGGAAGATAAAATCCGCAGGCGTACAGCCATGCCATGCTGCATGTTCCAGCCAGGGATACACATGCGACCAGTCACCAGCATTATTCACAAAAAGCATGGTGGCGACAGTCAGGCCGCGCATGGCATCCAGCGCTGCATAACGTTTTACTGTAGACATATCAAACTCCAAAGCGTACTGAGACCAGTGTAGAAATACCAATTCCTGTTGGTCATAGCACCGCATCTTCATAAAAAGCACATCGTCGATCAACATGCGGGGTAATACCAGTGTTAAAATCTGACAAAGTGGTATTGAATCTGGCCTTACTTATCAAAACAAGATAAATAAACCTTATTCCATAGAGAAAAACGCAGATTTTTTTGATTTACAAAGTATTGTTCACGATCAAATTAAAGTACGCCACATCTTACTGGCACTTAAGTGGCATTGCAAACACAAAACCAGTTGACCGACAATTTTGTGACTAGTATGTTTGCAGTGCTGGCAAGAGAACATAAAAAAATACATAGCGCAAACACACCAGGTTTTTAAGAAAATTAAACAGTAGAGACAAGTCCATGAGCATAGAAAAAACCAAGACTCCCCACCCCATGCGCTGGGTACCCACCTTGTATCTGGCCGAAGGGCTGCCGTTTTATGCAGTCGCCCTGGTTGCCAGCCTCATGTATAAAAGCATGGGGGTAGCGAATGACAATATCGCTCGCTGGACAGGATTGATAGGCTTGGCCTGGGTCTTTAAACCTCTATGGAGTCCCTTCCTCGAAGCTGCCAGCAGCAAAAAGGCCGTGGTCGTGGCATTTCAGTTGATAGGCGGTGTATCACTT
>JAZJXP010000056.1:99422-116517 GCA_040390835.1 Pseudomonadota bacterium
TATTGCCTTGCTTGGGGTCGTGGCAATTGCCTCGGCTACCCACGATATTGCAGCCGATGGCCTGTATATCGCCAGTCTCAGCAACAAGCAACAGGCTGAATATGCAGGCTGGCAAGGTGCTTTTTACAATGCGGCCAAATTCATCACTCTGGGTGGGCTGGTTTATCTGGCTGGCTATCTTGAAAAACGCCTGGACCCAGCGCAAGCCTGGACTGTCATTTTCGCCATCATGGGTGTCATGCTAGTCGTGCTTGGGCTGTATCACAGTTGGGCCTTGCCAGGTACAAAAAACACCAATACCGAAGCATCCATGCGTAGCGTTTTCCTGACGCTGCAAGATGTGATTATTGATTTCTTCAAAAAGCCTGGCATCTGGCTGGCCATCACCTTCATCATTCTGTTCCGTGCTGCCGAAGGGCAGATACAAACCATAGGTCCTTTGTTTTTGCGCGAAGCTAAAAACCTTGGTGGCCTGGGCATGACGACCGAGCAAGTCGGCCTTGCTTATGGCACGGCTGGGACCATTGCCTTTTTGGGTGGCAGCGTGCTTGGTGGGTATTTTGCGTCCTGGCTGGGACTCAAGCGTGCCCTGCCCTGGCTGATACTGGCAATGAATATGCCTAACCTGGTGTTCTTTTTCCTCAGTACGACACTACCTGAAAATATCAGCATCATCACTACTGCCCTGGCACTGGAAATGTTTGGTTACGGCTTTGGCTTCGTTGGCTTGATCCTGTTCATCATGCAAGTTGTTGCTGTCGGCAAGTACCAGACTGCCCACTATGCATTAGGCACCGGGGTCATGCAGCTAGGCTTTGTATTGTTCAAGACCATCAGCGGTGACATACAGGTGGCACTCGGCTATAAGAATTTTTTCATCTGGGTCTTGCTCAGTGCCATTCCCGTATTGGTGATGACACGCTTTGTCTCTTTTGGCGACAGTGCAAGGTATGGCAAAGAAGGCAGCAGCAGCGGTACACCTGAAAGCATGGCAAAAACTGCCGACGCCTGATAATCTCTCTGCAAAATGGTGCGGACCAGGGTTCGCATCATTCCAAAACACTTGCAAACACCCAGGAAACAACATCCTCCGAAGACAATTTCACTTCCCCTTTACTATCTTGTCAAAAAGGATTGTAATTATAACCATGCGCAACAGCGCATGACTATCCAACCGGGAGATCTATCTTGCATTCGACCAAAACCAACATCTTGCGCCAATTAACTGCCGTCAGCTTATTGCTGATCAGCACTAACCTGCTGGCACAAAGTTCAGGTGTTACCCGCACCCCCGTGATACAGGCCGATTCATCGATTCCTGGCAAGGAAGATTACATCTTTCGTATTGATATAGCTGGCGGAGGCAAGGTCGACTGGCATACTCACCCAGGCGATGAAATCAGTTATGTCATGCATGGCGAAGTGGAATTACTGATTGCCAACCAAGCACCACGCAAAATAAAACCGGGTGAAGGATTTGTCATACCTGCCGGTGTCGTCCATAGTGCAAAAAACCATGGCAAAGACCCCATTAAACTCGTCGGTGTATATGTCGTCGATAAAGACAAACCAGTGGCCACTCCAGCACCTGCCCCGACATCTGCACCAGCATCTGCGTCCTCAGCGTCTTATTGACAACCAGAACTCATTTCATCCATAGAGATGAGACGCGTTCTAATTGGTATAACGCCTGAATATCGCATTCAGCTCGCCACTCTTTTTCAGGGTAGCGATGGCAGCATTCAGGCGCGGCAAGGCATCGGCTTTGGATGGATGCACTCTCAGCATCATTTCGCTTTCGTCTATCATGCGGCCTTCATCACAGGCATAGCGCTGTGCATCGACCTTGGTCCAGTATTGCCTGACATAATTGCTGATGATGATCTGGTCAAAGCGCTTTGCTCGTAAAGTCAGCAAGAGATTGGGAGAATTGAAAATGTCTTCCCTTTGTATCTTTCCGCTGGCAAACGCTGCTTCAAATTCAGGATAGGAATAACCAGAAATCACGCCCACTTTCTGACCATAAAAATCGGTGACGGCCTGTGCCTTGGGTGTTTCGCCCGGGCGAAAACAAAGAACAGCCCGGGGCAAGCCAAAGGCTATGCTGTACACACCCGGCATGGGCGAATTACTGCGCCATTTGGGATTTGCCCCCACTTCCATATCGAGTTGCCCATCCTCAAATGATTTGAGCAAGCGGCGCATGGGCAGGTAGCGCTGCTCCAGCTTATCGCCACTGAGTTTGACGATAGCTGACATCAAATCCGGGAATATACCTCTGGGCCCGCGCTTGTCCAGCATGACAAAGGGAGCATCGCCACCCTCGTTATATGCGATGCGAAAAGTGTCTGCCATTGCTGGCGATGCAACTAGCACCGTCGCTGCAAACATCCATTTCTTCATCATTGCATTCTCATTCATGAATTAGTTTAGGGCGGCCAGATCACACTATCGCTGATACCACTCAGTTTACGTTAAAAAAGGACCGATACTTTCTGGAAGTGGTTCATATTTGCAAATTATGGTTAAGCCTGGTCAGGGGCATTTACCCGCACTTCCGTCATTCAAGCCCCGAAATCCGTCGTTAGTCGCATATAGCCACGAGCCTGCTTGTCGAAAATATCAGTTGCAGCTATCTTAGCTTCATGAAAACCGCCTCTACAACTATCCCACGCTGGCCTGCACTGCCAGGACTACGACAAATTGTCGTAGTCTTTATCATCAGCCTGCTGATCGCTTGGGTGACGACGCCCATCTTCCAGTCACCTTTCTGGCTGGTGCTCAGGCGCACGACTTTCATCGCCATGGTCATGCTGCTGGCGTTTACCGTCTCTGGTACCTGGCGTTTGCACTGGCTGCCGAACTGGGTGCCGCGCTGGCTGGTGCGGGTCACGGCAGTCTGTTTTCTGGCGCCATTTGCCAGTCTGGCTGCCTATGTAGCGATAGCAGGTAATTTCATGAATTTCATCAAGGCCAATAATCTCTTGTCCGGTTTTGCCACCAGCACGATCTTTGCGCTGTTTTTTGGTTCCATAGTCGCCGTTGCCGCCATCAAGCGCGAGGACAAGCAACGTGAACGTGCAGACCGGCTGCAATTGGAGCTGAAAAAAAACGCCCTCGAACGCGAAGTGCTGGATGCCCGCCTGCGCCTGTTGCAGGCACAGATAGAGCCGCACTTCCTGTTCAATACTCTGGCGAATGTGCAGGCCCTGGTCGAAGCTGGTTCAGAGAATGCAGCGCCGGTCTTGCGCCACCTGATTGCCTATCTGCGCGCCGCCATGCCGCGCCTGAACGATGCTGATGCGACGCTGGAAAACGAAATGCAATTAGTCAGCGCCTACCTGGAAATCATGCATATGCGCATGCCGGACCGTTTGCAATTTGAAATCAGCCTGGCACCTGAATTGAAAAGCTTGCGCTTCCCCGCCATGGCCTTGCTTACGCTGGTGGAAAACGCCGTACGCCACGGCATAGACCCCAGCACTGAAGGTGGCCGTATAGAGGTCGGCGGCAAACAAGATACCAGCAGTGGCGTGTTCACATTATGGGTAGCCGATACCGGTATAGGCATGGCAGAAACCGCCGTACCCGGCACTGGCCTGGCAAATGTGAAGGCAAGGCTGCAAGCCTGCTTTGGCAAAGATGCCCGCGTCGATTTGCATGAGCAGTCTCCGCATGGTTTGCGTGTTGAGTTAATTTTCCATCATGGGGCCAGAGCATGAAGCAGCTTACTAAGCAAATCACTGCGCTGATCGCCGATGACGAGCCTTTGCTAAGGGAGCATCTGCGCGCCAACCTGGCACGCCTGTGGCCAGAACTGCATATCGTCGATGAGGCCCGCAATGGTCGCGAAGCGGTGGAGATGTTTGACATCCATCAGCCCGACATCGTTTTCCTGGATGTACACATGCCTGGCTTGAACGGCATAGAAGCCGCGAGATCTATTGCACGCAGGGCGCATATCGTTTTCTTTACCGCCTATGAACAATATGCAGTGCAAGCATTTGAGCAAGGCGCTGTCGATTATCTCGTCAAGCCCATCATAGAAGCGCGCCTGGCTGACACGATCACACGCCTGCAGCAGCGGCTGAAGCAAGCGAATGACATCGGCACCAGCTATGACGCCCTGCTCGACCGCATGGCCAGCGATATGCGCCAACGCAGTCAAAAGCAGAATTACTTGCAATGGATAAAGGCATCGATAGGCAATAGCGTGCGCCTGATCCCGGTAGAGCAAATAGCCTTCTTGCGTTCAGACGAAAAATATACCCTAGTTGCCTGGGACGGTGGTGACGCACTGATACGTAAAAGCATACGTGAACTCAGTGACGAATTGGACCCGGATCGGTTTGCACAAACCCATCGCTCTGTCATCGTCAACCTTCATTATGTCAGCGAAGTTACACGCGGTATGAACGAAACTGCAGAACTGCATATACGCGGCCGCCCCGATGTATTGCCAGTCAGCCGCAGCTACCTGTATCTCTTCCGGCAGATGTAGCGTCGCACTGATTTTCTAGCAACAAACTAAAAAGCAAACCCGTCTTTGCAGACACGTTCACGCCTGTACGGCAGGACCAGACACGACCAATTCACATGAACAAGAAGGAGTTTTCAAATGACGCAAGATACCGTTTGCGAAACGAACAATATATTTTCTGCACAGGATGCCCCTCCACTGAAAAAATATGGAATAGAAAAAATCTCCAGAGCCAGCCTGAAATATGCCGCAGGACTGTGGTTCTCAGTCGCCATCTTAGGCCAGCTTTTATTCGTCTATTACATCCTGGGTTTCTACGTCCTGTCTGCGATGAAAGGCAATCTTGCAGCATGGAGTGATGTACTGCCACACGGCTATATCAAGGGTGACAGTGCAGGTAATTTTGCCATCATCACACATATCTTTCTGGCGGCCAGCATTACCCTGGCGGGCATACTGCAGATGATCCCCCAAATCCGTTCACGCGCACCGGGATTCCACCGCTGGAACGGGCGTATCTATCTGTCCAGTCTGGTCATTGCTGCAACGACTGGTTTGTACATGGTGTGGTTCCGTAATAGCGTGGGTGATTTCACCCAACATCTGGGTGTCAGCCTGAACGCAGTGTTAATACTCGCCTGCGCCAGCATGGCCTTGCGTCATGCACTGGCACGCCAGTTCGCACAACATCGCCGCTGGGCTTTGCGCCTGTTCTTGCTAGCGAATGGTGTCTGGTTTTTCCGTATAGGTCTGATGCTCTGGATAGGCATCAACCACGGCCCGGCAGGTTTTAATCCCAAGACTTTCGAGGGGCCGTTCCTGAGCTTCATGTCCTTTGCCAATTCCCTGATACCGCTGATAGCCTGTGAATTATATTTGCGTGCACAAGACAGCAAAAACAAGGCCGTTCACTTCAGCATGGCTGGTGCACTGATGGTATTGAGTGCTGCCAGTGGCATGGGTATCTTTATCGCGTTCATGGGCATGTGGCTACCGCATCTATAGCCATCGATTATTTAGAGTTGCTCACCGGTGACAAGTGAATATGCTTCAATAGCCAGGTATTATCCTTTTTAAACCACACCATCGTGACCAGATATCTGCCATCAACAACTGTTGCACCCGGTTTGCTAATGGAACCAATACGGGTGCCGGTGACTATCGCCGCATCGCCCGTGGCCTGGACCTGAACATCAACAAGACGTAAATTAATTTGCGCGCCAGATTTGAATAGTCCGGCAAATGCATTGGCATCCAGTTGCAAAAGCTTGTCTGATTCAGCAACGAACTCAGTGAAACCTTCAGGGCCAAGATAACTGGCAACTGCTGCTAAATTGCGCTTGCTGATACTGCTGAAAAAATCGACAGATGCGGCTTTTACAGCATCCGCACCACTGATATTTTCTGCCTTGGTGGCAGACATAGTCACGGTGAGTAAAACCGTACCCAGCATGCTGATAAATGAACGGGTAATGATAGTTTTCATGTTGCTTGATTTCTACAGGAAAAAGAGTGCATGACTTACATGCACTCTCAATGTTTGACCTGAACTTATGCCTTCACTTCAAAACCCAGTGCAGCCAATGCAATTTCCGCCGCCTGTTGATCTTGCAGCGCATTGCCTCCTGATATGCCTATACCTCCAATGACTTTGCCATTTTCCATGATAGGGCAGCCACCGCCAACGGCCACCAGACGCGGCCTGTGGGCAAGCTGTGCCACCACATCATTGCTGATGATGGCAGTCCAGGTATGGGTGGGCAGGCCAAACGAGGCTGCCGTCCAGGCCTTGTCGATTGCCACTTCCACCGTCAAAAATGCAGCGCTGTCTGCACGTTCAAATGCTTTCAGGTGACCAGCATTGTCGGTAATAGCTATCGTGACATCGATACCAATATCGCGGGCAGCCGCGCTGGCTGCGATGATCAGGGCATGCGCAGCATCGCGGGTGATGCTGGCAGCCGCGAATGATTTATTAATGTTCGTCGTTTGCATAAAAACTTTCTGGTGAGATTAAATTAAAAGCCTTGCAATACGACTTTGCCTTGTGCCTTGCCGCTCTCTATCAGGGCATGGGCTTTGCGCAAGTTTGCCGCATTGATCTTGCCAAAGTTCGCATTCACAGTCGTGCGCACTTTGCCTGCATCCACCAGTGCTGCCACTTCTGCCAGTAACTTGCCTTGCTCATCCATGTCGACAGTCTTGAACATGGAACGGGTGAACATCATTTCCCAGTGCAGCGAAATCGATTTGCCTTTCAACTGCATCAAGTCCAACGCCACCATGTCATCAATCACGGCCAGCTTGCCTTGTGGCTTCAGGCTGGCGATGATTTCTGCATAGTGCTGCGCTGTCTGCGTCAGGCCAGCGACGATATCGACTTCATTGATGCCTATGGCTTTCAATTCAGCACTCAGCGGTTTGGAATGATCGATCACTGCATGCGCACCAAGATCCAGGCACCACTGACGTGTCTCAGCGCGCGAGGCGGTGGCAATCACACGCAATTGCGTCAACTGGCGCGCCAACTGTATAAGGATGGAGCCAACACCACCGGCACCACCTATCACCAGCAAGGTCTGGCCTGCACCACCGTTCTTGGCAACGCCCATGCGCTCAAACAGCAATTCATAGGCCGTGATGGTTGTCAGCGGCAAGGCTGCGGCTTGTGCATCATCCAGCGTCGTGGGTGCCTTGGCGACGATGCGTTCATCCACCGCATGCAATTCACTGTTTGCACCGGGACGGTCAATAGCGCCAGCGTAATAGACACGGTCACCCGCTTTGAATTTGCTGACTGCAGTGCCAACTTCTTCAACAATGCCAACTGCATCCCAGCCCAGCACATTCAACTGGCCTTCTGCTGGTGCGCGGCCCAATCTGACCTTGGTATCGACAGGGTTGACCGAAATGGCATTCACGCGCACCAGCAAATCCCGCGCTTCCAGCGCTGGCGTTGGCAATTCCACGTCTTCCAGCGATGCAGTGTTGTCGATAGGTAAAGAATGGCGGTAAGCAATGGCTTTCATATTGAGTCCTTGAGTGTATTCAGTATTGATAATCGGTATCCAGAAACATTTCCAGATCAGTGCAGGCATTGTAGAATCTGAACCATGAATTGATAAGACCGATAAATAACTATCACTTTCAAATGAAAATTGAAAATCTCAGCGACCTGCATGTACTCGTGCAAACCGCACGCTGCGGCTCACTCTCAGGTGCAGCCAGCGTATTGGGCATGACACCAGCCGCTGCCAGCGCCACCCTCAAGCGTCTGGAAAGCCAGTTGGGCACCCGCCTGTTTGAACGATCTACCCGCGCCCTGCGCATCACCGCCCAGGGGCAAATCCTGCTCGACTATGCGCAAAGGGCATTTGATTTACTCGACGAAGGTGAATCCCAGGTATCAGAAGCGCGTACTGCCCTGGTCGGCACGATACGGGTTGCCGCCCCGTCAGACCTGACCCGCACTACCCTGCTACCCTGGCTCGATGAATTTCTGGCCCTGCACCCCGGTGTGCAACTGGCGCTGAATGTCGGTGACAGGCCACTGGACGTTGTACGCGATGAAGTGGATGTGGCAATACGCTATGGCACCCTGACTGATTCACGCCTGGTCGCCAGAGTCCTGGCTCAAAGCCGCCCCATACTGTGCGCAGCCCCCAGCTACCTGGCACGCCACCCTGCGCCGCAAACACCGCAAGACCTGGCGCAACATAATTGCCTGATCTTCGAGCGCAGTAGCCGCCTGCATAAAACCTGGCGCTTTGGTCAAAACGGCAAATGGAAAGAAGTCCGTGTCAAAGGCGACCGCAGCGCCGACGACGCCTCTCTCGCACGCATGTGGGCAATTGCGGGTGCTGGCATCATTTTAAAATCATTGATTGATGTCAGGCAGGAGCTGGAAGACGGTAGCCTGGTGGCACTGTTGACGGATTGGGAGACTGATCCTTATCCATTGCATGCATTACTGCCAAGTGGAAGATTTATACCAAATCGCGTGCGGGCACTGGTGGATTTTCTGGGGGCGAAGTTTTCATTGAAAACTAAGTGTTAGAGGGATAAAAATTTACTCTGGCTCAACTTCAGTTCGCAGTTTATTCATTTAGCGTTACCCGTTCTTTGAGTACTAAGCTCCTGAACAGGTTCTTAATTTGATTTCAGCGTCTATCTTTATAAGGAGACGAGCTCAACGCTGTATTCCATTGTCATTCAATTCTGCGTAGCGCCGGAAACCATCGCGTACTGCCTCGAGTAAATCCTTGTCTTCCCAGGGCTTGGTCAGGAATTTATAAATCTCACCGCGATTGATGGCCTCAGTCAGGCTTTCAAGACCGGTATAGCCGGACAAGACCATGCGTATGGTCTTGGGATACAGTTTGCGGGTACGGGCCAATAATTCTGTCCCTGTCATGCCAGGCATTCTCTGGTCAGTCAGGATCACGCCCACGGGATGCAGGGCCAGCAGTGCCAGCGCTTCTTCAGCGCTGCTGGCAACGAGTATATGATAATTTTCACGGCGGAATAAACGTGACAGCGAAGACAGGATACTAGCCTCGTCATCCACCAGCAACAGTGCAAGTCGCCCTTCTTCTGCCTGAATTTCCTGTGCGACATAGGTACTCAGGAAATTCGTCATCTCATCACCGGGTAGCGGTTTACTGATCAGATACCCTTGCATGACATCGCATTGCAGGGCGCGCAGATAGCGTGCCTGACCTATGTCTTCCACACCTTCAGCAATCACCTCGAGGCCCAGACTATGACCCATGGCAATGATCGCCTTGACGATGGAAGCATTACTGCTATTGCTTGTCATGTCACGCACAAAAGCCATGTCAACCTTGAGTTTGTGTACTTCAAGTTGTTGCAAATAGGCGAGAGAAGAATAGCCTGTGCCAAAATCATCAATAGACAAACGTACGCCCAACTCTTTCAAATCCGCCAGGGATTTAAAAGACTGTTCCTGATCCAGCATAATGCTGCTCTCGGTGATTTCCAGTTCCAGCTGGTCTGCTGCGATACCGGTTTCTTGCAGAGCTGCCTGCACGGTTTCCAGTAGATGCCCACGACTCAACTGCAGCGCAGATACATTGACAGCAACCTGACGCAAACGCAGGCCCTGATCTGACCACTGCCGTATCTGCTGACAAGCCTCGCGCAAGACCCAGGCCCCCAATTGCACGATAAAACCACTCTCTTCAGCCAGGGGAATAAAACTATTCGGTGGTATCAAACCACGTACAGGATGTTGCCAGCGCACTAGTGCCTCCAATCCCACAATCTGACCGCTGATCAAATCCACCTGAGGTTGATAGTGCAAGCGCAATTCATCGCGTTCTATACTGCGGCGCAAGTCTGCTTCCAGTGTCAGACGCTCTTTGGCGCGACGGCTCATATCAGAAGAAAAGAAGCGCAAGATTCCGCGCCCCTGCATCTTGGCCTGGTGCAGCGCGGCATCAGCATTGCTTTGCAGGGATTCGGCATCACTGCCATCATTGGGATACAAGGCAATACCTATGCTGGCACCGACGTAGACGCTATGGCCACCGAGTTCAAAAGGTCTGGCCATCTCTTCTATCACGCGCTGCGCCAGCAAATCCACCCAGGGTGTGCCATCCCCTGGTTGCAGGATGATATTGAACTCATCACCGCTGATGCGCGCAATAGCATCAATATCGGGGAGCAAGGTCTTCAGGCGTTTTGCTGACTCTATCAGTAATTGGTCGCCCAGACTATGGCCCAGGCTTTCATTGATGGTTTTAAAATTATCGAGGTCAATGAAGAGCAAGGCAAATTGCGCCTGCTCACGTTCTGCATTTTGCAAGGCATGATTCAATAATTCATGAAACAGCGCACGATTGGGCAAGCCCGTAAGTGGATCGCGATTAATGAAAAAATCCAGTTTTTCTTCGGCATAGCGACGTTGCGAAATATCCCGGTGCGAGCCGCGCAAACCCAGGTATTTACCGCTGGCATCGTACACAGTCTTGCACACATGCTCTATCCAGCGCTCTGTCCCATCCTTGGCTTTTATGCGAAAGATCAGTGCTGTACCATTCGCACCATTTGGGTCGTTTGAGTTTGGCCCGTGCGATTTCCATTGCTCCAGATCATCTGGATGGATAATTTTTTCTATCAGCCCGGCATCAGCAAAAAATTCTTCCGGTGTATAGCCAGAATCATCCATGCAAGCCGGGGATACGTAGAGATAGCTGCCATCCGGTGCCATCCAGTATTCCCAGTTGGGAGAATAATCAGCCAGGATGCGGTATTTTTCTTCGCTCTTGATCAGCAAAGCCGTACGTTGCGCCACCAGTTGCTCCAGAAAATGCCTGAGCCTGGCCAGTTCCAGATGGATGCGCACACGCGCATGTACCTCATCTATGTCAAAGGGTTTGGTAATGTAGTCTGCACCACCGACATCAAAGCCTTTGAGTTTCTGTTGCGTGGTATCAAAGATGGTGACGAAGATAACAGGAATGCGATTGCCTGCAGGAGTGGCCTTGATGCGGCGGCATACTTCATAGCCATCCATGCCCGGCATCATGATATCCAGCAAGACCAGATCCGGCGGCGTCGCACCAGCGACCATCTCAATTGCCTTGAGGCCTGAATTGGCTACCATGATGCGATAGCTGTCTTTTAGCGCTTCCAGCAATTCGTGAATATTTTCCGGTACATCATCCACCACCAACAGCGTAGGCGGGTGTGCGGGATCAGTATGGCGAGCGATATCAAAATTGATGGGGTAGCGGCGATAGCGCTGCAATTCGAGTTGTATGCGTACGCGCAGCAGCAAGAGGTCGGGATTGACGGGCTTGGTAATGTAGTCAGCCACGCCCAGGGTCAGGCCGCGTGCCTCGTCACCGGCATCTGAAATGGCAGTCACAAAAATCACCGGGATGTCTGCCGTCGCCGGATTGGCTTTCAAATGCACCAGGACAGAGTAGCCATCCATTCCCGGCATTTTAATGTCCAGCAATATCAGATCGGGATGAGGCAACCGCTGCGCCAGCTCCAAGGCTTTTTCACCCGTGTTGGCGGCGATGATGGCATACTCATCTCGCAGCATGTTCATCAAGCCATGCAGATTTTCTATCACGTCATCGACGATGAGTATGCGCTGGCGGCTATTGGCAATGTCGGTCATGATACTGTCACTCAGTAGTTGGACTTACGTGTTTTTTCAGATCATTGAGCAGGACGATTGCGGCATCAATATCAAACACATCGATCCTGGCTGCAATCGCCTTCAGATCTGCTTGCAGGTGAGTCGCCATGACACCGGCCCGAAGTTCACTCAGTACAGACTCGACACTACCTAAATCATACTCCAATGCCTCACCGAGCTGTTGCAATAGCACATAGACTTGTTTGGCGTCCAGTATCGCTGGCACAGGGGAGATATTAACTTCCGTCGCGCTAGTCATACGATCAATCTCGGCAAACAAGTCTTGCACCAGGATATGCAGCTCATCCAGTTGTACCTGTCCAACCATTTTCCCTTGCTTAAGCACGGCATCAATGTCAGATATTTTATTATGCAATGCAACGGCAGCAATATTTCCGGTTACCCCTTTGAGCATATGGCAATAGTCTTCTGCCTGTTGCATATCTTTTTGCTCCAGCAAGTGTTGCAGACTGTTTGATATATCCGCATAATTTCCTCTGAAGCGGTGCAATTGCTTCACATATGCAGAAATCTTTCCTCCTATGCGGCGGATACCCTCGCGCGCATTCACGCTGCTCATCGCCAGCAATTCTGGCGGGATTTCAAGCACCGTCCGCACAGCCATTTGCACGCCTGGCCTCGGCTCTGTAACATGTATCCATTTCGCCAATACTGCCATCAGCTTATCTGGCGCAATTGGTTTGGTAATATGATCATTCATTCCTGCCGCTTGCGTCTTTTCTGCATCCTGTGCCATCGCCAGCGCAGTCGTTGCGATGATAGGAAGCTGTGCAAAGCGTGCACTGCCATCAGCATTGCTCAAGGAACGTATGTGCCGTGTGGCTTCCAGACCATCCATGACAGGCATCTGTATATCCATCAACACGGCATCATAATCACGTCTTTGCACTTGCTCGATTGCTTCCTGGCCATTGACAGCCTGATCAACATCAATTCCCTCGCCACGCAACAATTCAGTGACAAATTCGCGGTTGATATCATTGTCTTCCACCAGCAAGATACTGGCACCGGCCAGTTGACCGCTGACCGCCAGGTCAGGCGTTGTTATGCGTAACCTGTGACCAGAACCCAAAATGCGGGCACGGCCAAGCACAGTCAATATGCCATCCAATAATGTGGAAGGCGATACCGGCTTGATGAGGAATCCATCCACTCCTGCCAGTTCAGCAAAATGTATGACGTCTTCGCGGCCATAAGCAGTCACCATGATGATCTTGGGCTGTGATTTGATCGCAATATCAGCATGTATGCGTTTTGTCACCTCATCACCATTCATGCCTGGCATGCGCCAGTCTATCAAGACCAGATCATAGGCTTTGCCACCCGCGCCTCTGAGCATCTCCAGTGCACTGCCACCATCTTCCGCAGTGCTGACATCAACATGAAAATAGCTGAGCATTTCTGTCAGAATCTCACGTGATACCTGATTGTCATCGACCACCAGTACGCGCAAATCATCCAGCAAGCGTCCGGTTTGCTCTTTCAGGGTATTGGCAGCAGTTTGCGACCTGGTCGCTATTTTCAGTTGCACGGTAAAGCAAACGGTGGTGCCCTTGCCTATCTGGGTATCCTCTATCCAGATTTGCCCGCCCATTAACTCAACCAGGTTTTTACTGATTGCCAGACCCAGCCCGGTGCCACCAAAACGGCGCGTCGTCGACTGATCGGCCTGGGTAAATTTGGTAAACAATTCATCCCGGATATCTGCCGCAATACCTATCCCGGAATCGCGCACATATACTTGCAGTTTGACATCTGTATCGGTCAATGACAGGCATTGGAAACCCAGCTCTACCTCACCATGTTCTGTGAATTTGACAGCATTGCCACACAAATTCAGCAATACCTGACCGAGCCGCAAAGGATCACCGATCAGTACAGGGGGGATGGCGACATCATAGCGAATCAGGAACTCTATACCCTTGTGTTCAGCCTGATAACTGATGGCATCGCTAAGTTGTTCAAGCACGGCTTCCAGTGAAAACTCAATATGCTCCATCTCCAGCTTGCCTGCTGCTATCTTTGAAAAATCAAGTATGTCATTGATGATGCCCAGTAGTGAACGGGCTGCCCCTTGTGCCTTGCTCAAATAATTGCGCTGCACCGGACTCAGGTCACCTTTAAGGGCGAGATAAAGCATGCCCAGCACTGCATTCATGGGCGTGCGAATTTCATGACTCATATTCGCCAGAAACTGCCCTTTCGCAAGATTGGCAGACTCTGCCTGTTCCTTGGCCGTTTGCAATTCCTGGGTACGCTCAACAACGTTTTTTTCCAGATTGCGATTCAGTTCATCGAGCTCCTGCAAGGATACAAATAATTGCTGCCTGCCTTCATTGAAAGCCTTGACCAGCTCGCCAAGCTCATCACGATAAGGATAGGTAATATCTTCCATGGGCATATCGCTGGAGCGAAAACGCCAGTTCGCTACTGCGGTGGCAACCGTAGTCACAGAATTCGATAAACGGTAGCGTATGGTCCATAAAAAAAACAGCCACAAAGCACTGGTGACTACAATAGAATTGAGTAGCACGATCAGGAAACCGTATTTGACGCGATCCCAGATAACGCCGTGACCAGAATACATTTTTAATTGACCAAGCAGGCGGCTGTCGCCACGCGGAGCATGATAAAAAAGCGGGATGACGGTACGTTTGATCTGTCTGGTAAAAAACCCCGTTGACTGTTGAGTTGTGGGGGGAAGACTTCCCATTTCCAGCAACACTTCTCCAGCAGCAGTTTCTACCTGCACGCCTGTAACGATGGCATTTTTTGTGGCACTTTGCACTATGCTCAATAGTTGCGGACGGTCCAGTTCCCATACAGCATTGCTCACATGCGGAGCAATCGTCTGCCCCAGGGACGCCAGATCACCATCAATATCGCGACTGACGCTGACATACTGGATCAGCAATTGTGCCACTGTCATGCTGATGGCAACCAACAGATACCAGGGCAACATCGTGTACAGCAAGCGTCGGGAAAGCGTCTGCGCCAGGAACATCGATTTTCCTTCAAGGGTTTACATTAAACGTTAATGCCACCACCAACGGGTATCCGGTTCTACTGTACCTGTAGGCAAGACTGGATTGCTGAGCCTGATCAACTGGCGTTTCTCGCTTGCCAGTTGCTTTATTTCTTTGGCATGATAAGACTCGAATAACTGGCGAAATGAACCATCTGCCAAAGCCAGTTTTAATCCACGCTCGATTCTCGATGCAAGTAGTTGATTGTCTTTGTTAACCCAGAAATAAACCGGATAAGGAAAATACAGCGCCTTGCTTTTTTCTGTCATCAACTGTGGAAATTGTTCTTTATGTTTTTCTATTTCCAGATAAGCCTCATTCAAGCCACGAGTAAATGCATCAAAGCGTCCAGCCGCCAGCATGCCAAACAGGTTTTCATAGTTAGTAGAAGTCACGACCGTAAATCCATTGGCACGCAAAATCGGCAAATCAGCCCATTGGCTATTCAGACCAAAAGTGAGTTGTTGGCGCAATGCCTGCTCATCCATTATGGCAATTCCGGCCTGATCTGATTTACGTATCACCAAAACACGATAACCGATAATGCCACGCAAGATGTCGATTTTAACCGGCAGCATCTGCGCCTCACGCTCAGCATTGGTGCCCAGGGCAATGACATCGATCGCACCCGACTGCAATAAAGAAATGCCGCGGTTCTGGGTTACTTCTTCAGCAAAAGCCTCCAGCCTGACATTGGCCTCATCCCGGGTATGCGCAAGGGCCAGGTCAAGCAACTTCCAGCGGTATTCATAGATAGGGCCAACCGGGAAATATTTGAGACTGACCTTCAGACCAGCCTGGCCCACGGACGAGTTCGCGAACGAAAGCGAACTGGCACAAAGCAGCATGCAAAAACAGGATGCCTGCATGATGTGCAGGAGCCCAGACATGATTTTATTCAGGCACCCATGCCACACTGCGACACGCCAGAGGTAGTCTGAGGAAATGTGCATAGCAGCGAACATGGGCTTCCTACTTTCATGCTGTTTCTATCCTGACTTGTCGATAATACACTGACAATGCCTGAATGCAGTATTCTCTTATTGAGCGAATATCACAAGAGCAACTTTCATTTTTTGCTGATTTAAGCACAGATCTGTCGATAGACTTGTTTTTTATATAGACAATGAGTTATGGACAAGGGGGGGTTTTGTGCCACGCTATCTTGCCTTGTAAGGTACAACGGACGCGCGGCGAAATCACATTCAACACAATTACCTGTTTTTTGAACGCAATAGGCATCTGTACAAGATCTTGTGCTTTGGACAAAGGCAGATCGGAAGAAGTCCGTGCCAAAAGGCGACCGCAGCGTCGACCATGCCTCACTGCCTGCTTGTGGCCGATAAGCGGTGCTGGCATCATATTCAAACATTGATCGAGTCAGGCAAGCGCTGGAAGATGGTAGCCTGGTGGTGGCGCTGATGGATTGGGAGAATGAGACTTATCTACTACAAGCCTTGCTGCCCAGCACAGCGTTTCATACCAAATCGGGTGCGGGCGTTGGTGGGGTTTTTGGCGGGGAAGTTTGCGATGATTGACACTTAATCGATCAGTCAAGAATGCTTCTTTATGTTGAGTGAATTACTCCAACAAATCACGTTTCCACACTTTGACTATGCACATGTCTTCATCAAATTTTACCCAAAGCGCTGTATTGGGCATGCGTAATTCCGGGGCTACAATATCCATCGGCACATCACGGCGCGCTCCACCATTTGCCAGGCCAATGCCCGGGCATAAAAGGAGCTGGAGTTCGCCAGGTATCAAGCAGGCGAACACCTCTGCGGGGACACGCTCATACCATGTGGCCGGGTATTTTTTCAAACTCATCTCCAGCATAAAAAATAATAGTTTAAGAGTATTCTAATGATGCGAGCCATTATCGTCCGCAAGTTCGCCCATAGTGAATGTAAAAACAATTCCTTCAAAACACCCGAACCATTTGAAGTTGCGATAAGATTAACCTTGGTCGTGCCATCATGTAAATTCAAATTTAAGAAATTTACGCATTGATGCCCGTCCACCCTCGAGGTTTCAGTTTCCGTCAAAACATACTTGAAAAAGAAAATACTCTATGTCTGAAGAAGAAAAAATCAAAGGCCCTGCTTCTTATTTCCCATCGATAGAGAAGAAATATGGCAAGCCCATCCAGCACTGGCTGGACCTGGTTCAGCAGAACAAGGGATTAAAGCATATGGAGATCGTCAACAAGCTCAAGGCTGAGCATGAAATGGGGCATGGGCATGCCAATGCGATTGTTGCCTATGCCTTGAGTGATGGCAAAAAATAGTCTGCCAGTCGTGGTGATCAAATTATTGTCACTATCCTGGGAATTATTCTACTAGGGAATCTCTGATTAAGTAAACGTAACCTGATTCAGAAACGTTAATAGAA
>JAZJXP010000057.1:0-62627 GCA_040390835.1 Pseudomonadota bacterium
GCTGTTGCTGTTGCTGTTGCTGTTGCTGTTGCTGTTGCTGTTGCTGTTGGGTTTGCCGTTGCTGTTGGGTTTGCCGTTGCTGTTGGGTTTGCCGTTGTTTTTGACTTTCAGTAGTTCCCATGTGTAGCCGCCATTTGTGCAGTACAGAAAATGGAAAGAGAAAGGCCGATGTTTGAGGTGTAGCAGGGGTTTCGAGGTGCATGCATCTCGCCTGCGTAACGGCATGCGCCTGCAAGCGCATGCTCCTAAAGCAAGGCCGAAGGCGAGTTTTCGGACTTTCCCATTTTCTGTACTGCACAAATGGGAACCCCGCAGGGGCGACGACGCCTGGGTCGCCTTTCTTTGAATACGTTCTTTGGAAGGGACGCAAAGAAAGTATTTCGGCTGCCGGGCCGAGACCCGGCTTGGTTCTACGAAGGGCAATCGTTTTAATCAACACATGGCATCTAACAAATGACACGGCATGCCATGAACGCCACTGGAGCGCCAGCCCGGTGGATTCCAGCCAAAAGCACGCTGGAATGACGTTAAAAAGATAGCACGTAATTTAAAGCCGACAAGCCTGATAAAGCTTATTGAAATTCTATATTCATGTGCAAAATCCCCTGTCCGTTTCCAGCCAGCCCAAACAAAAAACACACCGCATACTTCCTCCATCAACAATCCATATGCGAGGACACCATGCACATCAGCAGCGAATCAGCCATACTCTATTTCGGCACCCCCGTCATCCTGGTCAGCACTGTCAATGAAGATGGCAGTTTCAACCTTGCCCCGATTTCGTCTATTTTCTGGCTGGGCTGGCGCGCCGTTATCGGTGTGGGCTCCAGCTCACAAACTGCCCGCAACCTGAAAAGAAACGGCCAGTGCGTACTCAACCTGGCATCTGTCAATGAGGTAGCCGCCGTCAACAAACTTGCGCTGACGACAGGCTCGGACGCCATGTCGCCTTGGAAGGTAGCGCGCGGCTACCGGCTGGAGAGAAATAAATTTGAACTGGCAGGCCTGACGTCGCAAGCATCAGAAACCGTGTCGGCAGCACGGGTGCAGGAATGCCTGGTGCAGCAGGAATGCACAGTCGCCGCCATGCATGGCATTGCAGATGATGAAGCCATGCTCAAGGGTGGCATACTGACTTTCGAGCTACGCGTACAACGCCTGCATGTCGATGCATCTCTACTGCAAGATGGCAACCCTGACCGCATAGACCCGGACAAGTGGCAGCCACTGATCATGAGTTTCCAGAAGTTCTATGGACTCGATAATCAGCAGGTACATGCATCGACCTTATCGACCATACCGGAAAAAGCTTACCGCAGTCCGGATGTCGACAAGGCGCGTAAGATACCTATGCTGTCAGAGCCTTAGACCTTCATCATGGAAGCGGTGCGGGGTTTGGACAACAACTCGGCAAAGACTTGCCAGCGGCTTTGTTCATCGCCCGGCTTGGCAAGTTTTTCTACATAGGCCTTGGTCATATCCTGACCAAGGTTGTAGTTGATGACGTAGGATCTATGCTTTTCCATGAAGCGCAGGCGTTGCCGTGATCTGGCTTCGTCAGACAAGGCATATTTCATCAGCATTGCGACGGCAGCTTCAGTAGCTATGTCGCCATCAAGATACTGCTTGGCGACCATATTGCCAGCATAAGTCAGTTTTTGCAGGACTTCCTGCACCTGATAGTAATGTTCCACTTTGGCCGGGTCTATGCCTGCCAGCGGGAACAGGATTTCTTTTTCAAAGACCATGCGCTCGGCATACGGGAAGGCGACTTCTATGCCGTAGTTGGCACTGCCCTCGGCCAGGAAAGACATCGGTGAGTACAGTGGGTAGACGCTGTATTCGACCCAGGCATTTTCATTGACCAGGTGTTTTTCTATGAGCAGGTTGAAGACGTGATGGCCGGGGTAGCCCTCATGGCTGGCCAGGTCAATGGCACGGCTGATGAACATGGGGAAGTCGGTATTCACCTGTATCAGGCTATAGCTATTGCCCTTGTACCAGTTGTAGGCACTCCAGACCTGGTCCTTGACATATTCAATCTCAAAATTTTCTTCTTCCGGCAGGCTGATGTATTTTCTGGTGCGTGCGCGGGATTCATTGATGGCGGCCTTGAACACTGCATCGAGCTTGTCTTGCGGGATTTCAAACTGCTTCGCATAGGCAGAAAGGCGGGTATTCAAATCACCTTCGCCCGGCAAGAGCTGGCTCAGTTGGGCCAGGATGGGGTCGAAGTCTGCCGGACTCAAATCGGGCGAGCGGGCATCGTACAAGGCGACTGACTCATCATCGAAAGACAGTTTATGGCCTGCCAGATGGGCGATGTAAGTACGCACTGCGGCGACATGCAAGCGCAAAAAATCCTGGCGCAGCTCTTGTCCCGCCTCTGCAGGCGGCAGGGACTGTGCCTGTTTCGTCAATTCTTCAGCTTGCTGCAACAATTCTGCCAGAGGCAGTTTTTGGGATGCTGCCTGCCATTCGGGCGGGCCATAATAGGCATCGACATAGCCGGGGTCATGCTGGCCTACCGCCAGGACGAGTTTTACATAGGCTTCTGCAATCTGGTTCAGTGTCAATGTCATAAAGCGATCTCCGCATGTATTTATAGAAATATTGTTGCCAGCATTTTACTGCCATTAGACGCCTGAAACTTGCTCAAGTTCAGGCTGTTTTCGTCAGCGCAGTGCACAAAAATTGACATGCTGTTCAGCTAACACTATATTGCGCTACCGCCTAAGCTCATCCTTACAAAAATTGAGCCATGGCGTGACACTGAGGATAGATATGCGGCCCATAAGGCAGCAAATCACAATCAGGACTTACGCAAAATTGTTACTGCCAGTCTTTGCTGTGCGGTCGGGGTGGTTTTGCGCAAGTCCTTACATAAAATTGGAGGATACATGGCTCTGCAACAGCTGGATGATGAACAGATACGTACCTGGACACGACGACAGAAAGATCAGTGGTGGTTTGATAATGTCTACCGCAAGGACATGGCGCAACTGACCCTGCGCTCGGCCCTGACCGGTTTCTTGCTGGGTGGCATACTGGCCGCGACGGCGCTGTATATCGGTGCCAAAACGGGCATTGGTATTGGTGTTGGCCTGACTTCGGTTATTTTGTCGTTTGCGATTTTCAAGATTTTGCATAGCATGGGCGTCACTGCTGACTATAGCATTTTGGAAAACAATTGCACGCAATCCATCGCCACAGCTGCGGGCTACATGATCAACCCCATGATTTCCAGCCTGGCAGCGTATATGCTGATCACCGGCAAGATCATCCCATGGTGGCAGATGCTGGTCTGGGTCATTGTGGTGGCGCTGATTGGTGTACTGGTCGCCTTCCCGCTGAAGCGCCGCTTTGTCAATGAAGATCAATTGCCCTTCCCCGAAGGACGCGCCTGCGGTGTGGTTCTCGATTCGCTGTATACCGATGGTGCAGGCGGAGGCATCTACAAAGCCAAGCTGCTAGGCTATACCAGTCTGTTCGCTGGTCTGTACCAGGTCATCGTCAGCGATGGCTGGATGCGCCTGATCCAGTTCAAGATTTTGCGCATGGATAAATGGGCCGGTATGACAGAGCCCTGGTACCTACAAGAACGTCTGGATACTTATTACTATGTGGCTGCCACCAAATTCCAGTGGTGGCTACCCAAGATCATGGGTACTGACATACGCCAACTGGGCTTGCGCCTGAACCTTGACGTTGCCATGTTTGGTGTCGGTGGCCTGATGGGCATACGGGTTGCCAGTAGCGTCATGCTGGGTGCCTTCATCAACTTTGTCATCCTGGCACCGTGGATGATACAGAACGGCGATATCGCTGCCCGCACTTTGCCGAATGGCACGGTAGTGGCGATTTCCCGTACCGAGATTGTCAATCAATGGGGTTTGTGGTGGGCTGTGACCATGATGGTGGTCGGTTCTATGGTGGGCTTGCTGGCGAAACCTGAGCTGTTCAAGGCGGCCTTCAAATCCATGACGGGTGGTGGCAAGAAAGAAAAAGATATAGGGCCCGATCCTTTGAAGGACATCGAAGTGCCGCTGTGGATTTCTTATGTAGGTGTACCGATCTTGTGCGCACTGGCTGCCTGGCTGGTGAATACCTTGTTTGGCGTGCCTTACATCATGGCGCTGATCGCCTTTCCGCTGATCTTCGTGCTGACCATCATCTGTATCAATGCGATGGCGTTGACTTCCTGGGCACCTATCGGTGCGCTGGCCAAGATCACGCAATTCAGCATGGGTGCGATAGACCGCAGCAATCCGGCCAACAACCTGTTACCAGCCGGTATGACTGCAGACATCGCTTTCAATGCCTCTTCACTGCTGTCTGATATCAAGCCTGGTTATATGCTGGGTGGCAAACCGCGTCACCAGGTCATCGGCCATATCATCGGCATCGTCTCTGGTGCACTGGCTTGTGTGCCGCTGTTTTTCCTGCTGTTCTTGCCACCAGATGCGAACGGTTTGCGCAGCACGGCAACTATCGTCAGCGAGCAATTCGCTTTCCCGTCTGCCTTGCAGTGGAAGGGTGTCGCCGAGATCATTGCCAAGGGCGTGAGTGGCTTGCCGACTTCTGCCATCATCGCCATGGCGGTAGCTGGCCTGTGCGCAGTGTTCATCGAAGTGACCAATGTCATCACCCGTGGCCACCTGCCGCTGTCTGCTGTCTCCATAGGCCTTGGCGTAGTCTTGCCACCAGAATCCTGCTTCGCCATGTGGCTGGGTGCCTTGATATTCTGGTATATGGGCAAGCGAAATGCAGAAAAAGGCACGAAAGGTCATACCTTCTGGGTAGAGGGCTGTGAAGCCATCAGTGCTGGTCTGATCTCAGGTGCGGCTATCCTGGGTATAGGTAATGCCATCATCAATGTGATGATGTAGTTGTATTGTAGGTTGGGCTACGTTTGTAGGTTGGGCTACGCTTTACCAGCCCAACACTCAGCGTTTAAATAACGTATACGTTTGCAGAGGCCCAGTGTTGGGCTGATGAAACGTAGCCCAACCTACGAGTCTACGCCCGCAAATACCTCTGCAACATACTGACCAATTCACTCTTGCCCCGTAACTGAAACTCCAGCGGTGCCTGGTCTATCACCAGCCTGTGGGTGAAATGTTCTATCGCGTGCACGACAAAGTAGGCCTGCATCTGGCGGTCTGCAACAGCGGCAACGTCAGGACGCAAACTCAGGCAACGCGCCACCTCCTCTATCAAAAACTGCTCCGCCTGTTTGGCGATCTGCCGCAACTGCGCAGGCAGCAAGCCTTCTTCATATAGCAACCTGTGCAAGCCAGGATTGTTGTCATGCAAGGCAATCATATGACCCACGATGTCATGCAATACCGGCTCCAGCGCCAGGGTACTCGTGCGCAGGGTTTCCAGCAGGCGCACACTGAGTGCCAGGCCCTCGGCCATATGCTGTTCTGCCAGAGCCGTCAGTATTGCATCCTTGTTAGGGAAGTATTGATAGAGAGAACCTATCGACACTCCGGCCCGGCTGGCAATGCGCGAAGTAGTGCCAGCGGCATAGCCAAACTCATCGAAAACATGAATAGCCGCTTCCAGAATTGCCTGCACCGTGACCTTGGAACGTTGCTGAGAAGGCTGTTTTAAAGGCTGTACGCGTGATTTAGTCATGGCAAAAACCAGCCTCCGAATGCGAATAGACAATGTGAATGATTATTCATATTATAGATCACCTCCAAAGCCATGCATTCTTCCTCATCTAAATATCATGAAACTCAATCAAGCCCGCTCAAACCAGACTTACTGGCACTGCTACCACGACCCTGCCTTGCTGGCACGCGTGCAGGCTGTGGTGCAAACCCGCCACCTGCAATCCACAGGCGTGGAGTTGCACATAGATCTGTACCAGCAACAGGGCAAAGCTGCCCCTGTATTGATACTGAATCACGGCGGCGGTGGCTATGGCGGCTTGTTTGTTGGCCTGGCGCTGGCTTTTTATGAACAGGGCTATACAGTCATCGTGCCTGACCAGAAAGGCCAGGGGCGGTCTGGCGGTGCTATGGGGGATTTTACGGTGGCTGAGGCAGTTCAAAACATCGTCGATGTGGCATCTTGGGCCAGGCAAGAATTCCGTGGCTTACTTTATCTGTGCGGTGGCAGTATAGGCGGTGGCCTGACTTATGCTGCGGCAGCTGTAATGGCAACGCAGGGAAGGCCGCCAGTTGCTGCTGTCTGCCTGAACCTGTTTGACTTTGGCGATCCGGTTACTGGCCTGGCATTTACCCGCTTTGCGATCCTGGCAAAAATCCCCGGGTTGGCCAGGGCATGCAGAGCGATGAGTGGCCTGCTGGCCAGACTGGCACCAGGCATGCGCCTGCCTTACCGCCCGCTGGCGCGTTTTGAAAACATGATGGATGAACGCGACCTGGCAACAGGTTTCTATGCCAAATGGCAAGCCGACCCGCTGACCCTGCGCACCGTCACGGCACGCTACTTCGCCAGCATGCTGAACACTGCATTTGCCATACCGCTGGAGGAAAATACGCAAGTATCGGTACTGGTCATCAACCAAAAACGGGACAAGATGGTCAACCCGCAACTCACACGGGATTGTTACCAGCACCTGTCAGGTCAAAAAGCATATGCAGAAATTGACTGGGGGCATTTTTCTTTGCAGCCAGAATTTAATGCTGAACTGATCGCCCTGGGTCGGCAGTGGCTGGGCAAGACTTCCGATATGGAAATTTAGTCGAACAAAAATCAATAACTTGTGCAATGCACAGCAGAAATTTCAAATAATGTGAAATGCCTGACATCCAAATCGCCTGCTCGTGCGTTAAGGGATATATGGAGCAGATTTGCTCAGTCACCATTACCGTGCAGGAAGAAATTCATGTCAGCAAATACTCAATCGCGTTGCAAACCCTTATTGAAAATTGCCGCTTTGGCCGTGGCCAGCCTGTTTTATATAGGCGCGGCCTATGCTCAGGATGAGCCGCCAGGGCGTGTTGCCAGGGTCAGTTACTCCTATGGCAATGTCAGCTTCGCCGATGCAGGCACCAATAGCTGGAGCTCGCTGGTACAAAACCGCCCTATTTCTACTGGCGACAGTCTGCAAGTCCCTTATGCCGGTAAGGCGGAATTGCATGTGGGGCCGAATGCCTTGCGCATGGCAGAAAATACACGCATCAGTTTTAGCTTGCTGGATGACGACAACACGCAAATTGACTTGAACCAGGGCAGCATGGTGATACGCGTGCGTGAACTCAGCAATAAAGAAAACTTTGACATACGCACGCCAAATCTGGTGTTCTCGCTGCAAGAGCCTGGCGAATACAGGATCAATGTCAACGATGACAACACCACCACCGTGCTGGTGCGGCGTGGCACAGCCATCGCCCGTGGCGAGCGCGATACTGTCACCATCAGGCAAGGTGAACAATCACGTTTCTCTGGCAGTAACCTGCAACACACGAATATAGGCTACGTACCGCCGCCCGATACATTTGACATGTGGGCAGCTGACCGTGACCGTGCTGAAGAAAATCTGGAAACCGTGCGTTATGTCTCGCGTGAAGTCATAGGCTATGAACAGCTTGACCAATATGGCGCATGGGAAACCACCGCCGACTATGGTGCAGTCTGGTACCCGCGCCAGGTCAGTGCCACCTGGGCACCTTACCGCGATGGTAGCTGGGTCTGGGTTGCGCCTTGGGGCTGGACCTGGGTAGACCGTGCCCCCTGGGGATTTGCACCTTACCATTATGGCCGCTGGGCTTATGTAGGCACACGCTGGGCCTGGGTACCTGGCCCACGACAACACCATGTGCGCCCGGTATATGCGCCAGCACTGGTGGCCTTTGTCGGCGGCACCACTTACATTAACAATAATTATGGCAGCAAACCAGGTTCTCATCCATCTGTCGCCTGGTTCCCGCTGGGGCCTGGCGAAGTCTACAGGCCTGGCTACTCCCACAATAATCAGTATATACAGCGCCTGAATCAAAACATGGTGGTCAACAGCAGCATCACCAATGCCCGCTTTGTGAACCAGAACGTGCGCAATGCCGTGACCATCGTACCGACCAATACCTTTGTACGTGGCGAGCATGTATTACCAGTCTCCAGAAATCCTGTCGCGGCAGTACAAACACGCCAGGCGCCGGTGGTAGTCACTGAGGCACCGAATATCACACCGGTCAATAATAATCGCTTTGGTGAAGCACGCCAGGGTAACTTGCGTAGCGGTGAACAATTCAGACAAAGAAATCTGGACATGCCACCTGCACGCACTGCGGGCACGATTACCAATTTGAACCCAAATGAAGCCAGGCCAGTGAACCGTCCGGCAGAAGTGAATGGCAACCCACGTGGACAAAATAATCTGGCGGCACCGGCTGCTCCGGCAAATACCGTATCAGGCATTATTTCAAATGCAGTCAACACACCGCCTGCCAACAGTAATAGTATTGCCCCGGCAAATAATCCAGCCCATCAGGGCATGGGCAATATGAACCGTAGCCCGGAAATACAGGGCAATGCGCCACGTCAATATGGCAATGGAACTCGCGACAATAGCAATCAAGGCGTTAATCAAGGCATCAATCAGGGCGGCAACAATTACAACCAGAGGCCACAAGTTAATATTGCACCGGCAACACCTGCGGCTCCAGCAGTAAATGTACAGCCCAACAATAATGTCGCGCCACCAGTTAATGTCATCAACAATACACCGCCTGTGCGTACGCCAAATGCCAATACACCGGCCAATAATGCCATCATGAATTCGCCTGGTACTGTGAATCAGGCCAGGCCTGAAGTCAGGTCTGAAAGCAACGACAGGTCGTCCCGCTATGGCAATAGTTTCAACAATAATCCGCAACACGAAAACCGTGTTGAGCGCCAGCCAGAACGCATAGACCGTGGCAATGAAAGAGCGGTTGAGCGTGCCAGGGAAAGGCCTGTGCCTGTTGCACCTGTAGAAAGGCCAGCGGAAAGGCCGGTAGAGAGAGCTCCAGTACAGGCACCCATGATACAGCCAGCACCTCGCATGGAGCAGAGAATGGAACAAAGACAGGCTCCGGCACCAGCCGTGCATACGCCTGCACCAGCGCCGATGCCCGCACCTGCACCACGGGCAACGCCTGCACCGGCCCCCGCACCAGCACCTGCTCCAAGAGCTGAACCACCGAAGGAAAAGGATGATCCACGCAATGCAAAAATACGTGGTTTGAGCGAGCGTTAGTCCTAAAATCCTTAAGCTTAAAAAGCCAGCCTGTCCGGTCACACTAGATGCAGGGCTGGCTTTTTTCTTTCCCACTCTTTTCTGCACTTCTCTGCCTTACTCAGCGTACTGCCAAGCTGATGTTCTTGCCTGACGATTGTTTTCCTCAGATCGTCTCCCCGAATTAAATACTCCAGAACATCCTGTTAGCCGCGCTATCAAGATGTGACGAAAGCATGCTGCAGAGGTTTGGTTTTGTTGAACCAGTCCTCCAGTCTTTTGCCCAAACTGAGATGCCATTCGCAGGCATACAAGTTCACTTCGTTCACACATAATCAGAGGCTACGATGCTTACATTACATACATTGCGACTATTAAGACTATTACAGCGGTTGCCGCAGCTGCCACCCTTTGCCGGTGTATGCATTTTGTTTTCCGGTAGCAGCGTAGTTGCCCAGACAATTTCCCCTGCCTTTGCAGTCATCCTCGATATGCAGGGTGCACGCTATGCTTCGCACCAGGCTGCAACACCACAGAATGCCGTGCAGGAAATCAAGCTCAAACAGCAACTGATATTGCAAAACGATGGACAGTTCCGCACCGTCAGTGAATCGCTCTGGCCAGGCAATATAAGGTTTCAATTCCTGACTACTGGTAACAAAGATGGTATAGCGGAGGTAGACTTGCTGCAATGGCGGCAGGGTATTGAGATAGACAGGGACAGTGCAACCGAGGCACGCAAGGAATACGCCGACTTGCTCTTCCTGAGCCCGGCATTGTTACTGAAACATGCCAGCATGCGCATGTCTGCCAAGCTGCCTGGCGCAGAGAATGAAAAATACGAACAGATAAATTTCAATGATGCTGCAGGACGGCCTGCCAGCATGATCATTGAGCGCAGTAGCGGCCAGCCCCTGAGCGCTAAAACCGCAAGCTCCACTTATGAATATGCAGACTACAGCACAGTACAAAATTTCAAACAGCCCCGGCAGATCACTGTCAAAAATGGTGACAAGCTGGTACTGCGATGGAGTATCACGGCTCAAGTGCCTGAGCATCTTGATGCCCACACTTTTGACTTGCCAGCAGGCTATATAGAAAAGCAAGACAAAGGCGCATTCCGCGCCACCATGATAGCCCCCGGCACTTACCGAATCGATGGTAGCGAATCCGGCTATCACACGAGCTTTTCAGTAGGTACACATAGCGTAGCAATTTATGATGCGCCCATCAGTACTGCCGAAGCCGCCAAGGTCAGGGCATTGATAGAGCAGACCGCACCCGGCCGCAAACTTGCCTATGTCGTGCTGTCGCATACCCATCGCGACCATATCGCCGGTACGTCATCGTATATGCAGGAAGGTGTACAGATTTTGACTGGCAAGGATGGCAAGCTGGCGGTTGAACGGCAACTGGGTCAGGAAGTTGCCAGCAAGGTGCAGGAAGTCAGCGCCCCACGAGATCTGGATCTGGGTGGGCGCAGCATCCGTATTTACCCAATGGCAAGCAGCCATGCCTCAGACATGCTGGTGGCATATGACAAAACCAGTCAGACCTTGTTTCAGGGTGACCTGTTCTATCTGCCTGAAGTCGGCCCTATCCCACCAGTATTTGATGTCGGCCTGGAGCTCGATAGCTTAATCAAACAACATCAGCTTCAAGTACAGCAACTGGTCGGCGTACATGGTCGCAGCGGTACGCTTATGGACTTTCAAAAGGCACTGGAGTTAAGGATGGCAGCAAAACCAGGCACAGAAAAAAACTAATCGGCCTTTGAAAATCAAATCCCATTTGTAGAAAACTGTGTCGCCATGCGGTTTAACCAACACAGTTTTCGCATACAACTATCATCGGGTCGGCAATTGTTGTAAATTCCGGTAATACGATTAGCTTGCAAAGTACTCTCAATACTGTCTCTTAAATACAGTCTCTATACTATCATCACAGTCCGCAAATGCCTCTTGCACTTTGCACAATAAGATAATGGTTCAAGATGCGCCCGGAAAATCCTCCCTCCTTCACCAGCTATTCTGCACTGCTTAAAACCTTGCTGGTTTGTATATTGGCTTTGTCCAGTTTTATAATTCAGGCACAAGCGCAAGAACTGCAAATTTTTACTGAAGACTGGCCGCCCATCAGCTTTGGCAGCGGCAATAAAGCAGAAGGCATGGCAGTAGAAGTCGTGCAAGCCATGCAGGCACATATAGGCAGCAGCCAGCCCATACAAGTCGTGCCCTGGGCACGCGGTTACAAGGCTTTGCTGGAAGAACCCAATACCCTGTTATTCACCGTCGGCAGATCAGAAGAGCGCGAAAAGCTCATGGTCTTGCTAGGGCCCATCGCCATCTCGACCACGTCTTTATATACACGCAAAGGCAATGCTTCACGCCTGCTCAGCATGGGCGATGAGATACAAAAACTCAAGGTGGGTGCTTACCGTTCCAGCATCTTTGCAGATACCGCACGCAAGAAGGGGTTTCAAAATATTGAGCAGGCACCGACACCACAAATCATCGCCAATATGTTGCTGGCCAAACGCTTTGATTTATGGGTGGAAGGTAGCCTGGTGGTGTCATCCGTGCTCAAGGAAATCGGTCGTTCTGCCGATGAAGTGGAAAAAGTCAAAATCCTCGACAGCCTGGAACTGTACCTGGCTTTTTCGACATCAACTCCGGCTAACACCATCAAGGTCTGGGAAGATGCCTTGCGCTGGCTGAAGAAAGAAGGTCACTTCGCCCGCATCCATCAAAAATGGCTGCCGAATGAGCCGCCACCGATGGCGGTGATCAGACTGGACCCATCTGGCAAGCCCTGAACATGGCCTCAGGCCATGACGATATTTTCCAGTTTAAAAGAAAAAGGTGCGGGATTGCGACCTGGGCCACCACCGGTCATGACAATATCCGCACTCGCAATACCTAGCAGTGACAATTCGGTGTTGATGTCGTACATAATGGCCGAGTTCATGACCCGACCTTGCTCAACCTGAGAGGCAACACCTATCCAGATTGTTGGCTTGAATTCAAATACGGCTTTTTGCCGCGGAGCGATGGAAGTTTTGATCGCCAGCAATTTCCCATTCTTATAAATGGATGCATTGATAGCACCTTTCGACAAGTCATTAAGCACTTGTACTTCCTTGGCACTGGTGCCATCGCCACAATCAACCAAACTGTCACCGGAAGACGTTAGCCTCATACAATATAGTTTGCCATATTCAGCGCCCATTTGCGGTGTATGGTTACCCCATGAATCACTCGCTCCGACAGTCATGCTCATGGGAAAAGTAAATGGGTGGTTGTCACCAACACCGCAGTATTTGATGACCATCCAGGCAACGGACAATTCGTCAAAATACGTTGACACATTTTTTTGGAAAATGACGACTTCTGAATTATTGACGTCATTCGAATTATTGATGAAGTTCAGTTGAACATCCATATCAAGCCCTTTGGTTTTAATGTGAGGTTTTGGTGCAAATCACAGCACTAGCGTGGCAGGCAGCATGCGTGACATCAGGCAAAGACTATATTTTCAAGATGAAAAACAAAAGGTGTGGAATTCGCACCTGGGCCGCCGCCTGTCATGATGATATCGGCCCCGGCTATGCCAAGCAAAGACAGTTCAGTATTGAGGTCGGAGATGATCGCAGAGTTCATGACCTGCCCCTGGACCACCTGGGAAGCAACACCTATCCAGATGGTAGGTTTGAATTCGAATGCGGCTTTTTGCCCTGGTGCCACGGATGTGTGAGTCGCCAGCAAAGTGCCATCCTTGTAGATCGACGCATTGACAGCCCCTTTGGGCAATTCGTTCGCTACATGTATCTGCGCCTGATTGCTCGCATCGCCAGCCAGTGATAATTGTGTGCCAGAACTGCTCAATGCCACATGGAACAAATTCCCATTTTGCGCAACAAGCTTGGGGGTGTAATTGCCCCACGAATCACTGGCACTCACATGAGAACTCAATGGATAGGTGAAAGGGTGGTTATCACCAACGCCACAATTTTCTATGACCTTCCACGCCACTGCAGTTTCATCAAAATTGGTCGCAACATTTTTTTGAAAAATCACGACACTGGAATTATTCGTGTCATTCGAATTGTTGATGAAATTCAGTTTGATATCCATATGCGGCCTTTATGCTCAGGTGGGGTTTGACGGCGAGTTTGACAGCGAATTTGATGGCGAGTTTGATGGTGAGTATGCCAGGTGCTTCACGCAAAAAGAATTTACGTTAAACCCGACAATCGTCAAATAAGATAGCATAAATTAAACTTTTCAAACATTAAATTTATGCTCTTGGTGCTGCCGCATTTTTGCTACCGCCCATTCCCTCAAGACAACAAAAGTACCAGCGCTGTGGGATGTATATGCCAGCCCATCAATCCAGCCAAACCCATCAACACACCAAAACCAGTCGGCACCAGGGTCAGAAAATACAGCCAGCGTTGCCGGGTCAGGGCAGTCACTGCCAGCAAAGAAATGGCGATCGCCAGCAAGGCATCTGACAAGTCGAATTGATCATCCTTGTAATTGGCGTTGTCATAATCGATCTGGTCTTGTTCAGCCTGCTTTTTCAACTCTTCTTTTTTCTCGTGCTGCTCTTTGCCTAGCTTCGCATAACTGTCTATGGCTGCCTGATACTCTGCCTTCTGGTCGGCAGGCGCATTTTTGGAGGCCAGACGCAGTTGCAACTCTGTTGATTTGGCCAGTTCTTCACGCATATTCCTGGCCTGGTAAAAGGCCCAGTGATCTATCTTGTTGGCTTGTGATTGCTGCATGGCCTGGACGATATTGTCATCCTTGACCTTGCAGATGCCCATGAAGGTCGCCAGCAAAGCCACGGTGATGGCAACCCAGATATTCAACTGGCGGGTGGCCTTGTCTTGCCTGGCTTCTTCCTGCTGTTCTGTTAATTGCTCTACGGTTTCCACGGGATCTATATCCATATCTGAACTCTCTGACTTTCTAAAAAATTCTAAAAATCGGGCAAGCTGTCATGCACTTAGCCGGACAACCTGGCATCAACCACAGCCCCACCGAGTTGTTGCAAGCGACGCCCATCCCGCACGCATTCATACAGCAAGTACAAGGCATAACCAAGACAGGCCAGGCGTATACCACGGTCCAGCCTTTGCAGGTCCAGTATAGCTGGCAAACCTATGTTATATATCAATGCCTCAAGCTGACTGAACAAAAAGAACAATGCAGCATACATGGTATTTTGTACTATGTTTAATTGCAGTTTCAATTTACTCCACACAGGCCGTATTGCACACCATATGCAAAATGCGATGGAGCACAGCAGCAGTGCAGTCATCCACGGCAGATAGCTTGCAATGGCTGGTGAAAAATCCACACGCAACTGTTGCAGGCTGGTGTCTGACATCCACAATTTATGCCAGATCAACAACAGCATAAAACCACAGCTAGATAAATCAGTGATGATGTCGCTACCGCGTATCTTTTGCCAATCGTATTCCTGTGCCGGTAAATCTTGCGCCCGCCAAGTCTTGTTATCAGCCCAGTTGGGTAACACTCCACTTTTGGCAGCCAGATAAAACGCGATCGTCACCGAAGTGAAGACCAGCGTTGCCTGATCAATAAATCCAGCCAGTAATTGCATCAATGCCTGCCAAATCTTGTAATGCTCTGCCTGTAAAAACACTGTGGCGCTTTTCAGCGTTTGCAACAGCAAGGTAATACCCAAAGCATAGCTCATGACCAGCTTATAGGCGGGCATTAATTCACTGCTGACCAATGGTGTGACTGGCATATAACGCGCTGCTACCTGCGCTGGATGACCCAGCTTTTCCAATATAACTGCGACTTCGCCCTCGGTCGCCTCCCTGCCGGTTTGCTCACGGATGGCATCCAGCTGATCAAGTATATTGGCCTGCAATTCACGGCCTATGTCTTCTCTTTGCGCCAGCGGCAATTCCTGTTTCACCGCATGTATGTATTTTTGCAGCAGAGTCATTGTCCAGTCTCCAAAATAGTAGTCAGCGTGCCATTCAAGGCTTGCCATTCCTGTGTGAGTTTTTCCAGCAATTCCACACCTGCGGGCGACAGGATGTAATAACGCCTCTCGCGGCCTTCACCCTGTCGCCATTCACTGTCCAGCAAACCCTGGTCAGCCAGCCGCCGGACCAGAGGATACAAAGTGCCTTCATCTATATCCAGCCCATGATCGAGCAAGGCTTTGCGCAGGGAATAGCCATACTGCGCCTTTCGCAATGAGCCCAGTACGGCCAACACCAATGCGCCGCGCCGTAATTCCAGACGCATTTTGTCCAGTCTGTCTTCTGACATGTCTTTGATTCCTTTTTTTGCCCATACTGTGTCACACACAGCATAATACTATGCGCCACACAGTAAAGATGCAAGTTTTTTTATAGAGCTTACTAAGAACCAGTCCATGACAGGACTGGCTTTGATCCCATGTTTCCCGTATTCATCAGATTTTTTTTGCTTTCGTCGGAAAATGCGAGACGAAAGCCGCGCAGGCAATTATTCTTGGCAGCAATCGCAAATAAGAAGGAAATAATCATGTTCACGACTATCTGGTTTATCTTACGCGCCAGTTTTGGCTGGGGGCTGCTGATCCTGTTCACTACGATCTTGATCGTGAATGGCATTTTCAGAAACCACATGCCGGGGGAATTTATTCTCGTCCCTCTCAGTCTCGTGGCCCTGGTCATGGGCATCAGCTTTTCCCATTTGCGCCGGGTGCGTCTGATTGCCAGTAAGGTCGATACCAATACACTGGCCAACCGCCAGCGCCGCCAGATAGAAATCCCGCTGGAAGCCAGTGAAGCTTTTGAACTGGTCGATGCCGCCATCCGCGAATTGCCGGGAGCAGAGGATACCGAGAGTGCCAGGGACAGCCTGCAGATACGCGCCAAGATCAAACGCATAGACCCTTACCAGGCTAACTTCATTGATGACTTGAAAGTACTCGATTTTCTGACGACCAAGCGCAACCAAATTCTCGCCACCATCACCCCCGGCGATGGCATAGGCAGCCTGACCCTGATTTGTGAACCGGAACGCCCTGCCTGGACAGATTTCTTCCTTGTGGATAATGGCACCAATCTGGAAAATGCCGAAGCCATCACCCGAGCCATCACCCGCCGCATTGCAGAACGCAGGCGCAAGGAAAAAGCCAGCGCTGCCCAATCTGTAACGGAAAAAGAATTAACGGTAGCCAAACTGAATTTGCTGCATGCACAAGTGGAACCACACTTCCTGTACAACACTCTGGCCAGTGCGCAATTATTGACGCGCGCTGATCCGGCAGCGGCTGATCAAATGCTGGGCAACCTGATTACCTATTTGCGTCATTCCCTGCCACGCACCGAAGATACTGCCTCTACCATAGGTGAAGAACTGGAAAGATCCATCGCCTATCTCGACATCATGAAGATACGCATGGGTGTGCGCCTGAACATACAAATACAAGTGCCAACAGAATTGAAATCCCTGCCCTTCCCCATGATGATGTTGCAAACCCTGGTGGAAAACGCCATCAAGCATGGCCTGGAACCCAAGACTGGCGGCGGCACGATATGGATCATCGCCAGACAGCATGAGGGTAATGTTGCGGTCACCGTCGCTGATGATGGCAATGGACTGGGAACAGAGATTGGCGGGACCGGCATAGGTTTGAAGAATGTGCGTGAACGCCTGCGTCTGGCGCATGGCAATGCGGCGAGTTTTGTGTTGGTTGGTAATTTCCCAAGCGGGGTTGCAGCCACGATCACCGTACCCGTTGTAACCATCAAGGGAGAACATCATGCCTAAGTGCGTTGTCGCCGAAGATGAGAGCCTGTTGCGTGAAGCCTTGTTGCAACAACTGAGCATGGCCTGGCCCGATCTGGAAATCGCTGCTGCCTGTGATGATGGTGGCAGCGCGCTGGAAGCCATTGCCACGCATCAGCCAGATGTGGTGTTTCTTGATATTCGTATGCCAGGTTTGAGCGGTCTGGAAGTGGCCGCCGCCATGACCGAGGTCAGCCCGCAAAGCCAGATCGTGTTTATCACTGCCTATAACCAGTATGCGATTGATGCATTTGAAAAAGGTGCTGTCGATTATCTGTTGAAGCCGATTACTCAGGACAGATTGCTAGCCACCGTCAAACGCCTGCAAATGCGTGCGCTGACCGGCACGGCAGATTTGCAGGCCATCAGCACACTGGTGCGCCAGCTCAGCGGCGGCCCGGCGGACATGCCCAAACCTGCACCGCTGGTGTGGATCACTGCCAGCGTAGGTAATGAAACCCGGCTCATCATGGTCGATGATATTGCCTACTTCCAGGCGGACAGCAAATACACCGTGGTCATGACGGCAGAAGGTGAATCGCTGCTGCGCAAACCCATACGCGATTTGCTGCAGGTACTGGACAACAGCATGTTCAAACAGATACACCGCTCCACCATTGTCAACCTACGTGCGATTGCGTCCGTCAGCCGCGACGATAGTGGCAAGGGTCTGGTCAAACTCAAAACGCGGCCAGAAACGCTGAGCGTCAGCCAGCCCTTCATGGTCTTGTTCAGGAATATGTAAAGCATGCGCAATCTCAATGAACGTACTTTTATGCAAGCACTGGTGCAGGCTGTAGTGCAGGCAGCCAAGTCCTTGTTAGCTCTGTCAGCAGCAGTCAGCCTCAAGGTGCTGGATGCGCAGGACAGCAATGGCAATTACCTGTATGCACGTGGTCGCCACAAGTATTTTGGCATAGGTGCACTGGTGATTTTCTTTGCCGTGTTTGCCGGTTATGGCATGGCGCATATGCTGGCCAGCATGGTGAATGTCAGCAGCACAGGTGCCACCATTGCTGGCTGCCTGTGGGCGGTATTCCAGTGGTGCCTGGAGCGGCAGATGATCATGTCGATACAGTCGGATGCCAGTTGGCGGGCCAAGAGCATGGGCCTGTTCTGGCGCAGCCTGCTGGCCTTGCTGTCTGCAATTACCATGGTCTATCCTTTTTTTGTCGATAGCAACCGTGCCGAAATCACGGTAAAAACCGGCGAACTGGAACGCACCCGTCTGATACAAAACCTGCAAAGCGCGCAACTGGCAACCGGCTTGCCCACGCTACAGCAAGATGTGGTGGCGCTGGATGAAAAACTACAAAAGGCAGAAGATAAATTGCACAGCGAACCACCGCAAATGGCAGAGATGCGCCAGCAATTGCAGACCCTGCGTGAGCAGGCAAAAACCGAGGAACGCCGCGCCAACGGCCAGATCGCCAACTGGCGCAAAGCCATGACTATAGCTTTGCCTGAGCAAGCCGTCTTGCTGGAACAAAAAATCAGCGCCGCACAAAATCGTATCAACGCTGCCAAAGCCAGATGCCTGCGGCAAGAGCAAGACATCAACATGACGCTGATCGCCTGGCGTAAAGAAAAACTGGCTGAGAAGGCGCAAGTGGCGGAAGAACGTCATGAGGCCAATGCTATTGCGAGCAAAGCCAGGGCCGATGCGCAGGCACTGGAAAAAACCCAGACTGAGTATATACAGGCAGCATCCCATGCCGGTTTCGCTGCCGACTTCGCAGCCACCTGGGACATGCTGCAAAAAGACATGCACAGGCGCTTGCAATTCATCTGGTGGCTGCTGTGGTTTTTGACGATAGAGCTGGTCGCCATCATCGTCAAGTTCACCAGCCATACCGATGTCGATGCACGCCTGAATGCGGATGAACACTTGCTCAAGTTCGACATCAGCAGCAACTTCACTTTGCGCAAGACACAAATTGAAGTTGGGCAATTGCGCGAGATGACGGCACTCAAGGGTGAACGTGCTGCCTTGCAGGCGGACGATGGCATCAGTGCAGCTGCACTTGCGACCATCAGGCAAATGCAACAACTGGAGCGGCAAGCCGATGTCCACTCCAATAATGCTTCATCTGGCTTGCAGTCTTTATTGCAGGAAACTTTAAATGCCATGAATGCGAATTTTTTACGTCTGCTGGCGAATAAATAAGGAATGCAAGGATTACAATAGCGTCACGATTATTCTTGGTTCATATCCTCATGAAACTTGCTCGTGTCAGCTGCGCAATCCTGTTCAGCGTATTCAATACCGCCTATGCTGCCAATGCTGCCGACGTCTGGGTGCCACAAACCAGTGGTACTGAAGTCGAATTACGCGGCCTGTCTGTCGTCAGCCCCAAGGTTGCCTGGGCTAGCGGCGCCAAGGCCACGGTCTTGCGCACTATCGATGGTGAACACTGGCAAGCCATGGAAGTGGCAGGTGCAGAAGGCCTGGACTTCCGCGACATCCACGCCTTTGATGCTAAACACGCGATCATCATGAGTGCCGGGCCGGGTGCCCTGTCGCGTCTGTATGAAACCAAGGATGGTGGAGCCAACTGGCAATTGCTGAAAACCAATGAAGCCAAGACCGGCTTCTGGGATGCGATCTCCTTTTCTGACGCCAAACAAGGCATATTGTTTGGTGACCCTGTCGATGGCCAATTCCAGATCCTGGTGACGGCAGACGGCGGCCTGAGCTGGCAAGAAAACAAACACCCAGGTTTGACTGCACTACCCAATGAAGGTGCATTTGCCGCCAGCGGCACCTGTGTTGCCACCTATGGCAGCCAGCATGCCTGGATAGTCACCGGAGGCGCCAGCCAGGCGCGGGCTTATGCCAGTGCAGATGGCGGCATCAGCTGGTCGGCAACAACCCTGCCCCTGCCTGCCGCAGCCGCCAGCAAAGGCGCGTTCTCGGTAGCGTTTCTGGATGAAAAAAATGGCATGGCAGTCGGTGGCGATTACAAACTCCCGCAACTCAACAGCCTCAATGGTGCACGGACTGAAGACGGCGGCCAGACCTGGCAGCCAGCCCAGGTATTGCCACAAGGCTTTATGTCTGTCATTGCCACGGTGCCAGGTGCAGCAAAAACCTATGTCGCAGCAGGCCTGGCGGGATCGGGCATCTCGCATGACGCGGGCAAGACCTGGAAAATACTGGATAAAACTCCGGTCAATACCGTGGCCTTTGCCAACGCCAAAAACGGCTGGGCAGTCGGCCCGAAAGGCCTACTCATGAAATTTAATTATGTGTCAAAATAGTACCGTTCAATGAGCATCAAAGTGTCCGCAGTGTCCGATGTGTCCGCTCAATTGTGCAGTAACGGACAGTCTGCCGCTGAATTTGTAGCACATGCCGCACTGAAATTGGCATTCATACCGACTTTATGCGCTGGCATGTTCTTTGCAGATAGTCTTGCCAGACTGTCACTTTGAAACAGCTGCGCCGTCGTAAAAAGGGATAAAAATGAAAACGAGACTGAACTTGCTGGTCAAACTGGGATTTGTCAGCTGTGCGCTGGGCACCGTGCTGATCGCCAGCGCCGCACCTTTGGCAGTATCCAACCTGGATGCCCAATTGATTTCCTATTTCCGCCCCTACGCACCTGCGGCTGAAGTGCTGGTCAAAAAAATGGATAAAAGCTTGCCTGCAGACAAGACTGATGCAACTGCCAAATCTAAAAATAAAGCTGTGAATGATACCCAGATCTGCGTTGACACTGATGCAGACAAGAATCTGGAAGCAGAAGGTTTGCAAGGTAAACCGTCTGACATGCCGAAATTGCGTTAAGGTATCACCATCGGCAGGCATCACCATCTTCATTTAGCATCGGGCTATAAAACGCAAAGCGGCAGCTTTGCGTAAGCCCTCCCTTCTAATGAGTCGCCCCACCGGCGATACGTAAGTCCTTGTCCGTCTTCAATACACTTTCCAGCACTTTCAAAATCGCTGTCTTAAGCATCTCCAGCGGCATACTGGCAGCCCCAGCATGCGCCACTGCTTGTTCCGGCAAATAGGGGATATGGATGAAACCTGCTCTTTGTATGCAATCCAACTTGCTTGCCAGATGCATGAGACCATAGAACACATGGTTGCAGACAAAGGTACCGGCAGTCTGCGATACCGATGCCGGTATGCCGCTCAGATGCAATTCCTGTGCTATCGCCTTGATCGGCAGGCTGGTGAAATAGGCTGAGGGGCCGCCTTCGACCACGGGTACATCAACAGGCTGCACACCTGCATTGTCCGGTATGCGGGCATCATCAACATTGATGGCGATGCGCTCCAGGCTGATGTCAGCACGACCACCGGCCTGACCAAGGCAAATCACGATAGCCGGACGATGTTGTCTGAGTACTTCTTCCAGCATATACAATGAATTTGTAAATTCGCAGGGCAGTCGGGCGCTGACGATCTGGTGATTGTCACCAATGAGCAAGCCATCCAGCCTGCGCACTACTTCCCACGAGGGATTGCTTTGCTCGCCGCCAAAGGGATCAAATCCCGTCAATAAAATGCGTTTCATGCCAAGCTCCTCAAGGGAAGACAAAGAAATGTATCAACAGGATATTGCAGGTCAGCACCAGCAACGCCGTTGGTATCTGCACTTTAATCACTTGATACTTATCTTGCAACTCCAATAAGGCGGCGGGCACAATATTGAAGTTGGCGGCCATCGGTGTCATCAGTGTGCCGCAATAACCAGAGAACATGCCTATCGCCACCAGCGCAGCCGGGTTGGCATGGTGCTGGTTGATCAGGAATGGCAAGGCGATACCGGCAGTCATGACAGGAAAAGCCGCAAAAGCATTGCCCATGATCATGGTGAACAAGGCCATGCCTGTGCAATACATGATAATCAGGGTCATGCGGCTGTCAGGGTTGATAAAGAGTTTGACGATGTCCTGTATCGATTGGCCGGTCTTGGCAGCAACAAACACGCCACCCAGCATGGCCAGCATTTGTGGCAAGATCAGCGCCCAGCCTATCGCATCCACCAGGCGCCGCGATTCGCGTACTGCTTGCATTGGAGTATCACGGGTGTACAGGCAAGCTATGCCCAGCGCGCAGATACAGGCAATGCAAAGCGCAGTCAGGGTCAGGTTCTTTTGGTCCAGCAAGAACCAGCTACCAAATTGAAAGTCTTTCACCACCACCGTCAATATGACCGTAACGATGGGGATGGTCAGCGCCGGGATAAAGATGCGGTTGCCGAGCTTGCTGGCGATTTGCAGACGCGCTGGCCTGTCATGATCTACGTGCTTGCCCATACCCAGCAAATTCGCCCCGGCCAGCACGGCCATCAACAAGACTGTGATGCCAACGATACGGTAAGTCAGCGGCTTGCCCAGAGTGGCCAGCATGAGATCGCCAAACAAAAAGCTGAAGCCAAACAAGAACCAGAACAAGGCTGTAGTGATACGGCGCGGGTTGCTGGTATCGCGCAGCGTCATGAAAGCCAGCAGCATGACGATGACACCTATGAGGTAGAGCACCAGATTGAGACTGACCAGGCTGTTCATGCGTTCACCGCAGCATTTGTCTGGTCTGTCTGATTTACCTGAGTAGCCTTCCGCCAGGCTGCGATGTCTTTCGCAATACTTGCATCCAGCCGCGACAGACGGAACAGGTGTATCAGCAAGGCGCACAGCGCGGTTGGTATGCCCCAGATACCTATCGCCAGCGGCTCAACGCCATTGATACCATTTTCCTTCAAAAAAGCTGTCATCAGCAGCACGGCACCAAAGGCGATGAAGATATCTTCACCAAAGAACAGGGCGACATTATCACAGGCTGCGGCATGGGCTGCGATGCGGTCGCGTATCGCAGGTGGCAAGTCACCATGCAAATTGCTGGCGGCACCTTCTGCCATCGGTGACAACAAAGGCCGCACAGTTTGCGCTTGCCCGCCCAGGCTCAATAAGCCCATGGCTGCACTGGCTTCACGTACGACGAAATACAGCATCAGGATACGGCCCGTAGTGGCGCTGCGTATGCTTGCCACCCATTGCTGGGCACGTTCACGCAAACCATAGTGCTCAAGCAGACCGATGATGGGCAAAATCAATAATGAACTGGTGAGTTGTCTGCTATTCAGGAATTTTTCACCAAAGGTTTCAAGCAGGCTCATGAAATCCATGCCGACGGCGAAGCCTGTACCGAGACCAGCGACGGTGACGACTAACAAGGGGTTAAAGCGCAGGGCAAAGCCGATGACGACAAGGGGTATGCCTATCAGTGGCAGTAGTAATGCCAGGTTCATGCGGTCTCCTGTTTTGTTTTTATGTTTTTTTTAAATCCCCTCCCCTTCAAGGGGGAGGGTTAGGGTAGGGATGGGTTTCGGTTAATCAACCTATAATCAAATTTCGACAGAACACCATCCCCATCCCAACCTTCCCCTTGAAAGGGAAGGAGCTAAAACAATCTCAGCCTATCCACTGCGCCGCTTGGAAGCGGCTTAGATTTCGTCGGCGCAAAACATGCTTTGCGAATTTCACATATATCCCAAAAAGAACGAAGAAGAAGGCTACAACACCCTGTACGCCAACCTGTCCAGCCGCGTGCCACTAAGTCGCCCCAATAACTTGCGCACAGGATCAGGGTAATCCGTATTCTTTTCCAGCTCACGATAATGTGAAATGACAGTGGTTTTATCCATGATACTGTTCAACTCATCCAGTCTTTGCTGCTGCAATTCATGCTGCGGATCATGGATCAGCAAGGCATTTTCCAAATCGAGGCGGAAGGCACGCGGGTTGAGGTTATTACCCGTCATGAGGGCATAATCCTGGTCTATCCACATGCCCTTGAGGTGATAGGTATTGTCATCATCCTTCCACAGGCGCAGTTGCAATTGCTGGCTGCTGATTTCTACCTGGTGGGATTTGGCAAAGCGGCGCAGATTGACTTCATACAGATAGGGCAAGGCCGCAATAACCTTGAACGGCTCTGCTGGCGAGATAAAGAAATCATTGGCAGTCTTGTCGCCAACGATAATGCAGATACGCACGCCGCGCTTCAGGGCGCGGTTGATTTCGCGCGTGACGGCAAGCGGGAAATTAAAATAAGGTGTACAGATAGTGATCTGGGTCTTGCTGGCTGCCAGCAACTGGCAGATGACTTTATTCAAAGGATTGTTTTTACCCACGCCCACCAGCGGCGTCACGCTCAGGCCATGCCTGTCATGCTCTTGCTCGGCCACATTGCAGTCATAGCGGGCACTTTTCAGCCTGCTTCTGAATTGCTTGATTTCACGCCGTATGCTGCGGGTAGCCGGTATTTGAGGCATGTCCAGCCTGTGCACGGCAGCGGCTGACAACAAGTGCTCACGGATGAATTGCACCATGCTGTTGGCCAGCACTTTATTGTGTATCAACAGGTAGCGGTCATGGCGGTATTTGTCTTGCTTGTGCAGATAGACATTGTTCAGGCTGGCACCGCTGTAGATCACCTCATCATCGATGACAAAGCCTTTCAAATGCAGCACGCCAAACAATTCACGCGTCTGCACTGGTATGCCATACAGGGGCACGGTATAGGCATTAGCCTTGCTGATCTCTTGATACCAGGCTGAATTGCCGCCGCTTCTTGCGGCACCAATCAAACCCCGTTGTGCCCGATGCCAATCCACCATGACGGCAATGTCGAGTTCCGGACGGGCGGCTTTGGCGCTATATAAGGCCTGCAGGATTTCTGCTCCGGCTTCATCATTTTGCAGATACAGACTGCATAAATAAATCCTGTGCCTGGCGGCGGCAATTTTTGCCAGCAAAGTCGTGCGGTAGTCTGCTGCGCTAAGCAGCGTCTGGACGGCATCTGCCTGTAGCGGGATACCGTTTAAATGCGTAAGGTCGGAAGCGGACTTGAAGAGGCGCATGTCTGTCTATGGATGCCAGTGAAAACCTGATGATGGTAACACCAGCGCGGCCTCAGGTGCTAGCGAAACAGATGCGCCATCCTGAAGCTGGATGCGTGACCCAGTTGCTCGAAATTCTGATCCAGCCAGACTTGCGCACGGGCACGCCCTTCTGCATGCAGACTATGCAAAAATGTTGCCTGCGCATTCATCTTGCTGTGACTACTCAACTGGCTCATGAGTTCAGGTGCGGCAATCACATGCAGGTTCAATTTGCGCAAGCGGCGTTCCAGCCTGCCCCAGGTCAGCCAACCACGGTCAGCTTCGCGCTTGGCCAACAACAGGCCCTGCAATTCGGTATGGAAAGTGGAACTGAAACCCATCTCGGTCAGGCGATGCCAGATTTCACTGGCAGATGTGGGCACCTGCGTCCTGGGCAAGGCATGCAGCAAGATGGCGATAATGTCGCGGGCAGCACATTTATGCACCAGCGGGAATAAAGGGGGATTCGCGGTCAGACCACCATCCCAGTATGCCTCACCATCTATCTCGACAGCTCTGTGTATCATAGGCAAACAGGCAGAAGCCAGCAAGACATCCAGACTCATCTGGCGGTTGCGGAACAGCTTCAATGTACCAGTACTCACTTGCGTAGTAGCAACAAAAAGTTCTATGCCCGGTTGCTCACGTAAGCGTTGAAAATCTATCTGCGCTGCCAGGATATCGCGCAAGGGATTGATGTCAAAGGGATTGAGCTGGCTCGGTGAAAAAAAACGCGTCCAGGAAAACAAATGCTTCATGGCGGCAGGTAATTCAGATTGCGCTGCGATATCAGCCGTCAACGCATGTTCATCCAAAGGCTGGCTAAAGGGAGAATTGTTGGCAACGCTAACCCAGAAATTTTTCAGCGCCTGCCTGGCACCATCTGCCCCGCCGTCCAGATAGCCATGCGCCAATGCCACGGCATTCATGGCACCCGCACTGGAACCGCTGATCGCTTCTATGCTCACGCGACCATCTTCAAGCAAGCGATCCAGCACGCCCCAAGTCAGTGCGCCGTGTGATCCTCCGCCTTGCAATGCCAATGTGACTGTTTTGTTCATCATTCTGTTCCCTTTCAAGAGACATAAGCCATGAAGGAGAGTGAAGCACGGAGGTGACCGGCTTATGACGTGGTCAGTGTGATGGAGTAGCAAGCAAGGGGTGTGCCTGTTGGTAATAGTAGATTTGCCCGGGCCTTGTTATGTCGTAGGTTGGGCTGCGGGGTATCAGCCCAACCTACGATTACGATATTACAACCTGCGCCAAACCTGCCAACGCTCCTTACCCGCAAACACAGGTATGGAGTCACTGACAGCCCGCTCTTCCAGCAAGACAAAATACGGCGACATCAATTCCGTAAATGCAGCACTGTGTATGGTGAACGGCGGCCCTTTCAGCGAGGCGTCAGGCGTATCATCAAAAAAGAAGTACCCGGCCAGCAAAGCACCTGCTGGCAAAAGTACAGCCCAGCGTTTGATGATATCTGCCCGCATCGCAGGAGGTAGTGCGCAAAAGAAGGCACGCTCATAAATCAAGTCCAGCGGTTGCGCTGGAGTGTAGGCAAAAAAATCTGCCTCAATGACATGTTTGCCCCATTCCCCTATCGCCGCTTGCGCGCTGCGCACGGCAGCAGGGGAAAAATCGATAGCCACAACTGGCCAGCCTGCCTGTGCCAGAAAGGCTGCTTCATAGCCGTTACCGCAACCAGGGATGAGGGTGTTCAGCGCTTGCGATGTTGTCTGCAATCTTGCTTGCATGAAGGTTTGCAAGTCTGCCGGGACATTGCCCTTATCCCAGGGAGTGAAGTTTTTCTCAAAACGTTCATCCCAGAATTGCGGATTGCGTGGATCACGATTCAGGAAGTCAGCCATGCTGATACGTCCATCACACTTTGAAATGAAAATGCAACAGCAATTGCGCCACCACGATACCAGAGAACAAGCCCGCGCCAAAATATACGATGGTGCGTAACAGGCGGTTAGTCCTTCTTTGTTCGCTCAGCAAAGCCATCAACATGTCATCGCTATGCCGGGGTTCAGCAGCGCGTGTTAAAGCCTGATGTGCAAGGCGTGGCAATTGCGGGAAGATATGGCTATAGCGCGGTGCTTCGGCCTTGAGTTTTTCTATCAGGCCGCGCCAGCCTACCTGTTCGCTCATCCAGCGTTCCAGATAAGGCTTGGCGGTTTTCCATAAATCGAGATCAGGGTCTAGCTGGCGACCCAGGCCTTCGATATTGAGCAAGGTTTTTTGCAGCAGCACCAGTTGCGGTTGTACTTCGACATTGAAACGGCGTGAAGTCTGGAACAGGCGCAGCAAGACCTGGCCGAAAGAAATGTCTTTCAAAGGACGGTCAAAGATGGGTTCACAACAGGCGCGCACTGCAGCCTCAAGTTCATCCACGCGTGTCTCTTTAGGGGCCCAGCCGGATTCTATATGGGCCTCTGCCACGCGCTTGTAGTCACGCTGGAAGAAAGCCAAAAAGTTTTGCGACAGATAATCCTTGTCGAAATCATTGAGCGTACCGACGATACCAAAATCCAGCGCGATATAACGGCCAAGTGTGGCTGGCGCGGTCGAAACCAGGATATTACCGGGGTGCATATCAGCATGGAAAAAGCCGTCACGAAACACCTGGGTAAAGAAGATGGTCACACCATCGCGCGACAGCTTTTGCAAATCAACGCCAGCTTCGCGCAATTTATCCAGTTGCGAAATCGGTATGCCCTGCATGCGTTCCATGACGATGACTGAGGACGAGCAATAATCCCAATACATCTCTGGTACCAGTAATAAATCCGAATCCGCAAAATTGCGGCGCAACTGGCTGCCATTGGCAGCTTCGCGCATGAGGTCAAGTTCATCATGCAGATACTTGTCAAACTCGGCCACGACCTCTTTCGCCTTAAGGCGTTTGCCATCTGCCCACAGCGCCTCCAGCCAGCCTGCGGCAATTTGCATGAGTGCCACGTCATCATCAATGGCTTCTTTCATGCCGGGGCGCAGCACCTTGACGGCAACTTCGCGGCCATCTTTCAGAGTTGCAAAATGCACCTGCGCGATAGAGGCGGAAGCCACGGGCACACGCTCAAAACTGGCAAATAACTGATCGGGATGTGAGCCCAGGGATTTCTTGATTTGGGCTATCGCCAGATCAGGGTCGAATGAAGGTACCCGGTCTTGCAGGTGTGCCAGCTCATCGGCAATGTCTGGCGGCATGAGGTCGCGCCGGGTCGATAATACCTGGCCAAACTTGACGAAGATGGGGCCGAGTTCTTCCAGCGCCTTGCGCAGGCGCTCACCACGTGGTGCCGAGATATCACGCCAGAATATGACGATATCAATCAGACGCGCCGTACGTGGCACGGACAGACCAGAAATCGCGATTTCATCAATGCCATATTTGATGGCGATACGTATGATTTTCGCCAGCCTGAGAAACTTCAATATCATCCGCGCATCCTTTCCAGTTTTTCGATGCGCTTGATAAGACGCTCGACATCATCCCGCGTCTTGTTGACTTCGGTACTAAAGCCCTGCACGGCCTGGGGGCGGACCAGCATGGGGTTTTCTTCTAAAAAATATTCTGCCAGGTTTTCCTGGATTTTTTGATGGGTTTCCAGCACTGTCTGGTGCAAGGACTTGGCAAAGCCGACCATGCGCACTGCCGCAATATCACCAAACAGCTTGCTCAAGTCTTCTTCTGCTTCCCAACGCAGGTTCTGGCTAAGGTTGGAGATAGTATTCGCAAAATCGGCATCGCCTTCTATCTTGACATAAGAAAAGGCACGCTCACGGTTTTGCGCGATCAGCGGCAAATCACTGAGTTTGACGTAGATGGTGACTTGCGCCAGCTCGTCAGCAGCGGCGTTTTCCAGCAAGCCATCTGGCGCAACTTTGAGGCGCAACTGCATGGTTTGCAAGTCTATACAGGCAATTTTACCGGCATGTGGCAAGAGCTTGTTTTTAGCCCAGCTTTCTTGCGCCAGAAGATGGTTGATAAAAGTTACAAAAGGTGTGATGAGGATCATGTTCAAATCAGGGCTGTTGCAAAACACCGGCCAACTAGAAATGGCAACCAGATATATCGTGCAAATAAAAAACCGCCCAGCATTTGCGGGGCGGCTTCCAGTTTAACAGCTTATCGCAACGAGCATCGCTGCGCAGCACCAAAACTTAATTACATTTGTTGAATACCGGCCAATACCCAACCACCCTGACCATTGACTGGTTTGGACAAATTCCAGACTTCATTGAAAGCTTCTGCAGGTGCATTGGCAGCTTCCTTGATCATACCTGTGAACTTGATACTTGCCAGGTAATCAGCACCTACGGTTTCCACGCCCAGCATATCTGCATTCAAGGTCACGACATCGGTCACATTGGAAGATGCACCACGTTCCTGAATTTGCAATTTCAGTTCAGCATACATTTCTGCTGTCGTAAATTCACGCAAATCATTGATGTCAGCCTTATCCCATGCCGCTTGCAGGCGGATGAAATAGCTTTTTGCATTACGCAGGAAGCCTGGCACATCAAAGTCAGCCGGAATAGTCCAGTTGGCATTGGCGTCGGCATTGCTGCCTGAGGAAACCGGCGCATTGTTTTGGAAAGCCATAGGCTGAGGCGTCACTGGTGACAATGGTGTCGCTCCGGCAAACGCAGGTTGATTAAAACTGTTGCCTGCGCTCTGGCCATTCCGGTTACGGAACAGGCGGATCACGAAGAAAATCGCAAAGCCGATCAGGGCAAAGGTTAACAAACTACCCAGCATGCTGGCAGCTGCGCCACCCAGACCAAAATGCGACAAGGCTGCGCCCAGCAAGGCACCACCAATCAAACCACCGGCAATACCCTTCCAGGGGATACCTGGTTTAGGTGGGGCCACTGCAGGCGCACCGGCAGCAGGTGCCGCTGCTGGCTTGGCAGCATTGGCTGGTGACGGCGGCGTAGCCTGGCGCGTCACATTGTTAGACTGACGGCCTATAGAGCCGCCACCACCAAGACGCTTGGCTTCTGCGTCAGACACTGTCATTGCCATCGTACTTGCTACGACCAGCACGGCGATCAGAAACTTTTTCATCATTCGACTCCTGTTTGTTTCAAGGTTTGCTACAAGCTTATTTACTTCAGCAATTAAGTTATCAGTACTTAGTTAATACTTAATACCGGTGTGTAAAGCGGCCACACCTGCCGTCAAATTAAAATATTGCACACTGTCCAGCCCTGCTGTTTCCATCATCGTCTTCAGGGTTTCCTGATCAGGATGCATGCGTATCGATTCAGCCAGGTACTTATAGCTGTCAGCATCGCCAGCTATCTTTTGCCCCATCCAGGGCAAGACCTTGAAAGAATACAGGTCATAAGGTTTTTGCAGGATTTCCGGTACTTTGGAAAATTCCAGCACCAGCAATTTGCCACCCGGTTTCAGTACACGCTGCATTTCTGCCAGTGCCTGATCCTTGTGCGTCATATTGCGCAAACCAAACGCCACGGTCACTCTGTCAAAGTAATTATCCTGGAAAGGTAATTTTTCTGCGTCACATAATAAAGTGGGGGTGATCAAGCCCTTATTCAAGAGACGGTCACGGCCTACCCTGAGCATGGACTCGTTAATATCGGTATGCCATACCTCACCGGTCTTGCCTGCCTGACGCGTGAACTCCTTGGTCAGATCACCCGTACCTCCGGCAATATCGAGCACCTTGAAGCCAGGGCGCACACCCGCCTGGGCAACCGTGAAAATCTTCCAGACCCTGTGCAAGCCAGCCGACATCATGTCATTCATGACATCATATTTGGCGGCGACGGAATGAAAAACCTCGGCAACCTTGTGGACTTTTTGATCTTCTTCTACGGTTTCATAACCAAAATGAGTGGTATTGCTCATATTCATATTCTTAGCCTTATCTTTACCAAAAGGGCAGGCTCGTCAATTCACCCTTACTGTACGGTCATATTGCCCCGCCCCTGCCAAATTCGCTATGTAACGGATTGTAGCCTATTCGCAGCTACAGTCCCTGCCTAATTCTTTGCTTCGTTATTTGCTTATTTCTTTGCTTCACTCTATGCCACCTGACAAAATCAAATAGCTCCGGCATGCGCTGCCAGCTTACATGCCAGTTCAGTTTGCCATCGCGCTGCGTTTTTTGCATTCCAGACCAGGTGGACTTCTTCACTGCATTGAAAGCCGCAATCGCTGACTTCCAGTCTGCGCAATTCTGTATCCGTCAGGGCAAAATCTGGCAAATAAGCCAGTGCCTGCCCCGATTTGACCATGGACAGCAATAATTGCAAATCGTCTATCCAGTAGCGTATTTTGCGCGGTAACTGGTCATCGCGCCAGCCATCTGACAAATTGCCGCGCTGTTTGCCGCAAAATAATGAGCGCGAAGGACTGACAAAATCATATTCCAGTGCCTGCTGGCTGCTGATCTGCAGGGTTTGATTGCCATCACTGGCATCAGGTCTTGCAGTCACCAATGGATGTTGCATGCCCGCCAGGAGTTGCAGATGCAATGCCCCCAAAGGCGTGCTGACCCAGTTTGCCGACCAATGGCCGCCGCGCCCATGCAAAACCTCACTGGTCACCAACGCATTGTTGACCTCACCACGCTCAAGCGCTGCCAGGGCGTCCTCTTCATACATGCTAGTCAGGTGTATTTCTGCTTCAGGATAGTTTGCCATAGCTTGCCTGAACTGTTCTGCATGCCGCCACAGCAAAATAGCTGGCCCGGCGACTCGACAACCGACGCTGGCTTGCTCACCACTGACATCTGCCTTGGCCTGATCTGCCATGGCCAGCATATTGCGGGCAAAATCGAGCATGCGCTGGCCACTTGCATTCAGGCTCAGTTGCTTGGCAGAACGATCAAACAAGACCGTATCCAGATCACCTTCCAGCCTGCGCAAGGCTTTCGACACGGCAGATGGCGTCAAATGCAATTCCTGCGCCGCTGCGCCTAACGATGGCTGCCTTGCCACACAGGCAAAAATTTTCAGGTCTATCAAGTTCATCTTGCTTAAGTTTTCTGCTTAAATTTCCAATTTGGACATTAAAAGTGAATTTATATTGCTTTACGAGACATTTTATCAGTTCTAAGATGTAAGCGTCTCTTTCCTTGATCTGATATCACCATGACCAACACCGAAAATGTAATACACCAGCAATGGATATACAGTCGCCATCCGACTGGCATCGTCAGCGATGAACACTATGAATTGCGCAGCCTGCCTTTGGATACCTCGCTTGATCGCGACGAAGTCCTGATTGCTGCCCGCTATATCAGCGTAGACCCCTACATGCGCATCAACCAGTCGTCCAAACCCACCTATAACCCGGAGCCTCACCCACTCAATACCGTGCAGGCAGCTGGCGTGGTCGGCCAGGTGCTGGCCTCGAATGCTGCCAGCCTCAAAGCAGGTGACTGGGTATTTGGCATGACAGGCTGGCAAAGCCATGCGCGCGTGCATGTCAGCGCCCTGACCAAGGTCGACCCAACGATTGCACCTGTCAGCACAGCTCTGGGTGTACTCGGCATGCCTGGCCGCACCGCATGGTTTGGACTGACCGAGGCAGGCAAGCCACATGCGGGTGAAGTCGTTGTCGTATCTGGCGCAGCAGGTGCAGTTGGTTCACTGGTCGTGCAATTCGCCAAGCGCCATGGCGCAAAAGTCCTGGGTATCGCTGGTGGCGCAGAAAAATGTGCCTGGCTGACAGACAAGCTCGGAGCAGACTGGGCGATTGATTACAAAGCGTTTAACGACGACGAGGCATTGAGCCAGGAGATACTCGAACTCACAGGCGGTGTCGATGTGTATTTCGACAACGTAGGCGGCATGGTCACCGACGCCATCATCCCCATCATCAAACGCCGCGCCCGCATCATCATCTGCGGCCAGATCAGCCAATACAATGGCGGCCTCGACGTGCCAGAAATGGGGCCGCGCCTGCTGCAACACATGCTCTACCAGCGTGCCACCATACAAGGCATACTGGCCCGCGATTACCTGCACCGCATGGATGAAATGCTGGCCATCATCTCACCCTGGGTCAAGGCGGGTGAGCTGGTGGTTGAAGAGAGCATCATCGATGGCTTTGAACAATTGCCGAGCGCACTGAATTCTTTATTCACAGGCGAACATCGCGGTAAATTGCTGGTGAAGGTATGAGCAGATGAAACGTTTATTATCTTTATTCCTGCTGAGCTTTTGCTGCGTCTTCAACGCCCACGCAGAAAGCAAACACGGTCCCACCTGGGGCGTGCACGGCATGCTCCTGTTTGGCAATAGTGAAGGCATGTATGTCTCGCACCTGCCCATGTTCCATGCACCGCATGATTACCAGGTCGTCTTGCAGATACGCTGTCTCGATCAAAAACTTGATGCTGCCATCAAAACCAGGCTGGAACAAAAACTGGTCTTGTGGACTATGGAACCAGAACAATTCGAAATCGCCAGACTGGCCACAGACAGCAAGATGCCGCTGAAACAGTTCAAGGCCAATGTCGTACTTGGTCATTTTGAACAGGGTGGCAAGGTCGAGTACAAGGACGTGGCTATCGTCGTAGAAAAAACCCTGATTTTCCGCCAGCTATCGCCACAAATGCGCGAGAGCAAGCAGGCTGTTTATCATCAGATAGGTAGTGGCTCGCAACGATTCCTGTTGAAAGAAATTGATAGCCGGCCTGACTTTGATCATGTGCTGGCGATCAGTGTACCTGCAGCTGCGGCGATGTCGGATTTGGTGGTGAAGAAGACGGGCTTGCAGGCTGTGACTGATGCTGAGTTTTTGCAGGTCTTGCAGGGTAAGTTGGGTAAGCGGGCTGGTGCTAAGGGGACGGTTTATCTTGATCGGGCGGATTTAGAGTAATCAAACCAAGCTGAATGTGCGCAGTCCGCTAATGAAGGTATTTACGTCGCTGTTGCTGTTGGGTTTGACCTTGGGGTTGTTTTTGACTTTCAGCAGTTCCCATGTGTCGGCGCCGTTTGTGCGGTACAGAAAATGGATTAAGAAAGGCCGATGTTTGAGCCGCAGGCGAGTTTTCGGACTTTCCCATTTTTTGTACTGCACAAACGGGAACCCCGTAGGGGCGACGATGCCTGGGTCGCCTTTTTGGCATACCTTTTTGGCGAAGCAAAAAGGTATGTAGCCGCCGGTCTACCACCGGTCTGCAATCTTAAATAACGTATGCACGTAGTTAAAAAGCGAACTCAGAAATATTGTTTCGTTTTTTAAGTATACGTTGATCGAAAGCTGAGTGTTGGGCTGGTGAAGCGTAGCCCAACCTACGAGCTAATCAAAATTTATAGCCTTCACAGCATGCTCAGAACGCCACTGGAGCGTCAACCTAGTGGATTCCAGCCAAAAGCACGCTGGAATAACGTTAATATGAGAACGGTTTATCTAGAGATGGCAGGGCTAAATAGGACGCTCACTCAATGCTTAGTCCCACAACTTCCCCCACCCTTCACAGGCATAGGCGCATCCCGCCCCGTCTCCCCGGCAAACCCAGCCGCCTGCAATTTCTCCAGGTATTCCTGCCAGACCTGAGCCTGGTTTTCACCCAGCCAATACAAATAATCCCAGGTAAATATCCCCGAGCTATGCTGGTCAGAAAAAATGGGTTTGATTGCATAATTACCGACAGGCTCTATGCCAACAATACCAATCTCACGCTTACCGGTTTGCAGGGTTTCCTGCCCCGGTCCATGACCGCGTACTTCAGCCGAAGGCGAATACACGCGCAGTAATTCAAACGGCAAAGAAAACTCCTTGCCATCATCAAAAGCGACTTCAAGCACCCGTGATTGGGTGCGGGCATTCAGGGAAGTTGGTTGTGGATTACCTATGCTCATAATGCGAAATTCGAAATAATAGTTTGCCTTAATTGCGGCAACAAGTTGCGACGTGCGTCCAATGCAGGCTGCTCAGCCGCATCGCTGCGCGCAGCAGCCCAGATGGGGCTAGGGAAATGCGCATCATCGGTATAACGTGGTATCAGATGCCAGTGCAGATGCGGCACCATATTGCCCAGGCTGGCGACATTCATCTTGTGTGGCTGCATGACTGCACGTATGGCAGCCTCTACCTTCCAGACTGCCTGCATGAAAACATTCCTGTCTGAATCTGACAGATCAGTCATTTCTTTCACATGCGCATTCCAGATGACGCGGCAAAAGCCGGGGTAACTCACATCATCCACCAAAATAACGCGTAACTGATCTGTGCTGACGATGATATCGCCAGCACTGGAATCACATAATTCGCAAGCAATGGACATTACACCAACACCCTTTCTATACCACCGTTATTGGCTTTGGCGACATACTCCGGCATCCAGTTTGGTCCCAGGATATGCTTGGCCATTTCGACGACGATATAGTCTGCAGTCGTGCCAGAATCTTCATCGTAGCGCGTCAAGCCTTGCAGGCAGGCCGGGCAGGATGTCAGGATTTTGACGTCGCCAGTAAAGCCATCGGCACGCAGTTTGTCTGCGCCCTTGTTCATTTCTTCTTCCTTGCGGAAGCGTATCTGGGTAGAGATATCAGGACGCGATACCGCCAGCGTACCTGCCTCGCCACAGCAACGATCATTCTTTTCTATCTTGACATCATCAACCGTGGTGATCAGTGCATTCACCGTTTTCAAGGGGTCTTGCAGTTTCATTGGCGTATGGCATGGGTCGTGATACATATAACGTGTGCCATTCACTGCGGCTAGCTTGACATCTTTTTCCAGCAAGAATTCATGGATGTCGATGATACGAGATCCGGGGAATATCTTGTCGAATTCATAGCCCTGTATCTGGTCATAACAGGTGCCGCAAGAAACGACCACGGTCTTGATATCCAGATAGTTCAGGGTGTTGGCCATGCGATGGAACAGCACGCGGTTATCGGTAATCATCTTCTCGGCCTTGTCGAACTGGCCGGCACTGCGTTGCGGGTACCCGCAGCACAGGTAACCTGGCGGCAGCACGGTTTGCACGCCTACATTCCACAACATCGCCTGGGTTGCCAGGCCGACTTGCGAGAACAGCCTTTCTGAGCCGCAGCCAGGGAAGTAGAACACCGCTTCAGTATCTGCTGTCGTTGTCTGCGGATTGCGGATGATGGGTACCATCTTGTCATCTTCAATATCCAGCAAGGCACGTGCGGTTTTCTTGGGCAAATTGCCCGGCATTTTCTTGTTGATGAAATGGATCACCTGCTCACGCATGGCGGGTTTGCCCAGACTGGCCGGTGGTGCCTTGGTTTGTTTTTTGGCGAGTTTCTTCAATACGGTATTGCCCAGACGCTGTGCCGCCACACCCCAGCCAAAAATCACCTGACGTGCAGCCTTGATGGTAGCCGGATCTTTGGCATTCAAAAAGAACATAGCCGATGCAGTGCCAGGGTTGAAGGATTTCTTGTCCATCTTGCGCAAGAGATTGCGCATGTTCATCGACACATCGCCAAAGTCAATATCGACCGGACAGGGTGTCAAGCATTTATGGCAAACCGTACAGTGATCGGCCACATCCTCGAATTCTTCCCAATGCTTGATGGAGATACCACGGCGCGTCTGCTCTTCATACAAGAAGGCTTCAACCAGCAGCGAGGTCGCCAGGATTTTGTTACGTGGCGAATACAGCAAATTGGCGCGTGGCACATGGGTGGCACAGACAGGTTTGCACTTGCCGCAACGCAGGCAATCCTTGACGCTATTGGCGATCGCACCGATATCGCTTTGCTGCATGATCAGCGACTCATGCCCCATCAGGCCAAACGAAGGCGTGTAGGCATTGCGCAAGTCGGCAGCAAAGTCTGGCAAGTTCAGCAGCTTGCCCTTGTTGAAGCGGCCTTCAGGATCGATGCGCAGTTTGTACGAGCGGAAATCCTTGATTTCATCTTCGGTCAAGAATTCCAGTTTGGTGATACCTATGCCATGCTCGCCCGAGATGACGCCATTGAGCGAACGGGCCAGCACCATGATGCGGGCAACGGCATGATGTGCCACTTGCAGCATTTCATAATCGTCAGAATTGACTGGCAAGTTGGTATGGACATTGCCGTCCCCTGCATGCATGTGCAGAGCCACGAAGACGCGGCTGCGCAAGACTTTCTTGTGCACTGCCACGCATTCATCGAGTATCAGCTTAAAGGCAGAACCACTAAAAATCTGACGCAGGTGTGCACGAATTTCTGTCTTCCACGATACCCGCACTGTCCTGTCCTGGACGATAGAAAATACCGTCACATCAGGCTGCTGTTGCAACCTTTCATCAAAGACAAATTCCAGCTTGTCCAGGCCCAGTTCCAGCAATTCCGCCTTGGCTGCACTGAGTGGCTTGTCGAGATTATTCAGCAGATAAGTCCAGCGTGCTTCTGCTGCTTGCAGCAAGACATTCGCTTCATTGACACGGTCCTCCAGCAATTCAGACGCAGGGATATCATCACCGGCGGCATCTTCGCTCTTGCCCAGCGGCAGATTGCGCTTGGCGAAAAAGCCTTTCAGCGCATCCAGCAAAGCCAGCTTGTTTTGTATCGATAATTCTATATTGATGCGCTCTATGCCATCGGTGTATTCACCCATGCGGTTAAGCGGGATCACCACGTCTTCATTGATCTTGAAGGCATTGGTGTGCTTGGAAATCGCTGCTGTCTTGGCGCGGTCCAGCCAGAATTTCTTGCGAGCTTCCGGGCTGACAGCCACAAAGCCTTCACCGACGCGGGTATTGGCAATACGTATGACTTCAGACGCGGCCTGGGCCACAGCATTTTCATCATCACCAACGATGTCGCCAAACAGTGCCATCTTGGGCAAGACACCGCGTTTGGATTTGGTCGCATAGCCAACAGCGCGCAAATAGCGCTCATCCAGATGTTCCAGACCCGCCAATATCGCACCGCCCTTACGGGTTTCGTTATCGAGGTAATCTTTGATTTCAACGATGCTAGGGATGGCATCACGTGCCTGACCAAAGAATTCCAGGCAGACGGTGCGGGCAAACTTGGGCATCTTGTGCAAGATCCAGCGTGCCGATGTAATGAGACCATCGCAACCTTCTTTTTGCACACCAGGCAAACCCGCGAGGAACTTGTCGGTCACGTCCTTGCCCAAACCTTCTTTGCGGAATACGCGGCCCTTGATATCGAGTTGTTCGGTCTTGAACGGTTGCTTTTCGCCCGGATGTGTCCATTCGAGCTTGAACTTGGCGATTTCCACGTCATGGATCTTGCCGAGGTTATGCTCAAGCCGTGTCACTTCCAGCCAGTCACCATTCGGGTCTACCATGCGCCACGAAGCCAGGTTGTCCAGCGCTGTGCCCCACAATACTGCCTTCTTGCCGCCTGCATTCATGGCGACATTGCCGCCTATGCATGAGGCTTCGGCAGATGTCGGGTCAACGGCAAATACAAAACCGGCTTTTTCAGCAGCATCCGAGACCCGCTTGGTGACGACACCGGCGCCTGAGTAGATGACTGCATAATCGCGGTCTACACCCGGCAGGCGCGTCATTTCGACTTCGCCCAGTTGCTCCAGCTTTTCAGTATTAATGACCGCCGACAAAGGCGTCAGCGGTATCGCGCCGCCAGTATAACCCGTGCCACCTCCACGCGGAATGATGGTCAGGCCCAGCTCTATACAGCTTTTGACGAGGCCCGCCATTTCATCTTCGGTGTCCGGCGTCAGCACGACGAAGGGGTATTCAACACGCCAGTCTGTTGCATCAGTCACATGCGAGACGCGGCTCAGGCCATCAAACTTGATATTGTCTTTTGCGGTAAAGCGCGCCAGCAGTTTGCTGGCTTTCTTGCGCAAATCATAAGTGTCGCGAAAATCCTTGGAAAACGCAGCCACCGCCTTGCGGGCCGCCTGCACCAGTGTTTCCACACTATTGCTGCGCTCGGTATCGTCATCGTTGGCGGTACTCAGTCGGCGCTTCTCGACTTCGGCCAGCCTGTGGTTCAGCGCATCAATCAAATCCTGACGACGGCGCGGATTATCCAGCATATCGTCTTGCAGATAAGGATTACGCTGCACTACCCAGATATCACCCAGCACTTCATACAGCATGCGTGCAGATCGACCAGTTTGGCGTTTGCCGCGCAATTGATCAAGCAATTGCCATGCATCTTCACCCAGCAGGCGGATGACGATTTCGCGGTCGGAAAACGAAGTGTAGTTATAGGGAATTTCCCGCACGCGGGTCGGTGTGGCGCCTTGGGGTGCATCTGCGAGCAAGGCCTGGATCTGGGCTGGAGCGTTCATCAGTGACGTGGTTGGACGGATTTTTAAAAGTCCATTCTAACTTATTGCGATGCACCACGCGCCAACAGCCTTGAAGTTTATACGGTAATGAATGGTGATTCTGGCAATTTTCCAAATGGAATTTGGCAAATACCCACCAGAAGTGTCTAAAACCGTCATTCCTTGCAAATTAGCCACGACAGCAACGGTGCATGAGTTGTATTGGTAAATTTGATTTTCATCAATACTTCAATTTTACACCTGCTTTACAAATGACCATTAGTCATTTAATATAAGTCTCAAATGACCGCTGGTCATTTATATTTTAATGGAGAACAAAAATGAATAAGGACTTACAAGACAAATGGGCGCTGGTGACGGGTGCATCGAGTGGGTTTGGCATTGATTTTGCACAACTCCTGGCAGAGCGTGGCTGCAATCTGGTACTCGCAGCCAGGCGCGAGCAGGCAATGGAAGAACTGGCAAGTCAATTACGAGAGAAACACCAAATCAAAGTATTTGTGATTGGCATTGATCTGGCCAGAACCGGTGTAGGTGCAGAGATGAAAGCCCATACAGACGGGCTGGGTGTCGCTATCGACATCCTCATCAATAATGCCGGCTATGGCCTCTTTGGAGAGTTCATCAGACAAGACCTGGAGAAAACACTCAACATGCTGCAATTGAACATGGCCAGCCTGACTGAACTTAGCCATGTATATGCTACAGACATGAAGGCTCGTGGCGGTGGCAAGATATTGCTGGTATCCAGCATAGGCGGCTATCAGGCAACGCCTTACTATGCAGCCTATTCCGCCAGTAAAGCATATGTATTGCTATTTGGCGAAGCCTTGAATGAAGAATTAAAGAAATACAATATCGCCGTTGCAGTACTGTCACCTGGCATTACCGCAACGGATTTTCTGAAGGTATCAGGGCAAAAAGCAACCGCCTATCAGCGCAGCATGATGATGGAATCACGCCCGGTCGCAGCAATTGGCTTGAAAGCACTGTTCAAGGGCATACCGAGTATCATTCCTGGAATGGCCAATAAACTGACTATTTTTTCCAGCCGCTTTACGCCGCGCCACTTACAAATCAAAATGGCGGAAAAATTGATGAAGAACTAGCATTTACAAGGAATTGAAGCACTGATGGTAACCCGCGCCAAAGATGATCAAGCCAAACTGGCCAGACGTGTCGACATTTTGCAGGCGGCACGCCGCCTGTTCATGCTTAATCCGCATCAACTACCTTCTGCATCGCGCATTGCTGAAGAGTCAGGCCTCGCTAAAGGTACTGTTTATCTGTATTTTTCTACCAAGGAGGAAATTTTCCTGGCATTGCTGGAAGAAGAATTTTCGTTGCTACTGGAAGAAGTAAGAAATATTTTTGCAAATGAGAAGCAGATATCTGCCTCCGTATTTATTACGCGCTACGTCAATTACCTGGAAGCGCGGCCAGAAATGCTGCGCCTGGATGCAATGGCGCACAGTGTGCTGGAACAAAATATGCACGAAGACAAGTTGCGCGCATTCAAACTGTCGCTCATACAAGTCCTGGTTGATACCGGAGAAGTGCTTGACCGGGCTTTGCAACTACCGCCAGGGCGTGGTGCCAGCTTGCTGACGCGCACCCATGCAATCACCAGGGGATTATGGCAATCACTCGACTATTCGCCGATGTTGCAAGAGATATTAAAAGACGCTGTGTTTGCCCCTATACGACCAAATTTCAAGACTGAACTTGGACAGACATTAGAAGAATATTGGAGAGGCGCATTGGGGTTTTGATTTACATCAATAAACCTATTTTGCACCTGTGTAAGTGGTCCGCAGTCGTTTAGTCGTAAACAAGCAAAGAATCATGTTGATGAACTTATTCTTTTGAAAATAGTAAAATCAAATAGAAATTTGAAAAATGCCTTAGCAGCAAGAATCGGGCATGTCATCCTATTTGCAGGCGTCTTCAAGAAATACTCAGAAACCTTATGTAAGACATGTCAAGATCGCAGCCGGATAGTGCACATGCTTATTGTTGATGTTCACGGCTGTCAAGAATGATTTTACGTACATCTTTTAATTTGGAAATATCTTCAAAAGCACTCTCAGCAGTAAAACTCCAGCGACCGTCTACCCTTCTCAAGAATACGATGAAAGTTTTCGGTGGCTCGTTTGCCATGTCCAAAGAGGAGGCATATCTTTCGGCTGAAAATGACACACCATTTGAAAGATTAGGCCGGGATCTATAGCCGCAATCCACCAGTGACACCGGGTTGATAGTGACAGCAAGCATATCTCCAGTTTTCACTGGCGAGACTGGCAATGTGGAAGACATGCCTGGAGAATCAAGCCTTGATGCATCATTTCCAGAGAAAAGTAATTCACGTGCAATCAAGGGCCATGAAATTACATTGCATGCACGGGCATTTGCACTCATTTGAGGTGAAAATGTCGATGGTTTATCAACGACCAGCACAGCCTGTGATTTGGCAATCAACTCTGGCAGACTAAGGTCGTGAAAAACCGGGCGCCCGGCAAATGCATGCATTGGCGTGAGCAACACTACGGTAAGCAGCACTAAGCGGCGCATACAAAAATCCCATATCTGACAGGTCGGCAATAGAGATTTCAATCTGCGGCAAGTATCGACACTCGCCGCAGTTTCAGTCAGCAATCAACTAACAAATGAGCCAACAACCAGGCCAACAATTAACCCAGCAAAGCAGGCGCAGTCTTGCCGTATTTCAGGGTGGTTTCCACTGGCAACCAGTTACCTGTGGATTCCTGGCGGCCTTGCAGCAAGAAGCGTGGGTTGGCTTCTTTGGCGGCATCAGCAGCGGCCTTGGACAATTCACCAATCTTGCCTTTTTTGAGGCGGTTCACGACCAGGCCGATTTCTGTTTCCTTGAAATCGCGCAACATGTCGTAGTCACCATCGCTGTCGCCAGCAACAAATACCGGGCCGTAGCCTTTTTTGGCAACCAGTTCACGTTTGATGACGACAGTCTTGCCTGGGCCCCAGTTCAAAGGCCAGTCTTTGCGGTAGGCGTTTTTGTAGACATCGCCATTTTGCTCCAGGCGTAGCCCCAGGACATTTTCACGCTGTACGTGGTAGCCATATTTTGGATTGGTCGCGAATACGGCAACTACATCTTCCAGTGAGGCTGTGCTGACGTACACATCAAAACCGTTTTGACGGAAGGTATTCATCAGTGTCGCCACCTCAGTACACAGGCGTATACCGTGGAAGTGAGCAGTGGTGATGACGCCAGCAACGCCAGGCAGAGATGCCGGGCTGGTGTATTTGGTCTTGGTCAGGCTCATGCCCAAGTTGGCATCATTCGATGCTTCTGCCAGTGCGCTGACTTCGGCAACTGTCATGTTGGCGAAGAAGTAGATGACCCATGGGTAACCGACGTTCACGCCATGCGTGTCATTGACGGCTTCGTACAGGAAGTAGAGCTTGGCGCGGAAGTCCTGGAATTGGGCAGTTTCGACGATTTCTTCCAGGCTGCGGCTACCGGCCATGCCTTTGTAGTTGGCATGCAGGTAAGCGTAGTCGCTGTCGAGGTCAGTGCAGATGCTTTCCAAATCCAATACCTTGCCAGCAGCATTTTTGTAGTCGGCAGTGAAATTGCCAACCGGTACATTTTGACGGATGGTGGCAGAGAATTCTGGCGGCGTCAGCTTGAATGCCAGGTGATTGATCTGGTACATCAGCAGCGCTTCTTCGCAGTCATTCATGATGCTGGTGTTGTCCCAGTCGAATACGGCATAAGGCTTGCGCTTGGCAGAATACGTTTTGCTGGTATTGCCATGCTTGGCGATCAGTGCAGCAACCAGGTCACGGTTACGCAGTGACCATTTAGCCGCATCGAGGAATACTGCCGGTGCTGCTGCAGCCGGTTTTGCCATAGCTGGCACGGCCAATGTCGCGCCTGCTGCAGTTGCCGCAGTTGCAACGAGACCTTGCAAAAAGCCACGGCGTGGCTGTTGATTGATTTGTTTAGTATCTTGCATTTAATTTCCTTGTTGAGCGCATGACATGCCATATGCCGGGGCATGTATCTTTTTTAAAAAACCTGGGTGAGCATACAAAACTTGCATTATGTCATCATGCGGATACCGCTTTTCTGACTACTTTCCGGCAAGCATTATAGTCAAACATTGTGACATCCCGACAAAAGGCACAAAATTTTTAAGCGAATTTGTCTATACATTAACTACCAGGCCTGATGGTATGCCTTGGCTTAGCTGCCATTCTGTTCTACTACATCCAGCGAAGAATACAAATGGCATAAATGCACTTCTGACGGCGCAAACAGACGGATTGGTAAATCACTCATGCCTATGCCCTGGCTGGTCAACAGTTGACGCCCGTCTGGCAAGGTAAACAAGCCCCGCGCATAACGGCGCTCACCTGAGCCGGGTGGCAAGACCAGCGGCTTGCCACCCGGCGTGGCAATTTGGCCGCCGTGGGTATGGCCGCAAAAAGCAAGCTGGAAATCATTTCCAGACACATGCTTGAGACCCAGCGGCGAATGCATGAGCAACAAACGCACATCACCTGCCCCGGCAAAAGTCTGATCTGCGTCTGGCATGCCGACACCTGGTTCATCCAGACCGCAGATAGAAATTGCATCAAAGGGTTCAGGCAAGCGTGTGTTTTGATTGACCAGGACCTGAACGCCTGCCTCCTTGAGACAATTGCTAATATGCCCATCATCGAGCCACAAGTCATGATTGCCCATAACGGCAAACTTGGGGGTGGCAGGATTGAGCAAACCCAGCGGTTTAATCAGATGTTGCATATGTCGGGCATGCAAGGAAACATAATCGCCACCAAACAGGATGACATCAGGCGCAAAGTCAGCAATAGCGGCAAATGCCTGCTCCAACAAACGCACATCAGTCAGCGGGCCCGCATGCAAATCTGACATGAAGGCCAGCTTGCAGTTGAAGCCTTCAGGCACAGGCAGGTAAAAATCACGCCTGTCTATATGCAGGCCGCCTTGCAGCTTCAGGGCATAGGCAATGCGTGCCGCCCAGTTTTCTTGATAGAAAGCGGCTTCCAGCCTCTCACCCGCACGCCGCCACCAGCCATAGTATTTGCCTCTGCCCATGTCAGATCAGAATATGAAGTTGGCGAGTTTGGTCCAGAACCCCTCTGGTACTTTTAACAATAGCCAGGTGATGACGATATAACGCAGGCACTTGCCCACGGCCATATAAAACACGCTGGGCCAGAAAGGCATGCGCAACCAGCCAGCCAGAGTGCAGATAGGGTCGCCGATGCCGGGCAGCCATGCCAGCAACATGGTCTTGGCACCAAAATGCTGTAGCCAGCGATACCAGTAACTCTCACGTTCACGGTCAAAGGCTTGTTTGGCGGCATAACCCATACCATAGTCGACCATGCCACCCAGGGTATTGCCTATGGTGGCGACGATAATGACTTGCCAAAAAATTGCCGGGTTGGCCTTGATGACGGCAAATACGGCGGGTTCTGAGCCTAATGGCAACAAGGTGGCCGAGATAAAGCTGATGAGGAATACCGAACTCAAACCAATTTCAGGCAGTGCCAGAACGCTTAATATCCAATGGACTGCGGCTTCTATCATCGTGGTTTGATATGGCTGTAAAAGGCATACATTATAATGGCGCCGGTAATTTGAAATCAGCAAGCACGAATTTAGTACTAAGTTAGCCCTAAATTAGCCCTAAATTAGCCTGAAATCAGGCATAAATCAGCAACTAATCAGCAATTCAACTATAAATAAGACATCCATGAGCACCGATTATCTGAAGAAGATCCTGACAGCGCGCGTCTATGACGTCGCATTTGAAACCCCGCTGGAATACGCCACCAGCCTGTCGGCTCGCATGGATAACCGAATTTATTTCAAACGCGAAGACATGCAAAGCGTGTTCAGCTTCAAACTGCGTGGTGCTTATAACAAGATTGCCCATCTCACGCCAGCGCAACTCAAGCGTGGCGTCATCTGTGCGTCGGCTGGTAATCATGCGCAAGGCGTGGCCCTGAGTGCCAGCAAGAAGGGTTGCAAGGCCGTTATCGTCATGCCGACCACCACGCCGCCCGTCAAGATTGATGCCGTACGTACCCATGGCGGTGACCTGGTTGAAATCGTCCTGTTTGGTGATTCCTATACCGATGCCTATGGCCATGCGTTGGAACTGGAAAAAAAACGCAAGCTCACCTTCGTCCATCCCTTTGATGACCCGGACGTTATCGCTGGCCAGGGTACGGTTGGTATGGAAATCTTGCGTCAGCATGCTGAACCCATCCACGCGATCTTTGTCGCCATCGGTGGCGGCGGCCTCATTTCTGGCGTCGCAGCATACGTCAAGGCGGTGCGCCCAGATATCAAGATCATCGGTGTGCAGACGACTGACTCTGACGCGATGGCACGCAGCCTCAAGGCTGGCAAACGAGTGACCCTGACGGATGTTGGCTTATTCTCTGACGGCACAGCCGTCAAACTGGTGGGCGAAGAAACCTTCCGCCTGGCCAAGTTGTATGTCGATGAAGTGATTACGGTTGATACAGATGCTGTCTGCGCCGCCATCAAGGACGTGTTCCAGGATACCCGCAGCATTTTGGAACCCGCAGGTGCCCTGGCAGTAGCCGGTTGCAAAGCCTATATAGAACGCGCCAAGGCAAACAAGAAACCGCTGAAGAATGAAACCCTGGTCACCATTGCCTGCGGTGCCAATATGAATTTTGACCGCCTGCGCTTTGTTGCCGAACGGGCCGAAGTGGGTGAAGCGCGTGAAGCCGTATTTGCCGTGACCATACCAGAAGAGCGTGGCAGCTTCCGTCGCTTCTGTGAATTGATAGGCGCGCGCAACGTCACAGAATTCAATTACCGCATCAGCGATGAAAAAGCCGCGCATATTTTTGTCGGCATACAAGTACACGATAAGCTGGAATCTGGCAAAATTGCCAAGAATTTTGAAAAGCACGGTTTTGCCACGCTGGACCTGACACATGATGAGCTGGCGAAATTGCATATACGCCATCTGGTTGGCGGCAAGAGCAGCCTGGCCAAGGATGAATTGCTGTATCGCTTTGAATTCCCTGAACGCCCGGGTGCTTTGGGGCGTTTCCTGAACAGCATGGCACCGAACTGGAATATCAGCCTGTTCCATTATCGTAACCATGGCGCTGATTACGGCAGAACTTTAGTTGGTTTACAGGTTCCAAAGAAAGAAATGAAGGCTTTCCGCGAATTTCTGGCGACCCTGGGTTACCGCTATTGGGATGAAAGCAAGAATCCCGTTTATCAATTATTTTTGGGCTGATCCAGCCTAGCCAAGTTAATACAGACAACATGACAGATTCCGCACCAAGTACGCCCGAGCATTCTTTACTGGGCAAGCCCGCGACTTACAAGTCCGAATACGATGCCAGCCTGCTGTTCCCTATCTCCCGCAGCGGGAAAAGGGAAGAGATAGGTTTGGGCAGCAGCCTGCCTTTCTTTGGTGTGGATATCTGGAATGCCTATGAAATCTCCTGGCTGAACATGCGCGGCAAACCGCAAGTGGCGATTGCCGCCATCACGGTGCCGGCAGATTCACCCAACATCATAGAATCCAAGTCTTTCAAGCTCTACCTGAATTCTTTCAACCAGACCCGCCTGGCAGGCACTGATGCCTTGGTCAGCTTGTTGCAAGCCGATTTATCTGCAGGTTTTGGCGCAGCAGTTCAGGTAAAATTGACGACGCCAGATCAGTTCGACAAGCTCGCCATGCATGAATTGCAAGGCCAGTTGCTCGACAGGCTGGATATCGAGATCGATAGCTATACCCCTAATCCTTCACTGCTGAGCGCCAGCTTTGATGAGTCGCCAGTAGAAGAAACCCTGATCTCGCATTTGCTGAAATCCAACTGCCTGGTCACTGGCCAGCCTGACTGGGGCAGCGTGCAAATCCATTATGTAGGCCCGCAAATCAACCAGGAAGGCCTGTTGCAATATTTGATAGGCTTCCGCGACCATAATGAATTCCACGAGCAATGTGTGGAACGCATCTTTGTCGACATCATGCGCCACTGCAAACCGCAAAAGTTGTCAGTCTATGCACGGTATACCCGTCGCGGCGGGCTGGACATCAACCCATGGCGCAGCAATTTCAGTACGGGCCAGGGTCCGGACAACCGCCGGAATGCTCGCCAATAAACTTGGCCGCATCCCTCTTATTCCTATTTTTTGTATCCATTTGTAACCATCATTATGCTGAAGTTTAAAAATTTTTCTTTGTGCGCAGCCTTGTGCGCATCCAGTCTCGTGCTGAGCATGTCTGCCCAGGCGCAAATTACGACCGAATCCCCCCCTGAAGAAATGGGCTGGTGGGATAGCGCCAAAGGCAAAGTCAATAAAATTCTTGATGACGGCGACTTGTCCTTGATGGTGGCTGGCCACACCCACCATGGCCGTGGCACTTACACCAAGGAAAGAATTGCAGAATTGAATGAAAACACCTGGGGCCTGGGCTTTAGCAAAGCCATACGCAACCAGAAAGACAATGAAGAATCAGTCTATGCCATGATGATTTCTGATTCACACTTCAAGCCCCAACCTATGGCAGGCTATGCCTATCAATGGATGCAGCCACTGGGTGACAAGGTTGAAGTAGGTGGCGGCCTGACCGGCGTGCTGATCAGCCGTACTGATTATTTTGGTGGTTTCCCCTTCCCTGCCATCCTGCCCATTGCTTCCATAGGCACACGTAACACCAAGCTGATGGCAACTTATGTGCCGCGTTTTTCCAAAAACAAGGGTAATGGTGACGTATTATTCCTGTTTGTGCGCTTTGACTTGAAGTAAAAGCCTGACGACATTCAGGCTCGACAATTACCACTTCCCAGGGCTGACGCAGTTGAGGCATTTTTCATCCGCCCTGGGTCATATGTTTTTAATATGCTAGCGAATTACCATCATTGTCCTAAGAACTTGCTTGATGTAAAGTAGCCAGACTTATTCGTTTTATAGATTGTCGTCGTGATAATTCCGGTCCCGTTTTCTAACACTAGCACACGCGAGCCTGTCGCCAGTCAAGACTGGCATATGGCCTTGCTGGAACATAATCCGGACGCGATGTATGTATTGATCGACGACAATCTGGTGTACGCCAATCCTGCAGGCGCAGAACTCATGCATGCCGGTGACCCGCAGCAGTTGATTGGTCTCAAGCCGGAAGCCTTCTTGCATGGACGGCATCATGAAGGCGCCAGAACCATACTGCAAAAATTGCGGCAGGATGGTGCGCAAAGCAAACACACCTGCCAGTGCATACGTCTTGATGGTCAATTGCTTGATATAGAAGTCCGGGCTACGCAATTCAGTTTTAATGAACAAACAGCCATCTTGCTGACGGCGCGCGAAATCACTCCCCGCAGCGGCTCCCGCTCCAGCGCTACCATCACCGCTCTACCCCTCGCCGATCAAGTCCGTTACAAATCCAGCCGCGTACACGAAGCCCTGCATCATGAGAAAGAAATTCTCGAGATGATCGCGCTCGACAAACCGCTGACCGATATTCTGGAAGACGTTTGCGACCGTATGGAGCGCCTGCTCGACAATGGTGCCCTGTGCGCCATCACGCTATATGATGCCAGCACCCAGCACTTGAGTTTTGGTGCAGGCCCGTCCTTACCGGATGGCTTTTGCGCCTTGCTGGGCAATGTACCGGTCGATACCAGCTCAGGTTCAGCCTCGGCGGCGATTTATTACAACCGCACCACAATCGTGCAGGATATTGCTGTCAGCCCGCTGTGGAAAAATCTGCGTGAGCCAGCACTGCGCTACGGCTTGCGCTCTTGCTGGTCTTTACCGATTACCACTGCCTTCAACACCTTGTTGGGCACAGTCGACGTGTATCACCAGATGGTGCACAGCCCGAATGAAGATGAGCAGGCCATGATGATGGATGCCTGCGACCTTATCGGCCTGGCCATCGACAAAAAGAACATGGAACAAAGCCTGGAGGAAAGCGAAGAACGCTATCGCTCCGTGGTCACTAATCTCAGTGAAGGCATCATGGTGATAGGCCCTGACGGCCAGATCCTGACTTGCAACCCCAGTGCCCAGCGCATTTTGAAGATAGAAGATATCGCCACCGTAGGCAGGCGCCATCGCTATTTCAAAAACATACTCGGTGACGAGGGACAATCCATACGCATGGGCGATGACCCGGCATCAGTCGTGTTCCGCAGCAAAACCGCGATACTGAATTTGTCCATGGGCGTGGAGCTACGTGATGGCTCTATCGTCTGGTTGCTGGTGAATGTACTGCCCATCAATAAAAAAAGCAGTGCATCGGTGTCTGCCGTTTTGATTTCATTTACCGATACGACAGAAGTGCGCGAGACGCAAAGGCAGTTGCATTTCATGGCGTCTTACGATGCCCTGACTGGCTTGCCGAATCGCCATCAACTTAATCAGCGCCTGGTCAAGGCACTGGCGGGTGCCAAGCGCACCCAGCACCGCCTGGCTTTGCTGTTCCTTGACCTTGACAGGTTCAAGAACGTCAATGACACCGCTGGCCATGCCGCTGGTGATACGCTTTTGCGCGACGTATCTTCGCGTCTGAGTTCTTGCATACGCACTACCGACATGCTCGCCCGTCTGGGTGGTGATGAATTCGTCATCGTTGCCGAAGCCTTTGAAGACGCCATGCAACTCAAGGACCTGGCAGAACGCGTGCTGGCCCGCATGCGTGACCCTTTCGTGATTGATGGCAATGAATATCACCTGGGTACCTCTATCGGTATTGCGGTTTATCCGCATGATGGTGAAGACGGCCCCACCCTCATGCGTTGTGCTGATTCAGCCATGTACCATGCCAAGGAATCTGGCCGCAATAATTACCAGTTCTTCACGACAGAACTCAATGTCCGCGCCCAGCACCGCTATGCGCTGGAAACCAATCTGCGCCGCGCCCTGACGGACAATGAATTCCTGGTGTATTACCAACCCAAGATTTGCCTCAGCACCTCACGCATAGTCGGTGCCGAAGCCCTGATACGCTGGCAAATGCCGGATGTGGGCCTGGTGCCTCCCAATGAATTCATCCCTATTTCTGAAGAAATCGGCCTCATCCTGCCATTGGGTCGCTGGATTTTGCGTGAGGCTTGCCTGCAAACCCATTTATGGCGTGAACAGTATTCACCAGACCTGGTCATCAGCGTGAATATCTCACCCAAGCAATTCCAAGACCCTGGCTTGCCCAAGTACATAGAGCAGGTCTTGCACGAAATCGGCTTGCCGGCCTCTGCCCTGCAACTGGAGATTACCGAAGGCTTGTTGATGGGTGACATAGACTTGCTGCTGCCAGTCTTTGATGCCATTAAAAAGCTGGGCATCAGTATTTCACTTGACGATTTCGGCACAGGCTTCTCATCATTATCTTATTTGCAACGCTTTCCTATCGACAATCTCAAGATAGACCGCTCTTTCATCCGCGATATCCCGGGTAACCCTGATTCCGTTGTACTGACGCACGCCATCATCGCCATGGCAAATGCCCTGGGCATGAGTGTCACTGCAGAAGGTGTGGAAAAAGCCGACCAGATGTTCTTCCTCGCCGACTCTGGCTGTCAGGAGATGCAGGGCTTTTATTTCAGCCAGCCACTACCTGTTGATAAATTTGAAAAATTACTGAGAGACAACGTTCGTTAAAAGTGTTGTCAAGTTTTGCGCATATCAGCCAAAAGAAGCCTATAATTTGTCAAAACCTAATTTTGTGCATCGCACCATTTCGCTGTAAAACGATCTTGCACCATGACGAATATTGCAAAAATCCTGCCTCTAAACAACGTATTACTGGATCTGGAAGTCTCCAGCAAAAAAAGAGCATTTGAACAGGCCGGGCTGTTATTCGAGAATAATTGCAGCATAGCGCGCTCGGTTGTTTCTGATAACCTGTTTGCCCGCGAACGCCTGGGCTCTACTGGCCTCGGTCATGGCGTTGCCATCCCGCATGGCCGCATCAAAGGCTTGAAGGCTCCCATTGCCGCCCTGGTCAGGTTGAAAGAAGCCATTCCCTTTGAATCGCCAGACAGCCAGCCGGTCAGCCTGCTGATCTTTTTGCTCATGCCTGACAATGTCACGCAACAGCATCTGGAAATCTTGTCTGAAGTGGCAGAGATGCTCTCGAACGAGACTTTCCGCGATACGCTCAATACCGAAGCCAGCGCCGCCGCGATTTATGAAAAAATCATGGCATGGCGCCCCAACCTGCCGGGCACAGCGTGATCGTTCTTGCTGAGGCGGACAAGTTTGCAGGCATCCAGTAACGCTCAGGCTTTTCCCGTAATCTCCTGATCCCCAGCCAAACAACCAAGACAACCAAGACATCGTCAGATTCGACCCAAATAGCCATGCCATCATTGACAGAACTCACGGTACAAAAAATCTACGACGATAACCGCGACACCATGCAACTGGGCTGGTTTGCCGGCTTTGCTGGCGCGGACAAACAAATCACGGGCGACGCCGCATCTTCTGCCGACCAGGTCGGGCATTTGAACCTGATCCACCCTGGCCGCATACAAGTGCTGGGACATCAGGAACTGTCGTATTACAACCGCCTGTCAAATGCTTCACGCAATAACCTCATGCGCGAACTGGTGGCAGGCGCACCACCTGCCCTGATCGTGGCGCAAGGTCTGGAATCGCCACCGGCATTCCTGACGACTTGTGACGACAATAATATCCCGCTGTTTTCCACGCCTTATCCATCGGCGCAAGTCATTGATTACCTGCGCGTGTACCTGTCGAAAAAACTCGCGCAAAAAATAACCATGCATGGCGTCTTCATGGACGTGCTGGGCGTGGGTGTTTTGATCACTGGTGAATCTGGCCTGGGCAAGAGTGAGCTGGGGCTGGAACTGATTTCACGCAGCCATGGCCTGGTGGCCGATGATGCCGTCGAATTTTCGCGTATCGCCCCCAATATGATAGAAGGCCGCTGTCACGAACTTTTGCAGAACCTGCTCGAAGTGCGCGGCCTGGGCCTGCTCGATATCAAAACCATTTTTGGTGAAACCGCAGTGCGCCGCAAGATGCGCTTGAAACTCATCGTGCATCTGGTACGCCGCAGCACTCTTGAAGAAAATTACGAACGCCTGCCTATCGATTCGCAGACTGAAGAAGTGCTGGGCCTGCCCATCAGGAAAGTCGTCATCCCGGTTGCTGCCGGCCGTAATATCGCGGTTCTTCTGGAAGCAGCTGTGCGCAACACCATCCTGCAATTACGTGGTATTAATACGCTGGAAGATTTCATGGAACGGCAGCGCCGCGCCATGGAAAACGGCGACTAAATACCTGCTAAGTACCCTATGGAAATCCTGCTCATCTCTGGTATCTCCGGCTCCGGCAAATCGGTAGCCCTGAATGTAGTTGAAGATGCAGGCTACTATTGCGTCGATAACCTGCCACCCAGTCTGCTGGCTGACCTGGTCAATACCTTAACCAAAGAAGGCATACCAAGCGCTGCCATCGCTATCGACAGCCGCAGTGCGAATCAGCTCACGCATTTGCCCGACTCCATACGCACGCTGCGTGCAGAAGGTCATGACGTCAAAGTCCTGTTCCTGACCGCCAGTACAGAATCCCTGGTCGCCCGCTTTTCAGAAACCCGCCGCAGCCACCCCCTGTCACACCGACTGGGCCTTGACAAAGAACCCGGCGACAGACTCAGCCTGACCGAATGCATACAGGAAGAACGCGAAATACTCTCAGGCATACAACTGGTCGCCCACGTCATCGATACCAGCGACCTTAGCGCCAACAAACTGCGCGCCTGGGTCAAGGACGTCATCGAAATAGGCCACACCCCGCTGACCCTGATGTTTGAATCCTTCGCCTTCAAGATAGGCGTGCCCCTGGACGCTGACTTCGTCTTCGACGTACGCATGCTGCCCAACCCCCACTACGACCCCATCATGCGCCCCCTGACAGGCCGTGACCTGCCTGTGATCGAATACCTCAAAGAACAACCCATGGTCGATGAGATGTTTGCCGACATCCAGCAGTTCATCGCCAAATGGCTACCCGCCTTCAAACGCGACAACCGCAGCTACCTGACAGTCGCCATAGGCTGCACTGGCGGCCAGCATCGTTCAGTGTATATGGTGGAAAAACTGGCTGCGCATTTCAAGGCGCAGGAGCAGGTGCTGGTTAGACACAGGCGCTTGAGTTAAGTCAGTTTTATACGCTAAAGTTATGATCTATTGAGTCGAAGCTACCAATTTTATTTATTGATAGCTTTTTTAAAATCCTGATCAGAGAACAGCGTCTTTAACAACTTTTGAACCATATACTTATATTCAGATATAGCTCTTGATATCGCCACATCACCACTGAAGGCAGATTCAAAATTATGCTTGACGCTTTTTACCTTATCAAATTTAACTAGCCCATCTGATTTGACAATAAACTGTACTTCCATGATACCAAGGCCTGGATCAAAGGCCGGGATCGTCATATCATTTTTTCTCAAAGTCCCGGATATTTCAATCGCACTTTTCTGATCCAATTGATTTGACGCAGTCAATTCGGTTTTTAATGCTTCTTCCAGATAGGTACTAAAAGACTCTTGATATGGGGAGTGCATTCTGCCTCCTCTTAACGCTACAGGATTCGCATTTTCACTATCTTTAGCGTTACCGAATTCACCAACTTTGACTTTACTGGCGCCCGCGTCTTCCAATAATTGCGCATTAACTTGCGATGATGTGTAAGGCGGAGCCACCAAGGCACAACCAGACAAGACAATGCTGGCTAAAAAAAGAGAAAAATATTTCATTTGTTTGATAATCATAAGTCACTTGAAGGAATTTAATTGGTGCGATAATAGCATTGATTATCTATCCAGCTGACATAGTTCCCCACTGTTACGACCAAATGAAAACATCAAATAAAATTACTCAATTCAGATTTTTATCCGCAATCTTTCTTTCATTTTTCTTGCTGACTGGCTGTAGCACTACTTATGAATTTAAAACAACTCACCTTGAACAACAAGTAAACATCAAAGGAAAAAAACTGTATGTCTATTCTTTTCTCGATGTAAGGGAAAATGATTTGGGCATGAATTTAATTGCTCATTTTGATTCAGGCTTGATCAAAGAATTAGGTAATCACGAAGTAAGTGCAAAAGTTTTGCCATTCCGAAGTAGCCGGATCGGCAGTGATTATTCATTTACGCAAAGAGGTATGAAGATACCTGTCAATGAGTCCATCCAGGACAATGTCCGGGACGAGAGCCGATTCCAACCTAACTATAGGCTAGTTGTCTTTCCCGCTCAGGTTACTACTGCCGTCACCTATGCAGCATCCTCTCACGTTCAGTCCTCGCAGATCACTTGGCAATTATTCGATGTCGCCACTAATACGCTTATTTGGTCAGGAACATTAGTCGAAAATTCACCAATGAGCGGCAGAGGGCGATCAGATGATTCGACTGGAAAAGAAAGAGCAGCAGATATCGTTGGCAAGTTCATCAACGTTCTGAAAAAAGAAAATCTGCTTAACTAGTGGAGGATATGCCGTTAGCTTAAATTTAATCAGCAAGTAGCCTTAATTTGAGGCATTTTTACTTCTAACTTCACCACCAACCGCTTTTCTTCGCATGAAGTTCAATGAACACTATCCTCAATTACCTGCCACAAAATCTTGACAATGCTGCCTGTAACGACTTCATAGCAAATGCGCCGTTAACAGCCTGGATGCCAGTGCTGGAACATCTGCAACAAGCATTCGATCTGCCTGCTGGCAGTTGGGAGAAAATTCCCCTGGGTGCGAATGCCTTGTTTGGATTGGGTGAGCAAGTAATAGTAAAACTGGTACCACCGAACTGGCGGCGGCAGGGTGACAAGGAAATTCTGGTGGCTCCGCTGCTGGAGGGCAAGCTGTCATTGCAGACACCCAGGCTCATCGCCAGCGGTGAGATCGACAACTGGGTATTCGTGGTCTCAAGCCGCTTGCAAGGCACTTTGCTTGCGGACATCTGGCCATCCCTGGATATTCAACAGAAGCAATCGATCATGATGCAGACTGGTCAGGTTTTGCGAGAAATTCGCAGTGTCCGCTTTGATGCAGGCATTGCCATCAAGGTGGATTGGCCAGTGTATATACGCGATTTGATAGCCGGGTGCATGGTCAGACATGAGCGCAGAAAAATGCCAGAAGGTTTACTCAGCCAGGTGATGCCCTATATCGAAGCAGTTGGAGATTTTGCCAGGGCTGGCGATTTGCGTTTTATCCACATGGACGTACACCCATGGAACCTGATGGCACAGCAGGAACAGGGCTTATGGAAGCTGAGTGGCTTGCTTGACTTTGGCGATGCCATCGTTGGCAATAATGACAGGTTTGAACTCCTGACACCCATGATCTTCATGGCACAAGGTAACCCTTTGCTGCTTCAATCCCTGCTGGAAGCTTATGGTGAAGTCGATGAGATCAGTACATCCACTCTGCAACACCAATTGACTACCTATATGCTGATCAGACCTGACTCTGATGTGACTTTTTGCATGCAACAGGTGCCAAGCAGCGGGCCACGTGATACTTGGGAGCAGGTCGCTGTACAAATGTTCCCGGTGTGAAGCCAGGCGAGCCAGCCTACCCGCGAATATCGCAAGCATTTATCCGTCAATTGTTTTTCTCTACCAAGCCTTGCGCATACCTCGCCAAAGAACGATTGTAACGTGGCAGACAGGTAGCCAATGCTGTCAGGCTGATCGCCAGGGCCTCGCGTTCTCGCCCCAAATCAGCCAGCGCCAAGGCAAGAAAGCCGCGTACTGCGCCATCCAGTTCATCGCTACCAGTCTGCATTTCAGCAGTCAGAATATCGACTGCCGTTTGCGGGTCGCCCAGGTAACGGATGGAGCTGGCCATTTGTATATTGGCCCGCCTGCGCCGCAAGCCCGACAGGCCATTTTCCAGCGCGGCTTTATACAAGGGAATGGCAAGTTCAGTGAAGCCGCAAGAATCACGCGCACCACCACGCTCGAACAAGCCGATTGCGGCATCGGGTGGCAGTTCTGCTGCCATTGCATCAATGCGGGCAATGAAAGCCTGTGCTTCCAGCGTATCCAATTCTGCCCATAAGGCAGCCAGTCGTTCTTCCCAATTGTCGTTAAATGTAGTCATGTTTTTATCGATAAATTATTGTGATTGATTGTCCAGCATAAACCTGTACCCATGTCAGAGGTCTGTTCACAAAGAAATAGCCGAACCTGATATGTTAAGAAATTTGAGTCATTCTTAATTTTTTCAGATTTTCAAATCTCAACACTCTCAACTCAGGCTATACTCGGCTTGCGTTTCCTCGGTGGGAACAAAGCTGTCTGATTGCAGAGGTTCTGACTCATGGGTTCAGACTGGCACAGCGTATTTTATACGTTTGTGTACCGCAACAGGCAGCTGTTAATAGGTTCGATTCCTATACTACGCACCATGCTCAAAAATGAGCCTCAGACTCGTAATCTGATTGAAGTAAAAATGTGTAATACATCAGTAGTAATCCTCAAGGGAACTGCTTTCCTGTCCTTGAGCAGGCAGATTCAAGTATCGAATCTTCCTGCGCCTGGACAACGCAGCATCGCTTAGCATGATTGTTACCATGTATGTGTCCCGGCTCTTAATTCAAACTATCAAGGCCAGGCAAACGGAAGCAGTGCCTTTGCTGCCGTTTCTCTGGCGGGCGTACGAGAAGCAAGATTGCGGCACCTTACGTGTACAGTCGTCCGCCATGCTGCGGGGATAGTTCTCTTGAGGCTGTTTCTGCACGAAACTGATGTGTGTCAGCGTGTTTTCGCCTGATTATTTACACAGTTTTTTCTTGCCCCGGCTTGTTGAGTTCATCTGACGAAATACTTATCTTATTTGAGAATGTCTATGTTCCTCCGAAAAATCATTCAAGACCATCAGATTGGTCTGTTATATGGCCGTAGCGGTTTTGAAAAAATTCTTGCCAAGGGCAGTTATTTTTTACCCGGATCCAAACGGGTAGAGCTTGCCAACCTCACCGATTTCCCGGCAAGCATTGTTGACCTTGAATGGATCAGCTCGCATCATCAGGCAGCACTGGCAACAGATTTGGAAATTGTCCGCACTGGGCATGATGAAGTGGCGCTGGTATGCAGTGGCCAGCAATTTCTGTGCGTGACACCAAATTCATTACGTGCGTTCTGGAAGCAGGGTTTGGGGGTCAAGGTATTCAGGGCAAATATTGCACCTGACTTGAAGGTGCCTGCCGAATGGCTAAAGCAAATTCCCATTGGTGTATCAGTTGGTTGCGTCAAGCAAGTCACCATACCGGCTGGAGCTTATGGCTTGTTGTTTGCTGAGGAAAGCTTCAGTGATTTTCTGCTGCCAGGCAGACATGCCTATTTTGATGTTTTGCCCAAGACCAAACTGACGATTTGCAGGCAATCACAAGTGATAGATGCCAAAGATGTCGTGCATGCCATCGTCGCCAGCGAGCATCCGGTTTTGTCGGCACAACTGAAGAAAATCGAAACCAGCGATCAGCAACTCGCTGTCTGGTGGGACAAGAATGAATTGGTCCATGTCACTGGTCAGGCGACACCTGCACTTGCCAGCAGTGACCTGAAGCTGGAACTGATTTCATTGGCGCAAGCACCGCGTGCAATTGAAGACCACATTGTCCTGGCAATGCGCAGCAATGCCAACAGTGCAAAATTGCTGGCACCGCATGTGACAAATTATGAGGTACCTTCAGAGCATGTGGGCATGTTATACATTGATGGCGTTTTTCATGCGAATTTGAAGCCTGGCTTTTATGCCTACTGGCATGGCGGAAACCGCTTGAGCCTGACCGTCATCGATACCCGCCTGACTGCACTGGAAATTACCGGGCAGGAAATGCTGACGCAAGACAAGGTGCCTTTGCGGGTCAATGTGACTGCAGGATATAAAATCATAGATGCGCCGCTTATGCTGGCGAGCTTGAATGATTATAAGGACTTTATCTACAAGGAAATCCAGTTTGCCCTGCGCGCCGCTGTCGGCGGTAAAACATTAGACGGTTTGCTGGAAAACAAAAACGAGACCGATGAACAGATACTGCATTACGTAGCTCAAAAAGCCCTGGCGCAGGGCATAGAGATCGTCAGCCTGGGTATCAAGGATTTGATCTTGCCGGGCGAAATAAAAACCATGCTGGGCAAAGTGGTGGAAGCAGAAAAAGCAGCGCAAGCCAATGTGATACGTCGTCGCGAAGAAACTGCCGCCACCAGGTCACTCATGAACACCTCAAGAGTGATGGAAGACAATCCGGTTGCCTTGCGTCTCAAGGAATTGGAGACGCTGGAAAAAATGACTGAAAAAATCGATAAGATCAGCGTCTATGGCGGGTTGGAAAGTTTGCTCAAACAAGTCGCCGCTTTCAAGCCTGCAATCGAGAAATAACAGAATTTTCGTTGGCAACACTGTGGATACTCTCAGGCAAATAAGTTTATCTGTCTGAGATAAGTTCATGGCCCCAAAACAAATCCTTGATTTTTTTGCAGAAGATGGCATTAATCAGGTATGGGCATTTACTGGTTGTATGCAATGTCATTTTTATTGCAACTTAGTCGAAAGCACATTCCGGGTTCATTTCCCGGTTTGTCCTCCAGACAATACCGTGACGCTGAAATAGCTGATCTTTGATCCAGCCCAGTAGACGCCCACCACTGCCCATTCCCCTACCGAATTTACCTTGTCCGCGCAATACGTCTGCCTCGGCCCGGAGTTGCATGATCAGCGGCCGAACTGTGGGATTTAGCTCAATAGGATCAATAAATAAACCTCCTCCGTTAGCCTCAAAGTACTCAACATATGTCAGGCGCTCGTCATGACTGAGGGGCGTCAAAAATAGTTTGCATGCTAATGCCGGTTTCTCGGTAACAGCACGAAGCCGCCTGGAAAGTGACGCCAAGCTTTCCAAATCGCCAGTCACTGAGTGTTTAAGCATTTCGATGATTTTAGGGTGAGTAAGTATTAATTGTTTCAGAATTTATTCCGAAATGAAAATGTAATCGTTGCAAATGACTCTCACATAGAATATGCGAATGAGCATGCCACAAGCTTAATTTTTACTATCAGTATCAAGCAGCAACTTGATTTCATGAATACGCTGGTAGTCCACGCAAGGCCAGTGTGGCTCTGTAAAGGAATGCGATTGAAACTCGCGCAAGAATCGCCAGAAGGGTTTCAAAATCTGTGCAGGGCTCCCCTGGATCACAGCGACTTCTTTTGCATGGCCACGCTTGCTGTCATTGGAGTAGTCAATCCTGAGCCGCACTTCCTCCGAAACATGCTCAAAGTACATGAAATATCCGGCTGGTTCAAGATGCCACCATACAGACGAATCAAGGCCGCGCACTACGTCCTCGAGAGCAGCAATCAATTCCTGTATGGGGTTATTCGGGACATCTGAGGCATCGATTTCAATGATCTTGCCGTCAAGAGCAAGTGTCAGTGCAAGCCATCCGTTGTTGGGTGCTTGATAGGCGATCTGGATAAGGGACATGTACTGCTTCTAAGATTTTGTATTAGTCCGCTACATGTTCAGGTCACTGAAACCGTTTCATGGCTAGCGCGTTGATACCGTGCAGGATTGCAGTTGGTGCGAACAGGTATTGCTATTCGCACCAGCGAGATTTATATCAGGCAGACAAACCATATCTGTCTTTTTAAAAACTCATGCTCCGAAAAACAATTTATTCTCAAAAAACAAACCCTTGAGGCGTTTGCGGAAGATGGCAATGGACAGTGCCAGCAATAACATGACGACATTAAAGCCCAGGATTTTATCGCCGCCACGATCAACAAAGGGAGTGGCATTGGAAGACATGGTAGCGGCATTCAGGCCACGGTCGTAACTTGCACCTATGACCTGTCCGCCATCGTTAATGGCATTGGTCAGGTACAGGCTTTTACCAGCCGGGTGCAGGGTCATTTTATTGTCGCGCCAGACGAAGGACAGACGCATGTCTATGGTCTCGACCAAGCCAACGACATGGCCTTCATTATTGATGCCAGTCGCAAAACTGTCACCGTAACCGATTTTTGCGCCCAGATCTATCATCTGTTTGCCATCGTGCATGAAGGCATGCCAGCGACGGTCTTTCATTTCTGATGCGCCGACCACGACACTCTGGTCATTGATGGCAGTTGCTGAACTATAGCGGCCACCCAGAGTGCCCAAGTCCTTCATGCCGGTTGCCGCATCATAGATAAAAGCGTGGCGCGAACCATCGGCGATCATGGCAGAGCCAACTACTTGTCCCGGGTTATTGATGGCACTGGCATAGCTGACTTTGCCGCCCAGGGTGCCCAGATCCTTCAGCGCTTCGCCAGGTGTGTAGAGGAAAGCGTGCCAGTCACGCTCAGAGGTATCAGCAAATCCCACAGCCAGACCGGCATTGTTGAGTGCTGCACCATAACTATTGGGACCACCCAAGGTGCCCAGATCTTGCGTGCCATGGTTGCGGCTGCGGATGAATGCCCGCCAGGATTCACCTCTTTTTGACGAGCCGACGATCTCGCCCTTGTCATTGATGCGCTTGGCTTCGCTTTCAGTTTCACCTGGTATTTCGAGCTTGATGAGCTTGCCCTTTTCAAGAAACACGGCATGGGGTGTGCCATCTTTTTCCTTGATGACCGCAGCAACCTGCCCTGCCGCATTCATGTCGTAAGCAATCGACTCGCCATATTGTTTGCGCTCTATACCGAGGGAATGACTCGTCGAGGCGGCAGCGTGGCCACCGATCAGAGCCAGCAGAAACAAAGAACTACGCAACGCATGGTGCATACAGGTATCCTTTCTGGAGGGAGGTCGTACGGGAAATGTGCAAACAAATATACAGGATTGTTATGTGGCAATAAAGATAAATGATTGGTATTTGCCACTATCCTTACACGACTTGGCATACCTGTCCGGAACCGGACAATCTGGACAGTATGACAGTGCACCTGGGTACAGTTCAGCAGTGCGGCGTGATCCTGCTCTTGCAGGATTCGGCCATCTGCTTTACCCGGATGGCGATACACGTGCATCCTATTTTGCTTAAGCAACTTGCCGCCACGTCCATGACATTTGCATGGCCAGCACGAGCAAGATACTTTACGCACTGACCAGCTCTGCAGGCTGGATAGGGCATACGCTTGAGCAGGCAGATACAGGAAAATTGATACGGCCACGCGAGCGTTACATAGGCTCGCTTTTCTAATTCTGACATTGTGCATTGCCATTATATTACTTGCGAATTTGCACACCCCTGTCTACAGGATTGACTTCCATTTACTGCCTGCGTATATTGAAACCAGGCATACCAAGAGGAGTAGATCATGTCTTTTCAGCCAGTTCGTACTCTGGCCACATTGCTGCTCTGCATGCTGGTAACGTTGGAAACGAAGGCAGAAGAAACGCAACTCAGGTTCTACACCGAGGAATATCCGCCTGTCACCTTCTCGCAAAAAGGGAAGGCTGCTGGTCTTGGTACGGAAGTGGTTGAAGAGATCATGAACCGCCTTAGCATAAAGGCACCTATCGAAGTCGTGCCCTGGGCAAGAGGCTATGCCCATGCAACTACCACGCCTAATGTAGGATTATTCGTCACTACACGAACCCCGGAGCGGGAAAAATTATTCAAATGGGTGGGGCCGGTTTCAGCAACCACAGCGCATTTCTATACGCGCCGCGGTGGTCAGCGTTTTGATAATCTGGAACACGCCAGACTTGCCGAACGCATCCTGATTCCGCGAGAATGGTATTTGCAGCAAATGCTGCGCGGCATGGGTTTTAACAATATCAATTCTGTGCCAACTCCAGCCGATGCCGTGCGCATGCTGGTGGCAGGACGGGCACCCTTGATGGCTCTTGACGACGTGACACTCGCTGACACCTTGTCGGCAGCGGGCATCAATGCCAATGACATAGTGACTGGCTCCACAATTACCCAGGCAGTCCAATATATCGCCTTTTCGCATGACACACCTGATAGCGTCGCCATCCGTTGGCAAAAAACACTCGATGACATGAAGGCCGACGGCAGCTTTGAACGCATTTACAAAAAATGGCTGCCTGGTGTAGCACTGCCTGCTGCACGATAAAGCTATACATAAGCAAGGGTCAAAATATAGTTGCAAGCCCGGACAGCAAAGTTCATTAATTCGCCGGTAACGCTTCTCTAAAACATGCCCGGGCTGCTTGCAAATTCTAACAGTCAGCCAACTGCGCACGAAGCTGTTTTAACAAGCAAGGATATGATTGATCTGACTATGTCTGGTCTTGACATGCTGGTGCTGAAGCATGTCGATGACGATGATATCCAAACCATAGCGATAATCAGGCAAGCTCAGTTATTCCAAGACACAACATGCGTACGATTACGTTTCACTAATCGTACCTTGTATTATGACGCTTTCGGTA
>JAZJXP010000058.1:0-58446 GCA_040390835.1 Pseudomonadota bacterium
ACAGCAACAGCAACAGCAACAGCAACAGCAACAGCAACAGCAACAGCAACAGCAGAGCCACCAATATTCACATTACGATTGAACGCTCCCTTCTCAAATCGCCATTTGCTGATACATCCCAGTAATCTTGTCCATCACTTCCAGTATTCTTTCGCTGGTGGTTGCCACGTTGCTGGCGGACTGGCGTTGCAGTTTGCCTTCACCAGTCTGGCGCAAGGCTGCCTCAAAGAATGTCCATTGTGATTGGGCCAGTAGCAATTCGTCTTTCAGTCTGGTATTGCTGCCACTTGATGCTTGCAGGATTTGCATGGCGACAGAGAATTCTTTGCGGGTGCCTGCTATGCTGGCGGCAGCATTGCCGGGCGCGACATTCCAATTCGTTGCTTGATAGAGTTTGGCCAGACGTTGCGACAGCATGCGTTGGCGGCCGGCCAGGTTGACCAGTTTTCCTGTACTGCCACCGGCGTGTCTTTCCAGTTGCGTGGTGACTTCATCAGCCATATACAATAAGGTTTCGCTATGCTTCAACACGAGTCTGGCATCACCTTGATTGGGGACTTTTCCTACCAGAGCCTGTTTGTACTCCTGCCAGGTTTTTTCCATACTGGATAAATTGCTGCGTATATCTGGTGTTGGGGCAAAGGCGTGCAGTTCTACCAGTTGGCGGTCAAAACTCGACATGGACTGATCCAGTATTTTCTTGGATGCTTCAGTTTCCACATCCTGGCCAATTTGCAGATAGACCTTGGCCAGTCTTTGCGTCAGCATGCGCTGGCGACCCGCCTTATTGATCGCATCGTGAACCCCGGCAATTTGGGCCAAAGCTGGATACGATAAAGCCAGGTTGCCTGCCATGATCAGGCTGCCTGTGATAAATGTTCTGCGTTGCATGCCAACTCCATCTACGTTTTGATTTCAATGGAGTTCAGGCTAGTCCGTACAAAGATGAAAGACTATTCTTCAATGGAACTAGTCCTGCTGATTTTTGACATATGGTTTGATGTAGCACAAGTATATGGGCTGTCGGTTTACTGTTTGTGCTCCGCCACTGGCATCAAAGCCCGCAAAGGTATAGGCGCCGACATGATGATGGATGTGCGCGTCTCACCATAATGGTTGATATTCCCTACAAAACTTTCCAGGTGGCGCAAGTCTTTTGTTGCAACCCGTAACAGGAAGGAATCCTGCCCCGTCACGTGCAGGCATTCCAGCACTTCTGGCAAGGACTTCAGATGCGCAATGAGGCTGGCTTTTTGTGGCTGGGGAACAGTGATGCCGATGACGGCCTGGACTTGCAGGCCGATTGCTTCGGCATTTACCTCTGCCCGGTAGCCTTTGATGACACCGGCTTCTTCCAGGCGTTTGACTCTCTCTGAGGTGGCGGGCAGGGACAGGCCAGTTTCGTCGGCGAGTGCTTTCAAAGAGATGCGGGCGTCGCGTTGCAGGGCGGCCAGGATTTTCCAGGCTTTGGCGTCGATGTCCATGATATTTAAGTCCAGATGCAGATACACGAGAATAGTGAAGGCAATGTAGCAGTTTTACCTGAATTTTTCCATGTTAATCCCAATCTCAAATCTTCATACTGGAGTCATCTTCTTTTTGTTTTGGGTGTAACCATGGAGTGGGACTTATTTTTTAAAGCCATGCTGATAGGTCTGTCGATTGCAGCACCAGTCGGGCCTATAGGTTTATTGTGCATACAGCGCACGCTGGCATACGGTATGCGTACCGGTTTTGTCAGTGGCATGGGTGCAGCCTGTGCCGATGCGGTGTATGGTGCAATAGGGGCATTTGGTATGGTAGCCATCACCGATTATTTTGTATCGCTGAGTACACCACTGGCAATAGCTGGTGCCGTGTCCCTCGCATGGATGGGGGTCAAGCTGTTAATGAGCAAAGCGCAAGTTGTGGATCAGCATGTGGCAAACAAGCAGCCTGTGATCAAAACATTTTTATCCATATTCATGCTGACCATCACCAACCCGATGACCATAGTCTCTTTCATTGCGGTGTTCGCCAGCATCGCTGGCCCGGTCGCCGTGCATCCATCTGCCGCAGCCTTCATGGTCACGGGTGTATTTTTGGGGTCAGCCTTGTGGTGGCTGATCTTGAGTGGTGGAGTGGCATTGATACGCAAGAAAATCAGCGTCACAGTAATGACGCTGATTAACCGTGCAGGTGCTTGTTTGTTGCTGGGTTTTGCTGGCTGGCAAATTTGGGGTTTGCATACAGTGGTTTGATCTACCAGGTGCGAACTGGATGCAGTGAAGCGCACCCTGGGCGATGAAGGCTTAAGGTAATAAGAGCGTTTCAATCTCGGTATATGTATGTTTTAAGGCAGTTTTAGCGAAGCTCAGCGCAAACCGTTCACCATCGCATCCTTGGGATAACTGATCGTATAGTCGGCCCTGAATTTCAATTTCTTGCCAGCCTCTAAGGGTAATTGCCAGGCGATGATGCCGGGTTGTTTGTTCCAGCTGGTTTGAGTGGCTTCCGGGCTGAATTTTGTCTCCACCTTGATGTCTTCATGTCGTGCTACTGGTGAGGCTTCCAGTACTTGCAGCGTGACTGCAGTCTTGTGATTGTTTTCTATGACATAGGCATGGGTGAATTTTTGTTCTATGCGGCTGTTGATGAAACCTTTGTTGGCATCGTCGCGTTGCTCTGGTTCGACTTCTACCCTGACCATATTGTCGCGGCCAAAGAATAATTCCAGTTTTTCCTGGCTGCCAAAAGCCAGCTGGCTCTGGCCGATAAAATCATTATCGCGGTATAACTGCAGGTTACCGCTTGGCCATGAACCGGCAGGGCGGGCTGCATTGGCCAGCAAGTAAGCTTGCGCCTCTTGTCTTGGTTGCACGCGCACCAATACTTGCGCATCGATGATCTGGCTGCCCAATGCAAAGCCGGTTTTTTGGCCGTCACTGCTCAAATTGATTTTGCCCGGTACCTGGAATTCTGCTGCGTATTCGCCTTGAAAGACACTGACATCAAAATTGGGCATTTCTGCAGCACTTCCTGCGCCAGGTGCCGACATCATTCTTGCAACAGGCGCGGGCGCTGGTGGCGGTGCCATCATGGGACGCACGTATTGCGCTTCTTTAGGCAAAGGCGGAATGATAGTCAGTGTCCAAGGGGACAGGGGATACAACTGGCTGGATTGATTGGCTTGCGCTGTTGATAGTTTCAGGTTGATACCGTTCCAGTCCTCACCACTATTCTGGGCAACCTGGGCATGGCGCTCCAGCCTGACTTGTGATTTGGCGGTATCAAGATAGGCGCGGTAAACCGGCGTCCAGCCTGCCTGGCTCAAGCGATATGACAACCTGACTTCACCTTCGGTTTGCGCTGCCAGGCGGATTTGCACACTGCGCACTTGCGGGTTGGCTTGGAATTGGCGGCTTTGCTCCGCCAGCAGTGGCGTCAATTGCTGGTCCAACTCATTCAGACGCTTTTGTGCAGTCAGGCGACGTTGCAAGGCATCCAGCCCGGTGCGGCGCAATTGTTCTGCGGTGGTGACGACCGCTGCATTGCTGTTTTGCCGTTCATTGGCAAAACTCTTCAAATAGCCAATTACCAGGTCTTGCGCATCGCTATCTGCACTAACGCTGGCTTTTTGTTCTTGCAGTTCACGTATGCGCAAATCCAGGCTGGTGTTCGCACATTCCGGCGCACGTGCCCTGTCCAGGGTTTGTACACTGACGTCACCGACTTGTATGCCTGCATCTGCCTGTACTTTCAAGGAATCAACATCAAAACGTGCAGACAGGCAATTGATCTTCAATTCCCTGGCACCAGCGGCAACCCTGGCCAGCCTTTCGACACTGGCACCACCAGGATAGACCAGGACATTGCTGATCTTTGAACTCGTGTGGTTTTGTGCCAGTGCAAGTTGAGGCAACAAGGCGGCAAGGGCGATCAATTTCTTTTGCATGGATATTCCTGATGAGGTGATTTGCGCTACTTGATGGTCTTGCCAGTATCGCATTAATTATGCGATTGGCAAAATCAGCTGATTGTAGCCTCGCTGTTTTCGACGTAGAGTAGCGCCGCGATCAAGTCAATCAATTAAATCAAGGAAAGCACTGGTATGAACAAACCGTATTCCGTAGCCTGTGAAAGAAACAGCGCACCCATCCTGCAAGTCATCACACCCGTGTTGGCTGACTGTAAAAGCTTGCTGGAAATTGGCAGCGGCACAGGCCAGCATGCCGTCACATTTGCACGGCAGCTACCGCATCTGCAATGGCAAACCAGTGACAGGCCTGAATATCATCCAGGCATACTGGCCTGGCTGGAGGAGGCCGCATTGCCAAATGTACTGCCACCGCTGGAATTGAATATAGGCAAAAGCCCTTGGCCACAAAAGCAGTTTGATGCCGTCTTCACGGCCAATACCTGCCACATCATGGCATGGGAAGAAGTGGAGTTGATGTTTGCGGGTGTAGCGACATTGCTTGTGAATGAAGGACGTTTTTGTATTTATGGCCCCTTCAATTATGCAGGTCAGTTTACCAGCGCCAGCAACCAGCAGTTTGATGCCTCACTCAAGCAACAGGCTGCGCACATGGGTATACGCGATATAGAAAAGGTCGTTGAACTGGCAGAGCAACACGGGATGCGCCTGTCGGATGATGTTGCCATGCCAGCCAATAATCGTTTGCTGGTGTTGATTAAATAAGCGAAAATTTGCATAAACGCCGAGAGTCGAAAAACGGTAGGGTGCGCCGTGCGCACCCCCCCTCTAAACAAATTTTGCCGGACGGTGCGCACGGCGCACCCTACTGGCTGGTGACGATTATTCGGATGTATTCAAATGTGCCGTGATCATGGTATGTGCAATCAAATCCAGCGCCGGTCTGGCCTTGCCTTGTTTGTCCGTCCAGACCTTGGGTGTCAGCGCTCCCGACAGTGACAGGCTGTCACCGTCACCCAGACCCAGCAAGGTATTGCGTGTTGCGTCATTGAAGGCAATTACATTGCAGATGATGAACTCACCGTCATCCGTTGCAGCGCGTACCTTGCAGGTGACGTAGACAGAACCATTTTGTCCTGAGCGTTCTTCGACCTGGCCGTAAATGCGTCCGGCGATGAGTGCGTCTATCATAAATTCTTTCTTTTGCTGTTGATGTTTTAATTGAGACCGATAAGAGAATCAGGCAACCTGTGTCATACAACCTGCACCAGACTGCTTCCGCCCGAGACTCTCTGCACTTGTATCCGTGTTGATATTCTCTCCGTCATTTCCTGCACATGCGAAATCACACCTACCTTGCGGCCTTGTGCTTGCAGGCTGTCGAGAGCATCCATGGCGATGCGCAGGGTGTCTGCATCAAGGCTGCCAAAGCCTTCGTCGATGAACAGGGATTCAACCTTGATGCGGTTGCTGGACAAGGATGCCAGGCCGAGTGCCAGGGCCAGCGATACCAGGAAGGATTCACCACCTGATAGTGAATGTACAGAGCGCTGTTCATCGCCCATGTCCTGGTCTATGACCATCAGTGCCAGCGTGTCTGCCACGCGTTGCAGGCGGTAACGGCGTGAGAGTTGGTGCAGGTGTTGGTTTGCATAGGCGAGCAAGACATCCAGCGTGATTTGCTGGGCATAGTTGCGGAATTTCTTGCCGTCGGCTGCACCTATCAATTCATTCATTTGCGCCCACAGGCGGGTCTGGCTTTCTTGCTCCTGCATGTCGGCGATCAGGTTTTTGGCTTGCTGGTGGCGCGCTTCATCCTGTGCCATGGCGAGCTGATGGCGGCTGTATTCTTGCTGTGCCTGTTTGCGTTTCTCACTGACATTGTTGAGCACGGATTGCAAATGCTCACTCTCGTTTATTTCAGTTGCTGCAGTCTCTCGTTCTTGCTCTTGTCCTTGTTCCGTTTCATCATGCAAAGGTTCCGCTTCAGCAAAACTTAAGGGGGCGGGACGTTGCAGCAAGTGCTGCTGCCTTTGCTGGCTGCGTTCACGCAGTATGGTTGTCGCTTGCTGGACTGCATTGTTAATGGCTTGCATGGCCTGGCGTTCTGCATTGATCCAGGCATGTGGATGCGTCAGCAATTCACGCAAGTGTGCTTCGCCCAGGCCTTCTATAACGGCTTGCTGCTGTGCTATCCACTCCTGCAGTTTTTCATGAGCGACCTGCAGTTCCTGGTTTTGCTGAACAATGCGTTTTGTGATTTGTTCTTGTGCTTCATGCAGGCGTGCCAGTTGCTGGCGTATTTCATCATGCGCTTGTAGCTGGGTTTGCAGTACCGCTTTTGCCTGATTGATGGACTGTATGAATTGCGCTTCTGCCTCGCTGACGGCGCGACCCTGGAATAATTCCTGCCGTTTGGCTTGTTGCTGCTTTAATGCTGTATCTGCATCCAGATAGCGTTTGTTGTCGCTGGAAAATTGCTCTTCCAGCTGCTGGGATTGTGTTTGCAGTTTGTCGATTTCCAGCTGCAGCTTCGACAATTGTTCAGTACTCTGGCTGGAGGCGAGTTGATGGCTTTGCCATTGTTGCACATGGATTGCGCACTGGTTCTGGAATTCCAGTGGTGATGCATGCCAGTTGTCTTGCCAACTGTTGCCATCATCTGATTGCGCGGCAAAAGCAGGCGCTAACTGAGCCAGGGCTTCATCCAGTTTTTGCCTGGCATCCTGTTCTTTTTCTGTTGCCTGTGTCATTGCAGTGGCGAATTTTTCAAGGGCATGGATTAGCGCTGTATGGCTGTCTTTATGTTCTTGCAGGGCGCGGCGAACTTTTTCTGTAATGGCAAATGCCTCATCCCTGGTCTTTGTTGCCTGTTGATAGGCTTGTTCGGTTTTAAACAATTGTTGCAGTTGTTCTTGCAAGCCAGTTTGTTGCTGGTTTAACCAGGTGCTGGCTTGTTCACTCTCGATTTTCGCATTCTCTAATTCAGCGGCGATGCTGTGCGCTTGCCATGAGCTTGCTACGATTTTTTCCTGCTGCTGCAATACCGTCAGCTCTTGTTGCAGTTGTTTTTGCTGTTGCTGATATTGCCTGTGTTCAGCCGTTGCGGTTGCCAGTAGCTGACGCCGGTCTTGTTCGACTTGTTGGCAATGCTTGAGTTCATTTTCCAACTGCACCAGCAAGGCATGCAATTGTGGGTTGCCAGTTTTGTAGGGGTGTTCAGTCGCTCCGCAGACCGGGCAGGCTTGTTCGTCTTGCAGGGCATCTCGCAGGCTTTCTACATTGGCATTGCAGGCAGCCTGGGTCAGTTGCAGGCTTTTCTGTGCCTGTTCTTTGGCGGCGATCAGGCTGGGTAATTGAGCATTGATCTGGGTGATGGTTTGATCTGTAGCTTGCATGCTCAACTGGCTGGCTTGCTGCTGATTTTCCAAAGCATGCTTGCGGTGAGTCTGCTCATGCATTTGCTTGTGTAAGTCTGCGGCACTGCTTAATAGTTCACGCCTTTGATCAAGTGCCAGTCCTTGTGCCTGTAAACCAGGCAAGTCAAATTGCGTCAGTTTGTCTGCGGCTTGTTCGCGTAATTTTTCTGTAACTATCCAGCTTTGTTCACTTGCCTGCAGTTGTAGTGCACGTTCTGCCAATAATTGCTCTTGCTTGTCCGTTTGTTTTTGTAGATCAAGCATGTTTTGCTGCTGATAGCCGACGTCTTTTTTGGCTGTTGCCGCCTGCTTCAGTAATAATTCCCATGCTGTCCAGTTGTCGGCCAGACTTTGCAAGCCCGTGTGCCGGGTCAACCACAATTGCAGTTCTTGCTGCTTTTTGTGCAGTTGTGCCAGGTCAGCCAGTTTGCCCTTATGCTGTTGCCGCGCAGTTGCCAGTGCCTGTTCTGCCTGCACTTGTATTTGTTGTGCTGTCAGCCAGTTACTGCGCAAAATGTTCAGGCTGCTGTCGAGGGCTTTGGCGGCATCCAGCAAAGGTGCTGCTTCTTGCAAGGAGTGTTCGGCTTGCTGCAATGCTTGCTGTGCTTGTGTTAGCGCCAGATGTTTTTCTTGTGCGCTGAGCGTGCCCGCCTGTATGTTGTTGTGGGCTGTAGCGATTTCTACCTGTCCCTGGCTGATTGCCTGCTGCAGGCGTTCGAGTTCTGTCAGCAGTGGGCGCGCAGTTTGTATGCTTTCTACCTGTTGTAGATAAGCGGCTCTTGCTGCGGCTGCTGTTTTTTCTTGTTCATGTGTTTGCAATTGCTGCTGGGCTTGCAGTTCGCCCTGAAGCAACTTGCTGTCATCGGTATGCCAGCGCAGATGTGTTTGCAATTCAGCGAGTTGAACGTCCAGTTCTTCCAATCGGCTTTTGCTGATGCCCAGATCTGTCTCAAGTTGTGTGCGTTCTTCTGCGCTCAGTGGTTTGTTGTCTGCCAGACGCACATGGAAACGGTCCAGCGCTTCACGTTCCAGCTTGGCGCGGGCAAAGGCGCGTTGTGAAATCTGGCCGTAGATGTCGCTGCCAGTCAGGGTTTCCAGCAATTCGCCACGGTCATTGTCATCGGCTTTTAAAAAGCTGGAAAACTCGTTTTGCGCCAGCAAAACGGCGCGGGTGAATTGTTCAAACTTGAGGCCCAGGCGCTTGATGATTTCTTCCTTGACCTCGGTTTTCTTCCCACCTATGGGCTGCAGTTGCGGTAACTGGTGCAGCGACATAGTGGTCGGTTGCAAGATGCCAGTGGCCTTATTGCGTGAGCGGCGCACACTCCAGCGTGAGCGATAGGCATTGCCATCGGTGCCGACGAAATCCACTTCGGCATAACCTTCGCCAGTACCGCGCCTGAGCAGGTTGCCGGTATCTTGCTGGGTCACTGCATCTGCGCCATCTGGTAATTTTGTCGTGCCTGCCTTGATCAGGCGGGGCGTGTTTTCGTACAAAGCCATGCACAGGGCATCCAGCAGGGTGCTTTTGCCCGCGCCTGTGGGGCCGCTGATGGCAAACAGGCCGGCAGATTGCAAAGGCTCTTGTGTGAAATCTACTACAAATTCACCCGCCAGTGAAGCCAGGTTTTTACCGCGTATGGCGAGTATCTTCATTACACATCCTCGCCGTGCAAGAGTTCGCCAAAAGCCTGCAGCATGTCACCCGGTGCGTCTTGCTGGTATTTACCCTGATACAGGCGGCGGAAGATGTCTTCTGGCTGCAGTCGGTCCAGGGTGTCTTGCGTTGCCTGATCATCGCCACTTTCATCCCGCGCTTTGCCCGGGTAATGCGGGTCTATCTTCAGCAGGCGCAAGGGTTTGCCTGCGATATAGCTTTCTATGCGGGCACGCAGGCCGGGCTCTGGTGCCTCCAGCTTGACCCTGACTTCAAGATAAGGTTCATATTGTGTACCCTTGCTGGCATCGACGATACTTGCCAGGTCAAGGCTGTCAAGTGCGTCTAGTACGTCAGGTAGCGGCGCAGCATGTTTGGGAATGCGCAAGAGTTGTATTGAACGCGGCACGTGGATAGGCGTCACTGTTTCAAGATGATCGCCTTTGATATCCACACACAAAACCTGATGCTGGTAATCGACTTCAGAAAAAGACAGGGGCAGTGGGCTGCCGCAATAACGCAGATGTTCTTGTTTGCCTACTCTTTGCGCCAGATGCAGATGCCCCAGTGCCGCGTAAGTAATTTCATTGCCGAACATGCTGGCCGATAAAGCCTCAGTGCCGCCGATGACGATGCGGCGTTCAGAGTCTTCTGATATTTCACCACCTACCATATGGCAATGCCCCATAGCGATGAGGGCCTGGCCAGGCTGGCGCAGACTGAGTGCATGCTCCGCCACATCCTTGTATAGCCGGGCGATACCCGCCATGTAAGGATCATTGGCATTTTCTACCCGTGGTACATCACCAGGGCGTAGAAAAGGCACGGCCAGGCACCAGGCCGTAATTTCATCATTTTGCCGTAGTGGCAAGACCATGGCTGCTACATCTATGCTGCCATCAGCCAGGCGTGGCACCATGCCTATGACGCTGATGTCCATTCCATCCAGTAGCGGGCCGGGTGCCTCCAGCCTGCCTGGTGAATCATGGTTGCCAGCAATGATGACGATATTGAGCTTTGGCAAACGCGCCTTGGCTTGCTGCAAGAAGCGATAAAACTGTTTTTGTGAAGTAGCTGAGGGATTGGCATTGTCGAACACATCGCCAGCGATCAATAAGGCATCGGCTTGTTGCTGTTCCAGTGTAGTGATGAGCCAGTCAAGAAAATGCTGATGCTCAAGACCGCGCTCGGCGCTATGCAGGGTTTGGCCAAGGTGCCAGTCGGAAGTGTGGATGAAGCGCAAGAGTTTTCCTTAGCCTTTGCAAATACAGGTGTAGAGCCAGGCAAGTGTAACCGTTTTTATATCGCGATGAAACTTCAAGAAGGGTCGAGCTACTGCCAGTCTAATCAGATTTTTGTCCGGACCAGTTCCTGCGTAATTTGCGCATCTTTAAAATACCGCTCCCCAGGTTCCTGCGCCAGGTATTGTTCTTCACGCACTGATGTTCAACATAGTCTGTGACGGCTGGTCCCCAGCGGGTTTTGGAGACATCTTCACCCACTGATAAATTGATGCGCTTGAAATTTTGTGTGTAAGACCATTGTATGATTTCTGCCAGCAGGGTGGTCATGACGCTGTACCGGGCAAACTTCAAGTCGTAGCCTGAATAGTAGAGATACAGTTCTTCACCCATGGCAAAGCCCAGTCGCATGGCAACGACACGACCGTCCAGCTCCAGGCTGAACAGGCGCATGCGCTGGCCAAAATCATTCTCCAGCAGTGCCGCCATGAAGGCGCGGTGTTTGGCGTCGGCAAAATAGTCGGGATGTTCTACTGTGTCGATGGCACCGGCGCGGGCCGCGTGCAAAGCATAGAATTCATTGAGCCTGGGTTTGATCTCGGTAGCACCTTGCCAGACTTGCAGGCGCAATTGCAAATTGTCACGTGCCAGTGAATTGTAGCAGCGACGTAATGATTCCTTGATATTGCGTTTCAATCCAGATTTAAAACATGACCAGCTTTCACCCAGATGCAGGATGTAGTTGGGTATGTCCCTGGCCTCCAGCGGATGAACCGCTGTATTGCAGGCTAAAAAATGTGCTGCATGTTGTTTGGTATGGATAACCTGGAACTCGGTCAGGCCAAAGGTTTCCTGGCGCGACAGGTCTTCCCATTGTTGCAGTATGGTCTCGGTGTAGTCAGGCAAGGCCAGCGGTATGCGTATCTCGGTCAGATTGGGATCAGATCCAAAGGGCCGCACATAGCGGTAGATGAAGAGGCTGTGCGGGCCTACATGGGTATTCGTCAGCGGCATGACCGCAACCAGTTGCCCTTGCTCATGCAGGGTGCAGATGGCCAGTTCGTCTTTGTGGTACCAGGATGAATCCGAAAAAATTTGCCACCAGGCGCGGTTCCAGTCATAAGTCTGGAAGGGCAAGAGTTGCGGCACTTGTGTTTCCAGCAGACGCCACGAAGCCGCCAGGGCTTCAAACTCTGTTTCAGTGGTCACGACAAGTTTTGTTAAATTCGACATCTATGGATATATCTACTGGTGCACATCCGCAATATTTAAAATGAAATGATGGACATGCCATGCATGCAGCATCGAATGCTGCGAAAGCCAAGCTGGCGTTTATGCCATGTTAAGGCAGCAATTGCAAGCTTGCCCCAAGCTATTTACTTGTATTAGAGCATTAATACAGACAAGTCATGGCATTTTTTACAAGGAGAACTTATATTGATGTCCGTTTGTCTTAGCTAAATAGCTAACATCCAATGTCACCTCAATGTCACTGTTATCATCAACCACGGTAATGATCCATGTCAAAACTTCGTAAATCGATTCTCAGCTTATTGCCAGTATTAGCACTTGGTCTCAGTCATTTACCCATGCAGGCAGCTGAATCGGTAGCCGGATCAGCATCTGCACCAGCTCAGGCCATGATTGATGTTAGCAAGCTGGCCAGTGAAGAAATGGCTGGCCGTGCGACTGACAGCAAGGGCAGTGCGCTGGCGCGTGATTACATTATCAGCCGCTTGCAGCACCTGGGTTTGACACCTTGCAAGGATGATTTTGTGCATGAGTTTGAATTCCAGAGCCGCCAGGGTGCTACGCGCAAAGGTAAAAATATCATTGCCTGCCGCCCCGGCAGCATGAACGAACATGCGAGTGCGCCTGTGCTGGCGATCAGCGCGCATTATGATCATCTGGGTGAAAAGGCTGGCAAAATTTACTACGGTGCTGACGACAATGCCTCTGGTGTGGCCGCTGTGCTGGCAATCGCTGCTGCCATGAAAGAAAATCCACCGCAGCATGACGTCATGTATATCCTGTTTGATGCAGAAGAAATGGGGCTCAGTGGTTCGCGCGCTTTTGCGGCCAAGCCAGTATTGGATATGGCACGCATAGGCATGAATATGAATTTCGACATGATCGCCCGGGGCGACAAGGGCGAGTTGTATGCCAGTGGTGCCTACCATACACCTGCTCTCAGGGATTTTCTGGCTGGGCTGGATGGCACGCAAGGTGTCAAGCTCAAATTCGGTCATGACAGGCCAGAGCAGGGACAGGATGACTGGACCAGGCAGTCAGATCATTTACCTTTCTTTATGGCGGGGGTGCCGCATATCTATTTCGGTGTAGAAGACCATGCCGACTATCACCAGCCTACAGATACGGCAGACAAGATCAACCCTCAGTTTTATCTGGGGGCGGTGGATTTATTGACCAAGGCCAGTTACGTGCTTGATCAGGCGATGCTGACGACTAACTTCAGGAACAAGAGTAAAGACGGGCAGGCAGCTGTATCGACAGAAGGTAGCAAAGGTGGGATGGGAAGTAAATAAGGAGGGGCAAAACTTGGGGGAATTACATTCCAGCCTGCGCAGAGGCAGGCTGGAGATGGTGAAGCTACTAAGTCACGAAACTAAGTTACGTAACTTAGTCACACAGCTTAGTCACACAGCTTAGTCACGCAAACTCATGACGATACGCAGTACATACCAGAACATCAGCGCAACGGAAGCAAACAATTCCAGTGCTGCACCGACATAACGGTCTTCAGGGTAGTGATGGATGACATTGGAAGCGTCATACAAGATGGCTGCGCCAGCAAAGGCCACCATGCCTACGCAAAAGAACAAGCCAAGCTGGAAGCCAAAAATCATGCCGCAGGCGATCAGGATCAGCGCAACAAGACCGCCCCATTTCAAGACACTGCCAAGGAAAGAAAAGTCTTTGCGCGACACATAAGCAATACCGACCAGGCCTACGGTAGCCAAGATGGTGACCAGGCCTGCATTGGCGATGGCACCAGGTGCGACTTTATTGGCAATCGACAGGATAGGGATAAAGATAATTGCTTCTGCCAGCACATACGCACCCAGTGCAGCATATTGCAGAGGCAGGCTTTCTACCGTATGTGCTGCACGTGACGCCAGCCAGCCTATCAGCATGAATGCGCCAAGGATGAGGAACCATGGCAGATGGCGCATGGCTTGTGCCATGACATCGGCGATGCCGGATTTGAATAAAATGACTTCGACGGCAGTGAACGCCAGAATTGCGCCACCGAGGTGATTAAAAGTCTTGCTGATAAAACGCTCACGCGCTGGTCCGTAACCTTGTTGGGTGCTTGCCAGTTCCATGGATGTTCCTATCGTAGATGTGCTGCATAAGCTTGAAGCAGCTTTGCAACTTAGATTATGAATAGATTGCTAATAAACCTGCAAAGTTTGCAAGTAGTAAAAGATTCTATATGAATAAACAGGTATGAAGGCATCCATGTTTCAAAGTGTTTCAAATAATTGCCTATATGTCAAGTATTTGATTTCCTTTGGAGTTACTTTATGGGTTGCTTATGGGTTGCTTATGGGGCAAGATTTGCCCGTTTTTTCAGACCATAACTTGATTTATCGGTACATTTTGATACATAAGGTGATTTAGCGTGTTTTTTGCACAAATAAGCGCTATACATCGCATAAAATTGGCTGTTACCTAGTCAAACTTCGTGTAACTTACGTCTATAATGCCCGCAGCAAAAAAGCGGGTTTTTTTATTGACATCTTTGTACGTTTCTCCCATGAATACACTCATCTGGTTCGTCATTCTGTATTGGGTCATCTCTGTTGGCATAGGTTTGTATGCCGCCCGTTATGTCAATAACTCCAAGGACTATGCAGTCGCGGGTCGTTCCCTGCCCATGTATGTAGTGACAGCAACGGTGTTTGCGACCTGGTTCGGTTCTGAAACCGTGCTGGGTATTTCATCCACCTTCGTCAAGGATGGTTTGAAGGGTGTAGTGGCTGATCCATTTGGCTCTTCTCTGTGCCTGATCTTTGTTGGCCTGTTCTTTGCGCGGCCTTTGTACCGCATGAACTTGCTGACCATCGGTGATTATTACCGTAATAAATTTGGCCGTACTGCCGAAGTATTGGTGACCCTGTGTATCGTGGTCTCGTATCTGGGCTGGGTGGCTGCTCAGATCAAGGCGTTGGGGCTGGTGTTCAGCGTCGTGTCCGGTGGTTATATTTCCAACGATGTGGGCATGATGATAGGTGCTGGCAGCGTGCTGATCTATACGCTAATGGGCGGCATGTGGTCGGTGGCGATTACTGACTTTTTGCAAATGATCATTATCGTCATCGGTATGTTGTATATAGGCTGGGAAGTGTCCAGCATGGTGGGCGGTGCCAAAGTGGTCATTGAACATGCGGCAAATTCAGGCAAGCTGGAATTCTGGCCCAAGCCCACTGCGAAGGAGTCACTCTGGTTCTTTGCCGCCTGGATCACCATGATGCTGGGCTCAATACCGCAACAAGACGTGTTCCAGCGCGTAGCCTCATCCAAGAATGAAAAAATTGCCGGTAATGCTTCGGTACTGGGTGGCGTATTGTATTTCTGCTTCGCCTTCATTCCCATGTTCCTGGCTTATTCAGCCACGCTGATTGACCCCAAGATGGTCGAAAGCCTGATCGACAAAGACCCGCAACTGATTTTGCCTACCCTGATCATGACTAAAGTACCTATGCTGGCGCAGGTGATGTTCTTTGGTGCCTTGCTGTCGGCGATCAAGAGTTGCGCCAGTGCTACCTTGCTGGCACCGTCAGTGACCTTCTCTGAAAACATCCTGAAACCATTCTTCCCCAAGCAAAGTGACAAGCAATTCCTGTTCATGATGCGCGTGGTCGTACTTGTATTTACTGCAATTATTACTGTTTTTGCCATGAATACTGAATCCAGCATTTATAAAATGGTGGAGAATGCCTATAAAGTGACCCTGGTTGCTGCTTTTGTACCGCTGTCTTTTGGCCTTTACTGGAAGCGTGCTACCACCCAGGGCGGCCTGGCGTCCATCATTCTTGGTATCGTCAGCTGGGTCAGTATGGAAGTGTTTGCCCCTGAGGGCTTGTGGCCGCCACAACTGGTGGGTGTGCTCATGAGTGTGACAGGCATGATAGCCGGGTCTTTGCTACCGCAATTTATCCGCAAGCCCATAGCTGTTTGATCACAGTTTGACCTTGGTGTGGGCTCCGGCATGACGCAATGCGCAAATTCTGACCAAAAACCTTTATAATTCAGGGTTTTATCAGTTTTTTTAAGGCTACGCCATGCCGATTTATGCTTACCGCTGTGAAGAATGCGGGTTTGCCAAGGATGTATTGCAAAAGATGTCCGAAGAGCCGCTTAGTGTTTGTCCGACTTGCGGCAAGTCTTCTTTCCGCAAGCAAGTGACTGCTGCCGGCTTCCAGCTCAAGGGCTCGGGCTGGTATGTGACTGATTTCCGTGGTGGTTCAGGCGGCGCTGCAGCTGCCCCGGCGGCTGAAGGTGGATCTGCAGCAACAGCAACGACTGCACCTTCTGCAGAAGGCAGTACAACTGCCGCATCTGCTCCAGCGGCGGCTCCAGCGAGCGATTCAGGCAAAGCTGCCTGATTTGTGCTTGATCGTCCTTAATCCATTATTATTGTCGTTTCACTCAGAAAACTTGCGATTACCATGCGTAAATACTTTATTACTGGCTTGCTGATTTTAGTGCCCCTGGCAATCACGCTGTGGGTGCTGCATGCCATTATCAGTACCATGGATCAGTCCCTGTTGCTGTTGCCAGTTGAATGGCGTCCAGAAAAACTGGTAGGTTTCAAGGTGCTGGGCATAGGTACGATTTTGACCTTGCTGATCGTCTTTGTGACTGGTTTGCTGGCACAGAACTTTATTGGCAATTACGTCATCAAAGCCTGGGAAAGCTTGTTGCAGCGCATCCCTATCGTCAGCTCCATCTATTCCAGTGTGAAACAGGTATCTGATACCTTGTTTTCATCATCCGGCAATGCCTTCCGCAAAGCCGTGCTGATTGAATATCCGCGCCGTGATTGCTGGACCATAGGTTTTTTGACTGGTGTACCGGGTGGTGATGTCGTTAATCACCTGAAGGGCGATTTTGTCAGCGTGTATGTGCCGACAACGCCTAATCCGACTTCCGGCTTTTTCCTGATGTTACCCAGGGATCAGGCCATAGAACTGGACATGAGTGTCGATGCTGCACTCAAGTATATTGTTTCCATGGGCGTGGTGGCTCCCGAGCATCTCCCCACCAAATAAATGATGTGGTTATCCACTGCATCAAATCATTTTTAATTTTGAATACAGACAGGTAAGAAATATGTCCATGCGTACCCAATACTGCGGCCTCACTACTGAGGAATTACTCGGCCAAACCGTCAGCCTGTGTGGCTGGGTGCATCGTCGTCGCGATCACGGCGGCGTGATCTTTATTGATTTGCGTGACCGCGAAGGTCTGGTGCAGGTTGTTTGCGATCCTGATCGCGTTGATGTATTTAAAGCTGCTGAATCCGTTCGTAATGAATTCTGCCTGCGCATCACTGGCCTGGTACGCAGCCGTCCAGATGGTACTGGCAACAGTAATTTGAAATCCGGCAAGATCGAAGTGCTGGCGCATGAAGTGGAAGTCTTGAATCCTTCCGTCACGCCACCGTTCCAACTGGATGATGACAACCTGTCTGAAACCACACGCCTGACTCACCGCGTGCTGGATTTGCGTCGTCCGCAAATGCAAAACAACCTGCGCCTGCGTTACAAGGTAACCATGGAAGTGCGCAAGTTCCTCGATGCAAACGGCTTTATCGATATTGAAACACCGATGCTGACCAAGTCCACGCCAGAAGGCGCACGTGACTATCTGGTGCCTTCCCGCGTTAATGCTGGTAACTTCTTTGCGCTGCCACAATCCCCACAATTGTTCAAACAATTGCTGATGGTGGCCAACTTTGACCGTTACTACCAGATCACCAAATGCTTCCGCGATGAAGACTTGCGTGCTGACCGCCAGCCAGAATTTACCCAGATCGATTGCGAAACTTCTTTCATGAATGAGCAAGAGATTCGCGACATGTTTGAAGGCATGATACGTCTGGTCTTCAAAAACACGCTGGACATCGACCTGCCAAATCCTTTCCCTGTCATGGATTTCGCTGAAGCCATGGGCTTGTATGGTTCCGACAAACCAGACATGCGCGTCAAACTGCAATTCACAGATTTGACCGACGTGATGAAGGATGTTGATTTCAAAGTATTCTCCGGTGCTGCCAATATGGTCAATGGCCGCGTAGTCGGCTTGCGTGTACCTGGTGGCTCCAACATGCCACGTTCCGAGATTGATGCTTACACTCAATTCGTTGCCATTTATGGCGCCAAAGGTCTGGCTTACATCAAGGTTAACGACAAGGCACAAGGCCGTGATGGTTTGCAATCCCCTATCGTCAAGAACATCCATGACGCGGCTTTGACAAAAGTACTTGAGCTGACAGGCGCGCAAGATGGCGATCTGATTTTCTTCGGTGCTGACAGAGCTAAAGTGGTGAACGATGCCATCGGCGCATTGCGCGTGAAAATCGGCCACAGCGAATTCGGCAAAGCCAACGGCTTGTTTGAAGACGTATGGAAGCCATTGTGGGTAGTTGACTTCCCTATGTTTGAACATGATGAAGAAAACGACCGCTGGACAGCGACGCATCACCCGTTCACGGCACCAAAAGATGGCCATGAAGACTTGATGGAAACAGATCCGGGCAAATGTATTGCCAAGGCCTACGATATGGTCCTGAATGGCTGGGAACTGGGCGGTGGTTCTGTCCGTATCCACCGTGCTGAAGTACAAAGCAAAGTGTTCCGTGCCTTGAAGATTGATGACGCAGAAGCGCAATTGAAGTTTGGCTTCTTGTTGGATGCATTGCAATACGGTGCGCCTCCACATGGTGGCCTGGCTTTTGGCCTGGACCGCATCGTCACCATGATGACAGGTGCAGAATCCATCCGTGACGTGATCGCTTTCCCGAAAACCCAGCGTGCCCAATGTCTGCTGACACAAGCACCGTCTGAAGTCGACGAAAAGCAATTGCGTGAACTGCATATCCGTTTGCGTGCAGCAGAACCAAAAATTGTTTAAGTAAGTTAAACACCTTTAATCTGCAAGCCGGGCTAATAAACTGATATCGATGAAAAGAGTATGCAAGTGAATAACAAAACAGCTTTATTTTTATTGTTGAGCAGTAGTTTGTTTCTCGCCGCTTGCGGAGAAAAGAAAACCGAGCTTGGTGAAGGTTCTTCTGAAGTGACAGGCGCTGCCGGCCCTGCTGGTGCCAAAGGTGCCAGCAAGACCCTGGTCAAGTGTGACGCACCCGTGGCGACCCTGTCACTCGTTGAGAACCCGAATGGCTACACCATGAGCAGCCAGTACAACTTGCCGTCTTCACCTGTGCCTTTGATACGTTTGCTGGCACAGCAAAGCGGTTGCTTCCGCGTGGTGGACCGTTCATCTGGTTTGAAAGCCGTGATACAGGAACAAGAACTCAAGGACCAGGGCATCATCCGTAAAAATTCCACAGTATCCAAGGGCAAAGGCTACGAAGCACAATACACGATTACCCCCAGCCTGACTTTTTCTGAAAGCAAGGCCGGTGGCGGTATTGGTGCCATCATGGGCATGATCCCTTTCCTGAGAAATTTCACAGGTTATGCAGAGAAGGTCAGCTTCAAGGAAGCGCAAGTGGTTTTATTATTGACTGATAATGAAACCACCGAGCAACTGGCTGCCGCAACCGGTTCTGCCAAGACCACTGACCTGGGTATGGGTGGTCTCAGCTTTGGTGCCGCCGGCGGTGGTTTTGGTGCAGGCTGGAGCAATACCAATGAAGCTAAGGTCATCGTTGCTGCTTTCCTGGATGCGCACAATAAACTGGTGCCGCAAGTAAGGCATTTGCAGGAAAAAGAAATGCCGCCTGCCGTGCCAGTGAAGAAGTAAGTTTGATTTTTGCCTTGGGTACGTTCAGCATCTCGAATCACCAATCAAAAAAAAAGAGCCTGTTTTTGACAGGCTTTTTTTGTTTTCTGATACTGTCAGCCCAGATAGAACAGATACAAAAAAGCATCAGTAGCTAAAGGAGTTAGAATAGCAAGCTGAAAACCAGTTAAAGTTCAGCACCGCTCACCATGTCCTTGCATAAAATCCCGGTATCCGTACTCGTCGTCATTTATACACCTGCGCTTGATGTACTATTATTGGAAAGGGCCGATAAGGCCGGTTTCTGGCAGTCTGTAACTGGTTCCAAAGACAGCGAAGATGAAGCCTTGTCTGATACCGCCATCCGTGAAGTGGCTGAAGAAACCGGTATTGATGCCCTGCAATTCGACTTGCAGGATTGGGGTTTGACCAATATATATGAAATCTACCCGGTGTGGCGTCATCGCTATGCACCTGGCGTGACGCAAAATACCGAGCATGTGTTTGGCCTGTGTGTCAGCCCCGATGTAACAATCAGGCTGGCACCGCGTGAACATCTGCAATACCTGTGGTTGCCATGGCGAGATGCAGCAGATAAGTGTTTCTCCGCATCAAATGCCGAAGCCATACTGCAACTGCCCAAGCTGGTCGAGGTTTAACAAGCTAAAGGAAGTCACCATGAAGCTGCGCATTGCCACCTACAATATCCACAAGGGCGTCAGTGCATTTGGCCGCAAGGCCCGCATCCATGGCATCAAGGAAGCGATAGATTTGCTCGATGCTGACCTGGTATTTTTACAGGAAGTGCAGGGGCAACATGACCTGCATGCAGAAAACCACACACTCTGGCCGCAAGAGAGCCAGCATGATTTCCTGGCAGGCCAATCCCATCAGGCTGTATATGGCATGAATGCGGTGTACGAGCATGGCCACCATGGCAACGCCTTGCTGAGCCGCTTTCCCATTGCCTCTTTCACCAATCATGATGTATCAGACCATGCTTATGAACAGCGTGGCATCCTGCATGCCATCGTGCAGATCGACAAAGTCCAGGTGCATTGTTTCGTCATCCATCTGGGTTTGTTTGCCGCTAGCCGCCGTCGACAAATACAGGCACTGATAAAAACCATCAAACAGGATTTGCCAGCTGACGCACCACTGGTGATTGCCGGTGACTTCAATGACTGGAGCCAGCGCCTGAGCCAGACTCTCTACCAGGAACTGGGTGTCATCGAAGCCTTTGATGTCGAGGCGCAGCCTGCAGCATCACGCTTTACGCTGAAGGGCATGCGCAGGATATTGAGCAAAAACAACGGTGGCCATGCCCGCACCTTCCCCGCTGGCCTACCCTGGTTATGCCTGGACCGTGTGTATCTGCGTGGCTTCAAGGTGGAAGAGGCGCATGTCATGAAAGGTGCGCCCTGGACTACTCTGTCTGATCATGTACCAATTACCGTCAGCCTTGAATTGCTGGATCAAACTAAAAGCCCATGAGCAAGCTGCATTTCATTGAAGGCAATGACGTCGAGCTCTTGCACAGCGGCGCCCAGTTTTTTCCCACCCTGATTGCATCCATCGACCAGGCGCAGCATGAAGTGTATCTGGAGTCTTATATCTTTGCGGTTGACCAGACTGCGCAGTCTGTGCAGGCGGCGCTGGTGCAGGCAGCAGCGCGTGGTGTGCAGGTAAGGGTGGTCATAGACTGGATAGGCAGTGACCGCAGCCTGGCGATTGACCTGACTGATCGTTTCAATAAGCAGGGAGTATATTGCCGCTGCTTCAATCCCTGGTTCAAGCGTGGTCTGGCACGCACCCACAGGAAAATTTGCGTGGTAGACAGGCAAGTCGCCATCGTCGGTGGCTTGAATATCATTGACGACTGTATTGCCGATGATGGTTCTGGCATCGTCCTGCCTTACCCGCGCTGGGACTTTGCTGTTACCGTCACTGGTCCCCTGGTCGCGAATATCCATCTGGAAGTCGAATCACAATGGCGCAAGCTGGGCAAACTGGGTTTGCGTACCCGCTTCGCGCTGATGAAGCATTTGCATGCCGATGCCAAGGTCGCAGGCAAGCAAATCACCGCGGCGGCGCTGGTGGTACGTGATAACTTACGTAACCGCGCCACCATACAACGCGCTTATCTGCAGGCGCTGGGCATGGCAAGATCACGCGCTATTTTGGTCACACCCTATTTTGCACCTGGCAGGAAATTCCGCCGCGCCCTGGTGTCCGCCGCTACCCGCGGTGTCGATGTGGTGCTCTTGCTCGGTGTCGGTCAGTTTGCCTTGCAGGATGCAGTGTCACAATCTTTTTACCCCAAATTACTGACAGCCGGTGTGCGCATAGTCGAATATGGCAAGACGCAACTGCATGCCAAAGTCGCCGTTATTGATGATGACTGGGCCACTGTTGGCTCCAGTAATTTTGACGGACTCAGCCTGTTCGTCAACCACGAAGCCAATGTTGTCATACGCGACAAGACATTTACAGCAAGCCTGGCGCATGAACTCGAACTGGGCATAGCCGATGGCACAGAAATCTTTGCTGAAGATGTGCAAAAGAAGGCCTGGTACAAACGTGCCTGGCATGGCACAGCTTATCTGATTTACCGTGGCCTCATGCGCGTCGTTACCTTTGGCCATTACGGATGAAATTGCATGGAGTGGATTTCACATCAGCACCCTCACGCCGCAAAGGCATCACGATTGCGAGTGGCCAGATGCAAGGAGATGTGCTGCGTTTGGAATCCCTGCAAACACTCAGCGACTTCACGGCTTTTGATAACTGGCTCATGCAGCCAGGCCCTTGGCTGGCCGGTTTTGATTTGCCATTTTCTCTGCCACGCGAACTGGTGGAACATCTGCACTGGCCGACAAGCTGGCCTGATTTGATGCGCCACATGCAAACGCAGACTCGTGCAGAATTACGCCTGCAATTCAAGGCCTTTTGCGATGCCCGCGCAGTTGGCAATAAATTTGCCCACAGGGCAACGGATACTCCTGCAGACTCTTCACCCTCCATGAAATGGGTCAACCCACCAGTTGCCTACATGCTGCACGCAGGCGCACCGCGTTTGCTGGATGCAGGTGTCAGTATCCCCGGCATGCACGACGGCGACCCACAACGTATTGCCCTCGAAGCCTACCCCGGCATGGTGGCGCGCAGCATCACCAAAGCTTCGTATAAAAGCGATGATAAAAGCAAGCAAACACCAGAACGCAGGCAGGCCCGCGAGCAAATCCTGCAGGCGCTGAAAGCCGGCTCTACAACATGGAAAATCAAACTCCATGCAGGTAATTTTGGCGATGCATTATTGAGCGACGGTAGCGCCGATTTGCTGGATGCCGTGCTATGCATGGTATTGGCCGCTTGGGCTTATGACAGACGCGGCCAGAATTTTGGCTTGCCGGAATTTGATCCGCTTGAAGGCTGGATAGTGGGTTCTTGAAATTTTCGGTTTTATCTTGCCCCCCAGCTTTGGATAGCAGATTTTCATTGCCAATTTTTGGTCCGTAGTGCTGTCCCGCTTTTAGCTCTGAATTTAATTGTCTGGCGCGCAGAATTCATTCATGATCATATACAGGATGTTAAACTATGGGGTTTTCTATTTTGCACTAAGAACTTTTTTCTTAGGCATTTTCGCCAGGGATAATCAGGCCAGATCAGATGAGTTCAAGAGGGGAAGTTGCAAATAGGTAACATCAGGCAATCATCATTATTCATACCAGTTTTTAGGATACCGTCTCATGCTGCTCACATCGCCCCTGCGTACTGCCATTGCCATGGCAGCAGATGTCGCCGCAGCAGCATTTCAGGTGTTGCCTAAAAGTGATTGGCCACCGACACTTTATGAATTGCATGAAAGTGGCAGGCGCTGGGAAGAAAAACTGGATAGCAGTGCAGATGATTTCGAGCAAAGAAAACAGGTGTGGTTGCAAACCAATATGGCGGGCACTGTCGTCAAGCTGATGGCTGAGAGCCGCGCAACGTTCATGCCCGATTCTGCCTGCGCTCTTACCCTGTTGATCGAATTTTCCGTTGTGCCTGAGGTTTTGCATGGTCTGGTACTGGCCCTGCCATATTCGCGCTCAGAACAAGGCCTGGGTCTGCTTGCCGGCATGGTGCAAGTGTATCGCTATCCCGAGGCAATCTTCCCCATGCTTGATGAAATACTGCCTGAGTTTACCGCTTTGTTGTCCAGTCGTTGTGCTACCCATTGGCGCAAACCTATGGAGTATGATCGCAAGCTCAAGCCTTCGCAAGCCAGTTATGAGTCAGAGTCGCCAGTCATTGCGGCACGCTGCCCTTCATTTTTATCCTTGCCTGAGCCTGGCTGGAATAGCAATGAAATAGGCTCACGCTACCTCGATGCACTGATTGCACGCTACCCGTTTGATGATGGCATTTGCTTTCAAAGAGCGTTGTATCAGCTAAAGCTGGATTTTTCCTTGCCCAGCCTGTTAAGGGTAGATTATCTGCTGGGCGAATTGCAAAACAGCCTGAGCATGACTGAAGATGAGTTCACAGCCCGCACTGCGAATATGAATTTTTTGTATTGTGTTGCGTTTTATTGCAGCAAGGTCATCGCCAAAGCAGCCGGCTGCCATGTTGACTGGTACAGCATTGCGCAATTCGGGCAACGTTTTCCTGAGAAAAAAAGCATAACTGCCAGCCCGGCCAGGTCTTTGGTTGCGGTCTTCAATGCAGCAGGTGGCGAGATGGGGATGCCTTTCTTCCCTTTACAGGCTATATTACGACGACTGCTTGCTAAAGAAACCTCACAACAACTGCGTTCTGCCTTCAAGCAATGGGGAAAGGCTGCCTTTACGCAGCGGGCTGCCAGCATCAATGATGAAATGCCCGCCGTACAGCAATTGATAGACAACTGGCCCATGCATCAGCGTGATTACCTGACGACCAAGAGAATTGACTGGTTCGAGGACAAGTATTTCAATCTGTGGTTTCAGACTTACTTCTCCCTTTATCGCGGAGGAAGGGTAGTCTGGGCTTGCATAGTACAGGCACATAATCAAGCCTATACAGATGAGAATGTAGATCGCTTCGCGCAAATCGTTTTTGATCCCCAGGGTTTGCTGACACCGCCTCAGCTTGAAGTTATCGCCAAAAAACTGAACTCCTACAAAGGATGCAGGCCATTTGATGCGCGCCTGGGTTTCATGGCGGACTTCATGACAGACGAAATACCGATGACGCTAGGCGCAGAGCTGCCTTACAGAATATCAAGTGACGATGTGTGTACTTCCGCAATTTTGTTGATACGCAAACATTTGCCGGTTAATCGCCTGCTCTCCAATTATTTGCCGGTGTTGATACATGATGCATTTCCAGGTGTCGCCTTGTTCTTACCAAGCAAATTCTGGACACCAGCGATTGCCCGTCAATGTGCGGCCTATGGCTGGCCAGTCCACTAGTGGTACAAAACAATTTTAGTCGGAATTTATAATAAAGGCTTTTGAAATGATAGTCGGTATAGATCTGGGTACAACCAATAGCTTGATCGCTGTCTGGAAAGATGGTCAGGCGCAATTGATTGCCAACGCGCTGGGTCATGTGCTGACACCTTCCTGTGTCAGTATCAACGACAATGGCGAAGTGCTGGTAGGCTTGCCTGCACGTGACCGCTTGCTGACCAATCCTGACCGTTCTGCAGCTCTTTTCAAACGTCACATGGGTACGGAAAAGAGTATGCGGCTTGCGGGTAAAAACTACCGGCCAGAAGAGTTATCTGCGCTGGTGCTGAAGTCACTGGTTGCCGATGCCGAGGCTTTTCTTGGTGAAAAAGTGACTGAAGCCGTCATTACCGTGCCAGCCTATTTTAACGACACCCAACGCAAGGCCACCCGTATTGCTGGTGAATTGGCAGGCCTGAAGGTAGAACGTCTGTTGAACGAACCAACGGCTGCCGCACTGGCTTATGGTTTGCACCTGGCACCTAAAGAATCACAATTCCTGGTGTTTGATCTTGGTGGCGGCACCTTTGATGTGTCCATTCTGGAATTGTTTGCAGGCATCATGGAAGTCCGTGCAACTGCAGGTGACAATTTCCTTGGTGGCGAAGATTTTACCTGGGTGCTGGTCAAGGGCTTCATTGAAAATACCGGCAAGACTGCCGGTATTATTGAGACCGATTTGAGCGCCGTCCAGCGTACCCATTTGCGCACAGAAGCAGAGCGGGTCAAGCGCGCCCTGTCAGGTGGCGATCATGCCACCTTTTCTTACCGTCACAATGAATCTGAGCTGCTCTGGGAGGTCAGTCTCACTGCCTATGAGAAACTGTGCGCAGACTTGCTGCAACGCCTGAGCCAGCCTATAGAGCGCGCACTGCGTGATTCCAATATCAGGCCGAATGAGCTTGACCGCGTTGTAATGGTAGGCGGCTCTACCCGCATGACTATTGTCCATCGTCTGTTGACCCGCTTGTTTGGCCGCTTCCCCAGCCGTGATATCAATCCCGATGAGGCCATCGTCATCGGCGCTGCCGTCCAGGCTGGCTTGAAAGCCAGGGATGAGGCACTCAATGAAGTTGTCATGACGGATGTCTGCCCTTATTCGCTCGGTATCGCAGTATCAGAAGAGTACGGTGACGGCGAGTATCGCACGGGTTTGTTCAGTCCTCTGATTGAACGTAACACGGTGGTACCAGTCAGCCGCTCCAAGGAATTTCAACCCATCAGTGACAGGCAGGAACAGATCGATATCAGGGTCTACCAGGGGGAAAGTCGCGAAACCAAAGACAATATTGCGCTGGGAGCCTTCACTCTTCCCCTGCCTTTTACGCCGAATACGGACCGCAGTGTAGACATTCGTTTCACCTATGACATCAATGGCTTGCTGGAAGTGGAAGCTACCATTAAAGCCACAGGGGCAAAGCAAAACCTGGTCATAGAACAAAATCCCGGCGCGATGTCGGCAGAGCAGCTTGAACGCAGCCTGGTGGCGATGCGTACATTGAAAATACATCCTCGTGATGAACTTGAAAATCAGGCCATGCTGGAACGCCTGAAACGGCTGTATGAACAAAATCTTGGTAACCGCCGTGAATGGGTTGCTGCACGCCTCAGCCAGTATGAGCAAATACTGGCACGACAAAACCCAAGGGAAATCGCCAAGGCCAATGAGGCGTTCACGGAAGTGCTGACCCGATTTGAGGGCGCGCCCTTGTTATGAATCCCTTCGTCCAACTTGGTATTGCCGCCACAGATGACAAGCGGCAAATCAAACTTGCCTATGCCGCGCGTCTGAAGCAGGTCAACCCTGAAGATGATCCTGAAGGTTTCAAGGCCTTGCGGCAGGCCTATGAATTGGCTCTTTCTACAGCAAGCGATACTGACAAGGCGCCGGGCCCCAATTTCACTGAAGAGCAGCCAGATCTGCCTGAGCTGGACATGGCAGCGATACTCCAGCCAGACACCAGGCCGGAGGAAGACCCATCCCTGCCCAGTACGACGGACCTGGATGCACAAATTTTATCCTGGAGTGGTCAAACTCAGTCCCAAACCCAAACGGTACCGCCAGGGCCGCGCCCTGTGCCTCAAGCAGTTGAACAAACTCAGCAAAAGACAGAAGTACCTGGCGGTTTTCCTGGACATGTGCTAGACCAGCCTTTGGACTGGTCCGTCAATCTGGATTTAAATCTGGAATCTGACAATACCTTGGAACAGCAACTGAGACAAAAATGGAAACCGGGCCCACGTCCTCAAATTGCTTATTTCTCGAACAAGGCAAATCTTAAAAATATTGCGCAGTCAGATTCTGAAATGTCCGGGCAAGGCAGCAGCAATGCTGCCACTGGTAATCACCCACCTGACGCAGCAACTGCGGCCCTGCAAGTTTGTAACATATTGCTGAGGACTGATGCCCGTCAGCAAGAAGCAAAGCTCAGGCAATTACTGGAGCAGCCAGCCTGGGGAAATCTGGATTTCAAGGTCAGGCTGGAACAGGCTTTTGTGCAGGTAATCAATGAATCCTTCGACGTGCGCTACACACTGGTCAAACTTTTGACTGCGTATTACGACTGGAAAAACTTATTGCCCAAGCGCCGCCAGCATTCGGCAGCAGTCATCAACCTGGTCAGGCGTGCTAACGCGCGCGAGTGGCGTCGTGACATGGAGAGCCTGCCCTATGGCACACCGACAGCTGCCGCTTTTCAATTATTGATGGCTATTCCAAACGAAGAAAAGTTCAAGGTCTTTGCAGAAATTCATGAACAGCTTCTGGCTATGCACAAGTTGTTACGGGAGTTAGGTTCAGACAAGAAAGATGCCTTGCAATATGAAGTTAATCGTGAATCTGTCAGTTGGTGGCAGAACTATGTAGATATGCGCCTTACCTTGCAGCCGGACCAGAATTCAAAAAGGCCACCGCAAAAGAAAGTCGCAAAAAAAACGCCCCAAAAAGCAGAGGGAAAATGGACCCCGGCACGGCTGCAGAAATATGTACTCAGATCCGTAGTTGGCATGTATTTACTGACATGTATCATGACCGGGCTCTTTTCCGACACCTTGGACAAGCTGCTTGATTTTCTTGGCCTTTGAGACTGGTTTCATGATATGGGCTGGGAAGGGAGATGGCTGTGCTTGAATAAACTTCTACTCGCTCTTTGGTAATGCCAAACTATAAGAAGCTAGACTGTAAGCAAGGCCTGCGGTAAAGCCCAGCTTGGGGTCAAAAACAGCCAAAGCAAGCACACCACAGATACAGCCGGTTGCATGATACAAGGAATCCTCTCCACGTATTTTTGCCTGCAGCGCAGATGCCATCGCTGCTACAGCCAGTATGATAGCGCTGTAAAAGCACCAGTCCAGAAAATGTCCCGGATGGATATCAAACACAGATGCTGCAAATGCTTCTTCGGCAAAATTTCCCTGTTTATATAAAAAGTTAAACAAACTGGAGAAATTAAAACTCAGAGGCGGCAGTGAATTCAAATAACTTGCCGAACAAATGATGAGCAGGGCTAAAATACCTTTGAATAGTGAAAATAAGCCCCAAGCGCTGGGCTGCCTACTCATCCATGCGAGACCAACGGGGTAGTTGTTACTATCTGGGGGCGAGAACAGGTTTTTCAGGCTCACAAACATGCCCAGGCTGGTGAGCAGCATGAATACCAGATATTCGAGGTTTTGCGTTGAATGCCGAGCATACTGAAACCAGGGCTGCGCATACAGCACGCCCAGTGTCAGTGCCGCGATTGCGGCAAATATAAATCCTGCGTATTTGCTTTTTTGTGGCTTGCGCACCAGCCCCGCCCAGATATGCAGCAAAGGTGTGCACAATGCATAGGAACCCAACAGCAAGAACAGCATGAACAAGAACTGCATGGCAAATGCACCCAGACTCAGCCCCCGGCCATAAAGGCATGTGGCCACAGCCGCAAGCAACCAGGTAAGCGGTGCAAACAGGGGTGCCAGCACGAATGCCTGAAAGGGGATTTGCTGTGTCCTGCTGGTGTAATGATCAGTCGGCATCGCTTTTTAATAATTGCCACAAGAACTCACTATATGCGTCCCCTTGCGGCAATTCATAGTCTGTCTTCAAGACTTTTCTCGTGCTGACAACTTCTCTGTTTTCTTTTGGATTAAAGCCAATTTTTTCTTCTTCGACCATGTACAGGCCAGTGCCGCGTTTTTGCCATAGTGGCAGGGTCTTGAAATTGATATCTCTGCTTTGCAATAAAGCTTCTTTGTCGGCCAGTGACTTGCCTTCTATGAAGCTGGTGGTTTCGTTTTGTGATTTACCTTCTTTTCTGAGCTGCCAGTAGCAATGCGCGTTCAGGGCATTTCTGTTGGCATCTTCATTGCGCCAGCGAAAATAATCGACGACCAGATTTTGAGTGGGTAACTGGCAGATGCGGCAATCAAAGGCGGCTACCTGGCCCAGCATCAGACTGAATTTGGCTGAGGCTTCACCCGCCAGCAGGGAATTGTATTTTCTTAATTTGCGGCCAAAGGCATTGATATGCAAGTCAAACAACAAGGAAATCTCATCGCTCTGGTTATAGGCGTAAATGATCTTGAAGCCGCAATTCATCAGATGCTTGCAGGTTTCCACCATCAGGTCGCGGAACCTGATATCAAACGGTGCTTCAAATGCGCAGGTTTCTTTGGTCAAGCGGGTAAAGCCGCGGCCATCAATGCGTGCCACCATATAAGTTCCGGCAGGGACACAATCATCATGCGCAGTTTCATAGCCGCGCATGACTTTTTCCAACTCATCAAATTTCATTTTTCCCAATCAGTGGCAGTTAATTTGTCATCTATTAAATCAACATAATAGAGTTGATCAAAGCCTTCATCGTAGCTGGGTAGTTCCAGTTTTTTATGCGTGGCGAAGATGCCGATGGGAGGAACAACTTCCTTGCGCTGTTGATTCCAGGCGAGCGAGCGCTCCAGGTCAGTCTTGAAATAATACGCAGTCAGACGATAATGCCTGGCCTTGATTTTTTCTATGTAAAGTTGGCGCACGGCCTTGGTAACATTGGTGTTGTCTATGACCAGAGGCATACTGGACTGAAAGCACAACTCCAGCAGTTTTGATTCCCTTGATTTGGTCTTGAGCAGGTCATTACTGATGCGCAGATGGGAATTGAAGAAATGCTCTTTGTAAAAAGAGGATTTCCCACTGGCTTGTAGTCCGATAAAAATAATAGCTTCCATACCCGGCATTATAACCAGCGCCTGAGCTTCATCCCGCCGTTTGCCTATTTTCCCTCATTGGTATTTCATGAGAGACTAATGCGCAACAGCACGGCGAAACTCTCCAGGGGGCATGCCATGGACACGTTTGAATGCACGTTTAAACGCCTCGTCGGATTCATAACCTATCATGTCGGCAATCTCCCCCAGGGACTTATCGTTTTGCCGCAGCAGGCAACTGGCTTTGAACATGCGCCACCTGGTCAGGTATTCCAGCGGCGTTTCACCGACCTTTTCTTTGAAGCGCAGGGCAAAGGCAGAGCGTGACATAAGGGCTATCTGTGCCAATGCTTCAACTGTCCAGGCCTGCGCCATATTCTGATGCATGGCGCGCAGGGCTGCACCGAGTTTTTTATCTGCCAATGCCGCAAACCAGCCCAGCTCGTCAGCGCCTGCATGAGCAATGTGGGCACGTATGGCCTGCACAAAGATGATGTCTGCCAGGCGGCTTACCACAAGGCTGGAACCCAGATCAGTACTGGCGGCCTCCAGAGCCAGAATTTGCAGGCTGGCTTGTAAAGCCTCATTGCGCTGGCTGTCTGTACGCACATGCAAGACGCGAGGTATCAGGCTGGTCAATGACAGGGCAGAATTCTGGTCGTAAGAAAACCAGCCGCAGATGATGGTGGCACGTTCACCTTGACCCGAGCCCAATTCCACCAGACCACCCATCTTGTCGCGCACAGCCTGGGTGCAGCTCACCCTGGCGCTGTCCAGACTACTGCACAGGATATAAGGCAAACCGCGAGCCATGACATAGCAGTCACCTGTCTGCATGATGATGGGCTCGGACATGTCTTCCATCTGGAACAGGCAACTACCCTTGACGACCAGGCCGAACCTGGCACTTTTGCCACCTGCCAGACTCAGGCCCCAGGGCGCTATGGTTTCCAGCTTGGCATAAATGGCGCTTTGCACGCGCATGGCGGCAAATACGTCGTCTAGTGGATCCATCTCATCTCCGGTTTGTACGAATGTGCAAAACAGCTTCCATGAATTGGACGATCTGCTACTAAGCATGGACTGCCTGCGTAGTTTGAGCAGCTAAGGCTCACTAGAATATCACTTATCGTGATGTCACAAATTTCCTTATTGGGACTTACGCAAAATTGTCCCAGCAAGGCGACAACGACGAAGACAGTACTTTAATACGGCTAGGAGCTGCAACGCAGCTGGGGCCGTTTTGCGTAAGTCCTACTTATCAAACTATGTATTGGAGAGAGTTATGCAAGCCTATCATCTGGACAGCAGTGGCAATATGGGCGGCTTGGTGTTGCGTGACACACCCATCCCCGAGCCTGGAGACTATGAGGTATTGGTGCGCGTCCATGCGAGGTCTTTGAATTTTCGCGATACCCTGATCATGCAGGGGCGTTACCCGCTCCCCGCTGTATCTGGCGTAGTGCCACTCAGTGACGGCGCTGGTGAAGTGCTTGCAGTGGGTAGTAAGGTGAAGCGGTTTGCCACTGGCGACAAGGTTGCTGGCAGCTATTTCCCGCAATGGCAATCTGGCCGCTTGACGATGGAGCAGGCCACCGAACAATATGGTTGCACCCGTGATGGCATGCTGGCAGAGTATGTGCTGGCCAATGAGCAAGGCCTGGTCAGGACACCGCAACACCTGTCGTATGCAGAAGCAGCCTGCCTGCCCTGCGCCGCGTTGACTGCCTGGTCAGCGCTGAATGGCCCGCGCCGCATTATTCCCGGTGAAACCGTACTCACCATAGGTACAGGTGGGGTGGCCCTGTTCGCAACGCAGTTTGCCAGAATGGCCGGTGCCCGTGTGATAGCCATTACCTCAAGTGCAGGCAAAGCTGCTGTGCTGAAAGAGCATGGCGCGCACGAGGTTGTCAACTATGTGGAACATCCCGACTGGGACAGGCAAGTCCGGATACTGACTGCCGGACGCGGCATGGACCATATCATTGAAACCGGCAGTATTGCTACCTTACCCAAGTCCATCAATTCCGCAGCGCTTGATTGCCAATTGACCCTGATCGCTGCGCTGGCTTCTTCTGCCAAGGCGGGTGATGCTCTCGATCCACGTATTTTTGCTGGTCTGCTCAATATCCGCCGTGTTTTTGTCGGTAGTCGCAATGATTTTGAAGAAATGAATCGCGCCCTGGAACTGCATCAATTGCGACCGAGGATAGATAAAGCGTTTGCTTGGCAAGAGGCCAGGCTCGCCTATCAGCACTTTGAGTCACGCCAGCATATAGGTAAAGTCGTCATCGTCGGTTAGCAAACAGACGCTGTGCATCTCAACATAAAAACCAAGGAAAAATATGAACACCGAATTCAATATCAATACACTGACAGAAGATTATATCGCTGTCTGGAATGAGCCAGATCAGGAGCAGCGCAAAGCCCGTATCCGCCGCCTGTGGGCGGGAAATGGCAGGCATTTCACGCCATCAATGGCTGTGCATGGCTATGAAGAATTGGATGCGCGCGTTACCACCGCCTATCATAAATGGGTACAACAGGCGGACTATCGTTTCCATCATTGTGGTGCAGTACAACACCATCATCTTGGTGTGTACTTTCAGTGGGAAATGCGGGACGCCAATGGCAAGACAGTTTCCGTAGGCTTCGATTTTTTACAGCTGGATGAAGCTGGTGCCATCATTTCTGACCACCAGTTCCTGGGTAAGAATCCAGCTTGAGGTGTGCATGATTTGATCGCGCCTGCTGAAATGATGTCACCTAACTGATGCTGTCGTTGAACGTATGCCTTCCGTGATGAACTTCAGCAAATGTGGTGCCGCCAGGTCAGCCTGGCGGGCAGGGCACAAGCCATCAGACAGGCGTTCTATCCGTGTGTCCACCACATGATGTAGCAATGCCCCAAGGGCGAACTGATAACTCCAATAGACGCTGTCTGCGGTGGCATTGGGCAGGGCATCATGCAGGGCGGCAATGAATTCGCGTGCCATCGGGTCGTAAAATTCGCGGGTGATGCGATCGCTGGCTTCGTGCTGGTCAATCACGCCGCGCATGACCATGCGTGAAAAGTTTGCCCCTTCGGCTTTTTCATTGAGTTTCAGTACCGGCATCACAAAGGCGGCGATGATGGCTTCAAGTGTAGTGCCGGGTGCACTATGTGTGCGTGCGTGGCGCAAGCCGTTCAGGCGTTCGGCAATATAACCGCTGTGGTGCTCGTAGATGGCGTGATACAACTCATTCTTTGCCCCAAAGTAATAACCGATCAGGGCGATGGGTACACCAGCCTCGTGGGCGATGTCGCGTATGGACACACCTTCGTAGCTTTGCGCTGCAAAGCATTTCTCTGCGGCAATGAGAATCGCGCGCTTTTTTCCACTTAGTTCTTCAACAGAGCTCATGAGCTGATCCGACCAAATTGGCAAACATGCGAAGTATATGAATTAATACAAAACTCTGCCGAATTGTACGGTCGTTCAGTTTATTGTCTATGCGCACTGCAACATAGTCCAATTTCGTGACGCGCTTTGTTGTATGCACAAACATTGGGCGAAAATGCATTGTATTTGACTGACAGCTGCCATAAATTGCATCAAAATAGTATGGACGTATTTTTTGGGGCCATACTGGATAGTAATTGGCCCGTACACCTGGTAAAGAAAAGCGACATCCTTCATGAGTGACACCACCCGTATCGATAAATGGCTGTGGGCAGCCAGATTCTTTAAAACCCGCAGTCTGGCCACCAATGCCATAGAGCTGGGTCGCGCCCTGCAAAATGAGCAGCGCGTCAAGCCCGCGCATAATGTCAAAGTCGGCGATCTGATCGAGGTGCAGCAGGCTGAACAGGTGTGGCAAGTCAGGATATTGCGAATACTGGAAACCCGTGGCTCGGCGACCATCGCCCAGACCATGTACGAAGAAACTGCAGAGAGCGCAGCAAAACGCGCCAAAGTGGCAGAAGACAGAAAGTATTTCCGTGAACCGACAGCGAAGCTGACAACCAGACCAACCAAGCGCGACAGAAGACAACTGGACCAGACACATAATCAGGAATAAGCCAGAAATGAGCTGGGACTAAGCAGAAAACACAAACGAAACAGTAGGAGGCAAAACAATCAGGACTTACGCAAAATTGTCCCAGCAAGAGCTACCGCTTTAGGAAACTGCCCTTGCAAGGGCAGTTCGTTACGTTGGCAGACAATATGTTGTCTGAAGCCCCAAACCACCGTAGCGTCGAAGACAGTACTTTAGTACCGAATTTGATAAATGCGGGAGCTGCAACGCAGCTGGGTCGGTTTTGGGTAAATCCTGATATAGATACTCTCCTCTAAAGACGCAATCTGGTTTGACTTTTCAGGCGCTGTGCATAATAGTACGAGCGTTCGATAAATTCATTTGTTTGCATCACTTTTGGCATCGCTACTGTAGACATGAATCTTTTCAACACAATCAATGTAATATGAATATGACATCAAAATTCATGCGCAAGGGGGAATTGACCCGCGCCGCCATTCTGGACGTAGCCCTGGACGCTGCCAGCCGGGATGGCATAGAGGGGCTGACCATAGGTTTGCTGGCCGACAAGATGAACATGAGCAAGTCTGGCGTGTTTGCTCATTTCGGTTCGCGTGAAGATTTGCAGATCGAAGTGCTGAAGCTGTACCACCATCATTTCGAACAAGAGGTGTTTTACCCAAGCATGAAAGAAGAACGTGGCTTGCCGCGTTTGCAGTCCATGTTTGCCTTATGGGTCAAGCGCGTCACGGTAGAGATTGCATCTGGCTGTATCTATATCAGCGGTGCGGCCGAATACGATGACAGGGCGGGGCCCATCAGGGATGAGCTGGTTGGTATGGTCCACGCGTGGCAGGGTGCCTTGCACCGCGCTGCTGCACAGGCGATACAACTGGGCCATTTGCGTGATGATGTCGAACCTGAACAGATTGTGTATGAAATGTATGGCCTGATATTAGCCCTGCACCATGATGCGCGCTTCTTGCGCAAGCCGGGCAGTGTAGGCCGTGCTGAAGTCGGATTTGAACGAATGATCGAGTATTACGCGCCGGTGCAGATCACAGCCTGATTCTTATAGCCACCGCCGCAAAAAATTTAGCATCCACATTTACCGTTTTAACTTTGCCGTCAGGAGAAAATCATGGGTCAATATATCGCTCCATTGCGTGATATGCAGTTCGTGTTGCATGAGCTGTTGAATGTAGAAGAAGAATTGAAACAGCTGCCCAAGCATGCTGATGTTGATGGCGACATCATCAACCAGATTTTGGAAGAAGGCGGCAAGTTCACTGCCAATGTATTGTTCCCACTGAACCACTCCGGTGACCGCGAAGGCTGCCACCACGACAAGACCAACCACACTGTCACCACACCAAAAGGCTTTAAAGAAGCCTACAAACAATATGTGGAAGCGGGCTGGCCTGCATTGTCTTGCGATCCTGAATTTGGCGGCCAGGGCTTGCCACTGGTGGTCAACAATTCTTTCTATGAAATGTTGAATTCATCCAACCAGGCATGGTCCATGTACCCAGGTTTGTCCCATGGTGCTTATGAATGTATCCATGAACATGGCACACCAGAACAAAAATCCCTGTACCTGCCTAAACTGATCTCTGGCGACTGGACTGGCACCATGTGCCTGACTGAGCCACATTGCGGTACTGACCTGGGCATGCTGCGTTCCAAAGCAGAGCCACAGGCTGACGGCAGCTACAAAATCACAGGCGCAAAGATTTTCATCTCTGCCGGTGAACACGATATGTCGGAAAACATCATCCATCTGGTATTGGCACGTTTGCCAGGAGCACCAGAAGGTTCCAAAGGCATTTCCCTGTTCATCGTTCCTAAATTCCTGTCGAATGCAGATGGCAGCATCGGTGAACGCAATCCTATTTTCTGCGGTGCGATCGAAGAAAAAATGGGCATCCACGGCAATTCCACTTGCCAGATGAACCTCGACGGCGCAACCGGTTGGCTCATCGGTGGCCCGAACAAGGGTTTGAATGCGATGTTTGTGTTCATGAATGCCGCACGTCTGGGCGTGGGCATGCAGGGCCTGGGCCTGACCGAAGTCGCTTACCAAAACGCATTGGTATATGCCAAAGACCGTATCCAGATGCGCAGCCTGTCTGGCCCTAAAGCACCGGACAAACCAGCTGACCCTATCATCGTTCACGCTGACGTACGCCGCATGCTGTTCACGGCAAAAGCCTACGCTGAAGGTGCACGCGCATTCTGTTCCTATGTTGCCCTGCAACTGGATAAAGAATTCAACCATCCTGATGAACAAGTGCGTAAAGATTGCGCTGACGAAGTCGCCTTGCTGACACCAGTCATCAAAGCCTTCATCACCGACAATGCCTGGACTGCAACTTCTGAATGTCTGCAAGTCTACGGTGGCCACGGTTTCATCGCTGAATGGGGCATGGAACAATATGTACGCGATGCCCGCATCAACATGATTTATGAAGGCACGAATACTATCCAGTCTCTGGATTTGCTGGGTCGTAAAATCCTGATGGACAATGGCGCAAAATTGCGCAAGTTCGGTGCCAAGGTACAGGCCTTTGTTGAAGCCAATGGCACTAACGAAGCACTGGCAGAATTCATCACGCCTTTGGCTGAACTGGGCGACAAAGTCACCAAGCTGACGATGGAGATTGGCATGAAAGCCTTCCAGAACCCGGATGAAGTCGGCGCTGCTGCCGTACCTTACCTGCGCGTAGTCGGTCATCTGGTGTACAGCTATTTCTTTGCGCAAATGGCAAAAATCGCTCTTGAAAAACAAGATTCTGGCGACAAGTTCTATGTCTCCAAACTGGCAACAGCACGTTTCTACTTTGCCCGTCTGTACCCGGAAACAGCGATGCTGATCCGCCAGGCACGTTCTGGTTCTGCCAACCTGTTGTCACTCGAAGCTGACTTGTTCTAATCAAACATTCGCGCCATCCCATGTGGATGGGCTGGCGTGAAACTCTTGAGGTTAAAAATGACCAATTTCATCGTTAAAAAAGTCGCCGTTCTGGGCGCTGGCGTGATGGGTGCGCAAATCGCTGCCCACTGCATCAATGCAAAAGTGCCTGTCGTGCTGTTCGATCTGCCAGCCAAAGAAGGCCCAAAAAACGGCATCGTCCTGCGCGCCATTGAGAACCTGAAAAAGTTGAATCCTGCGCCACTGGGCAACAAGGATGATGCAGCTCTGATCGAAGTCGCCAACTACGAAGACAACCTCGACGTGCTGGCCGGTTGCGACCTGATCATCGAAGCCATTGCAGAACGCATGGACTGGAAACATGATCTGTACAAAAAAGTGTCCCCACACATTGCACCGAATGCGATTTTCGCATCCAACACTTCCGGCCTGTCCATCACTGCCTTGTCTGATGGCTTTGATGCAGAACTGAAAGCCCGTTTCTGTGGCGTCCACTTCTTCAACCCACCACGCTATATGCACCTGGTGGAATTGATACCTACCGTTGCGACCCGTCCAGAAATCATCGACCAGCTCGAAGGTTTCCTGACAACGACATTGGGTAAAGGCGTAGTTCGCGCCAAAGATACACCTAACTTCATCGCCAACCGCGTCGGTATCTTCGGCATGCTGGCAACGATTTATGAAGCAGAAAAATTTGGTCTGACTGTCGATGTCGTTGATGACCTGACAGGCAAAAAACTGGGCCGTGCTTCTTCCGGTACTTTCCGTACTGCTGACGTGGTTGGTCTTGATACCATGGGCCATGTCATCAAGACCATGCAAGACAATCTGTCTGATGATCCTTTCTTTACCGTCTACAAAACACCTGAAGTGCTGGCCAAACTGGTCGCTGCAGGTGCGCTGGGTCAAAAATCCGGTGCAGGCTTTTACAAAAAAGTCGGCAAGGACATCCAACGTCTGGACTTCGCGACAGCACAATATGTGACTGGCGGCGCCAAGGCTGACGACGTTGTCGCCCGCATGCTGAAAGAAAAAGACCCGGTCAAGAAAATGAAGACCTTGCGTGAATCGACCAATGTACAGGCACAGTTCCTGTGGGCGATTTTCCGCGATGCCTTCCATTACATCGCCGTTCATGGCACGACGATTGCCGACAATGCACGCGACATCGACTTTGCAATGCGCTGGGGCTTTGGCTGGAATGTAGGCCCGTTCGAGACATGGCAGGCATCTGGCTGGCAAGAAGTCGCTGGCTGGGTCAAGGAAGATATCGATGCAGGCAAGGCACTCTGCAATGCACCGCTGCCAGCCTGGGTATTTGATGGCCGCACGGGTGTGCACACCGCTGAAGGCTCCTGGTCACCTGCAAGCAACACTTACGTGCCACGTTCCACATTGGCAGTCTATGATCGTCAAGACTTCCGTGCGCCGGTATTGGGCACAGGCGTGGCAACTGGCGCAAACGCTGGCACGACTTTCTTTGAAGATGAATCTGTCCGTATTTGGCATCAGAATGACGACGTCCTGGTCTTGTCACTGAAAACCAAGATGCACGTGATTGGCCCAGGCGTCATCGAAGGTATGGAAAAAGCCATCGCTGAAGCCGAGAAAAACTTCAAGGGTCTGGTGATCTGGAGTGCAGATGCTGCTGACGGCGGTGCCTTCTCTGCCGGTGCTGACTTGCAAGCCATGCTGCCATTGTTCATGTCTGGTGGTGTGAAAGCCATAGAACCAGCAATCTCTCGCCTGCAAGATGCGCATCAGGCTTTGAAATACGCCAACATCCCTGTGGTTGCTGCAGTATCCGGCCTGGCACTTGGTGGTGGTTGCGAATTGATGATGCACACAGCCAAACGCGTGGCATCCATAGAGTCCTACATCGGTCTGGTTGAAGTGGGCGTTGGCCTGGTACCTGGCGGTGGTGGTTTGAAAGAAGCAGCAGTACGTGCAGCGGCAGACGCCAAAGGCACGGATTTGCTGCAGTTCCTGAAAAATTACTTCACTAATGCAGCCACAGCCGCAGTATCCAAATCTGCGCTGGAAGCACAGAAGATGGGTTATCTGTCTGCGGATGACGTCATCGTCTTCAACCCTTACGAATTGCTGCACGTTGCAAAAGTTGAAGCACGCGCCATGTTTGATGCCGGTTACCGCGCACCTATGCGCAAACTGGTACCAGTCACAGGCCGCCATGGCATTGCCACGATAGCTGCACAACTGATCAATATGCGTGATGGCGGTTTCATCTCTGCACATGATTTCAAACTGGGCAAAATGATTGCTGAAGTGGTCAGCGGTGGCGACATCGATAATGGCAGCCTGGTCAGCGAACAATGGTTGCTCGACATGGAGCGCAAAGCGTTTATGGAATTGCTGAATCATCCAAAAACACAAGAGCGCATTATGGGCATGATGCAAACTGGCAAGCCAGTCCGTAACTAATCGAGGTACATTAACATGACTAAACAACTCCAAGACGCCTACATCGTCTCTGCTACCCGTACCCCGATCGGCAAATCTGGTCGTGGCATGTTCCGTAACACCCGCCCTGATGACTTGCTGGTGCGCGTACTGCAATCTGCTTTTGCACAAGTGCCTAATCTTGACCCAAAACTGGCTGAAGATGCGATCATCGGTTGCTCTTTCCCTGAAGGTCCTCAAGGCCTGAACCTGGCACGCATGGGCATCTTGCTGGCAGGTTTGCCTAACAGCATCGGTGGCGTCACCATCAACCGTTATTGCGCATCCGGCATTACTGCCGTTGCCATGGCGGCAGACCGCATCCGCGTCGGCCAGGCTGACGTGATGATCGCCGGTGGTGTCGAATCCATGTCCATGGTACCGATGATGGGTAATAATCCATCGATGAACATGGATATCCTGAAAGACGAAAACGTCGGCATGGCCTACGGCATGGGTCTGACAGCAGAAAAAGTGGCCCAGCAATGGAAAGTATCCCGCGAAGCGCAAGATGCGTTTGCTCTGCAATCGCACCAACGTGCCATCGCTGCGCAAAATGCTGGTTACTTCGATGCAGAGACAACGTCTGTCGACATCATCGACCGCGTGCCTAACCTGGCAACTGGTGAAATCGAACTGAAAACACGCACCGTCAGCCGTGATGAAGGTGCACGTCCAGACACATCCATCGAAGGCCTGGCGAAACTCAAGCCTGTATTCGCCGCCAAAGGCAGCGTCACTGCTGGTAACAGCTCGCAAACTTCTGACGGCGCTGGCGCACTGATCCTCGTCAGCGAAAAAATCCTGAGAGAATTCAACCTGACACCACTGGCACGTTTTGCTTCCTTCGCAGTACGCGGCGTACCACCAGAAATAATGGGTATTGGTCCTAAAGAAGCCATCCCGGCAGCATGCCGTGCCGCTGGCATCACGCAAGACCAGATTGACTGGTTTGAATTGAATGAAGCTTTTGCAGCACAATCCCTGGCCGTAGTACAAGACCTGGGCCTGGATCCATCCAAGGTTAACCCTATGGGCGGTGCGATTGCCCTGGGTCACCCACTGGGTGCAACTGGCGCGATCCGTTCAGCAACGACTATCCATGCCCTGCATCGCAACAACCTCAAATACGGCATGGTCACCATGTGCGTAGGGACAGGTATGGGCGCTGCCGGTATTTTTGAACGCATGTAAGCTGCCTGTCTGAACAAAAACAACCGCGCAGACTGTATTTTCTGCGCGGTTTTTTTAATGAGCTGAGTTTGAAGGAGCTGTGATGAAGACGGTACAAATTATCACTGCTGACGGCACCGCGCTGACAGCTAAAAAATTCACACCCACAAGCACAATAAAATCAGTCGTCGTCATGCCGGCTGCCATGGGCGTGAAGCAAAATTTCTATGAGCCCTTTGCTGAATTTCTGGCAGAGAATGGCATTGCCGTGTTGAGTTTTGATTATCGTGGCATGGGCGAATCCATACCCGAGCAATATCGCAATTCATTACGCGGTTTTGATGCAGACATTTTGGTCTGGGCAGAGCGTGACTACAATGCCGCCCTGAAAACTGCCAAGGAATGGCAATCCGATGTACCCCTGCTCATCGTTGGCCACTCCCTCGGCGGGCAACTGCCTGGGCTGGTACCTGACAATCACCTTATCGATGGCATGCTGACTGTCGGTTGCGGCAGCGGCTACTGGCGCGATAATTCACCGCAGTTAAAACGCTTTGTCTGGCTCATGTGGTATTTTCTCGTGCCTTTGTACACCCGCATCTGGGGTTACTTTCCAGGTAAAAAAATGCGCAAGGTTGGCGATTTGCCCAAGGGAGTGATTTATCAGTGGTCACGCTGGTGCCGCAGCCCTGAATATTTTGTGGAGAAGGACGGCAGCCCCATGCAAACCGGCCACCATAGAATCCACAAGCCCATACTCTGCATGAGCTTTACCGACGATGAAATGATGAGCCGCCGCAGCATAGATAGCATGCATGATTACTACAGCAATGCAAAGGTTGAACGACGTTATATCAATCCCAAAGACGTCGATGCCAAGCGTATAGGCCATTTTGGCTTTTTCCGACCACAGTTCCGCAACACACTTTGGCAGCAAGCCTTACAATGGCTAAACACTGCACCACAATCTACCTGATCAATACCTCATCATTAAGAGACGACAATAATGGATATCCTGACCCAAAAAGAAAACGGAATTTTGACGATCAATTTCAATCGTCCGGAAAAGAAAAACGCCATCACCCAGGCCATGTACCAGGCCATGGCCGACGCATTGCGCGATGCAGAGACAGATGTGGAAGTGCGCGCCATCCTCATCACCGGCAAGTCAGAAATTTTCACCGCCGGCAATGATCTTGAAGACTTCATGAAGAATGCCCGCAGCCTGGCCGAGCCGGACGCCGTGCCACCCGTCTATCAATTCATGCAGGCACTGAACGAGTCTGGAAAACCTGTGATTGCCGCCGTCTCCGGCGCAGCAGTCGGCATAGGCACTACGCTGCTCATGCATTGCGACATGATTTACCTGGCAGAAAATGCCAAACTTTCCATGCCCTTCACCCAGCTTGGCCTGTGTCCAGAGTTTGCCTCCAGCATGATCTTCCAGCAAATCGTCGGTTATCAACGCGCCGCAGAAAAACTCATGCTGGGCGAGGCTTTCACTGCTGCCGAAGCTTTTGAAATTGGCTTTGTCAACAAAGTCTTGCCACTTGAAGCATTATTGCCTTACGCGCAGCAACAGGCGGCCAAACTGGCGGCATTGCCAGCCGCATCCATACGCGCCACCAAGCGCCTGATGAAAGGCAACCAACCTGCCGCCATCAGCGCCAAGATGACGGAAGAGAACAAGTACTTCTCAGCGATGTTGAATGCGCCAGAAGCGAAAGAAGCGTTCATGGCTTTCTTTCAAAAACGGAAGCCAGATTTTAGTCAATTCAATTAAATCTGAGATGATGTTGTGAGGTCTCGCGTAAAGTGCCACGGAAGGTGAGATTCTTGCCGCAGAAGGTGAGATTTTTGCCAGAGTAGTTGAGATTGTAAGACCGTAACAGCTGCGCCCGTAGCCGCCCCAGGTTTGTTTGCCTGGCTTGCAGTGAGTAAATATACGGATCATGCTCTACCGTATTGAGCAGATCGCTGTGCGCCAGGGTGTGGCATTGGTACGCCACCCCGCCCATTGCACCGAGTCCAAGAATGGCGATATGCAAGATCTTTCTCTTTTTTTCAAATGGTACCGAGGGTTCCACCAATCCGAGGCAACCGCCGCCCCTGCCACGGAAATGATGTTTTTAGCTGATTGGCTAGTCGAAACAAGGTCGCTTCATCGCCGAAGGGGCAGTGATCATCATTCCGATCGGCATTCCGTCACGGGATTGGCATAACGGCAGCGACGTGGACAGCTGCCCCGTCATATTGAACGGCGCAGTTACCCGTTCTTCAGCGAACTCGGATACGGTCCGAGCAACCTTTCGCAGAGCGTCGAATCCTGATACTCCTTCATTTCGACAATCATGCCGTCTTGCAGCTTGTAGAAGAGGCAGTAGTGGTTCTGGTAGGCGTCACCGGCTTTCGTCACCATGTCGCCATAAGCCTCTACCACCACCCAGTCCCCGTCCGCAAGATAGTGATAGGCATGGGTCGTGCCACGTTTGGAAAGCAGAGAATGGACGTAGCCGTAAAGGTCGCGGGCAATACGTTCTTTGCCTTTGAAGGTTTGGGCCCAGGAATATCGCCCGGTAATCGTCATGGTTGCCTCGTCTGCCATACGCTCGTAGAAGAGGCTCGACTCCCCGCGGTCAATTTGCTCAAAGATTTCCTGCATCAGTGCTTTGTTCTGTGCTTGTACATTCGTGGTCATCATTCACTCCTATGAGATGTGGACATTGAATTGCGCTTTCAATCCAATGAAATGGAGTATCGAGGAGCACTGACACTCTGGCAAACGCGAAGTTTTCTCTTCGTCATGAATTTGATTCATAATACCCTCATGTCACGTCTCCCTCCATTCGATGCCCTGATCGCATTTGAAGCTGCTCTACGCTTGGGCAGCATGACACTCGCAGCGGATGAGCTGCATCTCACACAGAGCGCCATCAGCCACCGCATCCGCAAACTTGAGAATTTCATGGGACTTGCGCTCTTGCTGCGGCGTAATCCGGGGCTAGTGCCAACCCCGGCTGGCCTGGCTTTGCTCGACGGCCTGAAGCAAGTCCTTGACCTTTCAGCCGGTTTGCGCGCACGCAGCCTTGCCGCTGCGGCACCGCATCGTTTGCGCGTCGGCGTCGGTGGTGCTTTGATCGATCATTGGCTGGTCCGGCGTCTTCCTGATTTTGCAATTCGCCATCCCGGAATATCGATCGAGCTGGCCGTGGTGGAGGGTGATGCAACGGAGCGTGCAACCGGCCTCGATCTCCGTATTCTGTGGGTTGATGTGTCGGCTGCGCTGGAGACGACTACCCAGCGCCCGCTCTTTCGAGAACATGTCTTTCCGGTTTGTAGTCCGGCACTACTGCCAAAGGCCTACACGCCTGGAGATCTCGGTATTCTTCATCGCTTGCCTTTGCTGCATAAGCGGATGCCGGGTTATCAGGAAGGTGCGGAATGGTCCTGGGAAGCCTGGTTCTCGCGCCTCGGACTCAAACGGCCGCCGAAAGAAGCACTGGTATTTACATCGATAGGACCGGCAATTTCTTCGGCACTTGCAGGAGCTGGCGCGGTACTTGCACGTTCCATGGTCGTGGCGGACGCACTGGCGGAGAAGCGCTTGGTACGGGTTCTTCCACCTGAAATGGACCAGCTTTCCGCCAAAGTCCACATCGTGCGATGGCCGGGCCGGTTGGCGGGGGATAGCCGGGTAGAGGCATTTACGTCCTGGTTGTGTGCTGAGGCAAATACGACAATGGCGGCGCCTCGGACGACCAAAAGAACGCGCCGGTCTGCGGTATAGGGATTTAGTCGAGTGGATGGGCAGACAGGCTCATCGTCTCCCCACGCGGGCCAATCAGGTGCAGTAGCAGCGTGGGTGCAAAAGTTCGTGTCCACTCTATTGCGGACGTTGACAATTTGGCGGTGAGAAAGTACTTCAGTCTTTTTCAGCCAATGAGGCTTCATGCGGTCGACGAATAAAAGAAGTCGCACCGAAATCTTGAGTTTGCAGCATTGCAGGACAGGACGCCCTATGGTGGCAGGATCAATGCGACTATGTTGAAGGAAATCCGCCAATAGTGGCGTTTTGTAAGGCCATCGCTGATTTCCCTCGCAGACTCTCTCCAAGTCCAGCCCTTGGAGGAATGCATCCAAACCGATGGCCTACCCGCCATCGCGGAAAGGCGGGCCGCGTGGCGCCGCCGCCGATGGCATGCGCCGCGCTTGATCGCTATCTGTCGCAACGCCAGATGCCGACCACGCGATCACGGTGAGATCCTGGGACGCTACTCCTGGGCAGCCTGGAATTGGATCAGAATAGATCCCGCGGGATATCCGTCCAGAGGCTTTGGGCGGTGATGAAGCGGTTCTTTGCGGTGGTGTCTTCTTGGTGAATTCCTGTCTCAACTTCCGTAGCACTTTACGGGATTCGGACGCTGCCAATGTCGTTGGTGTCGTCTCTTTGTTCTTGTGGTCGTTGATCGTGATGATTAGCATCTAGTATGTGCTAGTGTTGATGCAGGCTGACAATCAAGGCGAGGGGGCTGCTGGCATTGATGGCGCTGCCGCTGGGTGACCGTAGAAGACGTCGCATGGGTAAAAATCCAGGCGCTGGATTTATCTGGCGATGACAGGTACAGCAATGCTGTATGGGGATGGCATCATGACGCCTGCCATCTCTGTCCTGAGTGCCATCGAAGCTTTGAAGGTTGCTATTTCCCCCGCATTTGAACCCTATACCGTGCCAGCCACGATCGTTATTCTTATTGCCCTGTTTGCCATACAGCCATTGGGATCTGACCGGGCGGTGCGGCATTCGGCCCCATTTCGGCAACCTGGTTCGTTGTGATCTTTTTCCTCGGCTTGTATTCACTGCTCAATTCATCTGTGCCGACCTGGCTCCTGTATCCCATGGTCATTTTCGGCACCCTGGCAACTGTGGTCGCCGCACAAGCCTTGATTTCTGCCGTGTTTTCATTGACCAGGCAGGCTTCACAATTAGGTCTGAGCTCGCGCATGTTTACCAAACATACTTCAGACAGTAGTGCCGGGCAAATCTACCTGCCTGCATTAAACTGGATGCTGATGCTGGGCACGATTGCGGTGGTGCTGATTTTCCGCTCTTCAGACTCCTGGCTGCGGCCTTTGGCCTGGCAGTGTCGACCACCATGGTGATTACCACAGTCTTGTTTGCAGCATTTGCTCGTACCCGCTGGCACTGTGTTTGGTTACATAAGAATGAACTGGACGCCACTTCGCATTTTGGCGTCCCACCCAACCGTGTCATTGAACTTGGCACACGTCTTGACCTGCTTCCAATTGAAACTGCGGGTGACGGCTATTTACCCTAGCCGCTGATGTTTTCAGAACAATTCAATGTCGTAATAATTGCGCGGTTTGGACACAAGCGAGTCTAGCCGGTAGAAATGGCCGGCGAATACCGTAGATTTCCTTTTTTACGAGGCGCAAACTTAAGTTCTGCCTTGCAGTTGTGACAGGCAAATAAGCAACAGTTCAAGTTCACTATAATTTTTACAAAATTTTTACACGTTTTTGGTAATAATACGATCTGCGTCAATGACAAGGTTGGCGTATCACTTTCAGGAATTGTTAGAGACATGGACGAACGTTCGTTAGTAGTCGACAGCCAAAACAGCTTGCTGCCTCAATTGAGCAACGCTTTCACAGACCAGCAAAAAATCAATATTGCCGCATTCAGCGATACCCAGCGCCAGCGAGTCGCGCAGATTGTTGCCGCCACCGGCGAGCTCGACAGTGCGGCAGTGACCAATTTTGGCACCGAGCAGCAGATGCAGATGAATCGGTTTCTTGACGAGCTTTTAGTCGGCATCCGCACTGCCGATGTTGGCGAAGCCGGAGCCATCACACTGGAACTGGCGCGTCATATCAAGACCATGAAACTGGCAGAAATGAAAGCCGAAGTCGAAGGCGGCGACTGGGTTGCAAACTCCCTGGGCAAACTGCCCTTGATAGGTAAATATGCGTCTGCGTTGCGCTATTTCCAATTGAATCATGCGGAAATCATCAAGTATCTGAAAGAGATAGAAGACCGGGCGCAACGTGAGCGCGGCAAGCTGGCCGCCACCAATGGCAAGCTAGATCAACTGGTTGAGCGCACCATAGGCAACATCAAGCAGCTTGAGCTTTACCTGGCGGCAGGCCAATCCGTACTGATGCGCGCGAAGGCACGCTTTGCAGACAAGCAAGGCGAAGCCAGGATATCCAATGATCAGGTCGCCATCATGAAATTGCGTGACGAGGTTGAACAGATCAATGCCTTCGAAGCCCGTCTATTGCGCATGCATATCGGTTTCACTGACGCCTTGTTATCGGTGCCGCAGATACGCCTGACACAAGAGGCCGCACGCATCGAAGAACGCAATATCATGGACACCATCCTGTTTGATCTGCCACGCCTGAAAAGCGCTATCTTGCGGGTTGCCTCATTAAAACAGATCATGGATGCTTCCGCTGGCACGGAAGCACGCCGCGAAATCACCAGGCAGGTAGGCGCCATAGGCGGCGACCTGCTCCAGCAAGCCTATACCCAGGCCAAACAAAGCCAGGGTAGCGGCGCTGAAGATGTGGCCCTGCTGGCACAGACCGCTGACAAATTGCTGGAAACGATCGCACTGGGCGTACGCCTGGACGAAGAAAACCGCCAGAAGCGCAAAGCTGCCGAAATCCAGTTGGGTGACGTCAAGGTCAAACTCCTTGAAGGATTGCGCGCCAACACCAATGAGCTGGCGCAAAGGTCTCTCTAGTCCTGCTTACTTTCGTGCTTAATTGTTTGCAGCGTCAACTTTACTGAATACTCCTATGAAATTTACTGCTGAGTCTTTTTTTAACGCCCACCTGGGTGTCGGCGCCACACGCCTTGACGCCGTTGTCACTGTCAGCGCCAGCAATGATGGTGCACCCATGCAAAACAAGGGCCGCTTGCTGGCCATCTTTGTCGGTGATGTCTCCGGCTCCATGGATGGCAAAAAATTGCAGCAAATGAAGCACGCGGTGCGCGTGGGCGTAGATTGTCTTGATGAAAACACCTGGTTTTCCGTGATTGCCTTTCATAGCCAGGAAAAAGTCGTTGTTCCTGCAACGCGGGCCACAGATGCAGCCAAGGCGGCGGCGCACCACAGCGTGCAGGCACTGAAATCTGGGGGTGGCACCGTCATGTCCAAGGCATTGATGGCTGCGGCAAAGCAGGCAGACGCGGTAGAGGCCGACATCGTGCAAGTCTATTTCGTGTCTGACGGAGAAAACGACAAGGGCGACGTCAAGGCTCTCGACGCAGCCATCACATTTTGCGACAAGAAATTGCAGGCCAGTTGCTGGGGTGTAGGGACAGACTGGGACCCGCGCGACCTGCGTACCATTGCTGGTCGTTTGCTGGGCCGCGCCGACGCAGTGCCAGACCCGGAAACACTACAGGCCAAGTTCAGAGAAGCGCTGGTACAGGGCATGTCGAAAGGTGTCAGCGGTGTCAAATTACGTTTGTGGATGCCACGTACAGTGCAAATTGTCACCATGAAACAAATGTCGCCAGAGATTGCCGACCTGAAAAACCTGTGCGCCCGCATCGATGAAAAAACCATAGAAGTACCGCTGGGCTCATGGGGTGAAGAAAGTCGCGACTATCATTTCGGCTTTGAACTGGCGACGCAGGCCGAGGGCGAAGAAATGATGGTGTGCCGCCCCAAAGTCGTGTACGTGCAAGATGACACTGAAGTCAGTGTCGATGGCCAGCGCATTATTGCCACCTGGTCTTCTGATGATGCCCTGACGACCCGCATTAACTCCCAGGTCGCCCACTACACCGGGCAGGAAGAACTGGCTCACTCGATACAGGAAGGGTTGGCGGCCAAATCGCGTGGTGATATCGACCAGGCTACCGTGTTGTTAGGTAAGGCAGCCAGGATCGCCATCGAAACTGGCAATGATGAAGTCACCCAGCGCCTGAAAAAAGTAGTGGATGTGATCGATGTGCAAGAAGGTACGGTGCGTTTGCGTGCCGACGCCAGCAAGGGCGACGACATGGAACTCGATATGGGTGGCACCCGCACCGTGCGTCGCCGTCCAGTATCCGCCTGAGTTTGAAAAAGGGAAATCATGCCTATCTGTTCTCAAGGTCACCAGTCGACTGACGTCGACTATTGCTCTGAATGCGGTATGCGCATAGGCGCAACATCGTTGGTGTCGACTGCTTCTGCCTCCGCTGGCTCCTGCGATATATGCTCTGATTGCGGAACACCGAGAAATGGCGGCAGTCGTTATTGCGAAGTGTGCCGCTACGATTTTCTGAGCAAGGCTTCCTATGCCCCCTCAACGCCAGTGATGGCGCCGGTGGCGATGACCAGCCCTGCGTCAGCAGCGGATGTCAATACGCCACCGCGGTCCGTTGCTGCTCATGTCGCCGCTCATGTTGCTGCGGTCAATGTGAGTACTGCATCTGCAGCGCCTACTGCACCGACAGTACCCATTGCACCCGCTGCACAGACTGTATTTTCGCCGCAACAATTATTCAATATTGAGATTATCGTTGACCAGGCACTGGCGGCGGACGCAGAGACAGCGGCGCAGTGCCCGAAAGACACGGCAGTACGCTTTTTTCCGCTGGACCTGGCAGAAAATCTGGTAGGTCGTCGCTCAGACGTCAAGGGTGTTTATCCAGAAATACAGGTCGATGACCCTGGCGTGTCGCGCCGGCATTTGAAATTGTTGCGTCAGGCAGATGGCAGTTATGCCGCGCTGGATCTTGGCTCTACCAATGGCTCCATCATGAATGGCAATACCCTGGTCCCGGGCGTACTCACGGCCCTCAAAGCTGGTGACGAAATCGTGGTCGGTAGCTGGACAAAGCTACGTCTTGCGATCAAATAAATAGCCACATCAGAATACAGAGAAAAATATGCAATCCGCAAACTTGCCAGTGCCAGCATTGAATCAGCAAGCCAGGGCCACTACCCTGCAAAGATGGCAGTCTTATCTGCGTACGACACCAGGCCGCATGACCCTGGCGCTGGGGCTAAGCATCGCCGGAGCACTGCTGGTTGCCTTGAGCGGCTTCGGTGTCTACCGGAGCGTGCGCGAGGCAGTGCAAACCTTGGGCAAAGATACAGTGCCATCAATCGTGGCGGCAGAAAAAATCCGCTTCGTGCTGGCCAGTGCTCACGCCAACACCATGAACATATTGCTGCTCAAGGAAGGGGAAGCCAGCAAAGCCAGCACGGCGTTTCGCGCCGACATGGACCAGGCCCACCGCGAACTGCTGACTGCAGCAAAAAACATCACTTATGGCAATGAAGAGCAGGTACCGATCACCACCATCATGACGGCGCTTGCCAGGTACGAACACTTGCTGGGACGGGTGCAGGCCAAGAGCGGCGAAGCGGCATTGACTGATCTGGCCAGCGCCAATACATTGATGCAGTCCACCATCCTGCCCGCGACGATGGCGCTGGACCAGGCCAATTTTGACCACCTGACTGCCAGTTTCGAACGGCACATCGCCTCGCATACACTGACGCTATTGCCCTTCATGGTTTTCGCACTGTTCACGCTGGCGGCAATGATAGGTGCCCAGTGGTATTTGAAACAAAAAACGCGACGCAGTCTCAATACGGGTTTGTTTTCCGCCACCATCATCATCGGTGTCACACTGGTCTATGCTGTCCTGACTCTCAATGGACTGGAAAAAAATCTGACATCTGCCAAGCGTGATGCTTTTGACTCTATCCATGCGCTGACCAAGACAAGGGCGCTGGCCTATGAAGCCAATGCCGATGAAAGCCTGCTGTTGATACAGCGTGGTCATCCCGCTGCCCAGGCCCAGGCAACGAACTCCTTCAGGCAAAGAACCGCGCAAATCATGGCGATCAAGCCAGACGAGGTCGCCAATGCGCTCGCACGCAAACTCAAGTTTGGTGGCCAGCTTGGGGTCGAACTGGCCAATATCACTTTCCCTGGTGAAGAAGCGGCTGCGGTCAACACCTTGAAAACCTGGGCGTACTACATGGAAATTGACCAGCAAATCCGCCAGCTCGAAGAATCTGGACAGCATGACGAGGCGCTGGCATTGACATTGGGTGAAACGAACGGGCAATCAAACTGGGCATTTGCCGAATTTGATAAGGCGCTGGGCAAAACCATAGAGATCAACCAGCAAGCCTTTGACCAGAGTATCGCAAAGGCATTTACCGAACTCAACTGGTTCCCTTACATATTGCTGGGCGCCGTTTTTGCCAGCATCGTCGCAGTCGTCGCTGGCATGAAGCCGCGCCTGGATGAATACCGTTTTTGAAGCAATAGGCTAGCCCGTGCCAATCAAAGAAGAAATTGAAGCCTTGCGGACGAATGTCACCACGATCAGCCGCAACCTGCTGGATCTGGCTGAAATCGAGGCAGTCAAGATTGCCCGCATACGCATCAAGGACACGGTCAATGGCTATCGTGGCATCACCTATGACAGACTGGGCAAGGCGATCAAATCACTCGACGCTTTGTGGAATAGCTATCTCTTGCTCGCCAGGTTGCAGGAAGAAGTCAGTGAGCTCAACAAGCGCAGTAATGTTTTTCACGACAACGAAGAAGATATCCGCAAGCTGCTGTATGGCCGCTCGCTTGAATTGCGTGCAGAGCATATCCCCATCACCAATCGTGGGTTGTTATCGACTGCCAACAAACTCACGCAGGCCACACCGCAAGAGGTGCTGACGGCGATGGAACGGCAATTTCTCGATGCCCGTGATGTATTTACCGCTTTGTCACAGAGCATCTGCCACAGTGCGCCACGGTTTGACACCCTGCGCCAGCAAGCGGCGGATTTGCAGAACTGGTCCGGCCGACTCTGTACGGCTTGCCACCTGCCATCGAATCTGGAGGCGATGTTGCAAAACATCGACCGCGACCCCTTGTCTAGTGCCGCCGATTTGGATGCGGCTGAACACTTGATGGGCGAGCAAAGGCTGGCCCTGAAAAATCTTGAACAGCAGCAGACACAAAACCGCGCCGGGCTTGATGATGCCACAAGCAGGCTGACGCAACTACAGGACTATGTGCAAGAGGCGGCGGCAGCAATCGAAGAAGCACGTCTGCGCCTACTTGCACCTGAAGGCTTGGTCATGCCCGTCGACGAGCAAGAGATGACGACGCTGCGTACGTGGCTGGCCACTATTGCGCAGTCGGCAACTGAAGGTCGGCATGATGCTGTCAAAGTGGGTTTGCTGCGCTGGCACAGCGCCTGCCTTGCACAACTGACTGCTGCGCGCCAGGCCTGCGTGACGAATCGCCTTGGCCTCAATGAATACGAAGAGATGTCAGGTCGCTTCAACGCTTTGCGGGCGATGGCTAAATCCCTTGCCGCCAGAGGTGTCGTTGCGGATGAAGGACTGGCAACGATGGCGCAGGCAATCAAGCAAACCATCACGCTCAAGCCCGTGGACCTGGCTGCCTTACGCAAGGAAGTGGCAGCCTATGAAACGGCTTTATACAAAATCAAAGCTTTAACAGCGCCCTGATCCGCGCACATAAAAGGAAGAACTGTGGACAATTGTCAAAGAAACGGCTGTACTGGAAAAGTGCAAGATGGCTTCTGTGATGAATGCGGCATGCCGCCTGCTGGCACCCGGCTGCTGGCACAAGTGGCACAAATGACGGCAGCCCAGACAAGCGCCACACAGCGGCCTGTCAACAACGATACTTTTGCTACGGGCACTGCTACAGCAGGCACAGGCCGCTCTGGCACGCGGCGTCACACCAGCCGCTCCACCAAAGGCAGTTCGACCCGTCGCCAGGCCTTGGGGGGCGGGTTGGTATCGCTGCCACCCATGCCCAGCCAGGACCCCTTGAGTCTTATCATGACCAATCCCGAGGTACCCGAGCGCCGCCGTCGCTGCCCGAAATGTGACGTCAAGGTAGCCCGAACCAAAGGTTTCTGTGGTGAATGCGGCACGGAATACAACTTTATTCCAGCCCTGAAAACAGGTGACATCGTCAATGGCAAATTCGAGATCAAGGGCGCCATCGCCTTTGGTGGCATGGGATGGATCTATCTGGGCTGGGACATGGTATTGCAGCGCTGGGTCGTCATGAAAGGCTTGCTCAACGCCAGGGATGAGGCAGCCGCCGCCAATGCCGTGACGGAACGCCAGTTCCTGGCTGCACTCAAGCATCCCAAGATTGTTGGCATTTATGATTTCGTCAACCATGGCAATGAAGGTTACATCGTCATGGAATACGTCGGTGGCGTCGCCATCGGCGGCATGATGAAGCAAAAAGGTGTTTTCGCTGTAGAAGAAGCGATTGCCTACGTCCTGGGCATCTTGCCAGCCTTCTCTTACCTGCATGCAAACGGCTTTGTCTATTGCGACTTCAAGCCTGACAACTTCATGCTGGAGGGCGACGATGTCAAACTGATCGACGTCGGCGGCATGCGCAAGATCGGTGACCCGAATGGCGACATCTATGGCACCCGTGGCTACATGGCACCCGAAGCCAATGATGACCCGGTCGAGGTGTCGGACCTGTACACCATAGGCCGCTCACTGGCGACCATGGTGATGGATTTTAAGTACGGCAAGGAGTTCGAGACATCCTTGCCCGGCCCTGACCAGCAGCCTGTGCTTGCCCAGCATGAGTCACTTTACCGTTTCTTGCTGCGTGCCACCCACCTGGACCCGGACCAACGTTTCCAGTCGGCAGATGAAATGGCCGACCAGTTGCATGGTGTCTTGCGCGAAATTGTCGCCATCAAGACCGAGCCCAGGCCATCAGAAAGCAAGGTGTTTACATCTGATAACCTGTTCGATGCAGATGACGTCAATGGCACCGAAAAACCTGAAGTACGCCTGTTGCCTACTCTGAAGATGGCGGTCAATGACCCGGCTGCCAATGAATTGCTCAGGCTTTCTTCTGTCACTGATCCCAGGAAGCAAGTGGCGGCGCTCGAACAAGTCGCCAAGAAATTTGGCCAAAAATCGGTAGAGGCGCGCCTGCGTCTTGCCAATGCCTACCTCGCTATTGAGCGTTACCAGGACGCCACCAGTCTGCTTGATCAGTTGTTTGCAGAAGACCCCTATGACTGGCGGATATCCTGGTACCGTGGCAAGTCCTTTTTGGCCCAAGGGGATGCACAAAAAGCGCGCATTGAGTTTGGCAAAGTCTATTTTGAAATGCCAGGTGAGATCGCCCCCAAGCTGGCGATTGCATTTGCTGCTGAAACCAAGCAAGACTACAAGGAAGCATCTTCTTACTATCACCGCGTCATCAAGGTTGACCCCAACCATACTGCCGCCTGCTTTGGCCTGGCGCGTTGCCTGGCCCATGGAAAGGATACTGCGGGTGCTGGCAATGCCCTGGCTGTCGTACCGGCGCAGCATAGCCTGTTCAACTTAGCCCGTATCGCGCTGGCCAAGTCCTTGCTTGACAGCGAACCAGTGCTAGATGTGTCCAAACTGGAAAAAGTCGCCCAGACCATAGAATCGATCTCTGTTGATGGCGGCATCATTCACCAGCTCACCGCCACGCTGCTGGAAAAAAGCAGTTCCATGATAGCCACAGGCAAGATCAGGGAAGACAGTAATACCATGTTGCTTGGCCGCCCGCTGCATAGCCGCGCCCTGCGCGCAGGAGCGGAAGAAGAATTCAGGAAAGCGGCACGTTTTGCTACTACCGCAACAGAAAAAATCATGTGGATAGACATGGCCAATGCCGTGCGTCCACCGAGCTTTATGTAAGGAAGAGAAATGACTTGTACACAATGCGGTGATGACAATTCGTCTGTCAATGCCAAATTTTGCGAAGGTTGTGGCCATCCCTTCATAGATTTGCCTGCGCCAGTTGCGGCAAGCATGGCATGCAACTGTGACCCCACCACTTCGGCGTCTGACGCCGACGGTTTTTGCAATAATTGTGGAGTGCGCTGCGTGCTGCCCGGCATGACCGACGCGGATCATTGCATGCTCGAAGTTGATAACCATCTTGCCATGATCAGCGATGTGGGACGACGTCATGTCCACAATGAAGATAGCGGTTATGCCGGTTTGACCAGTCCTGCCTCTGCCATATTGGTGGTGGCAGATGGCGTTTCCACCTCGTTCAATGCCAGTGGTGCTTCTGCCCTGGTCATTGAGCAGGTCAAGGCCAGCCTGACGACCAGTTTAATGCAAGGCACCTGCCTCGATACTCCTGAACTTGCCATGCGCAATGCCATCATGGACGCGCATCAGGCCATCATGACCCTGCCTGTGGGTAACAATCCAAGGCTTGATGAGCCCGAATCCACCGTGGTTGCCGCACTGGTGACAGGCGATGCGGTGACTATAGGATGGGTAGGTGATTCCCGTGCCTACCTGATCGGGGATAAATCGGAACGCTGCCTGACCGTCGATGATTCATGGGTAGAAGAAGTGGTTGCCAATGGCACCTATACACGCGAAGCGGCCAGTGTACACAAGCTCGCACACTGCATCACCCAGGTGTTGGGCATGCGCGATGATGTCGTCACGCCCCATACCATGACAACCCGGATGACGGCAGATGAGATGCTGTTGCTGTGTTCTGATGGCTTGTGGAATTACTTTCAGCAAAACGGCAGCCTGATCAGCAGGATACAACAACTACAGCAACTACAGCAGCAAGCAGGTGAGTCGCCATCGGCCAGAGCGATAGGCGAGGCACTGGTGAACGACGCCAATGCCGCTGGGGGGCACGATAATATTACGGTCGCGTTATTGCTGGGTGGTTTTCCGAGCTAGTGGGGGCATTCCTGCTGGGTGAATCAGGTCTTTTAAATGGCAGGAAATCTACAACCGCCTGGTTGTTTGCACCAGAACTTGCCAGACGCTATCCGATGACCAGGTTACAGGCAGATGCCATTTTTCTGGAGGATGGCGCAGTCATGACTACTGGAGCGGTCAGTTCATCGTTTGATCTCGCCATCCAGATTATCAAGCGCGAACTGGGGGCTGAAGTCGCAATCGCTACCGCAAGGGTTGCGTTATTGCCCAATCTGCGTGCCAGCCAATCCCCATTTGTCGACAGCACTTTGATGGAGAGGGGGTTGCCACCATTCTCACAACAGTTACAGCGCTGGTTCAGTGAACGATTGGCTGAAGAGTACGATCTTAACCGCTTGGCGCTCGCGTTTCATATCAGCCCAAGTACCTTGCTGAGGCGGGTCAAGTTTGAAACAGGACAGTCACCACTAAGTATGTTGCAACTTGCCAGAGTTGGAAAAGCTAAACAGCTTTTGAGCAGCACGACTTGGACCATCGCTCGTATTAGCAATGAGGTTGGTTATTCCGATGTCAGCAGTTTCTCACGATTATTTACGCGGATCGTGGGGGAAACTCTTTTCAGGTATCGGCGAAGGTAGGTTTTGTGGGGAGTCTGTAAAGACTGAGCCTTGGCTGGAGATTTGATTTTAAATACCTCTGAAAAAAATAGCTTTCCTTGATACAGTTGCGGTCCAGCACTCATCAAATGGCCTTAACTGGTCCGAACGATTGAGCTTTGAAATTTCAATCATATTTTCATGGGAACCTCATGTCAGCAATTTTAAACGCCATTCTGATTTATGCGAAAAACCCGCTCGCTACGGCTGAGTTCTATCGCAAGTTCTTTGATTTTGAAACCACCGGAGAAATGGTTGAGGGTTTGATCGAACTTAATTCTCTCTCCTCTGGTATAACTATCCTGATTCATCAAGCTGCCAAGACCATCAAACTTGGTCAAGTTGGAGTGAAGCTCATGTTTAGCGTCAAAGAAGTCGACGCTTTTAAAGAACAAAGTGCGCAACGTGGCTTGGTCTTTGGCAGCACGCATCAGGCCAACGGGTATTCTTTCGCGAATGTCAAGGACCCGGATGGTAATTCGGTGGCGATATCAAGCCGTGCCCATCGCGCTGCGATTTGACTTATCAGGGTGCTTTGGAAGCTGATACCTGCTGGCGAGTACCGGAACAAGTTGACGCTAAAGACTGAACCCGGGCTTGAATACTCAAGTGGAAGGAAGATCAAACTGACAGAGGCAAATCAACTAGCAAACGAACGCATATATGCCTAAAAGTGCGAAATCTAAAAAATCTCATTTTATCTGACGGAAGTGGAGAAAATCTCAACTACTGCGACAATCAGTCTCAAGTTACGTGGCAATTTTCTGCAAATCAATGCGTTTTTTGCCAAATTCATTCTCAACTTCTGTGGCACTTTACGGCATCAAGGGCCAGTCTTCCGGCACCAGCGCTGGCGGTTTGGTCCATGACTGTTCGACCAAGGAATCTTGGAACCATTACTATCTTAGTAAGAGAATCCAAAAGCCTCCGAAAGGTGGCTTTTGACTTTAAAACACATCGACGTAATTATTCATCGAAGTGGTGCCATTTTCAGGGGGATCGACTCAATCGTGTCCAGGCTACTCAATGCGCTGGCCCTTGCTGCTGATAATTCGAAAGCAAGAAATGCACATCAGCCTCAGCTTCTTGTGTGTTTTCTGCTGTTTCTGCAGACTTGGAATTTGTTTCAACTGAAGCTGGTCCGTTCAATCCAGATTTTTCGTGCAAGTCTTTGATTTCAGAGATTACGCGCTGTATATCGGTGTTCAAAGGTGGGATATCGACATTGCACACAATGCCTCGCTCAAAATAGCTAAGTGCGACGTCAAAATCATCCTGCGCCATATGCGCAAAACCCATCACAAATAACTTCAGCGCATTATCATCCTGCAAAGCCAGTAAAGGCTGCCAGGTCAGTAACGCAACCGCCACTTTCGCAGAAGTAAATTGCAATAACCCCAACTGAAACCGAGCTATATGGAATTGCGGTGCCAGCACCAATGCATTCGCATAGGCCGCCTCACTCTCAGCGACCTGACCAAGCGTAATGTACTCAGCCCCAAGCAGACAATAAGTTGTCGCGGACCCAGGATTAAGCGTCAATGCCTGCTGAAACAAATTGATCGCAGCTGGCCCGTCATTCGCCTGACTGACACGCAAAGCCTCGCGCAGGATGTCATCAAAGCTCGGAGTAGGGGCAGTATTCATCGATATTATTCCCAATAATTATTGCTGCAAACGTACAAACACGGACGTCATTCTAGCCAATAAATGGAGATGCCTACATATTTAAGTGGGGTTCCACAAGATTATTTCTCGAACTTTTGATTTTTAGATGTTTTAAAAGCAATTTTTATTAAAAATAAGATGACCGCCATTTATTTGGCATATTTTAGTAAATAGACTTATTTTTATAATAAAAATGAAGAGATGTAAAAATAATCAATGGATGTACAAATTATTTTCGATTTCACCTAAACAATTTCTCAAATGTTTGGACTATTGCGTTGAACAATGACAGTTGAGTTAGTTGCTCCTGTCAAACAAACAATTGAATAAAACATATTAGGAAATCACATGGTTGCTATCGTAGGTGGAAATGGCGTTGGATTGAATCAGGCTTCATTGGCTCCTTTGGGTGAGCGTGGTAATTTGGGGCAGTCGGGATCGAACAAGACAGGTGAAAAAACCTACGTCAACGTAGCAACCGGCAACGTCGTGATACAAGACAATGATGCCGTACTGGTAGGTCGTGGTGACGATGTTTCTATATTACGTACCTATAACAGTCAAGGCAAAATGTCCGACGACAATGGCGATGCCTGGTGGATCAATGGCTATCGCCGCATCACCAATCTCACTGGTACATTGAACACCGCAGGAAGTGAAGTTGAACGTGTTGGGCAAGACGGCAGCGTCAGTAAATTTGTCTACGACACTACCAGACAGCTGTATGTAGGCGCCCCTGGCAACGCTGAGTTCGACACCCTGGTCAGCGATGGCACGACCTGGACATGGACAGACACAGTCAGCCACCAGACAGAAACCTATCAAGGTGGAAATGGCTACACCTGGAAGCTAGCCACAGCCAGCGACACCAGCGGCAACGTCACCAGTTACACCTACAACGGCGA
>JAZJXP010000059.1:0-63497 GCA_040390835.1 Pseudomonadota bacterium
CTGCATGGTGTTCAGCGTGGCTGGGCGGTTCAGGCGCAGGTGGGCGATTTTATTGCTGATACTGAAGTCAAAACATTGATAAGTCATGGTGTCTCCACAAGATTTTTATTAGCACGGTAAAATCATACTGGATATGTGCAAGAAATCTGTTGTCTGTGCTTCAGCTTAGAGGATATCAACTATGACTCAAGATTCACCTGTACTGCATTCTGCTTCACAAGCTATTTCACGCCTGCCATCCGCTTTGCAACATCTTAGCCTGCCTGTCATTGGCTCACCCCTGTTCATTGCCAGTAGCCCCAAACTGGTGGCAGCGCAATGCAAGGCGGGCATCGTCGGGTCTTTCCCGGCCCTGAATGCCAGGCCAGCTGAGCTGCTCGATGTCTGGCTGACTGAATTGCAGGCTGAACTGGCAGCGCACCAGGAGGCCCATCCCGATGCATTGATAGGCCCGATTGCGGTGAACCAGATCGTCCACCAATCCAATGACAGGCTGGCGCATGATGTCGAGGTGTGCGTCAAGCATCAGATACCCATCATCATTTCTTCCCTGCGTGCACCACCGCCAGAAATGTTGGATGCGATACACAGCTATGGCGGCATCGTCATGCATGATGTGATTTCGATACGCCATGCGCAAAAAGCGCTGGAAGCGGGCGTTGACGGTTTGATCCTGGTGGCTGCCGGTGCTGGCGGTCACGCTGGCGGCCTGTCACCGTTTGCCCTGGTCGGTGAAGTAAGGCGCTTCTTTGACGGCCCGATTGCCTTGTCAGGTTCTATCGCAACGGGTGATGCAGTGCTGGCAGCACAAGCCATGGGGGCTGACTTTGCCTACATAGGTTCACGCTGGCTGGCAACGATAGAATCAAATGTCGATGATGCATATCGTCAGGCCATTCTCGATTCAGCGGCGGCGGATATTGTCTACACCAATCTGTTTACCGGTGTGCATGGCAATTACCTCAAAAAATCCATCATCGCTGCTGGCCTTGACCCGGACAATCTGCCAGTGGCTGACAAGAGCGCGATGAATTTCGGTTCTGGTGGCGGCAGCAAGGCCAAGGCTTGGCGTGATATCTGGGGTGCAGGTCAGGGCGTGGGCTTGATGGATGATGTGCTGACCGTGGCGGAAGTGGTGGCACGTTTGAAATCGGAATATGCTGCCGCTAAAGCACGCATATTGTCATTGTAACCAATTAAATTATCGGGAATATCATGAGTAAAGCTTATGTCGTCGCAGAAATCCAGGTCACCAATGCAGATGCGTATGCCGACTACCGGCCCTTGGCCACAGCCAGTGTAGAGCAGTATGGTGGGCAATTCCTGGTGCGCGGTGGCACACGTGTGCAAAAAGAGGGAAGGGATGATGCCCATAATGAAGGCTGGCGCTCGGTGCTTGTGGAATTTCCCAGCCTGCAACAGGCGCAGCTATGGTATGACTCGGTTGAATATGCCAAAGCCATGGAAATCCGCCATGCCAACTCCATAGGTCGCTTGTTCATTGTTGAAGGCGTATGAGCTGAGATAGCGGCAGCCTGAGGGCGAAAAAACCACACATTGCTCTCAGGATTCAAGTTTGCAAAGAGACCTGCCGTAACTAAGGTATCTCTCTGCAAACTGAATCTCAAATTCTATCCAATTATGCGCCGCTCTCTCGCCTTGCTGCTCCCCATGTTGTTGGCCTTGTCCGCTCAGGCGAATGATCCGCCGCCCTCTAAACCTATCAAAGCGGCATCGGCAAAAGAAGAGGCGTCCAGCTCTGCTTCGGCATCAGCCCCGGCGTCCGCACCAGCCAAAGAAGAGCGCAAGTCCGCTTCCAAAGAGAGCAAGGAATCCGCCAAGGAAGCGGCTATCCGTGCCAAAGAAGCATTGGCTGCTGATGAACTGGCTGCACGCATAGCCGAGCGCCTCAGTGTTATCCGCAAGGACAAGGATGACGCCGCTGCGCGTAGCGCGCCCAAGCCCGTCATACGGCCATCTTATGCGCCGCCAATACGCAGACCCGAAACGGCTAAAGCAAAGAGTGACCACGGCACCAATAGTGCGGCAGCAGCGGGTGGCCTGGCCGCCAGCCATGCCGATATACACTGGAGTTACCAGGGCGAGGGTGGCCCTTTGAACTGGGGCAAGCTTAATACTGCCAATGCCAAATGTGATGTCGGCGAAAGACAGTCGCCTATAGACATCCGTGATGGCATCAAGGTGGATCTGGACCCTATCGCTTTTGACTATAAGCCCAGCCGTTTCACTGTCATCGATAATGGCCACACCATACAAGTCAATATCGGTGCCGGTAACTATATCAATGTGCTCGGTCACAATTATGAGTTGTTGCAATTCCATTTCCATAAACCATCCGAAGAACGCGTGAATGGCAAGAGTTTTGAAATGGTCGCCCACCTGGTACACAAGGATGCTGATGGCAAACTGGCTGTGGTGGCCGTATTGATAGAACGTGGCAAGTCGCATAGCCTGGTGCAGCATGTCTGGAATAATCTGCCGCTGGAAAAGAACGACCCTGTGCAGGCTTTGACGACCATGGACATGAACGACATCCTGCCCGTCAAGCGTGATTACTATACCTATATGGGGTCGCTGACGACACCACCCTGCAGCGAAGGTGTGTTGTGGCTGGTCATGAAAGAGCCGGTAGAAATTTCACCAGACCAGTTGACGATATTCAGCCGGCTGTATCCCATGAATGCACGCCCCATACAAAAGAACTCTGGTCGCCTGATCAAGGAATCAAATTAAGCGGTATTCAATATCTATCATGTCATGAGGTCGGCCAGTCCGGCCTCAATTCTTTACGCACCACCAGTTTTAAACCTGACCAGATATCGCTGACGGCGCAAACCTTGATGTCGACGTAGCCCATCGGTAACGCAACTTCCCTTATCGTATCTTCAGTGATGTCGGTAGGCACTTTCGAAGCTTTCTTGGGCCAGGATACCCAGATTGCGGCATCGCTTCTCAAGCTTGCTTTACAGGTCAGCAATTCTTTGACGAGGACAGCTTTCTTGTCGGTGAACAGGTGGACGATATCTGTTGCAGGCGTAGTCTTCTTGTCAAATACCACAGCAGTTGGCAAGTCAGCCAGCAAATCCAGATAGTTTTCAGGCGCATGTCTGGCGCAAACATGGCTGTCAGCTTGTATCCCCAGTTTCTTTGCCAGTGGTGTACCGGAATAGCCAGCGGATGTAGGGTTCATCGTAAGCAAAAATTAAAAAGCAGTACCTGTGCAGATACTGCTTTACATCAATCAGATGAGCTTGAACAGCATTTACTTATAGATACCGCAACCAACCACAACATCGTCTGACTTTTCAAAATAGGTGGATTTCAATTCTATGGCCTTGGTGGTCGGATTTGGCCATTTGTAATCTATCCAGCCTTTGCCTTTGCTCTTTGCGGTTGCCAGGAGTTCTTCAATAAAGGCTTTGTTATCGACATCTCTCAGCGTACTGATATTTTTCCCAAGGAGCTTGGGATTGGCACCATGTGCCAGGGTCTTGCCATTCATGTCGAGCACAAAAATATACAGGTCGCGGTCACTGAAGCTGCCTTTGGGATTATTAAATTCAGGGTAGGCTGCATCTGCTCCCTTGGATTTGATATGGGCAATGGCTTTTTTTACCATGGCCTCAGCTTCTTGCGCCGTACCATGGTCTGCAGCGAATACACTTTGGCTGACAAAAATACTGAATAAAGTCAGTGTCAGGAATTTAATGAAACTACGCATGATAAGTCTCCTTTATTGTGGGATACCAAATTCCAGCAATCATCAAACTCCTGGAATCTGATATCCCACAACATACAACTATCTACGCGTCATTACTATCTATCTTGCATACAAGTAACAAAAGTTAGCTTTGCTTATGCAAGTTTGTAAGGCAGCTCACGCCAGCGTTTGCCACTGACCCGGGCGATGGCATTCGCAAAAGCCGGTGCCAATGCTGGCAAGCCAGGTTCACCCATGCCTGTAGGTGCATCTGCACTAGGGACGATATATACGGCAATCTGTGGCATATCGGTAATGCGTGGCACCACAAAGTCACTGAAGTTGCTTTGCTCAACTACACCATCCTTGAGCGTAATGGCCGCACCTGGCAGGCACATGGAGAGCCCCATCAGCGCCGCACCTTGCACCTGTGCTTCCACAGTTTTGGGATTGACAGCCAGGTTGCAATGCACACCGGCAGTGACCTTGTGCAGCTTGGGTTGACCGTTTTTCATGGATGCTTCAACGACGTAAGCGACGACGGACGAGAATGATTCATGCACAGCCACACCATAGGCACGGCCAGCGGGCAATTTCTTTTTGCCATAGCCAGATTTTTCCACTGCCAGTTGTAATGCTGCCTTATGTCGTGGATGTTTGTCGCCCATGAGTTTCAGGCGGTAAGCCACCGGGTCTTGCTTGGTAGTCTGGGCAATTTCATCGATCAGGGTTTCCATGACAAAGGCAGTATGGGTAGAGCCCACGCTGCGCCACCACAAGACTGGCACATTGATCTTGGGATGATGGACGGACAGGCGCATAGGCATTTCATATGGTTCTTTCATGCCTTCTACTGCCGTGATATCGACGCCATCCTTGACCATCATGGATTCAAATGGTGTGCCACCGACGATGGACTGTCCAACGATGACATGATCCCAACCCAGGATATTGCCCTGGGCATCAAAACCGATTTCGGCCTTGTGCAAGTGCATGGGGCGATAATAACCACCCTTGACATCGTCCTCACGGCTCCACAGCGTGCGTATCGGTGCATCCAGCCCCGCGGTTTGTGCCGCCTTGGCGACATTGCAGGCTTCCACTACATAATCACTGGTGGCGATCGCGCGGCGACCGAAACCGCCACCCGCATACTGGGTGTGGACTGCAATATTTTCAGGCTTCAGGCCCAGAGTCTTGGAAGCCGCAAAACCATCGAGGCCAGGCATTTGCGTACCCATCCACAATTCTGCCTTGTCGCCCTTGATGGCGACTGTGCAATTCAACGGTTCCATAGGCGTATGTGCCAGATAGGGGAAGACGAACTCGGCATTCAGCTTATGCGGTGCTGTGGCTATTTTTGAGACATCATCATTGAATTTCAACGCACCTTGTTTTTTGGCCAGCTCCTTGTAGCTCGCCAGCATCTTGGCGGAATCAACTTTTTCCACGCCATCAGCATCCCATTCCAGCTTCAGTACATCGCGGGCTTGCTTGGCTGGCCAATAACCGGTCGCGATAATTGCTACGCCCTCGCCGCCACGGTCTGTCGGTACACGCAAGACTGCCTTGACACCCTTGATGGCTTTGGCTGCCGTGTCGTCAATGGATTTGACTTTGGCACCAAATACTGGTGGCCGTGCCACTACCGCAGTCAGCATGCCTGGCAAATGGGTATCAATACCAAAATCCTGGGTGCCTGTGGATTTTGCTTTGGCATCCAGACGACCTGTGGGTTTGCCTATGAGGCGGAAGTTTTTCGGGTCTTTCAGCGTGACTTTTTCTGGTACCGGCAATTTCATTGCCGCATCTGCCAGCTCGCCATAGCCCAGCTTCTTGCCACCGGGGCCGATGACATTGCCATTCTCGGTGCGCAGGCTGGCGGGGTCCACTTGCCACTGGTTGGCTGCAGCCTGCACCAGCATGGCGCGGGTGCGGGCACCGAGTTCGCGGTATTGCGTATAAGAATGGGCGATGGAGTTCGAGCCACCCGTCAAATGCATGCCAAATGCCGGGTCGACATAGGCAGGGTGGTTATTGCCATTCGCGCTTTGGACCTTGGACCAGTCGGCATCCAGTTCTTCTGCCAGTATCATGGGCAGGCTGGTTTGCACACCCTGGCCAAATTCCAGGCGGTTGAAGGTGACGGTGACCGTGCCGTCCTTGGCGATCTGTACGAATGCGCCCGGCTGTTCGGTAGGCTTCAAACCTGCGGGGGCTTTAGCGGCAGCATCCTGCGCTGTTGCCAGCATGGGATAGCAACCCAGGGCAAAGCCGCTGGCAGTTGCCATCTTCAAAAAGCTGCGGCGGCTCAGGCCGGCCGAAGTTGTTTCAATTGTTTCTGGTGTAGCGGATTGCAATAGTGATTGCAAATGGCGTGGCAATTCATCCAAACGGGCTTCAAAATGCATGGTTATTCTCCTCAGGCCAAAGTGGATGCAGCATCATGGATGGCAGCACGGATGCGCACGTAGGTACCACAGCGGCAGATATTGCCTGCCATGGCACCGTCGATATCGGCATCGCTGGGTTTCTTATTGGTTTTCAGCAAGGCTGTAGCGCTCATGATCTGGCCGCTTTGACAGTAACCACATTGGGCAACGTCATGCTTGATCCAGGCAGCTTGCACAGCTTTGCCTACCTTGTCCTGGCTCATGGCTTCTATGGTCGTGATTTTCTGGCCAGCGACAGAAGAGATAGGGGTGATGCAAGAGCGTATCGCCTGGCCATTCAGGTGCACGGTGCAGGCACCACACAATGCTGCACCGCAGCCAAACTTGGTGCCGGTCAGGCCGAGGGAATCACGTAGGGCCCATAGCACGGGCGTGGAGGGATCGGCATCTACCTGGTGATCTTTGCTATTGATATTCAGTGCAGTCATGGAACGGTTCTCCATCCGGTGAGGTGGTTGCAGGTCAGAACAGGAAAAAACGGGGAAAACAGGGTGGACAAGTCTGGCAGGCAGGCTTATCCATATTTGGTTTACTTAACTACTATAGAATATTTTTGAGATGTTGGTGCGAGACAAACAAAAACCACGAAAAAGCTGATTTTTCCGTGGTTTTTTGTTGCAACAGATTTAGTGAGATGTTGTTGGTCTACTCGTATTTACGGGCGTCGTCTATAACCTTCCCATCATTGGCCAGGCTACCTGTAGCAACAAACTGCACGTCACCACGCAATTTGGTCACATCCCGCAAGCTATCGACGATAGCTGCCTGCAAGGCAGGGTTGCCTGCAGCGGTTTCACAATGCAGGCTCATGACATCATTCGCCATTTCACCAGTCACCACCAACCTGGCCTTGATAATTTCAGGATGACGCTTGACGACCTCTGCAACTTGCGAAGGATGGACAAACATGCCCTTGACCTTGGTCGTTTGATCCGCCCGCCCCATCCAGCCCTTGATGCGCTGGTTGGTGCGACCACAGGGTGAAATACCTGGCAGTATCGCTGACATATCGCCAGTGCCAAAACGTATAAGTGGGTAATCAGGGTTGAAGGAGCTGATGACCACCTCGCCAACTTCACCTTCTGCCACCAGGTCACCCGTGCCGGGACGCACGATCTCCAGTATCAAGTCCTCGTCCAGTATCATGCCGGGATTAACCTGGCCATCGCTCATGCTTTCGTAAGCGATATTGCCTATGTCGGCAGAAGCATAGATTTGCAATACGTGGGCGACGCCATGCTCCTGCAGCCATTTGCGCAGGGATGGTGGCAGGGCTTCTGCACCGACAATGGCGCGTTGTACGCTGGAAATATCTGCGCCCATGTCCAGGGCTTTTTCCAGGATGATTTTCAAGAAACTCGGTGTACCTATATAGGCATCAGGCCGTAATTCAGCCATGGCCTGTACCTGCATTTCAGTCTGGCCTATGCCAGCCGGAATAACAGCGCAACCCAGGCGGGCAGCGGCGCTTTCCACCATGAAGGCGGCAGGTGTGAAATGGTAGGAAAAACAGTTTTGCAACAGATGACCGGCACGCAAGCCAACCGCGTGCATGGGGCGGGCAAAGCGCCACCAGTCCTGGCCACGGCCTTCGGGGTCAAAGATAGGGCCGGGCGACATAAAGATATGCCCCATCTGCCGCGCCGGGGTGGTATTCAGTCCACCAAAAGGTGGCAAGGCTTTTTGTAAATCCTTGAGGTCGGATTTGCGGGTGACAGGCAATTGCGCCAGCGTGCTGCGGCTCTTGATGTCATGCGCAGCCACACCCTGCAAAATCCTGCCCCAGCCTTCTGCAGTCTGGGCGTGGGCAATCAATTGCGGCAGCTTGTTCACCAGCGCTTGTTCGCGGCTTTGTGGATTGCGGGTTTCCAGGGCGTCCAGATAGTCACTCATGAGCATGCTCTATAGTGGTTGATTTGTCTTGTTTTGCTTTGTTCTTAACCTGTTTATGATCTGTAGCGAGCGTGCGTCAGCGGGGTGAAGAGCAGCGCAAAAAGCGGAATGTACTCTAAGTACATGAGCATTTTGAGCAGCGCATGAGCCCCGATCACGCTCGCGCAGTAAGATCATGCCAGCCAGCGCTTGCGTCTGCGGTAAAACTTCATGTCCTTGAAGCTCTTGCGGCCTGCGCCTGATACACCGAGGTAAAATTCCTTGACGTCTTCATTGCTGCTGAGGTCTTTTGCCTCACCTTCCATGACGACCCTGCCGTTTTCCAGGATGTAGCCAAAGTCGGCATAGCGCAGGGCGACATTGGTATTTTGTTCGGCCAGCAGGAAAGACACTTTTTCCTGCACATTCAGGCTTTTGACGATTTCAAAAATCTCTTCCACCAGTTGTGGCGCGATACCCATCGATGGTTCATCCAGCAAGATCATCGACGGTTTGGCCATCAGGGCCCGGCCTATCGCGCACATCTGCTGCTCGCCACCAGAGGTATAGCCTGCCTGCGAATTACGGCGCTCACGCAGGCGCGGGAAGTAGTGATACACCTTCTCCAGCTCAGCCTTGAGTTCACTGCGTGACAGGCTGCGCGTATAGGCACCCGTCAACAGGTTTTCTTCTACCGTCAAATGCGCAAAACAATGACGGCCTTCCATGACTTGCGACAGGCCACGCTTGACCAGTTCATTTGGCGTCAGATGATCTACGCGTTGCCCGCGGAAAGTAATATCGCCCTTGGTGATATCGCCGCGCTCATTTCTCAGCAGCGTTGATATAGCCTTCAGCGTGGTTGATTTACCGGCCCCATTAGCACCCAGCAAGGCGACGATTTTTCCTTGCGGTACTTGCAGGGAAATACCTTTCAACACCAGGATCACATGATCGTAGATGACTTCGATATTGTTGACACTGAGATAGGCGATATCGGTAGCTGCTGCTTGTTCCGTTTTTGCCACTTCTGCCGTAATGCTGTGTATGCTCATGATCTTGTTTTGCAATGAATTGGTATTGCTAATGCGACGGAGTTTTACCTCCGTCGCTTGCTGTGGCGTACTCCGGGTTATTTCAAACAGGCAGGCGTGATTTTTTTCTCCGCTGCATATTTGTTGGACGACTCTTCCAGCATGGCGCGTGTCAAAGCCTTATCACCAGTGACCCAGTTAGGTGTGATGGCTTTCCATTTATCGCCTGTCCATTGCTGCACCTTGACGGCACCTGAGCCTTCATGATCTTCGCAAGAAGTTTTCACAGGCGGGAACATGCCCATCGCGCCCAAAGCTTTTTGACGGGCTTCGTCGACATTCAGATTTTCAAAGCCCCAGCGGATTTGCTCGGACGTCATGAGTTTGCCCTTGCCAAATTTTTCCTGCGCTTTCAGGATGGCTTCTGTCCACAAGATTGCGGCAGTCACACCACGCATGTGATACACAGTACCAACACGGGTTTTATCACCCAGATTACCCTTGCCAGCTGCATACACCTTGCTGCGGATTTCATCCAGCACAGGGTAATTGCCCGGCGTATTGAAAGTCATCGCGGTATAGCCTTTTGCTGCATCGCCAGCCGGGATTGCATCTTCTTCTGAACCTGCCCACCAGACACCCAGCATTTTTTCGCGTGAATAACCATTGCGTTGCGCGGTCTTGATCGCCACTGCATTCATGACACCCCAGCCCCACAAGATCACATAATCAGGATTGGCCTGGCGGATTTGCAGCCATTGCGATTGTTGTTCATTGCCAGGATGGGCAACCGGGATCTTGATGAGCTCGAAGCCATATTGCTTGGCTTGTGCTTCCAGTACCGGGATAGGTTCTTTACCAAAGGCAGAATCATGGTAGAGATGGACAATTTTCTTGCCTTTGAGTTTGTCCAGACCGCCAGACTTGTCACCCAGGTATTTGGTCATCGCTGCAGCCTGGTTCCAGTAACTGGTGATCAGCGGGAATACATATGGGAAAACTTTGCCATTAGCTGCATCAGAACGGCCATAGCCTAGTGTCGTTAATGGGATCTTGTCTTCAGCAACACGGTCCAGGATGCCGTAGGCAATACCGGTAGACAGCGGTTCTACCAGTGATGCACCACCCTGGGTTTTTTTCAGACGTTCATAGCATTCGACACCGCGCGAGGCATTGTATTCAGTCTCGCATTCTTCCCATGAAATCTTGACGCCATTCAAGCCGCCCTTGGCATTGACCAGATTGAAATAATCAATAGCACCGCCGTAAAAGCCTGAGCCGCCAGCCGCATACGGGCCAACGCGATACGACAGGATGGGAATGAATTGATCACTCGCCTGGGCCGCATTGACAGCACCCAGGATTGCCGATGCCATCAGCAGGGATTTAAGCAGTTTCATATTGTCTCCTTGTGGTTTTGGATGGATATTGCCTGATGCTTTTCTAGCTTTTCGTACAAATTTTTTACAAAGCTGAAGCATCTTTATTATGAACTCTCTTTTACTGTTGGTACTAATCTTGTTATTGCCACTCAATGCGGGAAAGGCCAGAGTCGCAATTTTTCCTTGGTGATTTGCCACAACCTCGCCAGACCATGCGGTTCAACGATGAGGAAGAAAATAATCAATGCGCCAAATACCATGAGTTCCAGGTTTGATGCCACATTGGTCGGCAAAGACAAACCATGGGCAATCAGGTTCAGCACGATGGGCAGCAGGATGATGAAAGCCGAACCCAAAAAAGAACCGAGTATGGAACCGACACCACCAATGATGATCATGAACAGGATGCGGAAAGACAGGTCGAGGTTATATGCTTCAGGTTCTACCGTACCCAGATAGGCATAGGCATACAGGGCACCGGCAATACCGCAGTAAAACGAAGACACGGCAAAGGCCAGCAACTTGGTGCGCATGAGACGAAAACCGATGACCTCTGCAGCCACGTCCATGTCACGCACTGCCATCCATGAACGACCTACATTCGATCTCACCATATTCTTGGCCAGCATGGCCATGACGCAGACGACCGTCAGCGTCAGCAGGTATTTTTTGACCGGGGTGTTGATACTTATCCCCATAATGATCATTTCCTGCGCCGTGATGACACCTGAAGAGCTGTAGTTGGTAAACCACTGTATCTTGGTCAGGCACCAGACCACAAAGAATTGCGTTGCCAGTGTTGCTGCCGCCAGGTAAAAGCCGCGTATGCGTAGCGACGGCAAACCAAAGGCAATACCCACCATGGCGGCTGACAAACCACCCAGCACAAAAGCCAGCAAGACCGGTATGCCGGGTATGCGCAAGACAAAGTTATAAGATGCAAATGCACCCACTGCCATGAAGGCTGCCGAACCCAGTGATAATTGCCCGGCGTAACCAGTCAGGATATTCAAGCCCAGCGCAGCCAGTGAAAAAATCAGGAAGGGGATGAAGATGGCTGAAAATGCATAATCGGTTGCCAGCCCCGGTACGGCAACAAATGCCGCGATCAGGACGATGGCAATACCAATACGGTCTTGCCGTATCGGGAATATCTGGTTATCTGCCTGATAGCTTGTTTTAAACTGACCTGCTTCACGGTAGAACATTGTTCTTCCTCTACTAATGACGTTTGATTATGTTGGACTGCAGGGCATTAAATCCTGCGTATGATTTTTTCACCAAACAAACCTTCTGGCCTGACCAGCAGGAACAACAGTGCCAGCACGTAGGGGAACCAGCCCTCTATGCCACCACCCACCAGTGGGCCTATATATACTTCTGCCAGTTTTTCAGATGCACCGATAATCAGGCCACCGACTATTGCGCCGGGGACGGAAGTGAAGCCTCCCAGTATCAATACAGGCAAGGCTTTCAAGGCCACGAAGGTCAGTGCAAACTGCACACCATTACGCGCACCCCAGAGCAGGCCTGCAACCAGGGCAACAAAACCGGCAACCGCCCAGACTATGCCCCAGATCTGTTGTAGTGGAATACCAACAGCCAGCGCTGCCTGATGATCATCTGCGACGGCTCGCAAGGCGCGGCCTATCTTGGTTTTTGAAAACAGCAATGCCAGGCCAGTCACCAGCAGTGCACAGATCAGCGCTGCAATCACGTCGAATTGTGACACCAGGATATTGAACTTCTCCATGAAATATTCTATGGGCACGTCATCGATAGGCAGTGTCAGTTTATGTGGCTGCGAACCCCACAATAATTGCGCCAGACCTTCGATGAAAAAGGTCAGACCTATGGTGGCCATGAACAGGGTAATCTCAGGCTGGTTGACCAGCGGGCGCAATACTACCCGTTCGATTGCCAGACCCAGTGCCACCATCACCAGCATGGTCAGCGGTATCGCCAGCCATAATGACATTTCAAATTTCTCGGTCAAGCCTACGCAGGTCAGGGCCGCAAAAAACACCATCGCACCCTGCGCAAAATTGAAGACGCCAGAGGCTTTGTAGATCAGCACAAACCCCAGCGCCACCAACGCATACATAACACCGGACAACAAGCCGCCGATAAACACTTCAAAGAAAAAACTAATATTCATTTCTAGCTCTCAGCTTACGTTAAGCAAACATGAATCTTGAACAGAAGACCTCTCAACACAGAGGTACAGAGGTTTCCCATCTTCAATGCGCCACACCAAGGTAAGCGTTAATCACTTCCTGATTCGCCAGCACCTCGGCAGGTGTGCCGTCACCGATTTTCTTGCCGTAATCGAGTACGACCACGCGGTCAGAAATATCCATCACCACACCCATATCATGTTCGATCAAAACGATGGTGGTGCCCAACTGATCATTGACATCGAGGATGAAGCGGCTCATGTCCTGTTTTTCTTCTACGTTCATGCCAGCCATGGGTTCATCGAGCAATAAAATTTCCGGTTCAGCTGCCAGGGCACGACCCAGTTCCACGCGTTTTTGCAGGCCATAAGAAAGACGGCCTACCGGTATCTTGCGTATATGCTGGATTTCCAGGAAGTCGATAATTTCTTCTACCTTTTCGCGGTGCGCGATTTCTTCTTTTTGTGCAGGCCCCCAGTACAAGGCCTGCATGAGGAAATTGCTTTTCATTTTCAGGTTACGGCCCGTCATGATGTTGTCGAGTACGCTCATGCCTTTGAACAGGGCGATGTTCTGGAAAGTCCTGGCGATACCGCTCTTTGCTGCTGCATAAGTATTCATGTCCTTGCGGTGCTGGCCACGGTAAGTGATGTCACCTTGCTGCGGTCTATATACACCATTGATGACATTCAGCATCGAACTCTTGCCCGCACCATTCGGGCCTATGATGGCGCGTATTTCATGTTCCCTGACGTTGAAGGAAATATTCGTCAAAGCCTTGACACCACCAAAGGCCAAAGAGATGTTTTGCAAGTCCAGGATGACTTCACCGATTTTTCTGTTATCTGCCATTTTTTTGTCCTTCTTATGCGGCCAGCTTTTGGGCAGAAAATGTTTTGACATCGCTGATATGCAAATCGGCACTGACCTTGCCCTGGCGGCCATCTTCAAACTTGACCAGGGTTTCTATGAATTGCGAACGCTTGTCTGAATACAGGGCATCTATCAGCACGGCATATTTTTCCGCAATGAATTTGCGCCTGACCTTGCGGGTGCGGGTCAGCTCATCATCATCCGGATCCAGTTCTTTGTGCAGTACGAGGAAACGGTGTATCTGCGTACCCGCCATCAAGTCTTCGCTGGCGAGATCAGCGTTTACTTTTTCTATGCACGACAGTATCAGTTGATAAGTCTCGGCCTTGGCTGCCAGATCGGTATAGCCAGAATAGGCAATGCCGCGTCTTTCTGACCAGTTGCCGACTGCTTCCATATCGATATTAATGAAGGCACAAACAGTATCGCGCTCATGGCCGAAAGCGACGGCTTCCTTGATGAAGGGGAAGAACTTGAGTTTGTTTTCTATGTAGTTGGGGGCGAAGATGTCGCCCTGATTCATCTTGCCTACATCGGCTGCGCGGTCGATGATTCTCAGATGTCCATCCTGGTCAAAGATGCCAGCATCACCGGTGTGGAAATAGCCCTGTTCATCCATGACTTCTGCCGTTGCATCGGGGCGCTTGTAGTAACCTGTCAGCATGGCATCTGACCTGACCAGCACTTCACCATTCGCTGCCAGTTTGACTTCAACGCCAGGCGCTGCGGCTCCTACGCTATCAAACTTGATTTTACCATCTGGCTGCAGGCAGACATAGGCACAGGTTTCAGTGGAACCATATAATTGCTTGAGATTGACGCCGATGGAACGATAGAAACGGAACAGGTCAGGACCGATAGCGGCACCGGCAGTGTAGGCAACTCGCACGCGTGACAAACCCAGTACATTTTTCAGCGGGCCATAAATCAGCAGATTGCCGAGCGCATATTGCAATCTGTCCATGCCGCTGACGGTTTTGCCATCGAGGATGTCAGAACCGACACGGCGTGCCAGATCCATGAAATGGGCAAACAGTTTACGTTTGGTGCTGCCTGCGTCTTCCATGCGTATCATGACTGTGGTCAGCATGTTTTCAAATACGCGCGGCGGGGCGAAATAATACGTGGGGCCGACTTCACGCAAATCCGTCAAGACGGTTTCGCTGGATTCAGGGCAATTCACGGTAAAGCCCACTGCCATCGCTTGTGCAAATGAGAACAGATGGTCGCCTACCCATGCCATGGGCAGGTAAGACAGGATATCTTCTTGCGCAGTAAGCTGGTCAAATTCCATGCCGCCCATGGCAGCTGTCATGAAAGAGCGGTGAGACTGGCAAACACCTTTGGGCTTGCCTGTGGTGCCTGAGGTGTACAGCATGACGGCTGTGTCATCAGGTTGACCCAGTTCCACTTCGGCCATGAAAAAATCAGGATGGGTGATATCGAAAGCTCGGCCCAGTTCCTGCAGGTCAGCATAGGAAGTCAGTTCAGGCTGGTGATAATGGCGCATGCCACGGTCATCATCAAAGGCGATATGTTGGATGCCCGCATACTGTTGCTTGATCTCCAGCAGCTTATCAACCTGCTCCTGATCTTCGACGATAGCGAAGACGATTTCGGCATTTTCCAGCACATAGGCCATGTCGGCAGCCGGTGCATCCTGATACAGGGGCACGGGTATGCCACCCAGGCATTGTGCTGCAGCCATGGCCCAGTACAGGCGCGGGCGGTTGTCGCCGATGATGGCCAGGTTCATGCCACGTTTGAAACCCTGAGCTGCCAGGCCGCAAGCGAGGGCACGCACTTCTGCATTGACTTGCTGCCAGTTCCAGGTTTGCCAGATACCCAGGTCTTTTTCGCGGAAAGCTGGATGTTGTGGCTGTGTTTTCCCATGCTGCAATAACAACCTGGGAAAAGTCGAATTCGCTGCTTCTTTTTGATTCATGTCTCCACCAGCCTATTGTTTTAGGGCTTACTTCATGTGAGTGTCCTGATGCCCCCTTACTGCCGACTTACAACTTACTTATTGCTTCAGCTTAGGGGACTTTTACGGTAGGTATGTGGCGAGATGCAATGAATTGCCATTGAGGCTGTCTACAGTCTTCGCTGTAGTGGGCAAGTCGCTTACAATGTCTCCGTAATTCTTTTTGTTGAAGCGATAGTAGACCCTTCAGGGGCCGGTGGTTGTCATTCGACCGACAATCTGAAAATTTGAATCAATTATCTGTGGTGCGTTGCACAAATATGACAAAAAAAATCAGCGACCCTAAAGAACGGTTTGCCAAGTCCTTGTGGGCCAGCATGCTGTCGCCAGAACACATGCAAAAAGTGGAAGAAGAAGTCGTTGAGCGCTTCATTCCAGCCGGTGGTTATGTCTGCCGCAAGGGTGATCCGGTAGAGCACTGGATGGGTGTCATTGAAGGCTTCCTGAAGATGAGCAGTATTTCGCCTGATGGCAAGACTGTGACTTTCAGTTGCATGCTGGCGGGTGGCTGGTTTGGTGAAGGTTCGCTGCTGAAGACTGAGTTGCGCCGTTATGATGTGGTGGCATTGCGTGACACCCGTGTTGCCTATATGCCGCGTACTACTTTTACGCACCTGCTGGACAACAGCATCCCGTTTAACCGTTTTCTCCTGCATCAACTGAATGAGCGTCTGGGCCTGTTTATATCCCTGGTTGAATATGACCGCATGCTTGATCCTGACACCCGCGTCGCCCGTTGTCTGGCTGCCATGTTCCACCCGTATCTGAATCCGGGTTTGAAAGCTGGCAGCAGCATGCAAATCCAGATATCGCAGGAAGAAATCGGTTATATCTCCAGTGTCTCGCGCCAGCGCGCCAACCAGGCGCTGCAACTGCTGGAAAAGAAAAATTTACTGAGTGTGGATTATGGCGGCATCACCATACTTGACCTTGAAGGCCTGCGCCGCTTCCCGGAAGAATGAAGCATGAAGACCCTGAATATCATTGGTGCCGGTAAAGTCGGCAAGGTGCTCGCCAAAAATTTCCAGCGTCAGCAGGTGTTTGTCATACAACAGGTTTTGAACCGCACATTGACCAGCGCCTGCGATGCTGTGGCCTGGCTGGGGGCAGGGCAGGCTGTGGATGAAATCTCACAATTACAACCAGCTGATGTCACCATGTTGACTGTCAGTGATGACCAGATCGCCAACGTCTGTCAGCAACTGGCAGATGCTGGTTTGCTGAAGGCAGGCAGCGTTATTTTCCACTGCAGTGGTGCCAAGGCATCGACAGAGTTGCAGGCCGCCAGACTGGCAGGCGCAGCAGTTGCCAGTGTCCATCCTGTGCGCAGTTTTGCCAATGTTGATCTGCTCGCAGAACAGTTTGCTGGCACTATATGCAGTCTGGAAGGCGATGGAGTTGCACTCGTCCTGTTAGTTCCCGCCCTGCAGGCGACAGGTGCAGAAACCGTGATCATCAATGCCGACAATAAATTGCTGTATCACGCAGGTTCTGTGTTCGCCAGCAATTATCTGGTGACCCTGATGGAGGTGGCCTTGCGCACCTATCAGGCGGCGGGTATACCAATAGAGACTGCTCAAAAGATGGCGGCCCCGTTGGCAAGGCAGACGCTGGAAAATGTCTTCAATTTGGGCACGCAGGCGGCGCTGACCGGCCCTATTGCGCGGGGTGACATGCAGACAGTCGCTTTACAGCAAACCAGACTTAATGACTGGGATCAACAGACGGGGGACTTGTATCAGGCATTTACGCAGCCGACCATAGACCTGGCAGCAGCCCGCATTTCACGTCCTCACTCAGAGAAGTAAACGCTGTTACGGCCATTTTCCTTGGCTTGGTACATAGCCAGGTCGGCACGTTCAAAGACGCTGGCTTCGCTTTCCTTGTCCTTGCATTCAGCCACACCCATGCTGACTGTAATCGACAGGCGGGTGCGAGTCAGGTCAGTGGTGCGCGAGAAATCATTGTTGGCGATGGTATTGCGCAGGTTCTCGGCAATTGAAGTGGCTTTTTCCAGTGTACAGTTTTTCAGCAAGATCAAAAATTCTTCACCACCCCAGCGGCAAATGATGTCGCTTTCACGCAGCGAGCGCTTGGATATCTGGGATATTTCCTTGAGCACATGGTCACCCACCAGATGGCCCTGCTTGTCATTCACTTTCTTGAAGAAATCGATATCGAGTAACACCACGCACATGGGTTGGCGCGAGCGTTCGCTATCGAGCAGGGCTTGCTGGAAGACGAAATCAAATGCCTGGCGGTTCAGCAAATTGGTCAGGGTGTCGGTGGAGGCTGATTTTTCCAGACGCTTTTGATAACGCCTGACTGTCAGTAATAGAATCACCATGATGACCAGAGTGATGCCAGCGCTGATGGCGATGTTGATGAGGAAGATATTTTGCAGGGGCTTGATCTCATTCCCCATTTCCTGTTCCACCAGCAAATGCCAGCCCAGCTCAGGGATGAAGCGTGCATTGACCAGTATGGTTTCATTCTCGCTCTTGTATTCCAGATGCTGGGATTCACTCTTGCGGTTAGCCAGGATTTGCGGCGCCAGACTGCTCAGGCCAGGCATATTGCTCAGGTTGCTGCGTATCTTTTTCATATTATTGCCAGCCAGGGCAATATTGCCTTTCTGGTCGACGAAAAAGATATTCCTGTGGAAGCGGGTCTGATAATTGTCTATCAGGGTTTTCATGGTATCGAGCGTCATGCCTATGCCAGTGACGCCGATGAATTTCCCCGAGAAATCAAGTATGCGGTAATTGATGAAGATGGTCATGGTGTCGCGATTGGCCATGTCGGCATCGACATTGGTTTCATATTCGCTTTTCAAACCACGTACCCGGAAGAACCATTGATCACGTGGCTCAGTATCGCTGATAGTCTTCAGGACACCATCCGCATGATAATAATTGCGGGTCTGGTCAGATACCAGGAAGCTGGAAATCGCATGGTTTTTTTGCTTGATTTCTTTCAAATACTTAACAATCTGGTCTTTGTCTTCTTCACCATTGATGATCCAGTCACGCAAAAACGTGTCATGCGCCATTTGCGATGATACAAAAACCGGGCGCAATATGTCTTTCTGGATTTCAGAATAGACATTGTCACCGGTGATAGGCAGGGTTTGCTCAGAGATGCCTTGTTGTATGGCATCGCGGGAAACAACAAAAGATGCCACGGTCGTGGAAACAAAACCTGCAATCAGGATCAGGGATAGCCAGACCAGCAGACCGTATTTTTTTAACATTTTTGGCATGAATGAGAGACGGAGCATGAGCGTGAGGTTTGCCGCAAGATAATACTATAAACCCATGCAAATTCCGGTCAATTTGGCGGCAAACTCATCCTCATGAGCTGGTTTTACCCTTGCAGGCGTGCAAAATACCTACATTGCATTTGTGTTTTATACAGAGTGGCAGGATTTCGGATACTGTGCAGGGATTTTTTAAGTACCACATAAAAAATGCCGCTTTACAGCGGCATTTGTGAGTATAGATAGCGTGATCCAGATCAAGGGCGTGGCGTCAGAGACACATGGATACGCAGGCGTGAACCCGGGTCATAAGGCATAACGGAAGTATAAGTACGGTTATGGTATTCATACGTCACGGCATAACCATTGGTACGGGTTTCCCAGCTATCAATATTACGGCACTGACGTACAGGGCGGCTTTCATAGACGGGCTGGTTATTGTAGTTATTGCCGTTATTGCCATTATTTTCAACACGGTCACCAACAATGGCACCAGTCACAGCACCTACGGCAGCGGCGGCGATACGGCCATTGCCGCCACCAACCTGGCTACCCAGCAAACCACCGGCCAGTCCACCTATGATGGCACCGCCATTGCTGCGCTCTGCCTGTTGCTGGCGTGGATAATTGCGCTGGCTGGTTTCATATTCGGTACGGCACTCCTGGCGCGGCACATTGACTTGCTCAACTTGCGGAGTGACGCTGACGACGCGGGCAAAATCATCAAAGTCGGCAGCTTGGGCAGAAGAGACGGCAGCAGTAGCGGCCAACAAGGCCAGCACAGGTGCTGCATTGGAAAATGTGGAGAATGAAAATTTCATTTTTTACCTCTTTCGATATGATCATGTGATAAACATCACCTTGGCCTCACCTGTTTCCGATCTTACTGCGCGTGCGTGATCGGGGCTCATGCGCTACTCAAAATGCTCATGTACTAGAGTACATTCCGCTTTTTGCGCTGCTCTTCATCCCGCTGACGCTCGCTACAGATCGTAAACAGGTTCTAAGCTCGCCTGTGTAATAAACATGCAAATAAGGCAATAAAAGGGCGACCGGGTTTTGCGTATTTCCGTCTGCATCCTGTGATAGTCTCTATATAACGCTTAAGCCTTTAAAATAGAAGACATGAAAATGTAAGTGTCTGTTTCAATGTACTTTTGGTACTGTATTCTTGTACTTTACATCATTGGCCTCATCTATGCCGCTGGCGTGCCCCTCATGTACCCTCAACTGGAGAAATTATGCATTTGCAATGGACATCCTGGTTAACGCTTGCCGTACTCTGCATGTATTTCTGGAATGTAATGGTAGTTGGGCGTCTTCGCATGAAGCTTGGGGTGAAGGCACCAGCCATGGATGGCCCACCTGAATTTTTGCGTGCCATTCGGGTGCAGTCAAATACGGTGGAGCAAATGGTCTTCTTTTTGCCTGCCCTGTGGTTATGCGCCACCTGGAGTGGTGATATACCAGCCGCTTTGCTGGGCCTGGTATGGCTGGTCGGGCGCATCATGTATGCTTTGGCTTATTTGCAAGATGCGGGTAAGCGTTCCATGGGTTTCCTGATTTCTACTCTGGCGGCAGTAGCTTTGCTGTTGGGTACGGTTGTGGGTTTGAGCGGGGTGTTGAAATGAAAGATAAAATTCTTTCCCGTTCGGCCCGTCCTGCCAATGTGCTTGGTCAGCCTGGCCAGCCGCTAACGCCATCTGTGTATGCCTCATATATCCTGGTGGCTATCGCCCTGTTGCTGGTATTAAAGGCAGGTTTGCTGGTTGCCCTGTTTTCCGGCTTATTGGTATTTTCCATCATTCATGTACTGGCACCGGCGATCGCCCTGCGTTTCAGACACAAACAGCCGCGCATGATCGCCGTGGTGGTTTTATCCTTCATCCTGATTACCGGCCTGATCCTGATAGGCTGGGGCATCCATGCTTTCTTGCGCAGCGATGCCGGGAATTTGCAAAACCTGCTGCAAAGGCTGGCGGATATCATTGAAGCTTCACGCCATCAATTGCCTGAGTGGGTAAGCACTAACCTGCCGGAAGACGTGGAATCTTTAAGAGAGATGTTGACACACTGGTTGCGCGAGCATGCCGGTGAGGCCAAGCAGATAGTGCCAGAAGCCGGCCATCTTATCGTGCACCTGTTGCTGGGCATGATCATAGGCAGCATGGTTGCCCTGCGTGATGTCACTGGCGATAGTAACCACAAACCCTTTGCCGCCGCCATGCAGCAAAGGATCAGCAATCTCAGCCAGATTTTTCATAAAATCGTGTTTGCCCAGGTACAGATCTCCCTGATCAATACGGTGTTTACGGCAATTTACCTGGCTGCCATCCTTCCTATGGCAGGCGTACATTTACCACTGACCAAGACCATGATTGCCATTACCTTCCTGGCGGGTTTGATACCGGTGGCGGGCAATATCATTTCCAATACCGTCATCGTGATTGTGGGTTTGTCGCAATCATTGAATGTGGCCATAGCTTCACTGGTATTCATGATTGTTATCCATAAGGCAGAATACTTCCTGAACGCACGCATCATCGGTGCTCAGGTGAATGCCCGGGCCTGGGAATTGCTGACTGCCATCCTGGTCATGGAAACTCTCTTCGGTGTTCCTGGCGTTGTTGCGGCTCCGGTGTTTTATGCTTATATCAAGAAAGAGTTGAGTGACCGGGGCTTGGTTTGATCCACAAGAAAGCGATTAAGAGTAATTTTATTATTATCAAGAGGTAAATATGATTTTGGAATTAGCCGACCTACGCATACAAGCCGGCAAGCAAGCCGAATTTGATGTTGCCATACAGCGTGGCCTTGAAGAAGTGATACGCCATGCCAAGGGTTTTCTTGGTTTCAAGGTACAAAAGGGTATCGAGTCGCCAGAACGCTATTTGCTCATGATTTATTGGGCAACTTTGGAGAACCATACTGTAGACTTTCGTGAATCTGCGGCATTTGCAGATTGGCGTGCCATTGTCGGCCCATATTTTGCCAGTGCCCCTGTTGTTGAACATTTTGATCTTTTAGCCAAGTCTGAGTGATTTTTTTGTGTAGCCTGGGATAATTCCGACTTGATTACCGGCATTTCATCCCAAGCTTATCAAGTCATGATTTGCCTGTGGCGCTGAGGTCGGCGTTCAATTTTGGCAACAGCTTGCTCTCCAAAAGGTCATTATGGTTCCGCATCTCGTCACCGCTCTCAACGGCCCCCTGCTCGATCTTGAAAAAAAGATACTTGAAGCGACACCCGCAATAGAACGCTGGTTTCGTCTTGAATGGCAGGAACATACTCCGCCATTTTATTGCTCTGTTGACTTGCGCAATGCGGGTTTCAAGCTGGCACCTGTTGATACCAATTTATTCCCTGGTGGTTTTAATAATCTGGCATCAGAGATGTTGCCGCTGGCAGTGCAGGCGGCAATGGCAGCAATAGAAAAATATTGTCCTGATGCCAAAAACCTTTTGTTGATACCTGAGAGTCATACCCGCAATGTGTTTTATTTGCAAAACATTGCGCGCATGATGCAGATTTTCCGCCAGACTGGTCTGAACGTGCGTCTGGGTTCGCTGTCAGCAGATATTACTGAACCGACACCTATAGATTTGCCAGATGGCAGTCAGTTGATACTGGAACCGCTGGAGCGCTCTGCCAATGGCCGTCGCCTGGGCCTGAAGAATTTCGACCCATGCACTATCTTGCTGAACAATGATTTGTCTGCAGGTATACCGGCAATTCTGGAAGACATCAATGAACAAACCTTGCTGCCGCCGCTGCATGCAGGCTGGGCTTTGCGTCGCAAGAGCAATCACTTCCATGCTTATGATGAAGTGGTCAAGAAATTCGCCAAGATGGTGGATATAGACCCGTGGATGCTGAACCCGTTTTTTACCAAGTGCAAGGATATCAATTTCCATGACCGTACTGGTGAAGATACACTGGTGGCCGCAGTAGATACCATACTCGCCAAGATACGCAAAAAATACAAGGAATACGGTATCAAGGAAAAACCCTTCGTCATCGTCAAGGCCGATGCCGGTACTTATGGCATGGGCATCATGACCGTGCATGATTCCAGCGAAGTGCGTGATCTCAATCGCAAGCAACGCAACAAGATGTCTGTCGTCAAGGACGGCATGGAAGTCAGGGACGTTATCGTTCAGGAAGGCGTGTATTCCTTTGAGCAAATCAATGAATCCGTGGCCGAGCCTGTGGTGTATATGATAGACCGCTATGTGGTCGGTGGTTTCTATCGCGTGCATGAAGACCGTGGCGTTGATGAAAACCTTAATGCGCCCGGTATGCACTTTGTGCCATTGGCCTTTGCCCAGCAACATGCGGTGCCGGACATGAAGGCAAAACCGGGCACGGCTGCACCAAATCGTTTTTACATGTATGGTGTAGTGGCGCGCCTGGCTTTGCTGGCGGCATCACTGGAATTGGAAAAAACAGATCCAAATCCTGAAGTCTATTGATTATTATTTAGCCAAAAATATTGAGCACATTCATGAAAATCGCTTTCCTGACCGACCCGCTGTCACAATTCAAGACGTATAAAGACACCACTTACGCCATGATGGTGGAGGCAGACAAGCGCGGTTACGCGATCTACGCCTTTGGCCCGGATGATATGGCGCTGGAAAGCGGCAAGGTGATTGCCAATATCAGTCGCATCACCCTGACCGGAGATAGCCAGGACTGGTTCAGGTTGTCTGAACCTGAACCTCTGGCCCTGAGTGCTTTTGACGCAGTCCTGCAGCGCAAGGATCCGCCATTTGATATGGAGTATATCTACGCGACTTATTTGCTGGAACTGGCAGAGCACCAAGGTGCGCGGGTTTTCAATAAACCGGCAGCCATCCGCAATCACAATGAAAAGCTCAGCATTGCCCAGTTCAGCCAGTTCACTGCACCTACCTTGGTGACACGTGACGAGCAACGCATCCGTGCTTTCCATAAAGAACATCAGGACATCATCCTCAAGCCACTCGACGGCATGGGGGGCACCGGTATTTTCCGCATTCGCGAAGATGGCATGAACCTGGGCTCTGTCATTGAAACACTGACTGTGAATGGCAGTCGTACCATCATGGTCCAGCGCTATATCCCGGAAATTGTCCATGGTGACAAAAGGATATTGCTGATTGGTGGCAAGGTTGTGCCATTTGCGTTGGCACGTATTCCGCAAAATGGTGAAGTCAGAGGTAATCTGGCGGCAGGTGGCCTGGGTGTGGCGCAGGAGTTATCTGCCAGCGATCTTGAGATTGCGCAGACTTTGGCACCCGAACTTTATCAAAGAGGCCTGTTGCTGGTAGGATTAGATGTAATTGGTGCTAATTTGACTGAGGTTAATGTGACCAGCCCTACTTGTTTCCAGGAAATTACCCAGCAAAAAGGCTTCAATGTTGCTGGCATGTTTATTGATGCCCTTGAAACGGCAGTTGCAGCTTAAATATAAATGAAGGATGGCGGGCGAGTGTCGGCCGTCACAAGAGAGTTAAAGAACGATGGTTGGCATACTTTTGATGACGCATGCACCCTTGGGGACAGCTTTCATGCAGGCTGCGGCTCACGTTTTTCGTGGCATGCCCGAGCGGTTTGAAGCGATAGACGTGATCGCCGACCAGAATATTGATGAAGTCAATCGCCTCGCACGTGAAGCTGTGCTGCGTCTGGACGATGGTTCCGGTGTGCTGGTGATCACCGATGTCATGGGTGGTACGCCTTCCAATTGCTGCCGGCAATTGGGTGACCCGGACCGGGTGGCGATTATTGCTGGTATCAGCCTGCCCATGTTATTGCGGGCGATAACTTATCGTAGTGATGTGCTTGATGTCGTGGTGGAGATGGCGTTGGCTGGTGGTCAGAATGGCGCTATCAGATTAGACAATCGTGTACGTTTATCACCCAACTAATTGAAAAAGAAAGTGAAGCATGATTCAACAGGAAATTGAAATCGTCAACAAACTGGGTTTGCATGCACGCGCATCGGCAAAATTTACGCAAACCGCCAGCAAATTCAAGGCTGAAGTATGGCTGACCCGCAATAGCCGCCGTGTCAATGGCAAGTCTATTATGGGCGTGATGATGCTGGCAGCTGGCAAGGGTAGTAAAGTTTTATTAGAGACCGATGGCGCGGATGAGCAAGCCTGTTTTGAAGCCATTCATGCGCTGATCAATGACAAGTTTGGTGAAGGTGAATAAACGAAAATTGATTGGGTAATAGTAATCATTGGCGATGGTGATTTTGTAAGTAGGTTGTAAATACGATTTGCCAGCGAAACAAATGGCAACATATCGCAACATATTTCTCATTGTCGTTTTAACTCTATTCGTTTACCTTGTCCTTCTTTGATTGAATCAGCAAAATATCATGCAATAGATGGTGCATGAAGTCTTATGCTTAGCGTTACATCATTACACTAGAAATAAGACAGGGCAGCATAATCTCAGCTGCCCGAAGATAAAGTATTTTGGGGGACACAGCATGGCATCTTTTACACTGCAAGGCATCCCCGTTTCACGCGGTATAGCAATCGGGCGAGCACATTTATTGCGTCCGGCGGCACTGGATGTGCAACACTATCTGGTAGGGCAAGAGCAGGTCGAAGCCGAAGTGCAGAGATTGCAATTGGCTATCGTCCAGGTACACAAGGAATTACAGGCCATCTGGTCGGATTTGCCTGCAGATGCGCCAACTGAACTCGGTGCCTTCATCGACGTCCATGTACTGATCCTGTCCGACCCCATGATCTCCGAAGCGCCACTCGATATCATCCGTACCCGTCACTACAATGCCGAATGGGCACTGGTCAGCCAGATCGATGAATTATCAGCCCAGTTCGATGAAATCGAAGATGATTATCTGCGTGAACGCAAGGCCGATATCCAGCAAGTGGCAGAGCGCGTACTCAAGGTACTGACGGGCACCGCAGGCGGTGCCATACGTTCAGATGGTATTGATGAACGCAATGCTAATATGATCGTCGTCGCCAGGGATATTTCTCCGGCTGACATGATGCAATTCCGCGATGTCGCTTTCACTGGTTTTGTCACGGATGAAGGTGGACATAATTCCCACACTGCCATCGTCTCGCGCAGCCTGGGCATACCGGCGGTGGTCGGCATGGGTAATGCCTCACGCCTGATAGAACAGGATGACTGGCTCATCATCGACAGCGATGCTGGCGTTGTCATTGTTGCGCCGAGTACCCTGGTACTCGAACAATATCGCGAACGTCAGGTAATACTGGCCAAAGCCAGGAAAAAACTCCACAAACTCAAAAAGACACCTGCGATTACCAAGGATGGGGTGGAAATCACTTTGCTGGCAAACATAGAATTGCCACAAGATGCTGCCCATGCACTGGAGGCAGGTGCCAGTGGGGTAGGTCTGTTCCGCTCAGAATTCCTGTTCATGGAAAGCAGTGGCCAGCAGCATAAGCTGCCAACGGAAGAAGAACAATTCGAAGCCTATCGCACTGCGGTGCAAGCCATGAAGGGCAGGCCAGTGACGATACGGACACTGGATGTCGGTGCCGATAAACCGCTGGATACGACAGAACACAATATCCTCAATCCGGCACTGGGTTTGCGTGCCATACGCTATTGCCTGGCTGAGCCACAATTATTCCTGACGCAATTGCGGGCTATCTTGCGTGCATCGGCTTTTGGCAAGGTCAAGATCCTGATACCAATGATGGCCCACGGTTTTGAAATTGACCAAAGCCTGGCCATGATAGAGCAGGCCAAGACTGAATTGCGCAAGGAAGGTAAAGAGTTCGATGCAGAGATTGCCATCGGTGCCATGATAGAAATCCCGGCGGCAGCCTTGTCGCTGCCCATGTTTGTCAAGAAACTGGATTTCCTGTCTGTCGGTACCAATGACTTGATTCAGTACACATTGGCAATCGACAGGGCAGATCATGAAGTCGCACACTTGTACGATGATTTGCATCCGGCTATTTTGCAGCTCCTGCAAATGATTATTACAGCAGGTGACAGGGCAGGCATACCGGTGTCCATCTGCGGCGGCATGGCAGGGGATATCCGCCTGACACGCTTGCTGGCGGGCATGGGTTTCCGTGAATTGTCCATGCCGGCAGCGTTGTTGCCAGAAATTAAGCAAGAGATTCTGAACACCCGGCTAGATTCCTTGCAAGGACATGTGAAGAAAATCTTGCGCAGCTATGATTCGGCAACGATCAGGGAAACCTTGGCCGCCATGGGGGCGCAGTCGCCCACTTTGCATTAATAGGACTTCCGCAAAACCGCCCCAGCTGCGTTGCAGCTCCTAGCCGTACTAAAGTACTGTCTTCGTCGCTACGCCTTGCTGGAACAATTTTGCGTAAGTTCTAATTAACAAGCTTGCATTAAAATTGTGACAGTCCCGGCACCAGGGTTTGACCTTGGTGCCAGACTTGGTTTATCCTTCTCCTATTGCGCCGATTTGAAAATCAGCTTGCGGGCGCGTTTCGGAAAATATCCCGAATGATAAATACGGCTAAAGCGAGCTTGAATGCAGCTTTCCCCCTCCTTACATTCAGCCCACCTTTTAGCCTTCCTGAGTTTTTTGATAACGGGTTAAGTCCCGATGGAAGAGTGTATGTCATCCTCACCTGGATCAGTTGGAATCGTCACGCCACAAGCGTTTCAGTTCGACGAGCCTTTGGCTTTACAAAACGGTACCTCAATTGCCGGTTACACCCTGATGGTGGAAATCTATGGCAGCCTGAACGCAGCCAAATCCAATGCAGTCTTGATTTGCCATGCCCTGAATGCATCGCACCATGTGGCAGGCGTATATGCTGACCAGCCCAAGAATGTAGGCTGGTGGGACAATATGGTGGGACCTGGCAAGCCAGTCGATACCAATCGTTTTTTTGTCATCGGCGTTAATAACCTTGGTTCCTGTTTTGGTTCTACCGGCCCCATGCATACCAACCCCGCGACTGGCAAACCGTATGGGGCAGATTTCCCTGTCGTGACAGTGGAAGACTGGGTCAATGCGCAAGCCAGGCTGGCTGATCGTCTTGGTATTGTGCAATTTGCTGCCGTCATGGGTGGCTCGCTCGGTGGCATGCAGGCTCTCGCCTGGAGTATTTTGTATCCAGACCGTCTGCGTCATTGTGTAGTGGTGGCATCTACCCCCAAACTCTCGGCCCAGAATATTGCTTTCAATGATGTCGCACGGCAGGCGATTTTGACTGATCCTGATTTTCATGGTGGTGATTTTTATGCCCATGGTGTGGTACCGCGCCGTGGCTTAAGAGTGGCACGCATGATAGGACATATCACCTATCTGTCGGACGATGACATGGCAGAAAAATTTGGCCGTGATTTGAAAGGGGGCGACTATCAGTTTGGTTTTGGTGTGGATTTTGAAATCGAATCTTACCTGCGCTATCAGGGCGATAAATTCTCGGATTATTTCGACGCGAATACTTATTTGCTGATCACCAAGGCGCTCGATTATTTTGACCCTGCCCGTCATACCGGTGGTGACTTGGCCAAGGCACTGGCGCACACCAAGGCCAAGTTCTTGCTCGCCTCTTTCACGACTGACTGGCGCTTTTCACCTGAACGTAGCCGCGAAATCGTCAAGGCCCTGGTCAGCAATAAAAGAACAGTCAGTTATGCAGAAATCGATGCGCCGCATGGTCATGATGCATTCTTGCTGGATGACTCGCGTTACCTGAATTTGGTGGCGGCTTATTACCAGCGTATAGATGCAGAATTGCAGGCCGAATTGCTAGGAGTGGCAGCATGAATTTTTCTGAATTAAACGTCTTGCGGCCAGACCTGGCTTTCATCGCTCACTGGATCAAGCAGCAGGCACAAGTGCTGGACGTTGGTTGCGGTGATGGCGTCATGCTCGATTACCTGCAAAGTGACAAGCAATGCAGCGGTTACGGCATAGAAATCGCTGATGACAAGGTACTTGCATGCGCCAGCCGTGGCGTGAATGTCATACAGCAGGATATGGAAAATGGCCTGGGCATGTTTGAAGACAATGCCTTCGATACCGTCATGTGTTTGTCCTCGCTGCAAATGATGAAGCATGTAGAGCCGCTGTTGCGCGACATTGCCAGGGTAGGCCGTGAAGCCATCGTCTCTTTCCCCAACTTTGGTTACTGGCCCCACCGCACCGCCTTATTGCGTGGCAAGATGCCAGTATCAAAATCACTGCCGTATGAATGGTATGACACCCCGAATGTGCGTTGCGCGACAATACTGGATTTTTCAGATCTGGCTACTGAAGTCGGTCTCGAAGTTCTGGAGTGTGTAGCCTTGCATGAAGGACAGCCCGTGACCTGGCTGCCGAATTTGCGCGGCAGCCTGGCAGTTTTCCGCTTACGAAAAAAATAGGCTGCCGTTCTTTATCTGCTGATTTTTGAGTTACGCAAGGGTTTGCATGTCCCCGCCTTGGGGCAACAAGACTTCCCGGCGTTGCCGGGTGATTTTCTTACCCAAGGCAATTGACGGTTCTTCCAGCCAGCGATAACTGCAGTAAGAAAATCCTATGGTCAACAAGGCCGACATCACAAAGAACAGATGCGGGTGGGCTTGCCACTCGGCTGGCAATGTCCGCCAGACATAAGTATATAGAGGATAAAAAATCACAGGATGGAACAGGTACATGGAATAACTGATTTTTCCTAGAAAGTTACCCAACTTGCCTTGCACCTGAAACACTGTCGTCATCAGCAAAAAAATGACAATGGCAATCAATTGTGCAGCCGGGGATCTCATCTGCGCAGTATCCAATGTCCAGAAATGCAGTATATCCCTGCTTATAAAGATTAAAAAAGTCAGGATGAGGACAAACAAGGCTTTGAATAAAGCTTTACTCCCTGTCGCGCTGTTCTTGTTCAGCAACCAGTCGCGATATAAGAGTCCAAAGAACATATAGCCTATGTAGCGCAGGTAAAACAGAACGTTTGCAAAATAGGCTGAGACATCCGTCACACGATGGAACAATTTAGGTAGCAGCAAGACCGCCAGCATCAAGAGCAAAATACTTTTTAAAGAAGTCAATTTTCTGCGCGAAAACAGATAGATACAAAAAAAATAAAACAAGAGTTCCAGCGCCAGGGTCCAGTAAGAACCAATGATGTTGTCGATACCAACAAAAGCCTGGAACATGGTCAGATTGGCGACAAACATCAACCAGTCTATGTTGTTACCACCCAGGCTGACACCAAAACGCCACCAGACAAACACAAGACCAAGGACAGCTGATAGCCAATAGGCGGGATATAGGCGAAAAAAACGGTGTATCACAAAAGTTTTGACAGGTTCCACTGGATAAATCGCCAAGCTGAAAGGCACAACGAAGCCGCTGACCATGAGAAAAATGCAAACGCCTATCTCTCCTATGCCAATTTGCTTGGAAAAAAAATGGGCGATGGCGACTTCTACGGCATTCAGACTGACATTTGCTTGTGCCATCGTGGCAAAATCAACTGTATGTTGGTAAATAACTAATAAAGCAGCAAAGCCGCGCAGAAAATCAATGTATTGATAGCGCTTGCTTGCAGGTGTGAAGGGTGGGGTGATCATAGTACTTAATTCCATATTGTTAATATTTTTCCTGAGACCTAGCAAACGTCTCCTAGAGCGGAAAGTGAATATGTAGACAGATATGAAAGTGTTTTGTTCCGGAAACATTTATATTTTTACCATGTAAAATACTTGTGTTTCGAGACGGAAAGGTAATGTGAGGGTAAAGTCTGTGAATGCAGAAGCGGCGCTGCGCTGCGAGAAGCGTCGGTCAACGGCCGGGTATTAATTTTTAAAGATATTGATCTTTAAAAAAACACGTATGGCTCCCATTTCGGCTTATCATCCTGCGTATCTTCTTGTCATACATTCGCCATGAAACTGAACCACTTTGCCCTAGTATTTTCCAGCTTGTTTGCTGTTACCGTTGTCGGTAGTGCGCAAAATACTGCGCAGCAGGATGGCGTCAAGGTGGGAGAAATGTCCGTCATGCGAAAATTGGCCCCAACCGGCGCTCTGGAAAGTCAGGCTGCGGCACAATATGCGCAGACCATGCAGGTGGCTGAACAAAAACATGCTTTAGGACCGGCTAATCATCCTCAAGTCATACGTCTGCGTGCGATTGCGGAGAAACTGATACCGCATGCCCTGAAATGGAATGAACGGTCCAGGCAATGGAAATGGGAAGTCAACCTGATTGGCTCCAAACAGGTCAATGCCTATTGCATGCCAGGCGGGAAAATCGCGTTTTATTCCGGTATCCTCGACACCCTGAAACTCACTGATGATGAAGTCGCTATCGTCATGGGCCATGAAATTGCCCATGCCCTGCGTGAGCATGGTGCTGAACGGGCAGGCAAGGCCACTGCTGCCAATCTTGGGGTCAAGCTAGTGGAATTGTGGGCAGGTGCCAAGGGTTATGACCCAAATCTGGCCGGCGGTGTAGCTGGTGGTGTTGCCAAGTTCAGTATGCTGGCGTTTTCACGCGGAGATGAAACTGAGGCTGACATAGTAGGTCTCGATATTGCCGCCAGGGCTGGCTACGATCCACGCGCTGGTGTCGCACTCTGGCAAAAAATGGGCATGGTAAGCAAAGGTGCGCCGCCGCAATGGCTGTCAACTCATCCTGCTGGTACTACCCGTATCGCCGAAATTCGCAACCACTTCCCTGAAGTCATGCCTTTATATGCGCATGCCAAAGGCGTAAATATCAGCGCCTTGCCCCCTTACCAAACCAATGTCAAAGGCATTGCACCCGTCGTATATTCGGGAAAGTAATTACTTTTCAAACAAAAAATAGTATCTCAATGGCAATTTGTCGCACAATTGTGACAAAAACTTGCCGCTAAAACCACTTTGTCATCATCCTTTAATAATTGGATGGGACACTCTGCAAGTTCAAAATTTTATGTGATAGACTATTTTCACATATCAAAATATCTGATCGACAGACATTTGCCCCGGCAAATTGCTCAAGTTTAAAGATGTCACTAGGAGATAGACGCACCGTAAAAAAGTCCGTCTGTTTTTTGCTTAGAAATAGCAATCGTTTGCGTCATTGAAAATTTTCAATTTTCAAAAAAAGCAATCGTTTGCGCGGCGCAATAGGCCGATAATATTTCTAATGTGACATGTCATCGCAGGTGTTTGTTGTGGAATTACAACCAGTTACAAAAAAAAGCCAAAAAATTTGGCAATAGAACGAGCGGTGAAGGGAATGTCATCAGGCAGTTGCGGTGGCTTGAGATGATAAACGGGGTTTTGCACTAATTTTTATTTCCATTTGTAAAATGATTCGGGAGCTTCAATGAAACAATCAAACAAATCGTCCGCATTTCCATCGCGTTTGTCGATGGTTGCAGTTGCATGCCAACTGGTATGCCTGAGCATGTCCACTGCTTATGCGCAGCAGACAGAATCCACTGAGCAGCCTGATGCAAATCGCGTCACCATTACTGGCAAAAAAGTCGGTATGGGCTTGATGGTACAAGAAAATGCACCAAAAGCACGTAGCACGATCACTGCTGAAGAATTGGCCAAACAGCGTCCTACAGGCAATGCCTATGAAGCGCTGGAACTGATGCCTGCGGTTAATAGTTTCAACTATGACGCAACCGGTTTGTTTGGTGGCGGTTTGACACTGCGCGGTTTTAACAGCGACCAGATCGGTGCCACGATCAATGGCGTACCAGTCAATGACTCTGGTAGCTTCTCCGTGTTCCCGCAAGAATTCGTGGATCAGGAAAATACCTGTACACAGTTTGTGACTCAAGGTTCAACTGATGTTGACTCCCCACAAATTGGTGCAACAGGTGGTAACTTCGGTATCGTCACTTGTGACCCAACCAAGGAAAAACGTTTCCGTGTGATGCAAACATTGGGTGGTTTGAAATTGTCCAAAACTTTCATGCGTTACGACACTGGCCTGTGGGCTGATGGCCGTTCCCGTTTCTTTATTTCTGCTTCCCATGCGCAAGCAGACAAATGGAAAGGCGAAGGCGGCGCAGACCGTAATCACGTAGACGCTGGTTACCGCATCGATTTCGACAAGTTCAATTCCATCAATGCAATCCTGTTGTATAACCGCGCCATCAACCAGAACATCAGCACATTCAACCTGGCTGATCTGGCAAAAAATGGTTACTACTATGACTATTCGACCAAGTTCATTGGTCATGTCACGCCAACCAAGGGCAAGGCAGATAACGATCCTAGCCAGGCGAATGCTGACACTTTCTATCAATTGACAAAAAATCCGTTTGAAAACGCGATTTTCTCTGTGACTGGTAAATTCCGTATTAATGAAAATACCGATGTCAAAATTGTTCCTTACTACTGGTATGGCTACGGTACAGGCGGTGTACAACAGCGCCTGCAAACTGAATCTGCATTCCTGAATCCAACAACCGGCAAGCTGACTGCTGCCGTTGACCTGAACGGTGACGGTGATACTTTGGACAAAGTCATTGTTGCAAATAGTAGCGTGACTCGTACTAACCGCCCTGGTGTAACAGCTTCTGTTGTTCACACTATCGACAACCACCAAATCCTGGCTGGTGTCTGGTATGAACGTGCAACGCATGAACAGTTCGGCCCTATGGTTGCTGTCGATGCTAACGGTAATGCGGCTGACATCTGGTTGAAAGATGGCCGTATCACCCGTCCTGATGGCACACCTTTCCAAAGCCGTGACTGGAAAACCATCAGTACTGCTTACCAGTTCTCCTTGCAAGACACTATCAGTCTGTTGAATGACAAGCTGAGCATTAATGTTGGTGTTCGTGTGCCAACCATGAAACGTAACTTCACAAACTATGCGAATGAAGGTTCGAATTCTGGCACGAATTATACGATTGAGCGTACTTATACCAAGGCTTTACCGCAATTGGGCGCGCGTTATCAAATAGATAATAGCAATCAGATCTTTGCCAGCCTTGCACGCAATATGAAAGTGCCGCCAAATTTTGTATATTCTGCAACAAACAATGTCCAGATCAAAGATGGTGTACTGACATACGCAGAAGTGCCTCCTGAGACCTCTTACAATCTGGATTTGGGTTATCGCCTGCAAAGCGACAGATTGACTGCACAGGCAACGGTCTACACAGTTAATTTTTCTGAACGTCAAGCCACCGCTTTTGATCCAACGACAGCAACAAGTTCGGTAACTAATATTGGTAAAGTAAAAACCAAAGGCTTTGAAGTTGAATTGGGTAACACACCTGTCAACGGCTGGTCTTTCTACGGTTCTCTTGGTTATGCGAAGAGCGAAATCCAGGACGACCTGCAAGTGTCGAAAGGGGTTTATATTCCAACAGCTGGAAAGCAAATGACTTTGACGCCAGAATGGAAAGCTGGTCTGAGCGCGCAGTATGAAACAGCAGTCTGGTACACACGTCTGAAAATGAAATATACAGGCAGTCAGTTTGCAACCATGACGAATGATGAATTCGTACCTGGTTACACATTGCTGGGCTTTGATGCTGGTTATCAATTCCCGAACACCAGCTGGTTCAAAAAACCAACAATTCGTCTGAGCGTCAGTAACCTGACCAACGAAAAGTATCGTAACCCATCCAGCTTCAACATCACTAACGCACAAGCTTATCCAGGTGGTGTTACTGCAAAAGGTGTGTTCTACTACTTGGGTGCACCACGCTTTAGTTCCGTCACTTTCCAGGCAGATTTCTAATCTGAGGGGATGACGTGGTGAAGCAAAATCTCACCACGCAGACTTGATTCAGGCCTGCAACAAGAACACTTGTTGCAGGCCTTATTCTTTTTAAATTAAGAATACTTCCTATGCAAAAGTTGAAATTAATCAGCATATCCATTGCTGTCGCATTGCTGGCCGCCTGTGCCAGCACTGGCAAAGTGGACACAGCGAACCAGGCAGCAACAACGGATATCACGATTTTCAGTATCAATGATTTCCATGGCAATTTGCAGGCAGATCAGCCTGTACCCTATGTATTCACAAAAAATAGCCTGGCAAACCCGGGTCAAAAGATTTCTATACCCGCTGGTGGCTATGCCTACCTGACAAGCAAACTTAAAGAGCGCCGCCAGGCTGTAGGCAGCAGCATTTTTGTCGGTGCGGGCGACCTGATTGGTGCTTCGCCCATGGGTTCAGCACTGATGAAAGATGAACCCGTCATCGAAGCCTTGAACCGCCTGGATTTGTCAGTGACAGCAGTCGGCAACCATGAATTTGATAATGGCACCGCCGACCTGATGCGCAAGATTAAAGGCGAATGTCCGGCCACTGGTTGCGCCTATGCAGACTTCAAGGGGGCCCGCTTTTCTTACCTGGGTGCCAATATCCATGAACTGGGTAGTGACAAGCCATGGCTGACACCGTATGTGATACGCCAGGTTGGTGATGTCAAGGTTGGCTTCATCGGTGCGGTGACTTCCGACGTACCAAATTTGGTGGCGGGAGATGCGGTCAAACACCTGCGTTTTGAAGATGAAGCAACGGCGATTAACCGCTATGTGCCAGAACTGCAAAAGCAAGGCGTTGCTGCCATCGTGGTGCTGATACATGAAGGCGCGACCTATAAAGGATCAGAAAATGATCCCAGCTATCGCTGCGAAGGTTTGCAAGGTCCGATTATCGAGATCAGCAAAAAACTCGACAAGGCCATCAGCCTCATCGTTTCTGGCCATTCGCACCAGGGCTATACCTGCAAGATCGATGGCAGGCTGGTAGTGCAGGGGCGCAGTTATGGCTCTTTCCTGACAGAATCAACTCTGACGATAGACCGCAAAACCAATCAGGTCATCAATGCGGTCGCCGTCAATCATCTGATTGACCAGCAAGCGCTGCAGGCAGATCCGGCAGCCAAGCAACTGGTGGATCAGGTGGCTGCACAAACCGCAGGTTTGCGCCAGCGTCCTATCGTCAACCTGAGTGCGCCTTTATCGCGTAATAGTGAAGCCGGTGTGTTTGACAGTAGCCTGGGCAATATCATTGCTGACTCCCAGCTCCATCATGGACAACATGTGGGTGGTGCTGACGTCGCCTTCATGAATGCCGGTGGCATACGCAGTGACCTGCCCTCAGGCAAGGCAACTGGCGCGGTGGCGGTGTCGTATGGTGATTTGTATGCAGTACAGCCATTTGGCAATAACCTGGTTCGCATGAAGCTGACAGGCGCGCAAATTCTGACGCTGCTACAGCAGCAATGGCTGGGTCGCGAAGTCAATGATCCTAAAAAACTGTTTGTCTCGCACACACTGAGCTACAGCTATGACCCACGTGCCGGGATAGATGCGCGGATACAAGATGTCAAGATCAAGGGCAAACCTCTCGACCTGACCCAGCAATATAGCGTGGTAGTTAACAGCTTCATGGCCGATGGCGGTGACGGTTTTGCGGTTCTCAAGCAAGCGAAAGACAAAGAGTTGATAGGCCGTGACCTGGAAGCGTTTGAGTCTTATGTGCGCGAACAGGGCAGTAAATTGACTGAAGTAAAACGTGACCGTGTGAAGCGCTTGCCAGGTTAATCTGTCAACGCTCTAGAAGTAAAAAAATGCCCGGCTATTCAATTGACGGGCATTTTTCATTGGGGCTGAGAGCTTATTTGTATTCTATGATCAGCGGTGCATGATCAGAGAAACGCGCTTCCTTGTAAATCGATGCTGTATGCGCTTTTTTACCTATGCCGCTGGTAGCGACATGGTAGTCGATACGCCACCCAACATTGTTTGCCCAGGCCTGGCCACGGTTGCTCCACCAGGTGTAGGCATCACCCGTCGTTTCAGGATGCAGATGGCGGTAGACGTCCAGCCAGCCCTGTTCATCAAACAAACGCGTCATCCAGGCACGCTCTTCAGGCAAGAAGCCGGAATTCTTTTGATTACTCTTCCAGTTTTTCAAATCGATCTCTTTGTGGGCGATATTCCAGTCACCACAAATAATGATTTCCCTGCCTTCTGCAATCAGTTGTTGCAGATGAGGGTAAAACAATTCCATGAAACGGAACTTGGCTTCTTGCCGTTCAGGTGAGGATGAGCCGGAAGGACAATACAGGGATATCACCGATAACTTGCCAAAATCACAGCGCACATAGCGGCCTTCTGCATCGAATTCCGGGCTGCCAAAGCCTATATAGACTGCATCAGGCTCTTTCTTGCTATATACGCCAACACCGGAATAGCCTTTTTTCTCGGCATAGTGAAAATGCCCGTGGTATTTGTGCGGATTCAGGAAATCCGGCGTCATGTCCGCTTCCTGGGCTTTCAGCTCCTGCACGCAGACGACGTCAGGGTTTTCCTTTTGCATCCACTCAAAAAAGCCTTTTTTGGCGGCGGAACGTATGCCATTCAGATTGGCAGAGATGATTTTAGTCATGCTGGTAGGTAGTGACTTAAAAAATGAGATAGAAAGCATACCAGATAGCGCAGCAAGACGTGTACTTGGGAGGGAAAAGCCAGCAGATGGTTTATACTTGCCTACTTTTCCCTCTGGGTAGCTACCCTCCTGCGCCATCATGAATGAAGAACAATTGCGTGCTGAACTCAAGGCGGTCTATGCCAGTTCTTCCTGGAAACTGACCGCGCCTATGCGCTATTCGGTGGAATTGTTGAAGAGCGGTGGCTTGCCCAAGTTGCTGCGTGATATCAAGCTCATGCTCAAAAAACTCATGCCAGCCAAAGTTGAGAAGACGAAGGCGGCTGATGTCATGCCAGACCGGCTCAACGACGAGGGCCAGCGAATTTTGAATGAGCTCCAGAGCCGCATGCTCCGCAGCCACAGCATCAGCCGACAAAAGTAAAACAGACCTCCGACCATGCGCATTATTATCGATTTACAAGCCTGTCAATCCACCGGTAGCCGCCACCGTGGCATAGGCCGTTATTCACTGGCACTTGCCAAAGCCATGGTGCGCAATGCAGGCCAGCATGAAATCTGGCTGTTACTGAGCAACTTGTTTCCTGACACCATACAGCCTTTGCGTGACGCCTTTGCCGGTATGGTACCGCAAGAGCGCATTGTCACCTGGGGCGCACCCGGCCCGGTGGCAGAACTGGTGCCACAAAACTACTGGCGCAGCCGCGCTGCAGAATTATTGAGGGAGCAGGCACTGGCTGCCTTGCGCCCCGATTTTGTCCATGTCACCAGCCTGTTTGAAGGTTCGGGGGATGATGCGGTATCCAGCGTTGCCATATCGGGTGAGCATTTGCCTACTGCGGTGACGCTATATGACTTGATCCCTCTGATGTACGACAAGCAGTATTTGAACGACCCTGCACAACGAGCCTGGTATTACCGCAAGCTCGCCAGTTTGAAGCGCGCAGATTTATTGCTGGCCATCTCTGATTCGTCGAGGCAGGAAGGCATGGATTTGTTGCAGTTGTCGCCAGAGCGCGTGGTCAGTATTTCTTCGGCCGTGGATGAGCATTTCAAGGTGCGCAGTTGTAGCGATGAGGCCATGCAGGCATTGCGTGAACGCTATGGCATCACCCGCGATATGGTGATGTACACCGGCGGCATCGATATACGCAAGAATATCGATGGCCTGATCCAGGCTTACGCTGGACTGCCGCCTGCAATCCGCCAGCAACATCAATTAGCCATCGTCTGTAGCGTACAAAAAGCAGACCGCGAACGTATAGCTGCTTTGGTCACACAATTGGAACTGGCAGATGATGAAATCATACTGACCGGTTTTGTGCCGGATGAAGACTTGCCGCTGCTGTATCAGGATTGCAAATTATTCGTCTTCCCATCCTGGCATGAGGGCTTTGGCCTGCCTGCGCTGGAGGCCATGTCTTGTGGCGCACCGGTGATTGCCGCCAACACCAGCAGCTTGCCTGAAGTGCTGGAATGTTCCGACGCCTTGTTTGACCCCAGAGATATAAGGGCGATCACAGCCAAAATGCTACAGGTACTTGAGCAGCCTGAATTTGCCGCCCGTTTGCGCGAACACGGCTTGAAACAATGCCAGAAATTTTCCTGGGATGCCTCAGCCAAAAAAGCGCTGCATGCGATTGAAGTCAGCCATGCCCATCTGCAGCAAGTGGCCGCTGCCAAAGTCCATGTGTGCCTGCCGCCTGTCAAGCCAAGGCTGGCGTATATTTCACCTTTGCCACCTGTGGCTTCCGGCATCGCCAACTACAGCGCTGACCTGCTGCTTGAACTGGCCGATTATTACGACATCACCCTGATTGCAGAACAAAGCCAGATAGACGCACCGTGGCTGACAGCCAATTTCGCCATACATGACAGCCAGTGGTTTGTTGAGCATGCTGCCAGCTTTGACCGTGTTCTCTACCATTTTGGCAATTCTGCCGTGCATGCTTATATGTACCCACTGTTTGCCAGTTATCCCGGCATCGTGGTCTTGCATGATTATTTTTTGAGTGATTCGCTCGCCAATCTCGAGATGAGTTCATCCAGGCCGGGTATATGGGCGCAGCATATGTATCTTTCACATGGCTATGCAGCTTTGCTGGAAAGACGCAATGCGGCTGATTACACCGCAGTGATGGCAAAATATCCTTGCAGCAGCGGCATCCTTGAGCGTGCCGAAGGTGTGATTGTGCATTCGGCCTATGCGCAAGAACTGGCGCGCACCTGGATCAAAGGTTGGCCAGCCTGTCAGTGGCAGCAAGTGCCCTTGTTGAGACGTATTCCTGCTGCATCTGACAGACACCTCGCACGGAACAAACTCGGGCTGGACGAGCATGATTTTGTATTGTGCAGCTTTGGCATGCTGGGGCCGACCAAGCTCAATCATGCCTTGCTGGATGCCTGGCTGGAATCCGCACTCAGCAAGGATGCGCATTGCCATCTGATTTTTGTTGGCAAGAATGATCCGGGGGAATATGGCGCGCAATTACAAGAGCGTATCGCCAATTGCGAACGTGTACGCATCACCGGTTTTACTTCGACTGAAGAATTTGCCTTATACATGCAGGCTGCTGATGGCGCTGTGCAGTTGCGTACACTCTCACGTGGAGAAACCTCAGCCGCTGTCCTTGAATGCATGGCTTATGGTTTGCCTGTGATTTTGAACCGCAACGGCGCCATGGCAGAACTGCCGGAAGATGCCGTGCAGGCAATGCCGGATACTTTTACACAGACTGAATTATTGCAGGCCATCAGTCAGTTGCATGATGACACTGCCTTTCGTAAGGTCCTGGGGCAAAAAGCCAGGCAGTTTGTGCAAGAGCATCATGCACCCGCATTGGCTGCACGCATGTATGCCGAGGCGATAGAAGAATTTGCACTGACAGAACCAGCTGCACGCCTGCACCGCAGCCTGGCTGCTATCGCTGATATCTCGCCCGTGTCGCCGCAACATCCGCACTTGCAGGCAGAAGTAGCAAACGATGATTTACGCGAACTGGCGCGCCATCTGGCCAATTGCGCGCCGCGTCCGGGCAAACGCATGGTGATGCTGGATGTCAGTGCCTGGTGCCAGTCACAAGCGACCATGCCTGCAGGCTTGAAGACGGCGTTGGAGGATTTGATACTTGCGCGCCAGGATTTGCGCTTTGAACCCGTCTGGTATGTGGGCCCTGATTTCCGCTACGCCAGAGTCTGGACTTTTGAGCAATTGGCTTTAGCAGAATCCGCAGCTTCAGATGATTTTGTCGCCGTTCGTGCGGGAGATTTGTATCTGGATTTATCCGGATGTAAAGATTTGCAAATGCGGATCGTGCAAATACGGCAACTTGGCGTCACTTGTCACGCCATTTCCACCCAATTACAGACAAATATGGTGGATTTGTCAGCGTCTGAAGCACTGATGGCAGAATTTTTACTGGTTTTACCGCTTGAAACAGACTAAATCCAGATAAGTACGCATGTTATGCTGTGGTCTGGTAAAGAAAACGGCACAAATTAAAGGAATTGGGGTTATTTTGAGTACTTTGAGACAAGATTTTATACAGTTTTCAGTCGAGGCTGGAGTGATACGCTTTGGCGAATTCGTCACCAAAGCCGGTCGCACCTCACCTTATTTTTTTAATGCCGGTTTATTCAACGACGGTGCCAATCTTGGCCGCATCGCTGATTTCTATGCTCGCACCTTGCTCGATTCCGGACTGGAATTTGACATGCTGTTCGGCCCTGCCTATAAAGGTATTACCCTGGCATCGGCTACTGCAGTGGCATTGGCGCGCATGGGCAGGAACGTGCCATTTGCGTATAACCGCAAAGAAGCCAAAGACCATGGCGAGGGTGGCAGCATCGTTGGTGCCAAACTGGCAGGCAAGGTCGTGATCATTGATGATGTCATTTCTGCCGGCACATCCGTGCGTGAATCGGTGGACTTGATCCGCAATGCCGGTGCTACCCCCAGCGCAGTGCTGATCGCCCTGGACCGTATGGAACGTTCAGGCAAGGATGATGCCCTGTCGGCTCATTCCGCAGCGCAAGAAGTTGGTCAGGCGTATGACATGCCGGTCGTCTCTATCGCCAACCTGAATGATTTATTTGATTATCTGTCGGTTGCCGGCGGGGATGCGCAGTTGTCTCAATATAAAGAGGCGGTCGCTGCTTATCGCAAGCGCTATGGCGCACATAGTGCTGTTAATTAATTTATATTAATAATACGAAAATAATTTCCAGATAATCAACATTGATTCAGTTTAATCCAGCTTTAAAGCGATCTTTGAGTAGTATCACTTACATGCGCTTGCATTAATTTTCCGCAGTGCGGCGAACACTCATTGTATACTGTGCAACTGTGGATAAATTGTGATCACTGTCACAGATGGATTCAAACTAGCGGTCCATTATCTGGTTAGCAAAAAGAATTTTGAACGAAGAATTTTGAATGTTCGCCATGGCGAAGAGGTTTTCTTGAATGAGTAAAAAAGCGTTAATCACTGGTATTACTGGTCAGGACGGAGCCTATCTGGCTCAGTTGCTGTTGGAAAAAGGCTATACCGTCTATGGCACTTATCGCCGTACCAGTTCAGTCAATTTTTGGCGCATAGAAGAGTTGGGTATAGATGCCCATCCTGCCTTGCATCTGGTTGAATATGATCTTACCGATTTGTCGGCCAGCATACGTCTGTTGCAAACGACCGGTGTTACTGAAGTCTATAACCTGGCAGCGCAAAGTTTTGTTGGCGTGTCGTTTGAACAGCCACTGACTACCACAGAAATTACCGGTATCGGCGCTTTGAATCTGCTTGAAGCAATTCGCATCGTCAATACTGAAATCCGTTTCTATCAGGCTTCGACTTCTGAAATGTTTGGCAAGGTGCAAGCCGTGCCACAAATTGAATCGACCCCGTTTTATCCTCGCAGCCCGTATGGCGTAGCCAAGTTGTACGCGCACTGGATGACCATCAATTACCGCGAGTCTTATGGCATTTTTGGTTGTAGCGGCATCTTGTTCAATCATGAATCCCCGCTGCGTGGCCGCGAATTTGTGACGCGCAAGATTACTGATTCCGTCGCCAAGATCAAGCTCGGCAAACTCGACGTGCTGGAACTCGGCAATATGGACGCCAAGCGCGACTGGGGTTATGCCAAGGAATATGTAGAAGGCATGTGGCGTATGCTGCAAGCCGACAAGCCAGATACTTTTGTACTGGCGACTAACCGTACCGAAACTGTACGTGATTTTGTTACCATGGCTTTCAAGGCGGCAGATATACAGTTGCAATGGTCAGGTGAAGGCGAGCACGAAACAGCTACGTGCGCAAAAAGCGGCAAAGTGCTGGTGCGTGTCAATCCAAAATTCTATCGCCCTGCAGAAGTTGAATTGCTCATCGGCGACCCTGCCAAAGCCAAAAAAGTGCTGGGCTGGGAACCGAAAACCACACTGGAAGAATTGTGCCAGATGATGGTAGAAGCGGATTTGCGCCGTAATCAGAACGGCGCGTCGTTCTGATGTCTGCGATGCCGCGCGCCCTGATAACAGGTATTAAGGGATTTACAGGTCGTTATCTGGCGCAAGAACTGAAAGAGGCTGGTTACCGGGTTTTTGGTACTACCCACGGAGCAGAAGCACCTGGGCAAGACAATTTTGCCGTCGATCTGGGTGACAAGCAGCGCCTGGCTGAACTGGTAGCAGAAATCCGGCCAGATGTGGTTGCCCATCTTGCCGCAATTTCATTTGTTGCCCATGGCGATGCTGCAGAAATTTATCGCGTCAATGTGGTCGGTACCCGTAATTTGCTGGAAGCACTGGCCAGCCTGGATAAAAAGCCAAAAGCCGTGCTGGTCGCCAGCAGCGCTAATATCTATGGCAATACCCGTACAGAAGTCATCGCAGAGAGTGAACCTGCTCAGCCTGCCAATGATTATGGCGTCAGCAAACTGGCGATGGAGCATGTGGCGCGTTTATGGATGGATAAATTGCCCATCATTGTGACCCGTCCCTTCAATTACACCGGTGTTGGCCAGACAGAAAATTTCCTGCTGCCTAAAATCATCAACCATTACCGCCGTCAGGCTAGCGATATAGAACTTGGTAATCTGGATGTCGCCAGGGATTTTTCTGACGTACGTACGGTAGCCAAAGCTTATGCCCGCTTGCTGGAGCAAGCACCTGCAGGCCAGACTTTCAATATCTGTTCCGGCACCGCCCATACCCTGCGCTCAGTGTTACAAATGGCCAGTGAACTCGCTGGCTATGAAATCAAGGTACATGTGAACCCTGCATTTGTGCGTGCCAATGAGGTGCATAAACTCATGGGTGATGGGCAACGTTTGCAAGCATGCATAGGTGAGTTGCCCGTTATCGCCTTGCGCGATACGCTGGCCTGGATGCTGCAGCACAAGGACGCAGCATGAATGTCGTCCTGTCTATAGAAGCCATACATCCACCACTGGCTGGCATAGGCAGATACGCATGGGAACTTGCTACCCGCTTGCCCATGCAGGCAGAGATAGAATCTGTACGTTATTTGTCAGATGGTTTCTGGCGCGACTTGCCGCGTATAGACCAGCCTGCAGGCGCAGATGCAGCAGGAACTGTACCTACAGCACCAGTCAAAGCCAGTTATAAAAGTCGCCTGCGTCGGCAACTAGGGCAGTTGCCCATGGTGGCGCGCCTGTATGGCAAATTACTGCCCATTCTTGCTGGCCGCCAGTTGAACAGTGTGCCAGGCGGGATTTTTCACGGCCCCAATTATTTTGTACCCAGGACCCGTCTACCCAGCGTGGTGACGGTGCATGATTTATCGATCTACCGTTATCCGCAATGGCACCCCAAGGCCAGGATAGACCGCATGCGTATTGCTATCCCTGAGGCGATCCAGCGGGCCAGTCTGGTATTGACAGACTCCATGGCGACGCGTGACGAAGTGATGCAGGAATTCAGCCTGGGTCCTGATCAGGTGCGCGCTGTTTTGCTGGGTGTCGATGAAGTGTTTCATCCGTATACCGCAGAAGAAACCGCCCCAATCTTGCATGAATTTGGTCTGCAGCCGGATGGCTATAGTTTCTTTGTCTCGACCATAGAACCGCGTAAGAACCTGTTGCATTTGCTGGCTGCCTACCGCGCCTTGCCAGATAGCCTGCGCCTGCGTTGGCCACTGGTACTGGTTGGGGGCGAGGGCTGGCAAAGTGAAGCCATTCATGATGAGATAGAAAAAGGCCAGCGTGAAGGCTGGATCAAATACCTGGGTTTCGTCGACCAGCAATTGTTACCCATTTTGTATGCCGGTTGCCGCCTGTTTACTTATCCGTCCTGGTATGAAGGTTTTGGTTTGCCTATCGCTGAAGCCATGGCCAGTGGTGTGCCGGTTTTGACCTCGAATTGTTCTTCTATGCCGGAAGTGGCGGCGGGGGCAGCGATGCTGGTAGACCCTGCCGATGTGAATTCCATACGCGATGGCTTGCGCCAGGCGCTGGAAGATGAAGAATGGCGCAGTTCGGCTAAAGCGCGTGGCTTGCAGCGTGCCGCCGAGTTGACCTGGGATGCCTGTGTGCGTAACACAGTGGCTGCCTATCAGATAGTCAAAACTGGTTAAGGACAGCGCACAGTGAAAGTCTTGCATTTCTACCGCACCTATTACCCCGACACCTTTGGTGGCGTTGAGCAAGTCATACGCCAGATGGCGGTGGGCACGACACGCCTGGGTGTGGAAAATGAAGTGCTGACTTTGACACGCGATGTAGACCGCCCGCTGATAGAATTTGAAGGCCACAAGGTACACCGCGCCCATTTGAATTTTGAAATCGCTTCTACCGGCTTCTCCTGGTCGGCATTGTCGCGTTTTGTTGAGCTGGCGAAACAGGCAGATGTGGTTCACTATCACTTCCCATGGCCTTTCATGGATATCGCCCATTTTCTGGGGCGTATCAAAAACCCCAGTGTCGTCACTTATCACTCGGATATCGTCAGGCAAAAATATTTGCTGAAGCTGTATTCCCCGCTCAAACACCAGTTCCTGCGCGATGTAGACCGCATCGTGGCGACGTCGCCCAATTACCTGGCAACCAGCCCGACACTGGAACTGTATAAAGACAAGACCGAGGTGATTACCTATGGTCTGGATAACAGTATTTACCCGGTTCCCTCAGCAGAGTTGCTGGCGAAATGGCGTGCCAGAGTGGGTGAAAACTTTTTCCTGTTTGTCGGCATGCTGCGTTACTACAAGGGCCTGCATATCCTGCTGGAAGCAGCAGCGGGGACGGATATCCCCATCGTCATCGTTGGTGATGGCCCGGAAGAAATCGAACTCAAGCGCCAGGCAGAAAGCCTGCAACTGAAGAACGTGCATTTCCTTGGTGCCTTGCCTGAGCCGGACAAAGTCGCCTTGCTGACCCTGTGTTATGCGCTGGCATTTCCTTCGCATCTGCGTTCGGAAGCTTTCGGCATTTCATTGCTGGAAGGTGCCATGTACGGCAAGCCCATGATATCCAGCGAGATCGGCACAGGCACGACTTATATCAATGTCGCAGGCCAGACCGGCATGGTAGTGCCGCCGAGTGACCCGGCAGCTTTCAGGCATGCTATGGAGTATTTGCTGGCACATCCGCAAGAGGCGGCACAAATGGGTATCAATGCACGCCAGCGCTATCTGGATTTATTTACTGCCGACAAGATGGCAAGCAATTATGCCCGCCTCTACCAGCAAGTCATAGACGAGCATAAGCCTACGAGGCTGTTGCAAAATTAACCTGGCGTTGTTGCGCCTCCTTGTCGTACTAAAGTACTGCCTGCGTCGGCGACGCCTAGCCATCTTAATTTTGCAACAGCCTCTAAGTAATATCGACTAGCTTGCAGTCAACTTCCTAATTTCAAATTCCCCGCGCAACCAGTTGCTGCCGATGAACTCAGTATGATCCACATTGATGACATCAAACACCAGCAGATTATCTGACCACTCATAGTTTTCATCGAGATGGGTTTTTGCCTTGGTCAGTGCGGTGGTGACGGAATATGAGCCTGGCCCCAAAGGACATTCAAAAGGCAGCACAAATTCCAGCGTATCGCCATTGCGCAAATCATTTTGTACCTGGCGCGAATACCAAGTATTGCTGCCCCAGATGACGCTGCCCTGCTTGTCACGCAACATCAGGCCCAGTACCAGTTCCGGGATGTCGGCACGCAATTGCACTTCAGCCACCAGCTTGACCTTTTGCCCTACATGCGCTGCTGCCAGTAACTGGTCACTGCCCTGATCACGCAGGCTAAGCTTGCTGACTGTCGCCATGCCTGTGCCTGAACGTGTTTGTAGCCAGCCTTGTTCATTGCGGTTTTGCTCGACGGAGAAGTTCTCGTTTTCCTTGCGGGCGATCATGGCATTGTAGTAATCGACCACTTCGTCTGCGGCACCTTGCTTGAGCACGCAACCCTTGTCGATCAGGATCACATGGTCACACAGGCTGCGCACATCACCCATGCCATGGGTGACCAGGATGATGGACGTACCCTGCTCCTTGAACTGGCGTATGCGGTCAAAACTGCGGTGCTGGAAATAGCTGTCACCTACCGACAGGATTTCATCGACGATAAGTACATCCGGGCGCACGGCAGTGGCAACAGCAAAAGCCAGGCGCGCCTGCATGCCGCTGGAATACACACGCAAGGGCTGGTTAAAGAAGGCTCCAATTTCAGCAAAGCTTTCTATGCCTGGCATGAGCTGGTCCAACTGTTCGCCACTCAGACCCATCAGGCCGCCTGCCATATAGGCATTTTGCCTGCCAGAAAATTCTGGATTAAAACCCAGCCCCAGTTCCAGCATCGCGCTGATGCGGCCACTGACAGCGATGCTGCCCGTCGTCGGCCGCACCGTACCGGTAATCATTTTCAGCAGCGTACTTTTACCAGCGCCATTCTGGCCTATGATAGCTACAGCCTGGCCTGCAGGCACGTTGAAACTGATGTCACGGTTGGCCCAGTATTCATACGCAGGTTTTACTGGCAGCCCAGCCCAGTACATCAGGCGTGACAGCAGGCCGCTGAATTTTGAATAGCATTTTCCAACGCCAGAGACACTCAATACAATTTGACTCATAATGCATCCACCAGATCTGCGCTGGCACGGCGGAAAATCCAGAATGAAAATATAAACATGCCCGATGAAATCAGCACAGGAACCAGCAAATCTGCCATGTTTGGCACGGTGCCGTATAACAGCGCATTCTGGTAGATCTTGACCAGCGGTGTCATCGGGTTCAGATTCAATACCGCGATAAAACGCCTGGGCATATTGTCCATCAGGTAGACCACAGGCGTGAACCAGAACCACAGTTGCAGGACGATGCCCATGACCTGACCAACGTCACGTGAAAATACATTCAGCAGCCCAAGTATGATGCCCAGGCCAAAGGCAAACAGGATGATCAACAACATACCCAGCGGCAGTACCAGCCATGCCGCTGTCGGCATATGACCAAAAAATAAAAACACCACGGCTATCGCTGCCAGCAATAGCAAATGATTGATGAGGGCGCTGCCGCCGACGATCAAGGGCAGACAGAGCCTGGGAAAGGCGATTTTTTTCAGGGTGTTTGAATAATCAATGAACACCGTCGTACAGCGGGCCATGATTTCAGCGAATAAACCCCAGGCTGACATGCCCGCCATCAGGTAAATCGCGTAGGCCGACTTGTTCTCAATATTTGGTATCTTGGTGACCAGCACTTCAGACAAGACGATGGCGAAGATGGTTGCCTGCGCCAGTGGATTCAAAATCATCCACAGGGCACCCAGTTTGCTGCGCGCAAAGCGCCCGGCAAACTCGGCCTTGATGGACGACAGGATAAAGTGGCGGTAGTGCCACAATGAGATGAGTACAGCTTTCAAAGCTTGGTTTTCCTTAGCAGGGATCAGCCTGCAACACGTCCATAGATATCATCGAATCTGACAATATCATCTTCACCCAGGTAAGTACCGGATTGCACTTCTATCAGTTCAAGGTCTGTTTCACCGGGATTTTCCAGCCTGTGCTTGACGCCCAGCGGGATGTAGGTGGATTGATTGGCGACCAGGGTCATGACTTCTTCACCACGCGTGACCAGCGCCGTGCCACTGACCACGATCCAGTGTTCTGCGCGATGATGATGCATTTGCATGGACAGGCGGCCACCTGGTTTCACTACGATGCGCTTCACCTGGAAGTGTTCGCCACTATCGACCGAATCATAATGTCCCCATGGGCGATATACCTTACGATGGTTATCAGTCTGGGTATAGTTTTCATCTTTCAGGCGGGTCACGACACGCTTGATGTTCTGGGTGTTGGCTTTATTAGTCACCAGGACTGCATCTGGTGTTTCGACCACGATGACATCTTCCAAGCCCAGGCAGGCAACCAGGCGGCTGTCAGAAATCACCAGGCAATTGCGTGAATCTTCCAGCAAGACATCGCCATGGACAGTGTTACCGTTTTCATCCTTGTCCGACACTTGCCAGACTGCATCCCAGGCACCGACATCCGACCAGCCTGCATTGAAAGGCACGACATAGCCAGGGATATGCAAGTCCTGGTCTTTGGCCAGTTTTTCCATGACTGCATAGTCGATGGAATCTGAGGGGCATGACAGGAAGGCTTCTTTATCGACGCGCACAAAGTCGCTATCGATGCTGGCCTTGTCCATCGCCAGTTTGCAGGCCTCATGCATGGCTGGATGAAAGTGCTGTATGGCTTTCAGCCAGGTGCTGGCACGCATCATGAAAATGCCGCTATTCCATAAATGGCGACCACCATCCAGATATTGCTGGGCCACTTCCAGTACCGGCTTTTCGACAAAGGCCTGCAGCTCGCGCACGGCCTGACCTGGCAGCAGGTCACCGGTCTGGATATAGCCATAACCGGTTTCAGGGCGGTCAGGCACGATACCAAAGGTCACCATGGCACCGTCAATGGCCTGTTGCAGGCCGTCTTGTATGGCTTGGTGAAAGCCCTGTTTATCATTGATGACATGATCTGCCGGCATCACCAGCAGGACTGCATCATTGTCTGAGGCTGCCGCTGCCAGGGCAGCCAGCGTCAAGGCTGGGGCAGTATTGCGGCCGGTGGGTTCCAGCAACAGGCTGCAGTTGTTAAAACCGGCCACGCGTAATTGTTCTGCCGTGATGAAGCGGTATTCTTCATTGCAGACCACGATCATTCTTTCGGCCACGCCCAAGGCACCGGAAAAGTCCCTGACGCGCGTTGCAGTTGCCTGCAGCATGGTTTCTTCGCCTATCAAGGCGAGCAATTGCTTGGGATGCTTTTCACGCGATAGCGGCCATAGCCGGGTTCCAGAACCCCCGGAAAGAATGACAGGCTGTAATAACATGGATAACTTTCTTATTCTTTATGCCTTTGGGTCTATACCCTAGGGCAAATCATTATAAAATATTTAATATGTTGCAATAAGCGTGCACTCAGCGTGCGATCAGTGTGCAAAGTGCGGCAAATTTCCCTACGCTGGACAGCTCAGGTGTGAGCAAATGCTGAATAGGCTAAACTTGCAAGACCTTAAGAGTAACTCGACACCAGTCAAACAAAGTCTGAAGCATGAAGCTGAAATAGTATGAAAATATGCAGACGCTGATAATTTCGTCGCAGTTTACATCATCATTTATACTTCTACCCCTTTTTCTAGCCTTTTAGCGGTCTAAACACGAATCATTTGCCGCCAATTATGAATAAAACATCCGGATTATATGGCGAATATGGCAACACAGAACAAATCTGAATGCGAAGTACAGCAACTGGCTGACAAGACCAGTTTGATATTGAAAAGCAGGAAGCATTCAACACCCGTCAACATTGCTTCGAATGAGATGGGGGCAGGGCAGGATGATACAAGGGAAATCATGTTGAATCAGCAAGATATTGCACAACAAAATGCTGAAGTGCCAGCACCGCCACAAGGCTTGCGCCAGAAATTGCGTTCCATACCAGGCCTGGGTTATGCATTGGCCTGGTGCCAGGCATTATTGCGCTTGCCGCGCACCCGCTTTCAGACTGAAGTTGCGCTAACAAATTTGCAAAAGCAAATTGATGGCTTGCAATTGCAAGTGCGCGGCCAGGAGCAAAAAATATTGCGCTTGGAAGAGCAAAAACTCGCCATACGACTTGAAAAATACGATGCACTTGATATTGGTAGCAGGTTAATGGAGCTAGACCGACTGCATATAGGCCGCCAGTTGCGTTCCATGAACCTGATGATGCGTGCGGGTTTGACAAATGGTACTAAGCAGGTCGAGCAAGCTGTTGCGATCAATGCAGAGCCAGCAAGTTCGGTTACACTTGCCAGCACTGGCCAGCCCGCAGCCAAAGTCGCCAGTGATTTTGACCAGGATCAGTTCTATCTGGAATTTGAAGCCTTGTTCCGTGGTTCACGCGCTGATATCAAGGAAAGATTGAAAGTGTATCTGCCCTATCTGGCGCATATCAGCGAACAGGCAAAAGAGGAACGCAAGCTGGTCATTGACGTTGGTTGTGGCCGTGGTGAATGGCTGGAATTGCTGGACGAGCAAGGTATCCCTGCCATGGGCGTGGACATGAATATCTCCATGGTCAACGCCTGTCTTGATCAGGGCTTTCTGTGCCGCCATGCCGACGCGATTGCGTATTTGCGCGAACAGCCTGCAGGCAGCATAGGTGCGGTGACCGGTTTCCAGATCATAGAGCATTTGCCTTTCGAGCAATTGATTGCCTTGTTTGATGCCGCACGCCATGCGCTGTGCCCAGACGGGGTCATTATTTTTGAAACGCCAAATCCTGAAAACCTCAAGGTGGGTGCCTGCAATTTCTATTTTGACCCTACTCATTTGCATCCTATCGTGCCGCAGGTGGCCGAATTCATGGCGCGCCAGCGTGGCTTTAGCCATGCAGAAATTTTGCGTTTGCATCCTTACCCTGATGATCACTTGCTGCATGGTGGCACTGAGGTTGAAGCACTGCTCAATAAGGAATTATTCGGTGCCCAGGATTACGCAGTCATAGGTCGTAAATAAGATGCAGATACATCAATTCAGCCCTTCCTGTGGAAGAGGTGACGGCGTCAGCAATGGCATGTTCTTTACCCGCAAGCTCTTGTGTGAAATGGGTTTTACTTCCGCCATTTATTGCGATCTGGTGCAGGATGAAGTGCGTGATGAAGTACAGCACTATAGTGAATTGCAGCTTGCTGCGGATGACATTTTGCTGGTGCATCACAGCCTTGGTTATGAGAATTGCGCCTGGCTCAAAGACATCAAGGCACGCAAGGTACTGGTCTACCACAACATCACGCCGCCGCAGTTTTTACCCGACAATGGTTTGCCCGAATTAAGCACCCTGGGCAGACAGCAACTGGTAATGTGGGCGCAGGACTTTCAGGCAGCGATCGGTGACTCCGATTTGAACAGTGCAGAGTTGCGTGCCGCTGGCCATGCCGATGTGACGACGATTCCTTTACTGGTGGACGTGACACGCTGGCAGCATCACAGCTATAACACGGCGCTGATGAACAGCTTGCGTGGTGCACACAATATCTTGTTTGTAGGACGTCTGTGCGAACACAAGCACCAGTTGCAATTGCTGGACATGCTGGATGAATTGCGCCATTTCTCTCGTCAGCCCGTGCGCCTGATATTGGCAGGTGGTGTCACCAGCATGCCGTATGAACAGGAAGTACATGCCCGCATCGCTGAAATGAAGCTGGATGCACAGGTGCTGATGACAGGCAAAATTCCCGACGAAGATTTGCTGGCGCTGTACCGCAATGCTGACGCCTATGTCAGCCTCAGCGAGCATGAAGGTTTTGGCATGCCCCTGATCGAGGCCATGCTGCATGATGTGCCAGTGATTGCGCGTGCTACCGAAGGCGTCACTTCTACCATGGGTGGTGCAGGTATCTTGCTGGATGCTGACGTAACCCCTGCAACTTGTGCAGCGCATGTGCATATGCTCTTGACGGAGCCGGCTTTGCGCCGCCGCATCATTGCGGGCCAGCGACAAAATATCCAGCGATTCTCACGTCAGAAAATTCAGGCAGATTTGCAGCAATTCCTGCAAAAACTGGGCGCACCAATTCCTCAACAGGAAGTGGCTACCAGTGAGCAGCAAAAGCCCTTGTGGCAGATAGAGGGGCCTTTCGATTCTACCTATAGCCTGGCTATCGTCAACCGTGAACTGGCGCGTGCTTTGGCGTCCCAAAAGGACCAGGCTATGCAACTGGGCTTGCGTAGCCGTGAAGGTTATGGCGATTTCACTGCTTCGGTAGATTTCCTGGCCGCCAACCCCGATATCGCTGAATTGCAAACCGTATCGCAACTGGCAGTAAATATGCCTGACCTGGCCCTGCGCAATTGCTACCCGCCTACCCTGGATGATATGCAGGCGCGCGTCAGGGTAGTGAATTCTTATGGCTGGGAAGAAACCGGTTTCCCGCAAGAGTTTGTCAATGAATTCAACCGCAAGCTGGATTTGATTTTGGTGGTGTCGCGCTTTGTCGGCACGGTCTTGCGTGACAATGGTGTGCGTGTGCCGATTGCTGCTGTTGGCAATGGAGTTGATCATGTCATGCGCGTTGCCGCATTGCCGGTGCCGCAGGCTGTGTTGGATAGCCTCAAGACTTATCGTTTCTTGCATGTCTCGTCCTGCTTCCCGCGCAAGGGGCCAGACGCTTTGTTGGTGGCCTATGGTCAGGCATACAGGGCAAGTGATGATGTCAGCCTGGTCATCAAGACTTTCCCCAATCCACACAATGATGTGGCTGAACAATTGGCGGCGCTACAGGCTGCTGACCCGGATTTTCCGCATGTGCTGATCATCATGGATGATTACAGCCAGGCGCAAATGCGTGGCTTGTATGAGGCATGTGATGTACTGGTTGCCCCCAGCCGTGGTGAAGGTTATGGCTTGCCGATTGCAGAGGCAATGTGGCTGAAACTACCAGTGATCGCCACCGCATGGAGCGGGCAGATGGATTTCTGCGACGACAGCAGAGTCTGGCTATGTGACTATCAATATGCTAAATCAACTTCGCATTTCAGTTCCACGCATTCTGCCTGGGCTGACCCTGATGTCAATCATCTGGCAGCGTTGCTGCGGGAAGTACATGCCAGCCCGGCAGATGTCATCGCCAGCAAAACTACGGCAGCGCATGCGTTTATATCGACTCACTATGCCTGGTCAGATGTCGCCAGCAGGACTCGCCAGGCGATTGCTGCGCTTGAACAGCAGCCGCTATTACGCAAGGAGCCACGCATAGGCTGGATCAGTAGCTGGAATGCGCGTTGTGGTATCGCTTCGTATTCATCTTTCCTGACTGCTGGCATGCCACAGGACAGAGTGGTTTATTTAAGCAGCCATATCCCTGAAAGAACGGCACGCGATGCTGAAAATGTCATCCGCAGTTGGGACGCCAGTATGGACGAGGACCTGGAACATACCTGGCTGATGATCCAGGAGCAGAAACTGGATGTGATTGTTGTCCAATATAATTTTGGCTTCTTTTCGTTGGTAGCCATGGCGCGCCTGATCAGGCGTGTCAAGGAAGACGGCAAGGCTATCCACTTATTCTTTCATTCGACAGCGGATGTACAAAGAGAAGACGGGCTGATCAGCCTGTCCACGATTGCAACTGAATTGAAGTTGGCTGACCGCATCTTCGTGCATGGCCTGGATGATATGAACCGCCTCAAGGGCCTGGGTGTTGTTGATAACCTGGTATTTTTCCCGCAGGGCCTGATGCCGACGCTGGAACATGCTGCAGCCAGGGTAGATACCTCACGTCTGACAGGCAAGACCGTGATTGCTGCTTACGGATTCCTGTTGCCGCATAAAGGTGTGCAGGCGCTGATCAAGGCGTTTGCAAAACTGCGTGAGCAGGACAGCAAGTATCATTTGTTGCTGGTGAATTCACTCTATCCATCGGGTTTGTCCGACAATGAATATCATCAATGCCGCTATCTGATTCATGAATCAGGTCTGGATGCGCATGTGACTTTCCTGCCTGATTATCTGACAGATGAAATCAGCCAGTCGTGGCTGCAACAGGCAGACCTGATTGTTTATCCGTATCAGCAAACGCAGGAATCTTCGAGTGCAGCAGTGCGCATGGGGCTGGCTTCTGGCCGTCCGGTAGCTGTGACGCCGCTGTCGATTTTTGATGATGTCAAGGATGCGGTGCATATCTTGCCTGGCACAGAACCTGCAGACATTGCGGAAGGGATCACTGCCATTTTGCATGATGGACAAAAGCTGAAAGAGAAAGCAATACAAGCGAAGGCCTGGACTGCAACCAGACAATGGCCAGCCTTGTCACAGCGCTTGCTGAATACGATTGATGGTATTGCAAATGCCTTGGATATAGATATCGGTCGCATCTGAACGCGCAAAAAAAACGGCGAAGTAATTCGCCGTTTTTTTATTGCTTGCCACAAGCAGCTTGTTCCCGTGCTTGTAACAGCTCTATCAGCTTTGCAGTATGTTTTTGCCTGGCCCAGTCTTGCAGGTGATGGTCAGTATCAAAGAACCAGCTCTCCGGATACATGAAGTCTTTCGGCTTCCCCAGATATTCTATGCCCAGCTTATTCATGCGCTCTGGCAGGCCAGCGTAAAAGGCCAGGTCTTCTGCATCTGTATCGTATTTGGCATGATGCAGCAAGACGGTGGGCATGGCGATCAGGCAGATGTTGTTGGCCTTTGCCCATTGCGCATAAACCTCCATCAGCTTCCAGCCACCGGTTTCTGTGGCTGCCCTGTGCGCATAATCCCAGGCCCTGGTGGCCTTGACTGCGGCGATATCACCAGCACTGCGCTCTGCCGCACTGGTATGAGTCTGATCGCCCCGTGCATCAAGATGATGGGCGCCATATGTACCGCTGGTGACAGGGCCGTCAGGTAAATGTCGCAGGCCGTGTAACCAGCGGTCTGCTCCCAGACCTGCTGCATACTGCAGTTGAGTAATGCGCGGCAGGCTGCGCCAGTAATCGAGATCCCTGGCCATGACATAGTCTATGATTTGTGAATTGGCTTTGCCTTCATCCAGGTAAAGTGCATATTCCATGGGCATGAGTATGGTGTCACCGGGACGAGCAACGCGGCGCGAGACATTCAGTATATAAGGCAGGCCCAGTCCGGCATTCACCGCAAGATTGATGGCAGGTTTTTGCCAGTAGTTTTCCAGCATGCCGGAATCTATACCAAACATGGCATTTGAACCTGCCACGATCAATACACGTGGCGTTTTGACTTCTTGTGCTGCATGGATTTTATGTTGGTAGGCATCGTAGACCCAACGTGAACTGGCAGTCGGTGAACCGAGTTGGTATTTGATGCCGACTATCCACAATAGGCTGAGAGCCAGGAAACTGCCAGTCAAAGCGAGCAAGAATTTTTTCATATCCTTGCTCGCTTAAAAATTAAAATACAAAAATTCTGTGGCTGGCCTGACAGCCATCCATTTCAGCGCAAACCACAGACAGATGCCTGCGATGATGCCCAAAGCAATTTGCCTTCTTTCGCTAAGCGGTGTGATGGCGATATTCGGGCTAGGGTCGTAATTCAGTAATTCTGTGGTGTTTGGCAAGAGCCACACGATTGCCATGCCTATGCCTATCCACAGCCAGCCGACTTCTGGTGCTGTGCTTAACAAGCCTTCAAATACCTGGGCGATATTCTGCCAGGGTAAAGCGGGCAGATATGCGCCTGAGACGGGTTGCAAGAGAGCGGCATACATGTGCGCAGCACTTGTCATATCAGGCGCACGGAACAATACCCATGCAAAGGCGACCAGAATGAAGGTCGCAGCAATCGCCATTATTTTTGGCAGTTTGTCCCATAGTTTATTTAGTGATGAACTGCTTTTCAGTACATGGTGCCAGAAGTGATTAATGAGCAGCATGCTGCCATGCAAAGCACCCCATAAAAAGAAATTCCACCCCGCGCCATGCCAGATGCCGGCCAGCAGCATCGTCAGCCACAGATTGCGGTAACGCATGAATTGGCCGTGGCGATTCCCACCCAGGGGTATGTACAAATAATCGCGCAAGAAACTGGATAGTGTCATATGCCAGCGTCGCCAGAAATCGATGATTGAATTCGCTTTATAAGGCGAGAAAAAATTGACTGGCAGCTTGAAGCCAAACATCAGCGCCAGGCCTATCGCCATGTCGGAATACGCAGAAAAATCAAAATACAATTGCAGGGTATATGCCAGCATGGCTTGCCATGCCGCTTCACCGCCCGGTGTCGTCTGTCTGGCCAATTCAAATACCGGACTGGCATAGCGTGCCATACTATCAGCCAGTATGGTTTTCTTGAACAAGCCTAGTGCCAGAAAACAGACACCAGTGATGAGCGCTTCTTTTTGTCTGAACAGAGGATTGTCATCTGCCCTGGTTTGCGCAATCAAGGGCTTGTGGTGCACGATGGGGCCGGCGATCAGTTGCGGGAAAAAAGAAACAAAAAACAGATAGTCGAGCACATTATGCCTGTGCACGTCACCACGTCTGCAATCAACCAGATAGGCGATTTTCTGGAAGGTGACAAACGAAATTGCCAGTGGCAGAACGATGGGGTTTATTGGCGGTGCCGCATGGAATGCTGCAAACAGATTGGCGAGCAAGAAATAGGTATATTTGAAACCACCCAGTACCAGCAGGTTAAAGACTATGCCTGCCTTCATCCATCTTGCTGCATGCAGATCCCCTCCTTGTTGCCTGGCCTTCAAGATGCGGCCACCGAGCCAGAAATTGATGCTGATCGAGCTCAGGAGTACCGCCAGATATCGGACATCCCAGACTGCATAAAATACCAGCGAAGCCAGCACCAGCCAACCTAAAGCCGGTCTTAAGCCCCATTGATGCTTGCACAGCCACCATACTGCCAGCGTGACAGGCAGGAAGAGGAACAGGAATCCAAAGGAATTAAATAGCATGGGGGGTAGCTAGGCACTGTATCAGGTGTGCAGCCGTGTTCACACGGTAGCGCCCAGCGCCAGTTTTTGCAGTTCGTCGGGTTTGCGGATGATCAGGCGATGCAAGTCTTTTTCGACTATGCCTTGCTGGGCCAGATGCAAGAGCGCGCGGGTAACGGTTTCGCGGCTGGTGTTGATCATCATGGCGATGTCCTGATGGGTAGGCAGGTTTTCTATGACTTCCAGATTGCCAGGCATGATTTTTTTGAACAGGGCAATGAAAGCATAGATGCGGCGTGAAGTATTGCCTATACTGAGCAAGGCACGGAATTCGGAATCGCGTTGGATTTTTTCTGCAAGGTGACGCAGCATCATGTTTGCCATGGCTGGCGAATGTGAAAACAAATGCAATGCCGTGGCACTTGGTAAAAAGCCGACCAGCACATTGCTCAAAGCAACAACTGAGGCTGAACGTGGCGTACCATTGATGATGGCAATTTCACCAAAAAAATCACCTTCCTTTAGCATACGCAGACCGATGGCGCGGCCATCTTCAGTGACATCAACGACTTGCAATTGACCCGACAGCAAAAATAACAGGCTGTCACCGATACCACCCTTTTGCAATACCACATCCCGTTTGTTGAAGTGACGCACGCGCATGTCACCCTTGACCTTGTTCATGTCTTCATCGCTCAGCCCCATTAACAGAGGGATATTGCGCAAGTTGACCGTGATCTGGTTGACTTTGACCTGTACTTTGGTCTGAATGGGTATATTTAATTGCAATTGCCCAGGCAAGGGCGCTTGTGACTCCCCGCCCGGTGCCTTGTTGTGAATAACAGCGACTTCGTTATTTGATACCGTCATTGGTCAATCCAATTGTGAAGAACCCATGACTTGCAATGGTGATGGCCCCTCATTCGTTTTCAATATTTCCTGATTCATAGATGACAAATGGTGATGCTGACATGAAAATTCAAATTTAAAAATTCTGCCATTGCCAGCTCAATTGTACCGACTTGCTATTGTATTGAAGGATGGAGATATTTTCCTTGTTATTTATCGCCCGGAATTCCAGTTGCAGCGACTGCTTGTCTGTGAAATACCAATTCAGTCCGGCTTTGATGATCTGAAGATCTTGTCGCCTTGCTACATCTATCAGATTGGGTGAGTAAATTTCAGCACTTTGCCATATTTGTTTGCTCCAGCCTAATTCCAGTTCGCTTTGCTGGAATAATTGGCGTCTCAAATTCAAATTTCCATAGTAACCAGTCCTGTGGCCACCTTGACGATCTGAATGAGCCCGGTCTGCCATCGCTGCCAAACCAGCTTGCAACTGGTATTTTTCAGTTTCATAAGACAGCAAGCCACGTAATTCCCAAGTATGCGCGTCGAAGTTTCCCAGGGTCGGATACTGCACATTGGTTAATCCGGCAATAGTGCTGAAACGCCAGGGGCTGCCTTGTCCAACTGGTGGTGACAGACGCAATTGTACAATTTCCTGTTTTTGATACAGCTTGCCTCCCAGGCTCAGCGCACTGACCAGACCAGTGCCTCTGATGCTGTAGTCTTGCCATTTCCATGGCTTTTCCACGCCAACTGCAAGTGCCAGTGTGTTATATGCGCTCAGGCTGTCATAGCTGCGCAGGCGTATCTGGGCGAAACCGAGGGTACCGTTATTGCTGATTTCTTGCGATATATTGCCAGACAAACTGGCAAAGCGGTCTGCTTTGGGCTGATATTCAGGTAAAAGCTGCAAGGTTATTTGTTCAGTGCCACTACCAAAAGTGAAAAAGGGATTGCTGGCACCCTGATTCACATTAGTATCATACCCAGCTTCTACAGCTACGGCGATGCGCCGTTCAGGTGCGGCAGGAATACAGTTTTTGGGTTGCCATAATTCCAGTTTATATAGCTGATCTTCTGATAAAGGCAGGTTTTGCCGCATTTTTAGCAGAACTTTATCGGCTTCTTCTTTGTTGCCCAGTTTGCACTGTAGCATCGCCAGATCCAGCCACGCACCCGCGTGCAGAGGTTTTTTCTCTATCAGGGTACTGAGCATGGCCTTGGCATCATCATTGCGTTTTTCGCTGATGGCTTTCAAGGCTTCCAGATACAGGTCTTCACTTTGAGCTTCATTGTCCGCTTTTGCGACAGCACTGCCAAAGACCAGCAACAGCATTAGCAATGATAGTTGACGCGCTATCTTGTGGGTCTTCCTCATGCAGTGACCTCTACCGTGTAGATAGTAGTCGGTTTTTCCTTGCCTTTCAGCAGACGTTCGCCCAGAGGCTGGAACTGATGTCTGGTTGAACCATCGACGGTACCTTTGCCGATGATGATGTCATGCGGGTAGTGACGTGCCGCATCCTCCAGGCGTGAAGCCGTATTTACACTGTCGCCAACGGCGGTGTAGATGCTGCGGAAGGAACTGCCAAAATCTCCTGCAATCGCAATACCACTTTCTATTCCGATTCTGACTCTAATCTTTTTTCTCCCTTGTTGTTCGTATTGGGCACTTAAATTTCTGACGTTCCTGACAATTTCTATTGCTGCGTCCACGGCCAGATCTGCATGATTCTCTACTGGCAGTGGCGCTCCCCAAAAAGCCACCAGGCCATCGCCCGTATATTTATCCAGGGTCCCACCTTTGGCCAGCACGGGGCCGGTCAGGCATTCGAGAAATTCACGCGTCAGACTGGCAGCTTCTTCCATGGGCAAGTTTTCTACCTGACTGGTGTAGCCTTCCATATCCGCAATCAAAGTGGTGACATGCAATTGCCTTGGTGCCAGCGGGTCTTTCAAATCGCTGCGTAATAATTCTTGTACAACTGCTTTGGCTACATATTGTTGCAGGGTTCCTAATAGCCTTCTTGACTTGCGCTGCGCAGTTTGCCAGCCAAAAGGAACGGCAACTGCCAGTAAAAAAAAATTCGCTGCCAGAGGGCCGACCGGAGAAAACCACATATCGTGGTCTACCACCAGATAAGCCAGTGCCACCCATGCCACTGAAGCCAGACCCAGCATCAGGGTATTTGACAAGGCAGAAAAGCGCGGGAACATGAACATCGCCATTCCCGCAGTCAGCACTGTAAATAAGATGGCCATCAAGCGCCCTGGCCACTTTACATAAGTTCTGCCTTCGTGCTCATCCAGCATCGTACTCAGCGCCTGAGCATGCACCAGAAAACCGCTGGTCGAATACCATAAGGGAGTCGGTACCCTGTCTGCCAAAGCCAGGGAAGACGAGCCTATGATGATATATTTGCCGCGCAAAGACTCCAGCGGTGTCGTATCTTGCAATACACTCAGAGCAGGTACGACTTCATACGAAGACAGTGTGCGACTATACTCAACACGTGAAAATCCATTTTCATCTACATCTGAAAAGCGGCTTTTATGTGCAAACAACTGATCTTTGCGCATCTTTGAGCAGCATTCCAGCAAGACACGTGATAATTCAGAATAAACTTTTCCCTCGAAGCGAGTCTGAACCGGAATTCGCCGTAAAGTTCCGTCCGGGTCAGGCACAAATCCAATATTGCTGATGTAACGCGCATTGCTGAGGCCAGAATGATTTGCAATATACCCTGTGGCTTGCGCCATGCCGTCACGCTCTGCCTGGCTGAATGCAGTGACTGGTGTGCCGCCCGTCAGTTGGCCGTTGCGCGCTGGGGTCTGCTTGTTTTTGTCAAAATCAAATGCCTGAGCCAATACCACCGGGCCATGTGCAGCGAGTGCTGCCAGTCTTTGGTCTCCTACTGTATCTTTATGTTCTTCAAAATATATATCCAGGGCGACGCCGCGTACATCAAACTCAGTAATAAGTTTTTCTATCAGGTCGGCAATACGTTCCCTCGGCCACGGCGCTGCACCTAATACGGAAATGCTATGGTCATCAATATCGATCAATGCCAGGCGGTCTTCTGTCTGGTGTTTTGCGCGTAGTTGCACGAACTGGTCCCTGAGCCATTCATCGCCCGGTAGTGGGCGATGACTCTCTGGCAGGCACTCATTCAGCGCGCACAAGCCAACAGCCATGATGGCTATCATCAGCCACAAATAAGTAGTGGCAGAAATACGCAAAAAAAACTCAGATACAGGCCTCATGATTGCGTAAGAAGGTCCGTTGAATTATTCACTGGGCAATGAGGCGATCGGGAAGTTCATATCAATCAAAATGATTTTGGCAGCATCATAAGCTGGATTAAATAAAGTGTGTTGAAACTTGAACATCTTTTTGCGTGGCGGCAATAAATTAAAGCATAGTCTGGACGAGAATAATTGCTTATACGCCATCGCTTTACATGTCAATGATAATCCTTCTGATTTCAATGCCTTAGCAAAAAACTGTTATAGTAGCCTGAAATTGTAAATTGTGATCGCCGTCACAATATTTTTTGCATATCAGTGGATAATGATGAAAATATGAGCAGGTGTAAATCGGTATAAGCCGGAGCAATGTGTGCCCGGTGTGAAAGTCTTTGCCGGTTTCTCAGGCAAGCGAGGAATGAATATGAAGAGTAAAACAGAGAATATGCTAGGTCAGCTGGTCCGGTGGACGCTGGCATTCATGCTGGCGATTCCTGCGATGGCATTCGCAGAGGACGCGGTAAAGGTTTCTCAGGTATGGGGAAAAGTTGAAATTAATGGCAAACCGGCAATTGCTGATAGCGCTGTTGCAGAAGGCGCCAATATTAAAACCGGGGCTGATGGCTACATTTATTTTAAAACCATAGATGATGGTTTGTTGATTGTGCGTCCAAATAGTGAAGCACGCATCGTCAATTATCATGTCGATAAACAGAACCCTGCCAATACCCACGTCAAACTGGAGTTGATTTCTGGTGTGGCACGTAGTGTGTCGGGTAATGCTGTGAAACAGGCAAGGCAGAATTTCCGCTTTAATACGCCGGTGGCTGCTATCGGTGTGCGTGGTACGGACTTCACGGTCTTTACTGACAAGGATACAACACGTGTAGTCGTGGTGGATGGTGGCATCGTTGTCAGTGGTTTTAGTGGTTCTTGCTCACCGCAAGGCGCAGGCCCATGTGAAGGTGTTGCCGCTGCCGAGTTATTCGCCCGTCAGCAAGGTGTTTTATTGCAGATCAACAAAGGCCAGAATAAGCCGCAATTATTGCAATCAGCCCCTGGTTTGACGCCAGATGCCATTGCTCCTCCAAGGGCAGATGAGCCGGGTAGCAAGACTGCAGCTAATAATAATGGCGCTACTTTGGTAGCTCCTGCCGCAACTGATCCTAATCTTGATCCCAACAAGGTTGGTGGTGTCAAGCAGGTCCTGGCTTCCAATACCAATAAAACGCCAAATAATACTGGCGCAGGTAATGGCAATAACGCGGCATTGACGAACACTATTATCTGGGGACGCTGGTTTGAACTTTTCGGTCAAAAAGCTGACTTTGATATTACGAAGCAAGACCAGAATGGGGCTTCAGCACGTGGTACCAATGCTTACTTTGCTATTTTCCAGGCTAAAAATACAGAGTGGCAAGTACCAACTACAGGTTCCATGGGCTTTGCCTTGAAAGATAGTCAGGCTGTTGTTGTGGATAATATCAAGAGTCTGGAGTCAGCAGCAAAGCTGGAAAATGCCAAATTGCAGCTGGATTTTGCCAAGGCGACATTTACCACAGGATTTGATGTTGTGTCTGGTAGCGAAAGATTTGCCTTGAAAGGCGAAGGAACTGTTACCAGTACGGGTATCCTATATGGCACCAATCAATATGTCCCCGCCGCGAATATGGCCATACAAGGGGTTGTAACTAATGAAAAAGGCGGTACAGCAGCTTATATATTCCAGTCAAAATTGAACGAAGATGGTACTCGCATGGTGTATGGAGTGACAAACTGGGGTAAACAGTAGTAAGTAATAAGTAAGTAATATTAAATATTGCTTACTTCTGTCTTGAAATACAAAAGGGCTTCTGCGGAAGCCCTTTTGTATTTGTATAAAGAAAATCCAATAAAATTCGTGAATGATATTGTCCGTATATATACGGTTTGAACTTAAAAGTTCCGTTTGGGTCAGTGTCTTGACCTGCTTGTTTTACTACATCAGTTAATACTTAAGTCTCTAAATGATTTTGTTATTTGATGTAACGAAATATTCATTTTGGTTTACTTCGGGTCAGGCCTTATAATTGTAGGTTGGCAAAGTCATATCTAGGCTTTTCATTTGAAAGCTGTTTCTGCAGAGCAAATGAAAAATTTCGAAATACAAGCCAAATGTTGTTAAGTTTTGCTTTTTTTTGAAAATGTGATACCAGTCACATCTTCGATTGGGTGCTTCTGCGATTATCTGCTTGCCGTAACGCGAGTAAGTGCCTAAAAAGCAAGCTTCGCACTTTTTAAATTAATTAAATTAGGAGTTCTTAAATGGCTAATACAGCTGCTGATATCCAAAAGCTTTACATCGCATACTTCAACCGTCCTGCAGACCCAAATGGTCTGA